>NZ_JBHSMA010000005.1:0-422937 GCF_042655385.1 Larkinella bovis | reverse complement strand
ACCATCATCATCAACTTGCGTCGGTTGAGCCAGAACCACAGTCGGGGCCACTGAATCGCCAACGCACTTTTGGAAAAGCGCCAGCAGGCTTCAATTGGCCACCGACGGGCATAAGCCAGCACCACCGACCAAAGTTGATCCGCATCCTGACAAGGCTGATTGGTCTATAAATACCACGGTTCTTTCCCCTTCCCAATCCGGCAGACAACCAGCCATAAAACTTGCTGAGGGTAATCCGGATGGGTAACGGGTAAGGCCAAGCCCCCTTACGCCACTGGTGCTGGTGGGCATCCCAGATCGCACGGCGCACCTGAGCCGGTTTGCTACGGGCAATCTTCCAAGCGTTTCGTTGCCCCTTCTGATCCACAAGTTGGTAGCGTTGGGGCCAGCGCAGCACAAAGGGCACCGCCTGCTCGATCAGCTTGCCCAGCCCGCGTTTCCCAGCATAGCCCAAACACAGGCCACAGCGACCGAACGCCTTAACAGCCTCCTGCAGTAGGCCGGTCTGGAGCAGTAAGCGGTCCTGAGCGTGTTCACCCCGCGGGGTGTACCACCAGAAGAAGGCAATGCAGGGATGAGTCTTCAAACCAGCCAGTAATAGACCCATCCACTCAAAGCCGGGTACAGGCACGGGGCGTCCGCCGGGCGGATTAAAGAAACCGGGTCTGCTGCCTTTGAGCCGTTTGGCTTTGCTGCTCCGAACCGCATATACGCCTTCCGAGCGGATACTCTCGGATTTTTCGATCACACTTTCGTCCCAGATCAAGACCCCGACCTGAGGCTGATCCTGTAGCTGCTGGGCCACGTTCTGGGCTTTCTCCAGAAGAAACGCTTCAATCAGTGTGTGACTCCAAGCTTTACTGCGAAGCAGGTTGCTGATGCGTTTGGTTGCGGCCGGAGCGTGTTGCTCACCGAGGAGTTTACCGCCCAACTCGCTCAACAGTAACCCCAGACTGTTAGGTCGGAAGCGAATAATGCCCCCTAACAAAGCCTCATAAGAAAACCTTCCGCTTAGTAGTTCGCACCACTAAATTCGGAAGGTTTTCGCTTTTAAAACAGAGTTATCAAACTTCGGGATGACTCAGGTTTACTAACATTTAAGCCTCTCTACCACGGTTTTGAGGTCCCTTGTACAAGCCACATTTTAGCGTAATGGTGATCCTTGCTTTGGCCGGTAGGAATAAAGTTGGTATTGCCCAGCCTTTCTACGGCCTCCTTGTAATTGGCGATGTATTTGGGATCCAGGTTGGGCGTAGGGTACATATAACGGATTGGCAGAGCCGCGCCGAACTGCGCCACCGGACCGGTCTTGAGGGCGGGATAACCCGTCCGTCGCCAGTCGAACCAGGATTGGATGCTGAACCAGGACGAGATCCATTTTTGCTCCAGAATCCGTTCCTGCTTATTGGCCGCGCTCGCGTAGTTTACACCGGGTTGCGCATAGTACGTATCAAATTTAAAGCCGGTGGCGGCCAGCGCCCCTTCTTTGTCCATCGACGCCTGGACCGCTTTTTTGTAATGCGCTTCCGCATCCGTGGCACCGAATCCGCCCAGCAGGGCAGCCTCAGCCAGGATAAACTCAACTTCGGGGTAATTCATGAAATTCATCGCTACATAGGGATCGGAATTGTTCCGATACCGGTCATGAATTAAGGAAATGTAGGGGTTACGCTCATTGGGATAAACCGCTACATCATTTCCCTTGTTGTAGACAATGCCCTGCGTAATGGGAAGACCGACCGGTAACCCTACATAAAGGTTGGTATCGGCGCTGGAGGCCACGGTTGGCACATAAACCACGGAAAATGTCTCCCCGAACAGGTTCGTGACCGACTTCGTGGTTTCTGTTTTCACGTTGGCATCCCATTTTCTCAGTACCGGGTTGGCCCAGCGCTGCAACCTCGGATCGTTCAACTGAAGCAACTTGTCAACGAGCGGTTTGGCGGGTTTGGTCAGCCGGTTGGGCGTAGCCGTCGCCAGCGGGCCGCCGGGCTGGGCGTTGTCGGAGTTAGTCCCCAGGAACGCAATGGTGGCATCATCGGCCTTGCTGGTAAATGCGCTGGCAGCCGCTTCCTTGAACTCGGTTTCCAGATTGATCCCCAATGCCGCCATCTCCGCCTTTTTATCCGCCAGACGAAGGGCATACCGCAGCCGCAGCGAATTGGCAAACTTCCGCCATTTGGTCGCATCACCCTTATACATCACATCGGAGGTGGCGCTCACCACGTCCTTCGGCGTCAGGTTTTGCAGCAGCTCGTTGGCTTTTTTCAGGTCAGAGAGAATGCCCTTGTAGACATCGGCCTGTTTGTCGTATTTTGGAAAAAACGACCCGGTGCTGGCCTGCAGGGCCTCGCTGTACGGGATGTCGCCATAGAGGTCGGTCAGCAAGCCGAACAGCATGGACTTCATGGTCAGCCCGATGCCCTGGAAGAGCTTGTTGTCATCCCGCACGCCATTATCATAAATGATCTGCACGTTCCGCAGGATATCGTAGTAGCTGCCCCAGCCATCCTGCGTCCAGGCATACTGGTTCTTCTCGGCCGCCCCTTCGTTGGTTCCCGCCTGCATATACTGCATAGCAGCCGCGATCTTGGAGCCGTCTCTACCAATATTGAAGACCAGCTTTCCGCTATTCACCAGGGAATAGGTTAGAACGTAGTTGGACGACACATTTTCCGGACTGTTGGGATTCTGGTTAATCTCGGTAAGGTCCTCCTTACAGGCCGATACCCATAAACACATCATCGCCAGCAAAGGAACTCTTAATGCTTTTATCGTTTTCATTTTCACTTCCCAATATTAAAAGTCTACATTCAATTTAGCCCCGAATGAACCCGTGAAAGGCATTACGTTGTAATACTCCACGCCCTGCGACCAGCCAGCACCGTTGGGTCTGAATGCGCGCTCGGGATCAAGGCCTTTAATACCGGCTGCCGTCCACATGAAGAGGTTGTTCGCCACGAACCCAACCGATGCATTCTGCAAATGCAGACGGTTTACGAAGGTTTTGGGCAGGCGGTAGGTAATCGAAACTTCTCTCACTTTCACGTACGTGGCACTGTACATGTTTTTTTCCGCAAACGGACGGTTGGCGTAACGGTAAGCGCTGAAGGGATCCAGCCATTTACTGCCGGGGCCGCCCAGGTTTTCGGTATAAACCGTATTGCCATTGGCATCCTTGGTGGCAACTACGCCGGGGTTCAGGCTGGCATCCTGCACCCGTCTGCCCGCTTCCACACTTCCTTCCGGCCAGGCGAACCCGTGGTATTCGGCATTGCGGCCGCCCACCCAGCTACCCAGATACTTGTCCGGATTCTCTTTGATCTGCTCGGCCAGGCTCCGGTTCGGATCGTAACTTTCGCCGGTCAGGGTTTCTTCCAGCTGGCCATTGTTACCCAGGAACATCATCGTATTGGAGTAGAACGACCCGCCCATGCGCCAGTCTACATTGGCAAACAAGGTTATGTTTTTGTACCGGATCGAGGGTTGAACGCCCATCAGAAACTGGTGATTGAAGTTCCCGATCTTTTTCAGGTTGTTCACATCGTTGTCGGTCTGGTAAAGCCCTCCGCTGGTCACGATCGGATAACCGTAGTACGGCGAATTGGTGTCTTTCACTTTCAGGATCGGGGCCGCGTAGATGTCGCCCACCTGACCGCCTTCGTACGTCCGTACTTCAGCCCCGGAGTAAGACGCAAACGAGAAGTACTTGATGCCGTCCGCCAGTCGGGTGATGTATGTGCGGTTTCGGGTCAGGGTGAAATTCATATCCCAGCTAAAGTCCTCCGTTTTGATGGGCGTCGTGTAAAGGGCCATCTCAAATCCTTTGCTTTCCACCAACCCGGCGTTGATCTGCTTGGAGTTTGCTCCGGATTCAATGGGCGTTACAATTGACAGAACCTGGTTTTTGTTGCCTCGCTGATAGAACGTTGCGTCCAGTCCCAGGCGGTTGTTCAGGAATTTCAGGTCAAGCCCGATCTCGCTCGAGGTGGCAATTTCTGGTTTCAGGTCCGGGTTGGTGAGCGTTCCCCCCATGTACATACTTTTGGCAGAACCCCAGTCGAGAGCGGTCTGGTAAATCCGGCTGTAGGCGTAAGGCGCTACGTCGTTCCCCACCTGCGCATAGCCCGCCCGGATTTTAGCAAAGCTCACAAAACGCGGCATTTCGATCATTTCGGAAGCAATCACGCTGAGCGAAGCCGACGGATAGAAATACGAATTGTTCCCTTTCGGCAGGGTGCTGGTCCAGTCGTTACGCGCGGTCAGGTCGAGGTAAACCATGTCTTTGAACCCGATCGAAGCCGATCCGTACACACCGTACAGTTTCTTGCGGTTCAGCAGGCTGTTGTAGGCAACGGCTCCGGGAGCGCCATTGGAAATGTTATACACGCCGGGTACCACCAGGGCGGTGGCCGAAGTCGCCAGACTGCGTCCGTATTGCTCCAGGCGGTTTACGCCGGCCAGAGCGTTCAGGCTCCAGGCGTCGCCAAAGTTTTTCTTGTAGCTCAGGAGCAGGTCAAGGTTGGTTTCCTTGTTGTAGTTGTTGGAAACCTGATAGGCACCGTTCAGAGCCTCGAAGTTGTTATAGGCCTTTTTAGCCTCCTGAATTTCGGTATATGAGTCGCGGGAATACCGGCCAGTGAGCGAAAACTCCTTCGTGATATCGTAGTCGAGCTGGATCTTGCTCACCACCCGGTCGCGTTTAAAGCCGGTGGGATTCTCGTATACCAGGTAGAACGGGTTATTTTGTTTGTCCTTGTATTTCCGCTGCGCAATGCCCTCCTGACCGGGAAGCCAGTAGTCGCGCAGGTCGTTGATGTTTACCTGAGAACCGGTTTCGTAGACACTCCGGACCACGTCATTGCGGCTTTGGTCGATGATCGGCCGGTTGTTGGAACCCGATTCGGTGATGTTCATATTCACCGACGCCCGCAGCTTGTCGGTCAGGTTATAGGTGGTGTTCAGGGCCAGCGTCAGGCGGGACAGATCCGTGTTCGGAATGATGCCCCTATTCGTCATATTCCCGAGCGACAGCCGGAAGTTGCCTTTGTCGTAGTTTCCGTTAACCGAAATGTTGTTCGTGTTGGTGATACCGGTCTGGAAAAAATCCTTGAAACGGTTGGGATAAGAAACCAGGGGCACCTTCTGTCCATTGCTGTTCCACAAGGCCCACTGTTCGCCTTTGTCGAGCGCAGCGCCCCAGCTTTCATTTTCCTGCTCCTCCAGAACGTGCGCACCGGTTTTACCCGATCCGAATTTGTTCTGAACCCCTACATATTGCAGGGGAACATCGGCCACCACGGCGGTGTTCAGCGATATGCCAATGCCTCTTTTGCCTCCCGCGCCGGATTTCGTCGTGATCAGCACGACCCCGTTACCGGCCCGTGACCCATACAGGGCGGCCGCACTGGGGCCTTTCAGGACGGACACATTGGCAATATCGTTCGGGTTGATATCGGAAATGGGGTTCCCCATGTCAGCGCCCCCAAACCCGTTGTTGAGCTTGTTGGCAACCGGAACGCCGTCAATGACAAACAACGGCTGGTTGTCGCCGTTCAGGGAATTGGCCCCGCGGATGACCATGCTCACCGACGACCCCGCGCCCCCGCCCATCTGCGAGATCTGAACCCCGGCCACTTTGCCCGACAGCGCGTTCAGGACGTTGTTCTGGGGCGTTTCTGTCAGAGCTTTGCTTTCGACATTGCCCACCGAATAGCCCAGCGACCGCTTTTCCCGCTTGATCCCGAGGGCCGTTACGACGGCTTCCTGCAGCGTTGCCACGCTTTCACTCAGGCTAACGTCAATGATTTTCTGGTTGCCAACGGGAATTTCCCGCGTGTTGAAACCAATGTAAGAGAAGACCAGCGTAGACTCGCTGCCCGTCACATCCACGGCATACTTTCCGTCGCCATCCGTGGTCGTACCGACCTGGGTGCCTTTCAATACGACGTTGACGCCCGGCAAGGGAGTGCCATCGGTGGACGAGGTTACGCGGCCCGTCACCGCCGGGCGGGTGGTTCGCTGCGCCCAGAGGGGGCCGGTACGAAGCCCGAGCAGCCCGATCAAAACCAGGGCACACTGAACAAGTAATCTACCTGTAGATTTTGTTTTCATGGAAAATAAAGGGTTAGGAATAAGACAAAACACCATTGGGCCTGCCTAACACACCGTTTAGACAGGGTATTTACGGATCAGGTAATCGAAAGCTACGGGCTTAGAAAAACCGTAAGATTGGCCGAATCAGAAAATTTTCTTTTATAAAAACCGGCCAGAAAACGGACTTCCCTTCCGGGCGATCTGCCGGTTTTTCGCCGGACGGAGAACGGAGTAGCTGGCTTTTATTCGCCGTACGGAGGTAGGCCAGACATTTCGTCCGCAAGTGGATGAATAGGTAGGTTTCCAGGGCATGCCGGGTCTGGAAGTCGGGGTCTTCTGCCTGCATTTCCGCAAAAATGGCATCAACCATTTGTTCAGCCGCCCCGGCATCCTTAATCAATGATTTACAAAATGTAAACGCAACAGCCCTATAGTCAATCGAACTGGAAGCCAGTTGATCTGCTTGAGTCGCTCGACAGAGGAATTGCTCAGTTGCCGAAATCATTCGTCAGGAGTACGATGGTTATATAAAAGAAAAGGATACTTCCAGTTATTCGCACAACCTGGCTCCCAGGCTGCGTTCACAATAAGATTGTATAATACCGCCCTCCGCCTGCCACAATCTCCCTTCATTGCCACAAGCGACATATATAGCTGATTTACAGAAAACTACCCTTCAATTTCTAACAACTCTCCGGGTATCAAAAGAGAGCCAGGAAAAACCAGCATTTACAGGATACAATAATATCACAATATTATAACAATAATTACCTGGTTTTTTATACGTTTATAGCAATTAATTATACGAATTTACCACAATTAAACAGCCTCCCTTTTACCCGGAAAATGAAAAAGGCCACCGGACCCCACTGCGCTTCCTGATCCCGTTCCGGCCAACCGGCCGATCGGCAGTGGGCAAACGCGTTGTGGAACCCGGTTCTTCGTTCCGGCTAGCTGCCTGCCCAAAAAATACCTTGGAGAGCCGGTTTGATTTTTGTAAGTTTACGCATGGCAAAACCGGAAACCCTCGAAGAGCTTTACCAGCAAAAATTCAACTGGTTACCCACCAACCTGCAACAGGAGATCGGGCATTTCAATGTCTTCCGAATAGAAGATTGCATTGGCCAGGGGAAAGCACCCATCCAGTACAGCCGCCGGGATTATTACAAAATCACGATGATCCGGGGCAAAAACGTGTACCATTACGCGGATAAGAGCCTGGAAGTCGACGGAACAACGCTCATGTTCTTCAATCCGCAGGTGCCCTATAACTGGGAATCGTTTTCCGACGCCCCCAGCGGTTTTTTCTGCATTTTCAAGGAAGCGTTTTTTACGGAGAAGATTCGGGGCAACCTGCACGAACTGCCGATGTTTGCCAATGGCGGCAAACCCGCTTACGTCCTCAACTCCGCTCAGGATGAGCAGGTAAGCCAGCTGTTTCAAAAGATGCTGACCGAAATCGCTTCGGATTATCCGTATAAATATGATCTGCTGCGCAACTACGTCACAGAATTGATTCATTACGCCCTGAAAATGCAGCCGACCGAAACCCTTTACCAGCATACGGACGCCAAAGCGAGGATTACGGCGGTTTTTATTGAGCTGCTGGAACGCCAATTCCCGATCGAATCCCCCTCGCAACGGTTTAAACTGCGGTCGGCCCGCGATTATGCCGAGCAGCTCTCCGTGCACGTCAACCACCTGAACCGGTCCATTCGCGAAACCACCGGCAAAACCACCACCGATCATATTGCCGAGCGGGTAACCAGTGAAGCCAAAGCCCTGCTGAAACACACGGACTGGAATATTTCCGAAATCAGTTACACCCTCGGATTCGAAGAACCGGCCCATTTCAACAATTTTTTCAAGAAACAGACCCACCTGCCCCCTTCCGCTTTTCGCGCTGTTTGAATTTTGCAAGTATCGGTTTGAAAACCGCAATGTTGCACGTAGTCGGTCACCCTACTTTTGTTCCATCAAAACGAACAAAATTATGGATACTCAAAACGTATGGTTTGTTACCGGAGCCTCCAAAGGTCTGGGACTTTCGCTCGTCAAACAACTGCTGAATGGCGGCTACGCGGTGGCTGCAACCTCCCGGAACCTCAACGACCTTCGCCGGGCAGTCGGTACCCGCAGTGATAATTTTCTACCATTGGCAGTCGATCTGACAACCGAATCGAGCGTTGCAGAAGCGATTGAAAAAACCGTTGCTCATTTCGGAAAAATCGATGTTGTCGTGAATAATGCCGGATATGGCCTACTGGGCAGTCTGGAAGAATTGACGGACGAAGAAGCCCGCGAGAATTTCGAGGTGAACGTCTTCGGCTCGTTGAATGTCATTCGGAAAGTGCTGCCGTACCTGCGCCAACAACAGTCCGGCCACATTTTCAATATTTCGTCGATTGCCGGCTTCACGGGAGCCTTCCCCGGTTTTGGAATTTACTGCGCGACCAAGTTTGCCGTCGAAGGGTTTTCGGAATCGCTGTCCGAAGAAGTCAAGCCGTTTGGCATCCACGTCACCCTGGTAGAACCGGGTTATTTCCGGACTGAATTCCTCACCTCCGGTTCGCTGGGCGTTCCCCAAAATCAGCTTGAGGCCTACCAGGCAGTGCGAAATTTGCAGCAGGCACACCAGCAACAGATTAACGGCAACCAGCCCGGCGATCCCGAAAAAGCCGGGGCCGCCCTGATCCGGGTCGCCAGCGAAGCCAACCCGCCCCTGCACTTGTTTTTGGGGCAGGATGCCTATGTGCTGGCGCACCAGAAAATCGAAGCCGTCCGGAACGAACTGGAAACTTGGAAGGCGCTGAGTATTTCGACCGGTTTTGAAACCCCAACGGTTTGACCCGTGTAAGGCCAACCGTAAACAAAAACCGCCTTCAGGTAGACCGAAGGCGGTTTTTGTTTATAAGCGCCCACAAAAGCGATTTACCTTTCATTAGCCTCAAAATCCTGCTTGGTAAGCTGTTTCAGAACACAAGCCGATACGCGTTCAAGGCCAACATCCAAGTACTTAAATTTATTGAGTATTTACACCTACATACCGTTAAGTAAATTATCATATCATTTTTGTGCAACGTCGCCTATTGCCAGCCGTAGCCAATGCAAAAAGGCTTACCTTTGAAGCAGTTTATAGAAGCCTTGGCGCCTAATAAGCAGTAAAATACCGGGATACGGATAGCTTAATAAACGCAGCCCTAACACTGTATTTTGAGTAAAATCACAGGGCCAATACTCAAATAAAATATGAAAACAATTGTACGGCTTCCGAAAGAACCCCAGATTCTTTCGCTAATCAGAAAATGGGTTGCTTCACTGGGGCCCGTGATCACGTTGGTCATAGAGCGGGATTCCTGGAAGTTTTATATTACCGCTCTCTGTGCCCTGTATTGCATCATTACCTCGATGCCCAACTATTTGAATTTCTCGGAAGAAGCCCTAAAGCGGTCGCCGTACCACGAGCTGCTGCTTGAAAATTATCAGGCGTTGGACCAGCAATCCAAGGTACCTTTTCAACCGCAACACGTAGAAACCAGCTCCCATTCTTCCAAATTAGCCTTCCGATTTATACCGGCCCTACTGCTTCATTACGTACCGGTAACGGACTTATTACCAAAAATGTTAAGTCTGTACCTCATCAATAATCTCTTCGGTTTATTGTTCTTTATCAGCCTATTAAGTCTCGTATTTAAATTCTCCAACGACAAATTATTTGCGACGCTGGTTGCCTGTAACTTCTCGATTTTATACACCGGAAAAAGTTTTTTTCACGATACGTATTTATGGAATGACGGCATCGCTTTTACGTTCATCCTCTTCAGTCTTTTAAGCCGGAATGCGATGGTGGTTTTAGTGTGTCTGCTGGCGGCTTACTTCACCGATGAACGGGCCCTCTTCAGCGGTTTGCTGGCCTTCGCTTTCCATAAAATAGTGACGACCGATTCCAAAAAACCAGACACTCTACTCACTACCAGTGACTTACCTTTCATTCTTTCGTTTATCGTTTACTTCACCATTCGCTTTTTGTTGGGGCATTTCCTGGGCTTGAAAACGCCTTCGGGAAATCACAGTGGTGTACTGCCTTTTCTGAGGCTGATGGATGACCGTTTTATCTGGACCAATGTGCTGGGCTTCTTGCTGGCTTATAAACTTGGCTGGTTTTTTATTCTGGCCCCCATCTGGTGGCTTCGGAACAACCGGTTATTTCTAGCTATTTATTGTTCCGGTATCGTTGGCATTATCGCGGCCAGCTTCTCGGTCGGTGATTTATCCCGGAGTTTAGCATACGGTTTTGTCGCCTTACTGATTGGCGTCTACCTGCTTTATAAAAAGAGTACGGACAAACCGCACTGGCAGCGGAATCCGACGCTGTTCATGCTGTTTATGCTAAACTTTCTGGTGCCTACCATTTCTGTCGTTGGCACGACGATAAAGTTTCTCCCACCCGTCAATAAACTATTCGCCATTGTGGTTGAAAAAGGCGGTTTTATCGCTACGTTCTAGCACCGGCATCGTCCTTTATCCGGAAAAGGATTTACCGTAAGGATCAGTTACACAAAAGCCGCCGTCCCTTTGAGGGACGGCGGCTTTTGTGTAACTAGAAAAACCGGCCCAAACGCACCGGTTTTTAAGACTTACTCAACGTTATGAAATTGTTAGGACCTTTGATTCTATTGACTGCAACTATCGCGGTTAAGGGTCGATGTCAGTCTAAAACTGGGTTAAATTTGCGTATTTTTCATTAAAAAACGATTAAAAAATCTTTTTATTATCTAATAAAATTCCGGATTCGCCGATACTGGAACTACTTATCCGGTGATCCACTACAGAACGATTCTCTGCGGTCCTACCTCCTTTGCGGTTTTGCTTCTCCGCAAAAAGTATATAGTTTCGTACAGATGCCGCCATTTCTGCGGTTTCCGCCCGAACCCTAACCTTTCCACAACTATGCGCAATCTGCTTTTTCTCTTCTTTTTCTGTCTGGCCCAGGCGGTTTTTGCTCAGGACTTAATCAGCAACCGGCAACGGGAAATTGTGTTCAAATCCGTTCATGTCATCCCGATGGACCAGGAGCGTGTCCTCGAAAACCAGACGGTGGTGGTGAAAGACGGCCGGATTACGGCCCTCGGTGCCGACGGAAAAGTGAAATACGGCAAAAACGCGCAGGTCATCGACGCCAAAGGCAAATACCTGACGCCAGGCTGGGCCGAGATTCACGCCCACGTGCCGCCAATCGACGATATAGAACCGATGAAAGATGTGCTGATTCTATACCTCGCCAACGGAATTACGACCATTCGCGGGATGCTCGGTCACCCCAAACACCTTGAACTGCGCAGCAAAATCAACAGCGGTGAAATTCTGGGGCCCCATTTCTACGCATCCGGCCCGTCGTTCAGCGGACAGACCGTGAAAACACCCGAGCAGGGGGCCAAAATGGTCCGCGACCAGAAAGCCGCCGGGTACGATTTTCTCAAATTGCACCCTGGTTTAACGAAAGAGACGTTTCCGGCCATCGCCAAAACCGCCAAAGAAGTCGGCATTCCGTTTGCCGGACACGTTTCGTTCAACGTCGGAGCCTGGATGGCCATCGATGCAGGTTATTCGTCCATCGACCACCTCGACAGTTTCATGGAAGCCATCACGCCCGGCTCTGATACGCTGGTGGAGCAGGAAACCGGTCTGTTTGGCGCCTGGATTGGCTACCGGGCAGACCCGGCCCGCATTCCGAAACTGGTGAACGGCTTACGAGAGAAAAATATCCGGGTGGTGCCGACCGAAGCGCTGGCCGAACGCTGGCTGTCTCCGCTGCCGGCGGAGCAATTTGCCAAAGCCCCGGAAATGAAATATATGAAAGCCGAGGAGGTACGGAACTGGACGAACACGAAGAACAACTACAACAACAACCCAAATTTCTCGCCCGAAAAGGCCCAGAAATACATCGATATGCGCCGGAAAATCCTGCTGGCCTGTCAGAAAGGCGGGGTCGATATTCTGCTGGGTTCCGATGCGCCCCAGGTGTTCAACGTACCTGGTTTTTCGATTCACCACGAAATGCGCTACCTGGTTGATGCGGGGCTGACACCGTACGAAACCCTGCGGACCGGCACCGTCAACGTCGCCAAGTACTTCAATAAACCGGATTCGGGCACCATCAAAACCGGCAATGTCTCGGATCTGGTGCTGCTGAGCGGCAACCCGCTGAACGATATCGGCCAGACCCAGAACATCGAAGGCGTCATGATCGGGACGAACTGGCTGTCGAAAGCGTATATTCAGAAGGAATTGAAAAAACTGGAGAAACAGTGATTACTTTCCGCCATTTGCTAAACCCGCAACATCATGTCAACCTACCCGAATCCCTCGCCCGAAGCACTGCGCGATGATTTACACCAAAACCGTGATAACGAGCACGTTGGACATACGCTTCTGTTCGAAAATGAGAAGGTGAAAGTGTGGCACATCAGCCTGCAACCGGGCGAACGCATTCATTACCACCGCCATAATTACGATTACTTCTGGACCGTTTTGCAGGACGGGCAGGGTGTCTCCAACCAGGAAGATGGCCGCCAGATACCGCTGACATTCCGGAAAAACCAGACCTCTTTTTACTACATTCTACGGGATGGACCGGCGATCCACGATTTGCAAAACACCGGCGATCAGGTGCTGGAATTCGTAACTACTGAGTTAAAATACTGATTTTTACCCTTCTATACCATCTCACCTACATCCTTTACTACGTATGGAACCAATTTTAGCTGCCCCCCTCCCCTTTCCGGGCGTCGTGATCAAACCCGGTCATAAGAACAAAGCCACGGTTCGCGCCATTCAGCAACGGCTCAACGAATTTGGTTGCGGACCTATCGAAGTAGACGGCGATTTTGGCAAGCAAACGACGCTGGCCGTCAAAACATTTCAGGCCCGGTTTACGGACTCGGATGGTTTACCGCTGGTGATCGACGGAAAAATTGGCTCCATCACCTGGGCGGTCCTTTTCGGTACCCAGTCCGTTCCGGTTACCAACGACACGCCTTCTCCGCTCCTACAGGCGGTTTTGGCTTTCGCCGTCACCCAGATCGGTGTTTTGGAATCGCCCCGGGGTTCCAACCGTGGGCCGGAGGTCGATCAATACCTGCGTTCGGTGGGCCTGAACCCGGCAGGAGGAAACTTTGCCTGGTGCGTCGCGTTTCTTTATTTCTGTTTTCAGCAGGCTTCGGCTAAATTAAACCGGCCCAATCCAATGATTAAAACGGCGGGTGTTATGGATCACTGGAACCGGGCGGCTACCAAACCGGTTCCGCGCATCACCACCACCCGGGCCATCAATAACCCGTCACTGGTCAAACCGGGGCATATTTTTACGATTAGCCTGGGGGATGGTCTGGGCCATTGCGGAATCGTCGAGCAAGTCATTGGCGGAAAGCTGGTTACCATCGAAGGCAATACCAACGAAGGGGGCTCCCGGGAAGGAATCGGTGTATTTCGACGGTCGTTGCGGAAAATCGTCGATATCAATAAAGGCTTCATCGACTACAGTACTTTATAGCAAGGGTGCGAAATCATCACGCATGCGACCGGTGGTGTAGCTGCCGGTTTTTTTGTCCCTATCGGCCTCAAAAAAGCCCGGATGAGAGCAGTTGTTTCATCCAGATCAGCAGCTTTCTGGAGCCAATAACTGCTGACAACGAATTCAGGACTATCCCCTGCGGATCGGTTTCAGGTAACCAGGTCTTGCCGGTGGTGACCGACATCCTCCTGAAAACAGATTTCCTCCTACTAAACACCCCAGGCTGTGCCTAGCGCGCCCCTTTACAGATACGCTTACGCTCCCTAAAAACCGTATTTGTACGCTAAAACCCTACTAATTAACGGGTTAATTTCGCTAAACACTGTCCAAAAGCTCATGAAAACACCCTTCACCCTGACAGTAACCGGCCTACTGGCGGCCGGTTTCCTGCACGCGCAGCCCTCCGATCCGAAGGTTGCTGCCGCACCTCGGCCCAAACCGAAGATGGCCGTTTCGCTACAAGTCGGTGTACCAGTTATCAGCCCTTCAACCGCGTTGAAAAAGACCATGAATGATAATAATCTAGGCGGATCGACCGCTTCCTGGCTCGGATTCACCGCAGATTATCCCGTTGTGAAAGGTTTATTGGCGGCAGAGTTGCACGTCGAACGTTTTATGGACCGATGGGCCCTGGCCATCACCACCGGTATTGCCAAAGGAAGTATTCACGGTAAAAATTTTACGAAGGTCGATTGGCGAAGCTTTTCGCTGAGTCCACAATGCCGCTTTTACTCACGCCAACACATCACCCGATTCAGTGTCGGGCCCACCGTACAATGGCAGCAAACCGCATCGGCGGAAGGCGTATCCGGCCGTTATCACACACGAAAAACGGTTGGCCTGGGGGCAACAGCCGAAGGAGCGGTTCGGTTTCCGGCCCGTTCAAGGCTATACCTGGAGCTGGGAATCGCCGGCCAGATGATAGTCAATCAACACAAAAATGAAATTATTAACTGGGAGAATGGCTACCGGACGGCCATTCCCTTTACCATTCCTTTCAGTCAGGTCCGAACCAGTTTTGGCCTGGGAGTCAGGCTTTAACCTCTATTTTTCTTCGTAATCAGGACGCCAGCGCCGATTTTGCCACCTCGTTGCCATTCATGAACTGCTCCAGGCAGTAGTCCGCAAATTTTGGCGTACCACTTGCCTTCGGTTGGGCACCCAGATACAACGCGGCAAGCGTTTCTAACTGATCCTGAGCAGTTTTCGATCCGTTTACTGGAGTGGCAGCCTTCGGCTCCAGCGTTCCATTCTTAACAGGTGTTGCCATGTGAATTGTTTTTCGCTGTGTTCAGTCTTATGTTGAGTAAATCAGATGTCGGTACACAGAATTTGCACGCAGGCCCACACGATCCGGTAACGTTAACCCGCCGGTCTTGCCCTCTTCCATCTGTATCGACAGAAAAAAACCGGAAAGGGTTGTCAGGTAAAGCGAAAAAAGGCAAGAAGTGTTTAAAAATTTACGACCATCCGATGCACTATTTCCTGAACAAGTACCGAACCGGTTTTTGAAAAGGCGTAAAAAAACCGCCGGTTTTGAGCCGGCGGTCTTCTTTCTCAATCCGTTGCATGGTGCGGTTATTTACCAACAACCGGGGTCAGCGTTACCGGTCCCAGCAAACCGGAATCCCGCGGTTTCCATTTTTCGGCGGTAAAATTCCCGTCGGCACCCCGGTTTTCGCGTAGCCGGGCCGACATGTTGATGTTATAAAACTTCTTCCAGTTGATGCGTTCTCGGTCCATATCGGCAATGCGATTAGCCATGCTGTTCGAAACAAAAACCGTCAGTGTGTTGGTGGCTTTCACCTGGTCTTTCGGGATAAAAAGCTCGTACGTTGGCCCAATCAGTGTTCCGATTTCCTTGCCATTTAACTGGACCCGGGCACTTTCGGCTACTACTCCCAGGCTCAGCAGCCAGCCATCGCCGGTACTTTCGGGTTTGGGAAAAGCGATCGTATAGGAAGCGGTTCCGGAGAATTTCTTCACCTCCTGCCCGTCCAGATCCGTCCACGAACCAAGTCGATCGGTTTCTTTCTTGGTCGGCAGTTGGGGGCCCCCATCCACAAAATTGATGGTCCAGGTTCCTTTGATTTCCTGGGCTTTGGCAGCCGGTTTCCAGTAGGCATACGCCGGACCGCTAACGGCTGCCGCAAACGTTTCCAGCACGCAGGACTCACCCGGTGCCAGTTGCAGGTAGACCTCCCCCCCATCGGCGGTGGTCCGGAAATTGGCCATGCCCAGTTTTTCCGTCATCGGACTGTATAAAGCCACCGCCTTGCCCGTAGTTTGCAGCGGAACCCAGCCATCGACGGCCTTTTCACCCCAGTTGGCGATAAAATAATACTGCCCTTTGGCGTGACTGCGACGCACAAACTGAAGACCCGAATCGACCAGCTTTTCGCGTTTCACGCCCGCAGTCATCAGCAAATCGTCAACATCTTTTCCCACCAGAAAAGCCCCTTTCCCAACCACCGCTTTCCTGACGCCTTTTCCGGCGTTCGTAAACTTGAGTGCTTCGATCAAATTCCGGAAGGCCGCCTGCCGGTTTTCCAGGTTACCCAAACCGGGCACGCCTTTGGGCAACTCACTGGCAAAGGCAACCGTTGCGCCGTTCTGAGCCAGTCGCACTAACTGATTCAACGTCCCCACGGGCATGTATTCGGCGTCGGGTACCAAGACGGTCTGGTAGGCCACCCCGCCGGTTTTTAGCTTCCCGGCTGTGGACGTCACATTCAGCAGTTGTTTGTCCGATATAAAGTCAAATCCGTAGCCTTTTTCCCAGAGCGTCCCGGCATGTTTCTCGACCGGCAAGCCTTTGAAACCGTGTTCGATCCCGTCGAAATGTTGCAGCAAAACCTTGCCGGGGCGCGTGTAGGCATCGTAAATCGGCAAATAAACCAGCACGTCGTTATCCGGTTTTCCGGCCTGCAGAAACGACTGACAACGCGCTACATACTGATTCAGTTTCCCAAAATCCGTCCAGAACGGATTGTTCGGATTGAAGTGCACTGCGGCATAAAACAACCAGCCCGGCCAGGCGGCCTCTTTCGGCGAGTAGTTCGTTCCGTGGTAAAAGGTGTGGTTCACGCCACCGAGCAGAAACCGGTCCATGTCCTTTTTGATGTCGCTCAGTTTCGACAGGAAATGTTCGTTATCCCAGGTTGCCGACTCCGACGACGCCAGTTTTTTGCCGGTCACGTGAGCCGCCGACGAAGCAAACTTGATCCGCAGCATCTCGGTGCCTTCGATCTCGGGAATGTCGGTGATGGCGTACAAATCCAGGATGTTGGCCGGCGAACCGTGGGCCTGGTTGCGGATGATTTTCCCTTTGCCTTTCGCCCACTCGCTCCAGGTTTTGGTGTAATTTTCGAGCAGTAGTTCCGAGATCGTCTGCCGGTAATCGCTCAGCACGCGCTTGTTCTTTTCGTCCGAATCTTTCCCAAACAAAGCCGCCAGGTGGTTGCGCAGGTCGTACCCGTGGCGTTTTTTAAATTCCCCGAACAGCGCCGGAGTCCAGTTGCTTTCGCCCTGCGCGTCGTCCACCTCGTACGAATCGTTGAAAAACGCCCGCAGCGATTTCAAATCGTGTCCCTTAAACGCCTGATCGAATTTTTGCAGGTAATGCTGAGTGGCGGTTTTCGAAAAATGGTCGATCACGTCGCCCTCGCCCCCCGGCCCCGCCCGCTCGACCATCTTGCCGTGCCAGCCCTGAAAAACCGCATACAACGTCCATTTCCCGTCCGGTGCCGTCCAGTTCAGATTGCCTTTGGCGTCCACGTTGGCCGTTAAATCCAGGGGTTGCCCCTTGTCGGAGTACGCCATTAGCGCCTGCAACGGCAGCGGTTTTTCAAACCGGACCTGATCAAAGGCGTGGCGCTGCAGGTTCGGATTTTTCGTAATCGGCTCCACCAGTTGCTTGAGGTCGATCTTCTCGCCCACCGTCCGGACAATCGGCTGCTGCGTGTACGTAACCGCTTCACTCAGTTTTTCGCCACTTTTCAGGCTATAGGTTTTATACGCGACGTACTTGCAGGCATCCGCCGGCGTTACCCACGGCCCGCCGAACGGCCAGCCCGACGCCTGCGCCAGATCGACGCCCATGCCGAGCCGACTGGCTTCTTTCAGCGTGTGGTCCAGCATCGTCATCCACTTCGGCGACAGGAAGTCAATAAACTGTTTTTCTGTGCCTTTGACCCCGTAAATCGGCGTGATTTCAACGCCCCCCAACCCGGCTTTCTGGTATTGGGTCAGCAGGCTCGTCAGGTCTTTCGGATTCACGGCGCTGCCCATCCACCACCAGCGCGTCCAGGGTTTAGCCTGCTGCGTAACGGCCGGCCAGCGGGGTTGAGCGAGCAGCGAATGGCTGATCAGGAAAAGAAGGAGGAGTATTTTTTGCTTCATGAGTTTTTAGGAAAAGTCATTACACAGAGTTAATCAGAGGACATCAGAGGTAATCGGAGCCCTCTGATAAACCCTGATTAACTCTGTGTAATAATCTATTACCAAGTCAGTGTATACAACGCCACCGCCTGCCGGGGCAAAACCGTGTTCAGCTTCACTTCGCCGTTGGCCGCCACATCCGTTCGAACCGGGTACCCATATTGCGCCAGTTGACCGGCTTTTTCCAGCTGCTTGATCTGTTCAGCCGTCGGATGTTGCGGGGAGCCCATTTTCAGCCAGACTGCGTAGGAATTGCTGTGTTCGTCGTCAATGCGGTATTGCGTCACCAGCACCTGCTTGGCGGGTAATCCCTTAATACTCAGATCGACCGGCGAAACCGGAGCCGACACGTTGTCGTCGTGGTAATTCCAGACCATCACCGTGGCAGTATTGGAGGCCGTATCGCGAACCGCCAGCGCGTTCACATCCGGAGCCGCCCGGCGCACGCTCGAATCACGAACCGCCGTTGTCTGGTACGGCATGTTGCCCGTCACCTCGACCCGGTTTCCACGCATCATGCCGTACATCCGGAACACGTTCAGCACCGGTTTATCGACGCCGTTGGTCGCCAGATCGCGGAAACCGTAAAACCAGGGTTGGTTTTCAAACTCGAACGACCAGGAAACCGCCCCTTTGAGATTCACCTGATGCAGGTCTGCCAGTTCGTATTTGCGGGCAAACGCGGCCGCTGTGTAACTCGAGTACAGTGTGCCGTTGCGGTAGGCGTTTTCGGGATTGGTTTTCATGCCGCAGGCCGCACACCCTTCCGGGTCGGACTCGCCGATGATGATCGGTAGTTTGCTGAATTCCGGGTACGACGCCACAAGCTGAAAACCGCTCGAAATGTCGCGGAGCTGCGTGCCGAGGTTCATCCGAACGTGGCCATCGACCAGCCGGGGAGCGCCCTTCGCGTGAAAAGCCACAAAATCGAGCGGGGACCCGATTTTGCCGGTGACATAATTTTTGCCCTTCTGGCAATGATCCAGAAACGCTTTCAGGAAGGCCGCCCCCCGTTTGCCCTGCGGCCCGGTGACGTGCGGACCGCCCACTTTGGCCGTCGGCAAGGCCCGCCGGACCGCGTCCACCGAGTAGTCGTAGAGCTTGTTGTATTCCTCCACGGTACCGCCCCAGTACGGACTATCCGGTTCGTTCCAGAGTTCCCAGTACCAGCTTTCGACTTCCTTCTGGCCGTAGCGGCTGACCGAATGCTTCACCCATTGGTAAACCAGTTCGGCCCACTTCTTGTAATCTTTCGGCGGATAGCGCCAGCCGGTATAAATCTTGTCGTACGGCTGGCCGGGCTGCCAGTCGTGCCGGTACGGCTGCGGTTTGGAGGACAAGGCTTCGGGCATGAACCCAATCTGCGCCAGCGGTTTCATTTTCCGTTCGATGTAGGTATCGAAAATCTGGTCGATGATCGTCCAGTCGTACACCGGTTTTCCCTTCGCATCTTCCGTGTAGGCATTGGTCGAGCCCCATTTCAGAGCCGGTTTTCCGTCACCGGTCACCAGCAGGCTATGCGCCCGGACATACACCGGAACCGGACTCAGTGCCGACAGTTCCGACAGCAGTTTTTTGCCGTCTTTCATGTACGTATAATTCGGTTCGTCGTAGCCAAACCACGCCCAGATCGGCTCCATACGGCCTTTGGGCTGGTTCAGATCGACCCGGATGGAAACCGGCGGCAACGGGGGCGGAATGGCCTGGAGCGCTTCCTGGTAATCGATGTACTGCGCCAGGTCGCGCATGGCAATGACGGTATAGTGATTGTCGTGCAGGTATTTCAGGTAGGCTTCGAAAATAGCCGGTGGAGTCGTCACCCAGTCGTGGGCGTAATCGGGAACGCCGTGGATGGTCAACACCACGATTTTGCCGTCTTTGGCCTGCTGAAAGGCGTTGAAGATCCGCTCCTTGTCGTGATTGTTGGGTTCGGTGGTGCTATAACTCGGAATCAGGTACGGGTAATCGGTCTTCGGATCGTAGGGCCGCGCCCCACCCACCCGGGCAAACTGGTAGTTTTTTTCCTTCAATACCTCGTAGGCCAGGGGACTAGTGCCGTAACCGGGATACGCAAACGTGGTCAGCGGGGTTTGAATCCCGTGGGTTTTGCAGCGCGCTTCGAGCGAATCGAGCTGGGCGGCAAATTGCGGTTTGGTCAACCGGGCGACGTTGCTGTGCGTCAGCGTGTGGTTGGCGACTTCGAAGCCCATCCGGTCCAGTTCCCGGATTTGCTCCCAGCTCATGTATTTCTTCTTGTCCGCAAAATCGGGCGGAAACTCGCAGACGTAAAACGTGCCGCCAAAACCGTACTTCTTCAGCAAGGGCGCAACCACCGTCGCGTGGGTCACCGGAGCATCGTCGAACGTCAGCACAACGAGCTTATCGGGAATCGGTTTCCGGATAAGCTGCGCGTGGACAACGCCGGGAGCGATCAGCAGAAATCCACTGATGATGAATCGTTTGATTACCCCCAACCCCTTAACGAGGGCGTCTAAATCCGGGAATTTTAAGCCCTCATTAGGGGGTTGGTGAATCCGGTTCATAGAACGGTTTGTCAGCGTTCAAACGGTCAGGCTACTTTTGCCGGTGCCTTATGACCGGAAAGCTCAATCAATTTGTACTTGGGAACCAGCAAGTGCATTACCAGCCACGCCAGCAGATACCCAAAACCGCAGATCAGGAACATGATGTAATACCCGGTTTCGATATGGCCCAGCGCCTTGTAATGGTCGAACAGTTTTCCCGCCAGCGACGAAATGGCCATACCGCCCAAACCGCCCGCCATCCCCCCGATGCCCGTGACGGAACCCACGGCCTTTTTGGGGAACATATCCGAAACCGTCGTGAAGATGTTGGCGCTCCAGGCCTGGTGGGCCGACGTCGCCAGCCCAATGCTCAACACCGCCAGCCACAGTCCCATGCTGCCAAGGTACTGAGCAAAAATTACGGGAACGGCGCAAATGGCGTAAATGAGCATGGCCGTTTTCCGGGCCCGAAAAACCGGCATCCCTTTTTTGATGAAATTCAGCGGCAACCAGCCCCCGAAGATACTGCCCGCACTCGCAATCGTGTAGACGATGGCCACCGGAAAAGCCGCATCCATGCCCGTCAGGCCGTATTCGGCTTTCAGGAAAGCTGGCAACCAGAACAGGTAGAACCACCAGATGGGATCGGTCAGCATTTTGCCCAGCACGAAGGCCCAGGTCTGGCGGAAGGTCAGCAGTTTAAACCAAGAAACTTTTTCGGTGGACGTCTGGTCTTCAGTTTGCTCATCCTGGTCGCTGTTGATGTAGGCGAGTTCTTCCGGGCTCACTTTTTTGTGGTTGGCGGGCGTATCATACATCGTCAGCCACAGAACCAGCCAGATAAACCCGGTGGCACCCGTCAGGATGAACGCCCACTGCCAGCCCCAGAATTCGGCGATGAATGGAACCGTCAGCGGTGCCAGAATCGCACCGACATTGGTGCCGGAGTTAAAAATACCGGTCGCCAGCGCCCGTTCTTTTTTCGGGAACCATTCGGCGATGGTTTTGATGGCAGACGGAAAATTACCAGCTTCGCTCAGCCCAAGAGCCGCCCGGGCAATGCCAAAGCCTAAGGTGGTTTTGGCGAAAGCCGTCAGCACCCCCACAATACTCCAGGCCGTCAGCGAAATGGTGTAGCCAATCTTCGTTCCGAGTTTATCGACCAACTGCCCGACGCCCAGCATACCCAGCGCATAAGCCAGTTGAAAAACCACCACCAGATTGGCGTAATCGGTTTCGGTCCAGTTAAAATCTTTTTCCAGATCGCCTTTCAGCAAACTGATGACCACCCGGTCGAGGTAATTGATCGTCGTAGCAAAAAACACCAGAGCACAAATCGTCCAGCGGTATCTTCCAATGGCTTTATTCATAAGTTACGAAAAGTAGAATTCAGCTATACAAAGCAGGCAGTATCGGTTATCTACCTTTCTTGAGAAGTTATTACACAGAGTTGATCAGGGTTCATCAGAGGTTATCTGGGATTTCTCTGATAATCTCTGATGAACCCTGATCAGCTCTGAGAGACAACTCCAAACCTTCAAACGGTCTTCCGATAGCGCCACGACGCCAGCAACAACAGGCCGACTGCCATAACCGCCAGCGCGGTAAACTGCCGGCTCACATCCGCAAACGTGCTGCCTTTCAGCATGACGTTCCGGCCCACTTCGATGATGTATTTCAGCGGGTTAATGATATTGAGCCACTGTGCCCACGGCGGCATGTTTTCGGTGGAGGCAAACAAACCGCTCAGGAGAATGAATAAAACGAGCAGGAAAAATGAGACGAACAACGCCTGTTGCTGGTTTTCGGCCAGGGTCGAAATCAGCAGCCCCAACCCAACGCACAACACCAGAAACAGAACCGCAAATACGTACATCAGCGCCACGCTGCCTTCGATCCGGATCTGGAATAAAAACCGCCCCAGCACCAGGCCGATGGTGAACAGCACCAGGCCAATCAGCACAAACGGAATCGACTTGCCCAGAATGAACTCGTGTTTGCGGATGGGGGTCACGTTCAACTGTTCCATGGTTCCGATTTCTTTTTCACGCACGATGTTCAGCGCCGACACCAGACCGCCCACCAGCAGCAGCAGTTCAAACAGCACCCCCGGCACCATGAACGTTTTGTATTCCAGTTTCGGATTGTACCAGTATTGATTTTCAACGGTCATTTGTGGCACTACCCCCGGCGCCACAACCTTCGTTTCGGCCAGCACGTCGCTGTTGAAATCCCGGATGATGGCCGTTGCGTAGCCGTTGGCAATCCCGGCTTTGGAACCGTCGATGGCGTTGAGCAGCAACTGCACGGCCGCGCTTCCCTCCTTCTCCAGATCCCGTTCAAAATGGGGCGGAATCACCAGTACCAGGTCCGCATCGCCCGCCAGCAGCGTTTGCCGGGCCTGTTTGTCGTTCGGCAGATAACCGGTCAGGTGGAAATTGGTCAGGGGCCGGAATTTGCTCACCAGCCGCTGCGAATACGTCGTGTGATCGCCATCGACGACGGCGATGTTCAGGTTTTTGACCTCGTAATTGGCCGCGTACGACAGCAGAATCAACTGCAGGATCGGGGCCGCGAGCATGATCCGCAGCAAAACCGGATTTCGGCGCAGCTGCCGGATTTCTTTTTCGACCATATACCGAATCCGGTTCATGACAGTCGGGGTTTTAAATTCCGAATACTTAATCCCATGAAAAACAACGACATGCCGACCAGCACCAGCGTCGGCTGCCAGAGGTACCGCAACCCCGCCCCCTTGATCATAATTCCTTTGACGATGGTAATAAAGTATTTCGCCGGAATGATGCTGGAAACGAGCTGAAGCGGTTTGGGCATGCTCTCGATCGGGAAGATGAAACCGGACAGAAAAATCGTCGGCAGCAGCATCGCCATCAGCGACGCAAACATGGCCACCAGCTGGGTTTCAACGAGCGACGAAATAAAAATCCCGATCGACAGGGCCAGAAAAATAAACAGCAGCGTTTCGGCCAGCAGCAACACCAGGCTTCCGTTCAGCGGCACTTTCAGCGCGAAAACGCCGAGGGCGATGATGATACAGCCGTTGATAAACGATAACAGCAGGTACGGTACCACTTTGCCGAGCAGAATCTGGCCCTGCGTCAACGGCGAAACCATCAGCACTTCCAGCGTCCCGGTTTCGCGTTCGCGGGCAATGGTTACGGACGTCATCAGGGCCGACACCAGCAGCAATACCATCGCCATCACGCCCGGCACGAACACGAAGGCTCCTTTCAGTTCGGGATTGAACACCATGCGGCTGCGGACATCGATGGTCATCGGCGGCTGGACGTTAGGGCTGAGGCCGGTTGTGTAATCGCGAATGATGGCCGAGGCATAGTTGGTCAGGCTGATGGCCGTATTCTGTTCGGTGGCGTCGGCCAGCAACTGGATTTGTGCGCTGCGACCATGTTCAAAATCCGACGTAAAACCGGTCGGAAACACCACCGCCAGTTTGATGTCACCCCGCCGGAACGCCCGTTCAAGGTCGGCGTTCGAGCGCAGATTTTCCCGCAGCTGAAAATAACCGGATGACAGCAACTTGCTGGTAATCTGCTGCGAATGCGGGCTTTTATCATTGTCGAGAATGGCAATCCGCGCATTTTTGATCTCATTCGTCAGCGCAAACCCGAACAGCAGCACCTGCACCAGCGGCAGGCCAAACAGGATCAGCAGCGTCCGTCGATCGCGCAGGATGTGGAAAAATTCCTTTTTAACAAAAGCCATGAAGCGGTTCATCGTGTTCTTGCGTTTACAGGGTTCGGTATTCTGTTTATGGTATCTGGTTTACGGTAGGCTTACCACTTCTCCTGTTCCTGCGTCAGCCCACCGTAAACCAGATACCGCAATCTCATTTCGTCGATGTGCCCCGGGCCAGAATCTGAAAAACCGCATCCATCGAATCGACGTTATAGGCGGTTTTCAGACCCGACGGCGTATCCAGCGCCTTCATTTTTCCGTCGACCATGATCGACACGCGATGGCAGTATTCGGCTTCGTCCATGTAGTGCGTGGTAACAAAAACCGTGGTTCCGCCGTGGGCGGCTTCGTAAATCATATCCCAGAACTGCCGACGCGTAATCGGGTCTACCCCGCCCGTTGGTTCGTCCAGAAACACAATTTTCGGTTCGTGCAGCAGCGCTACCGAAAACGCCAGCTTCTGCTTCCAGCCCAGCGGTAAAGAGGCTACCAGCGAATTGGCGACGGATTCAATGCCCAGCTTTGCCAGAATCTGGTCGGTCCGGGCCGGAATCTCGGCCCGGCGCAGGCCATAAATCCCGCCGTAAAACCGGATGTTCTCGCGCACCGTCAAGTCTTCGTATAGCGAAAACCGCTGGCTCATATAGCCGATGTTCTGCTTGATTTTTTCGGACTGCCGGTAAACATCGAAACCGGCGACGTGGGCCTGCCCCGAGGTTGGTTTCAGCAGCCCGCACAACATCCGCATGGCCGTGGTTTTTCCGGCGCCGTTGGCCCCCAGAAAGCCAAAGATTTCGCCCTGCGCCACGTCAAACGTAATGGCGTTGGTCGCAATAAAATCGCCAAACTTCTTCGTCAACTGATTCGTACTGACTGCCTTTTCCATGGTCGTCAAGCCGCTGGCTCGGGTTGGGCCATCAAGGCCATGAAGGTATCTTCGATACCGGGTTGGATGGGGTGAATTTCAATAGTCCGGTGATTCTTTTCCCGCAAAAACCGCCCGATCTGCGTTTCCGTCACCTCCGCCGTCCGAACGGTCAGGTGCAGAAACTCGCCGAAGGCATAGCAGGATTCCGTAAAAGGAGCCAGCCGTAAATCCTGAATCAGTTGGTAGGTGTCCGCAGCCCGAACCGCGTAGAGCCGCTTTTTAAAGCGGCTTGTAATCGCCACCGGCTGATCAACCGCCAGGATTTTACCGGCCTGCAAAAACGCCACGCGGTCGCAACGGCTGGCTTCATCCATATACGGCGTGGACACCAGGGTCGTCAGTCCGCGCCCGTTCAGCTGGCGGAGCATATCCCAGAATTCTTTCCGCGAAACCGCATCGACGCCGGTGGTCGGTTCGTCCAGAAACAGCACTTCGGGCTTGTGAATCAGGGCGCAACACAGGGCCAGTTTCTGTTTCATCCCACCCGACAACTGCCCCGCCCGGCGGTTTTTGAACGGTTCCAGCTGCGCATAAATCTCCCGAATCAGGTGGTAATTCTCCCGGATGGTGGTTCCGAAAACCGTGGCAAAAAAAGCCAGATTTTCCTGTACGCTCAGGTCGGGATACAGCGAAAACCGCCCCGGCATGTAGCCCACCAACTGCCGTAACGCCTTGTAATCCCGGACCACATCGCGTCCGGCCACCGTGGCCCGGCCCCGGTCGGGCCGCAACAGCGTGACCAGGATTTTGAACAACGTGGTTTTCCCGGCACCGTCCGGCCCGATCAGGCCGAACAATTCGCCCGGCCGGACCGAGAGCGACACCTCCGAAACCGCCGGAAGGTTGCCGTACGCTTTCGAGATATTTTCAATGATGATCGCGTCCATGATTTAAATGTTTACGGTTTTCAGTATAAGGTTTACCGTGTCTGCCGCACGAAGTCTAACCCGTCAGCAAGAATGCGACAGTCACCGGAAACTGTATACCGGAAACCTCATAACCGTACCTCCCCCGGCATGCCGATCTTCAGGCCACCGTCATTTTTAACCCTGATTTTCAGGGCATAAACCAGATTAACGCGTTCGTCTTTCGTCTGGATGACCTTGGGGGTAAACTCCGCTTTGCTCGACACCCACGTCACCGTTCCGGCGTATTCTTTGAACTGATCGTTGGGCGCGTCCACCAGCACCTTCACCCACTGCCCGGTTTTGACCCGCACGAGCTGATCCCCGCTGATGTAGGCCCGAAGCGTAATCTGGTCGAGGTCGGCCACTTTGTACAGCGGTTTTCCGTAACTAACCACTTCGCCGGGTTCGGCAAACTTCACGGTGACGGTTCCAGCCGCCGGGTTCACAATCGTCGCTTTCCGGATCTGGTCGTCGATCTGCCGGATCTGCTCCGCCAGGGGGGCTTCTTCCGACAGGGTGCCGCTCCGCTGCGTGGTCAGGGCCGATTGCTGGGCGGTCCGTTGCTGCCGAATGAGGGCCATCTGCCGTTCGATGACGTCGATCTGGGCGTTGATGTCATCCAGTTGTTTCGTCGGGGCGGCCCCGGCGGCAATCAGGTTTTGCGTACGGGTTTTCTCGCGTTGCAGTGTCCTGAGCTGCTGTTCCTGGACGGCTAGCTGCTGCTCATAGGGCGAAAGCTGGGCCTGAATATTGGGCGAACGGCTGGAAACCGCCCGCTGGCTCGCCAGCAGCTGGGCTTTCCGAAGTTCCAGCTGGAGCGGATCAATCTGCCCGACCGTTTCGCCCGCTTTCAGCGTCTGGCCTTCCTCGACGGTTAGTTTTTGCAAGGCCCCGGTAGCTTCCGCCGACACGATGGTTTCGACGGCTTCAAAATTGCCGTAGGCATCCGACTGCGGTTCGGTTTCGCAGGCCATCAGGCTAACCAGTAACACTGGGATAATCAGTATGGATTTCATGGTTTGGAACGTATAAAGGGATTAATTGCCGGTGAGCGTACGGTATTGGATCTTCGCCAGCAGCAGTTGTAACTCGTGGGTTTTCTCGTTCAATAGCGCCTGGGCCTCGGCATTGAGTTCGGTGGTATAATCGCGGGCCGCCATCGCCCCGTTATCCAACTGAACACTGGCAGTTTGCCGGATTTTCGTGCGCAAGGCGCTGATTTCCCGGTCTTTTTCCAGCAAGGCCGTGATGCGGTCGATCTCGGTTTGCTGTTGCCGGAGTTGCAACGCCAGATTCCGGTCGAATACGGTCTGCTGAACGCCAATCTGTTCCCGGTTCAGGGCCAAAACCGCCCGGTCGTTGCGGAGGGTATAAGCCGCCGACAGGTTCCAGCTCAGGCGAATCCCACCGATAAAAAAGCCCCGAAAATCGTTGTTCAGGAAGTTAAGCGCCGGTCGGCCCGCTCCACCCTGGGCAAAAACGCTCAGCCGGGGCTGGAGCCGGTTGCCGGTGAGCCGGAGTTGTTCGTCGAGCAGCGTTCGTTGGGTCGCAAACAGCTTCGACTCCGGCCGGTTGAGCGGCAGATTGCCCCTGGCGGCCTGCCCTTCTTCAACCACCAGGCGTGTGCTATCGGCCAGGGCAAGGCCCGTCAGAATCGAAAGCTGGTCGCGCAGGCCCCGGCGGGTAGCGGCCAACTGAGCCAGTTGCTGTTCGGCGTTCAGGGCCTCGGCTTTCAACACATCCACGCCCACAGGGGCCACGGTTCCGAAGCGCACCCCGGCTTCAGCTTTGACGATGCGGTTTTGCAGTTCTTCCAGCCGGACGCGGGTCAGGCGGGTGTTTTCGTCGGTCAGCAGAATGTTCAGAAAATAGGCGTTAACCTGATCTTTCAGTCGGTTTTGCTCGACGGCCACCTGTTGCAGCCCGACTGCCGTGCTGGCCCGCTGCACCTGCTTCTGAAGGGCCGTCTGCTGGCCGTCGTAGAGCGTATAGCTTACTTCCGCCGTTAGTTTGTACTGGTCTTTGCTCAGTTGCGGAATCGGCACGTTCGGCAGTTCGATGGGCAGTTTGGTCACCTCCGATTGCCAGGTGGCCTGGCCAGTAACACCCAGCTGCGGCAGTCGGCGGTTTCTGTCCAGACTGGCCACGGTCAGGTCGCCGGTTCGCTGCACAATTTCGCGTTGCCGGGCCAGCGGATCGTGGGCGAGAACGGCGTCATAACATTGTTCCAACGTTATGACGGATTGCGCCCGGGCCGATACGACCAGTGACAACCCAAGGAACAGTGCGGATAACGGTTTCATAAAAGCGGCTTTAAAATCTCCTTCTAAATTTTATTTTTAAAAAGTCTTTTAACAACGGATCAAAAAAAATCAGGTTGGTTTCAAATAGACCATAACGGTTTCAAAAACAATCACTTTTCGCTCTTCCAGGAAAGCACGGTAGGCCGTTTCGTCCATACCGCCGATGTAGCTGACAATCGGTTTTGCCATGAATGGGAAGATCAGACTGCCCAGCATCGTGACAATAAGCTGCAACGGTTTTACCCGTCGTATGGCCCCCTTTTCGCCTTCGATCTGCAGTTGTTTGGTAAAATAGGCGGTTTCAATCATGCTTTTCAGATTCAGTTTCTCAAATACCTCGCTACTATCTTTCTGTAGTTCAGACAGAACAAAAACCGGCACATGCGGGTTAGTATGCAGAAAATCAGTATAATTATCCACTACTTTCCAGACTTTAATTTCCAGCGGAACCTCTTCATTAAGGATCGCAACGATCCGACCCAGGAATGAGCCCATCGTTTCCAGGAAAATACTTTGAAACAATTGCTCCTTGCTCCGGAAGTAATAATTGACCATCGCCATGGTCGTTCCGGCTTCTTCAGCGATGTGCCGGAGTTTCGCGCCGTCGAAACCGCGTTCCAGGAATACTTTCTTGGCGGCTTCCTTGATTTTCTGCTCGGTCGTTGGTTCGGTGTGTTTCGGTTTCATTGCGGCAAAGGTACATGCAGACCTGATTTATTAAAAACTTTTTTAATAAATATTTTTAAACGAATTATTTTATGGCGTGAAGCGAAAATCAAAACCCCTCGGCGCTGTGCCTTTTATCTCCGCTCAACTCCGCGAGCTAACTTTCCCCAAACAGACGGCTACTGATTAGCAAGCGACAAAAGCGCCGGCAATTCGCCAAAATTCCTCTTCTGTTTGGGCATTTGGCCGGAATATCGTTATTTACTTTAGTTCTTCCCATCCATGTTATGCCAACTCTATCAGTACCCGATCACCCGCACCAGATCCCAATTGACCAATTAGTAACCGATCTGGCGGTTAACCCCAAAAAAGGCCTGAGCGCCGACGAAGCCCAAAACCGCTACGAAGAATTCGGTCCCAACGCCCTCCAGGAGGTCAAACGCGAAAGTGTTTTAACCATCCTGCTGCGGCAGTTTACGGGGGTTATTGTCTATATTCTGGCGGCAGCCGCCGGGATCTCGTTTTTTCTGGGCGAAACCGTCGAAGGGTTTGCCATCATTGCCGTTTTGCTCATCAACGCCCTGACCGGTTTCATCCTCGAATGGAACGCCCGGCAGTCGATGGATGCGCTGCGGAAAATGGACACAACGCCCGCGCGGGTGCTGCGCGACGGCCGGGTTCGCGAGATTTCGTCGGAGGAAGTAACGATCGGTGATGTGCTGGTGGTTGAAGCCGGCGACCTGGTGGCCGCCGACGCCAACCTTTTCGAAGTCAGCCAATTACAGACCGACGAATCCGCCCTGACCGGCGAATCGCTGCCCGTGGATAAGAACACGGACTTGCCGCCTGCCGAATCGCCACTGGGTGATCAGCACAACCGGCTTTTCAAAGGAACGCCGGTGACCGCCGGAACCGGGCGCGCAATCGTGACGGGTATCGGGCAGCAAACCGAGCTTGGCAAAATTGCCACGATGGTCGAGGAAGCCAAGCGGTCGGCCACTCCGCTGGAAGCGAAACTGGATGGACTGGCGAAGGTTCTGATCTGGGTGACGGTCGGCCTGGCCACCCTGTTTCTGGTGGTCGGGTTGATCCGGAAGGAAGAACCGCTGCGATTGATCGAAACCGCGCTGGCGCTGGCAATTGCGGCCATTCCGGAAGGCATGTCGGTGGTGGCAACCATCGCGCTGGCCTACGGTATGCTGCGACTGGCCGAAAAGAAGGTGATTGTCAAACGGTTGTCGGCGGTCGAAACGCTGGGCGGCACAAACGTGATTTTTACCGACAAAACCGGCACGCTGACCCAAAACCGCATCGAAGTCAATACGCTCCAGCTGCCCGATCAATACGCCGAAATCCAAGCGGATGCGGAGGCTAAAAAACTGGCGGTCGTAGACGGCGACCAGGCCATTATCGAATCGGACGTCTACCAGCAACTGATTCGGGTGGGCGTGCTTTGCAACAATGCCGACTACGACCTTGTCAACGGGCAACCCAAGGAAGTGGGCGATCCGGTGGAGGTATCACTGCTGAAATTCGCGCTGGCCGCCGGACACGATCCCGACCAGATTCATCAGGACTTTCCGCGCAAAGCCGAAAAAGCATTCAGCTCCGACACCCGGATTATGGGCACGCTCCACCAACACGAGGGCGGTTTTTTCGTGGCCGTAAAAGGAGCTGCCGAGGAAGTGCTGGACCGTTGCCAATCGCTGGACGAAACCTCCCGGAAAACGTATTACGACCTTTCCGAAAAAATGGCTACCGACGGTTTGCGAACACTGGCCTTTGCCTATCGGGAAACCGACACCAAACCCGGTGACGATTTTGCCGATAACGACCTGACGTACGTGGGCCTGATCGGTTTTCTGGATCCGCCCCGCACCGACGTGACGCCCGCCCTGAAAGCCTGCCGCGAAGCCGGTATCAAGGTGATCATGGTCACGGGCGACCATCCGGCCACAGCACTGACGATTGCGTCTAAAGTGCGGCTGATCGAACCCGGCGAAGAAATGGTGCTGACCGGCAAGGACCTCAAACCGTTCGGTGAACTCAAAGCCGCCGACAAAAAAGAGTTGCTGAAATGCCGGGTTTTTGCCCGGGTCAGTCCGGCGCAGAAACTGGATATGATCGATTTGTACCAACAACACGGTGACATTGTCGGCATGACCGGTGACGGCGTCAACGATGCCCCCGCCCTGAAGAAGTCGGACATTGGCATTGCGATGGGTCTCCGGGGCACGCAGGTGGCCGCCGAAACCGCCGATATGGTGCTGAAAGACGATTCGTTTGCGTCTATTGTCACTGCCATTGCTCAGGGGCGGGTGATTTTCGAAAACATCCGCAAGTTTGTGCTGTTCCTGCTATCGTGTAACCTGAGCGAGATTTTCGTCGTCACCTTCGCCGGTTTTCTGAATGTTGGCAATCCGCTGCTGCCCTTGCAGATTCTGTTCATCAACATCGTTACCGATGTATTTCCGGCGCTGGCGCTGGGGGTTGGCCGTGAAAACTCGAGTCTGATGCACCGCCCCCCCCGCGATCCGAAAACACCGATCATGGACGGCCGCGACTGGCGGATGGTGGTTTTCTACGCACTGGCCCTCACGGCCTCGGTACTCGGCGCCTATCTGCTTGGTACGCAGAAACTGGGGCTCACGGAAAAAGAAGGCAACAACCTGACTTTTTACGCTTTATCCTTTGCGCAAATCCTGCACGTATTTAACCTGCGCTCCGGTCGGTCTTTTTTTGTAAACGAAATTACGCGGAACCGGTACATCTGGTACGCCATCGGCCTGTGCCTGTTGATTCTGGCGTTAACGTATTACGTACCTTTTCTGGCGCAGGTGCTCAGTATTGGCACGATCCCCAGTACCGAACTCTGGCTCATTGTAGCCGCCGGTGTCGCCCCCATCATCCTGGTCCAGATCGTGAAAGCAATCCTGCGCTGGCGTCGTCAATAACCCCTTCCCGGTTCTATTCCGCAGGGGTATAGCTCAGCGTGCCCCTGCGGAAACTCCTGAAAAACCGTCCATAGGGCAACCGTTCGGTTACACCATCAAACCGGCGGATTTGCGAAACCAGTCGAGTTCGGCGTGGTAATCCTGAACCGCTTTCTGGCGCTCCCCGGCGGTCCAGCCGAGTTCGGCGGCCATCAGATCGGCGACAGTTTCGGTAATCTCGTCGGTTGATTCCCAGTCGGTCAGCTCGAGGCCAAACCGCCGGGCCAGCACATCCTTGAGCGTCTGCGCCATTTCGGCCCGCACCACAAAAACCACCTCGGCTTTGGTATGCGGCAGGTGTTCGGCAAGTCGTTCGTTCCAGTCCGGCTGTTCGCGCATCAGCTGCGCAATTTCCAGACTTTCCGTTCCGTACTGCCGGTTCAGGTGTTTAGCTACGGCTTCCGGAACGGCGTATTTATTGACCAGCACTTTCCAGAAATCATCCGCGTAGCCTTCGGCGCCGACGAGTTTGATGTGGTCGGTGACGCACGGTTTTTCAGCCTGGCCTTCCAGCTCGTAAAACTTATCGATGGTATCTTTCGACATCAGCCGGTAGGTGGTCCATTTGCCCCCCAGAATGCTGATTAAACCCGAAGTTGGATCCACTTCGACTTCGTGGTCGCGCACCAGTTGCTTCGTATCGGCGTTGGGATCGGCCTGCAACAAGGGGCGCAAACCGGCAAAACCGGCAATGACCTGGTCGGCATGGATCGGTTTGTTAAAATACCGGTTCACGTAACCGATCAGGTAATCGACTTCCGCCCGCTCCACCACCGGCTCGGTTTCGGTCAGTTCGGACTCGGTTTCGGTGGTACCAATCATCAGTTTGCCGTTGTACGGAATAATGAAAACCACGCGTCCGTCGTCGGTTTTGGGCACCAGAATGGCGGTTTCCGAGGGCATCAATTCGCCTGGAATGATGATGTGTACGCCTTTACTGACGCGCATTCGCCGGCCCATTTCCGGATTCGCCAGCAGGCGGATGCGGTCGGCAAACGGCCCCGTTGCGTTGATAAACCGTTTAGCCCGAACCCGTAACAGCCTCCCCGTCAGCGAGTCCCGAACGTGCAAAACCGCCAGACGGCCAGTGGCATCTTTCTCGAAGGTACGGGCTTCGGCATGGTTGAGCGCCACCGCGCCGTACTGCATGGCGGTTTTCACCAGCGACATGTTGTAGCGGGCGTCGTTTAACTGGCCGTCGTAATACAAAACCGCGCTGTGAATCTTATGCGTGAGCGCCGGATTGCGTTTCAAAGCCTCTTCCTTGTTCAGCCATTCGCTTTTGCCAATGCTCAGATCGCCCGAAAGGGTGTCGTACATTTTCAGCCCGGCGGTATAATAAATGCCTTCCATCCAGCTCATGCAGGGCGTCAGCAACGCCAGCGGGTGAGCCAGATGGGGCGCGTTGCGGATCAGGATCAGCCGCTCGCGCAGGGCTTTTTTCACCATATGATACTGGTTCAGATCCGCCTGTTTGACTGCCTGTTCCAGATACCGCACCCCGCCATGAATCAGTTTTGTCGACTTACTGGAGGTTTCGGAAGCAAAATCGTGTTTCTCGATCAGAATGGCTTTCAGTCCCCGACTTTGCGCGTCGAGCAGACAGCCTGCGCCGGTGGCTCCTCCGCCAATGATGCAAAGGTCAAATTCCTGATTTTCGGCTTGTTCGAGATGGTGGTTTCGTTGCATAAGGGGCCCAGTTATTTCCGAAGAGCCACAAAGGTACGCAGAGTCTCCGCTATAGTCGGCAACTCGCCCCCCAACTCCGCGAAATAAGTTATTTAATCCACCAGCCTGGTTATAAACTACACGAACCATTCGGCCTTTTCTGCCATTTTTCGCCCATTCCCATTACCTTTGGTTATTGATACCGATTCCTTATTGACCTATGGAAGACTTCCGACTGAGAGTATTTTACAGCGTTGCCCGTCACCACAGTTTCACGAAAGCGTCCGCCGAGTTGTTCATCACCCAGCCCGCCGTGACCAAACACATTAAGGCGCTGGAGGATATGCTCGGTCTGCGGTTGTTCGACCGGAAGGGCAATTCCATTGTGCTGACGCCCCCCGGCGAAGTGTTGTTCCGGTATGCCGGGCAGATTTTCGAGTTGTACCAGGAAGCGCTTTTTGAATTGAATACCTTCAAAAGTCAGTTAAAAGGCAGTTTACGGCTGGGGGCCAGCACCACCATTGCCCAATACCTGATTTCCCCCTTACTGGCGTCCTACTACGAACGGTATCCAACCATCCAGCTCAGCCTGCTGACCGGCAATACGGAAATGATCGAAAATGCGGTTTTTTCCAAAGAAATCGATCTGGGTATTGTCGAAGGGAAAAAACATCATGCCGGCCTGAAATACCACGACTTTCTGGAAGACGAACTCGTGGCCGTCGTCCACACCAGCAGCCGCTACAGCCGCCTGAAAGAAATCACCCTCGACGAATTATACACCATTCCGATGGTCCTGCGCGAACGCGGTTCGGGAACGCTGGAAGTCCTGGAAACCGCCCTCCAGGCCCGGGGCATCAAGCCCGGCAACCTAATGGTTATCATGAATTTGGGCAGCACCGAAAGCATCAAATCGTTTCTGGAACATGCCAATTGCCTGTCGATCCTTTCCTCGAGAGCCATCGAGAAGGAGGTTCGGAGCGGACAGCTCAAGGTTGTCGCCATCAAGGATTTTCGCCTTCCGCGAGCATTCAGCTTTGTCCATCTGCAAGGTTTGCCGGAAGGGTTGGCGGCCGGTTTTATGACCTACGCCCGGCGGTATTATACGCCCTGATATCCCTTCCTTTTCCCGCTACCAAAGCTGGGTTCTTTTATTTTACCAATAATTGCTTGCGCATACATTGTTACCATTTCTAACTTTTTGCATCTCAATGGTATCCATCTAAGAGATACCATTCATATGTTCTATGTATTGATTGCCACACGGACGCATCGGAATGCGCTAGCGGATGGTATTCCCAGGGTAGTCCCACCCGCTTATTTCATCTAAAAACCAATCATTACCCCATGTTTCTCCGTCCGGTCAATGCTTTACCCCAAAATTTTGTTTCCATTCAAACCTTACGGGCCGCAGCCGCCTTGTTGGTCACGCTCTTTCATTTATCCATGAAAATGGAGCAGGTGGGCATTCACTCGCCTATTCTACGCTGTTTTAATGCCGGTTTCGGCGGAGTCGATTTGTTCTTTATCATCAGCGGTTTTCTCATCACCCACACCAGCCTGTCTAAAATCAATACCCCGAATCAGTTTTTCGCTTACGTTAGAAAACGTCTGATGCGGATTTATTCCTTCTACTGGCTCTGCTTTCTACTGGCGACGGCAGGGCTGTTTACCTTACATGTTTTTACCCCTTCACTGGCGTGGCTACCCTTCCGGTTTGAGTCCGTTGCGATACTGAAAGCGATGCTGCTCCTTCCGACCCACGAAGGCATTCTGCCCGTAACCTGGACCCTCAGCCACGAAATCTATTTTTATAGTTTGTTTGGTCTGCTCATTTTATCCCGGTTTCTGCTCGTGATTCCCCTGCTGATTCTGACAGCAACTCTGTCTGTTAGTCTGGCTCCGTTGACTGAATTTTCCGGTTTTCCCCGACTCCCGTTTCAGGATTTTCTGTTCAGTCCTTTTAACCTCGAATTCGGTTTTGGCATCCTTTCCTACTTCATTGTACAACGTTTCATTATTCCAATGCCCCGGCTTCTGGCGGGCCTGGCCGTTGTACTTTTTTTCTGGATGGGCCAACGAATTCATTCTTCCGAAATCGGGTTCAGGGTCTGGGGTTTGGGACTACCCGCTACCGTCATCCTGCTGAGTCTGATCCAATTCGAAAAAACCGGCCGTTTTCGGTGCTCACCCTGGCTGCTAAAGCTCGGTGATGCTTCGTATGTATTGTATCTGATTCATGTACCGGTTATTATGGTTGTTACCCAGGCGTTAGTACGGTTAAATCTCCCGGCCTACGTCCTGCCCGCCAATCTGGGACTCCTTATCGGCCTGTTTTGGTTCAGCGGGCAAATTCACCGGCATGTCGAAAAACCGCTCCTGACCTGGTGCAATACCCTTTCTCTCAACCGGTTTGGGATCAAAGGCACTTTAATCGCCCGGTCCGGTGGTGCGTTTGGTTCAGAAAATCGGCCCGTCTACACAAAATGATCGTACGGTAACGTTAACCTGATGCGGGAGAGAATTGCATCAGAAAGCCTCTTGTGAGGCTTTTTTTATTCACGAAATATCCCGAAGATTGGCTTTTTTTAACCCCTGTTTTCTAATGCGTACCAACCTGTTTTATTATCTCGTACTGTTGATTCTTACCCTTGTCGATGCCTGGCTGCTGGCCCACCCGAACCTCATCGGGCAACTTGGTATTTTCTGGTACGACCACGATTACCTCGAAACCCTGCCCAAAGCCATGGCTACAGTAGCCGCAACGGTGCTCGTCGCGTTAGTGATCAGTCTGGTCATCCGGAAGGCGATGAGCGGGCCACTGGCCGTTATGCTGGCCGTTGGGCTGTTTGTCTTGTGTCTTTTCCTGGTTTTTCAAACGTATACCCGGTTTTCGGGGGGCGCGTATCAGTTTACCGGGTCCGGTTTTAAAACCGGTGCCATTTTGTTGCCCGTTATTCTCTCGATTGTCTTTGGCAAAACAGCCTATGATGTCATTACGGTAAAGCCTAAAAAAGGACGGTAAGCACCTGTTGGATTCAAGCAGGCGGACTCCGGATCGCTTCCTGAAAAATTGCGGAACGCCCCGCACCTGAAACCCGGCCTGAACGGAGGCAAACGAGCAGCCGCCTGCCGCCAATTCGAAGAGTCCTGAAGGATCGAAATTCATTAAAACATAACGCAACTAAAGCAAATCATTTGGGGTTAAACAAGTAGATTTTGCACAAATCCTGCGTTTTTACGGTAGCAACTGATTGTCATTGCCGGTTTTTGCCTAATTTCGCCCGTTATATTCCCGTCCTATTATTCACACCTGATGAATCGAAATACAAGTACGAATCTGCTCCGTTACTGCAGATTAACCCGATTAACCCAGTTCATAATTCATTGATTCACTCTACCCCATACGTATGTCAAACACTGCCGAACTATCTGTCGATGGCAAAACCTACCAATTTCCAACCGTTGTTGGTAGCGAACAGGAAAAAGCCATTGACATTTCCAACCTCCGCGATCAGACGGGCTACGTCACGTTAGATAAAGGATATAAAAATACCGGTGCAACCCAGAGTGCAATCACTTTTTTAGATGGTGAAGAAGGTATTTTACGGTACCGGGGCTATTCCATTGAAGACCTCGCCGATAAAGCCAGCTTCCTGGAAGTGGCTTACCTGCTGATTTACGGCGAACTACCTACCCAAGAACAATACAATGCCTTTGAAGGTCGAATCCGGCGGCATACCATGGTCAATGAAGACATGCGGAAGATCTTCGAGGGATTTCCCAATAACGCGCACCCGATGGGCGTGCTGTCGTCGCTGGTAAGCGCCCTGAGTGCCTTCTACCCGGATTCGTACGATGAAAAAGCACCCGATCAGACGGAACTGCATATCGTTCGGTTGCTGGCAAAACTGCCGACCATTGCGACCTGGTCGTATAAAAAATCGCAGGGCCATCCGGTGAATTATCCCAAAAACCAGCTTGACTACTGCTCGAACTTCCTGCAAATGATGTTTGCGCTGCCGGTGGAAGACTATCAGGTTGACCCCGTGGTTTCGAGTGCGTTGAACAAGCTCCTGATTCTGCACGCCGATCACGAACAGAACTGCTCGACCTCGACCGTCCGGCTGGTGGGTTCGTCGCGGGCCAATATTTACTCGTCGATTTCGGCCGGTATCAACGCCCTCTGGGGGCCGCTGCATGGTGGCGCCAACCAGGAGGTGATCGAGATGCTGGAAGAAATCAAAGCCAACGGGGGCGATGTGGCCAAGTATGTCGATATGGCCAAAAACGCCAAGAAAACCGGCTTCCGGCTGTTCGGCTTTGGCCACCGGGTCTATAAAAACTTCGACCCGCGCGCGAGAATCATTAAAAAAGCCGCCGACGACGTACTGACCAAACTCGGCGTGAACGACCCGGTTCTGGAAATTGCCAAAGGACTCGAAGAAGCCGCCCTGCACGACGAATATTTCGTATCGCGCAAGCTCTACCCCAATGTAGACTTCTATTCAGGTATCATCTACCGGGCGCTGGGGATTCCGACGAATATGTTCACCGTCATGTTTGCCATTGGTCGTCTGCCGGGCTGGATTGCTCAGTGGAAAGAAATGCGCGAACAGAAAGAACCGATTGGTCGCCCGCGTCAGATTTACACCGGTGCCACGCTGCGCGAATTTAAAGCCATCGGCGACCGCTAAACGACGGGCCGTTGGTTCAGCAAAAAGCCCCAGTCTCAGCGGACTGGGGCTTTTTGCTGGATTAATGCGCCTAATTTCTTCAGGCCTTCCGCAATCTGGTTGTCAAATGGTTTTCCGAAACTCATGCGGAAGTAGTTCGTAAACCGTCCGTCCGTGCTGAAAATCGGGCCGGGTGCGATGCTGATTTTGTGCTGAAGCGCCGTTTGGAACAGCTCGTAGGCGTTAATTTGCTGATTCATTTCCAGCCACAAAACATAACCGCCCTCCGGTCGCGTAATCTTCACGTCCGGCGGAAAATACTGCGCAATCGCCTGGCTGTACTGCAGGCATTGCGTGTGCAGGGCTTTCCGCAGCTTGCGCATGTGCAGATCAAACCGGCCATTCTCGAAAAAAAGCCCCACGGCCACCTGCGTCGGGGTGGTGGAAGCCACCGCCATCATCCGTTTCAGATTGATTACCTGCGCCAGAAAGCGGCCAGGCATACACCAGCCAATCCGATAACCGGGTGCCAGCGACTTCGATACCGAGGTGCAGAGCATCACCAGCCCCTGCTGGTCGAAACTCTTGCAGGTGCGGGGGCGCTGTTTTCCAAAATAGAGCTCGCCGTAAATATCATCTTCCACCAATGGAATTTCGTGGGCCGCCAGCAGGGCAACCAACCGCTGTTTTCGGGCATCAGACAGACAGCTCCCGGTCGGGTTATTGAACGTTGGCACAAACAAACAGGCCGCCACCCGAACCGTGCCGAGGGCATTTTCCAGGTACGCCAGATCAAGGCCGTCAATCGGGTGTGTGGGAATCTGCAAGGCATTCAGGCTCAATCCCTGCAAAACTGAAAAAATCCCGAAGTACGTCGGACTGTCGATCGCAACCGTATCCCCGGGTTTGGTTACTGCCCGTAAACAAAGCATCAACGCATCGACACAGCCGTGTGTGGTCACAATGTCGTGTTCCGTTACGGCTATATCCCCAGCCACCGCGTACCGGGCAATCTGTTTCCGCAACAACCGGTTTCCCTGTACCTCTTCGTAATTCAGGCAACTGGCCGGATGCGTCCGCAGAGCTTCGGAAAGGGTTTTGTTGAGTTTGCTCTGCGGCAGTAATTCCAGCGCCGGCGTTGCCAGGGCCAACTGGGTGATCCCTTCGGCGCTGCGTTGCTGGTACACCTGCGCAATCATCCCGTCCACGCTGATGCGGGCGGGATCGGTGATCGGTTCCGGCGCACGGGACGTCGGGGCCTGAAGATGCGGCCGGTAACTGACGTAATACCCTGATTTGGTCCGGGCCTCCACCATCCCCCTCATTTCCAACTCACTGTAGGCCCGAAAAGCGGTACTCAGGCTAATGCCCTGCTCCGCGCTCAAAGCCCGTACGGAGGGAAGTTTGTCGCCGATTTTCAGAACACGGGTCGTTATCAGATGCTCAAATCGCTCAGCAACTTTCTGGTACAGAAAATCCGGAAAAACCGGGGTGGATGGCGTTGTCATTTTTCAATCTGTTATGCCCTAAATTTAAAAAAGTGAATCTGTTTCCGTAACAGTTCACGCCCGAATTTTGCAGCACAACAACAACTCATTTCGTAATGAACATTCCATTTTATCAGGTCGATGCGTTTACCGACCAACCCTTTGCCGGCAATCCGGCAGGGATTTGTCTTCTCGATAACCACCAGCTGACCGATTCCGATCTGCAAGCCATTGCCGCCGAAGTCAATCTGTCCGAAACCGCCTTCCTGTGGGCCTCCGAGACGGGGTACCGTCTCCGCTGGTTTACGCCTACCGTGGAAATTGCGTTGTGCGGCCATGCCACACTGGCCAGTGCCAACATCCTCTGGCAAACCGGGCGTGTGCCGAGCCAGTCTCCGATCCGGTTTCAAACCCTGAGCGGTGAACTGATCGCCTACCCCGGACCAGCGGGTTGGATTGAGCTGGACTTTCCGGCCCGTTACGGAACCCCGGCTGAGCTCCCCGCCGATCTCATTCAGACGTTGGGCGTCGAACCACTGACGGTCCTATCCCTGCAGGATCGTTACTTAATCGAAGTGGCGACGGAAGCCGACGTGCGCAATCTGCGGCCTGATTTTCGGGCGCTGGCTCGCTTTGCGCCCGTGATTGTGACCAGTCGGGCCGAGGCCGATTCGCCGTTTGACTTTATCTCCCGGTTTTTCCTACCCGGCGCTGGCATCGACGAAGACCCCGTTACGGGGGCGGCCCACTGCAGCCTGGCCCCCTTCTGGGCCGAGCGGCTGGGAAAAACCGAGTTCCTGGCGTATCAGGCCTCGGCCCGGGGCGGTGTTCTGAAGGTTCGGCTGGAGGGAGACCGGGTTCGGCTGACAGGGCAGGCGGTAACGCTGATTGAAGGAACTCTCCGGCTGCCCGACCGGGAACTACATCCGGCGTAAACGAGCCCGTCCGCCGGGTCGTAAGGACGGTTTAGAACATAAAAAAGAGGTGGTCGGCAACGGCCAACCACCTCTTCATTTGTCAAACAATAATTAAAATACTCCGCTTCGATTTCTCCAAAGCAACACAACTGCGGAAGAACTTAATTGAGCGTATCTTCGCCGTCTTCAGAACCGCCCATCGGATCGACTAAAGCATCTTCGTCAGCATTGACCTGAGCCCGGATTTTTCCTTCCAGCTCAGCCATCAATTCGGGGTTATCAAGCAGCAGGTTCTTCACAGCGTCCCGACCCTGGGAAAGGCGGTTGCCCTCGTACGAGAACCAGGAACCGGATTTTTTCACGATTTCCAGCTCAACGGCCAGATCGAGCACTTCCCCTACTTTCGAGATTCCCTGACCGTACATGATGTCGAACTCGACGACTTTAAACGGAGCAGCCAGTTTATTCTTAACGACTTTCACTTTCGTCCGGTTCCCCTGAATCTCGTCGCCTTCCTTAATTTGACCAATCCGGCGAATATCCAGACGAACGGACGAATAGAATTTCAGCGCGTTACCACCCGTTGTGGTTTCCGGGTTACCAAACATGACGCCGATTTTCTCGCGCAGCTGGTTGATAAAAATACAGCAGCAACCGGTTTTATTGATGACCCCCGTCAGCTTGCGCAACGCCTGCGACATCAACCGGGCCTGCAGACCCATTTTGCTTTCGCCCATATCGCCTTCCAGCTCGGCTTTCGGAACCAGCGCGGCCACGGAGTCAATAACGATGATATCGATGGCACCGGAGCTGATCAGGTGCTCGGCGATTTCGAGCGCCTGCTCCCCATTATCGGGTTGCGAGATTAATAAGTTTTTGGTATCGATTCCTAATTTTTCGGCATAGGTGCGGTCGAAAGCGTGTTCCGCGTCGATAAAGGCAGCCAGGCCACCGTTTTTCTGCGCTTCGGCGATGCAGTGCATCGTCAGCGTGGTTTTCCCCGACGATTCCGGCCCGTAGATTTCAACGATCCGGCCCCGTGGAACACCCCCGATCCCCAACGCCAGATCAAGACCCAGCGAACCTGTTGAAATAACCGGAACATCCACTACCTTGCTTTCGCTCAGGCGCATAACGGTTCCTTTCCCGTAGGCTTTGTCCAGTTTCTCGATGGTCGTTTGCAGGGCTTTCAGTTTGCTGTCATTAGCCGTACTAGCAGGTGCTTGTGCCATGTGATGTGTTTAACGCAAAAATGATTTTTAGTATGTTTAACCTTATAAAATTAGCATTTTGCGACCAGATTTGCAAGGGTGACTTGTAAAATAATCAATAATATATGAAGCTTATCCTTCGCGCACTAATCGGGCTAAAACTAACATATATTAAACAGTTCTCCAAAAACCAGTCGGACTATTTTCAAAAAACTACCATAGTTGTATTGTATTTGTGTTTTATTTCGCATATAAATTACGCCCAGCTCGATAACCGGAAACTGGAACAGCGGTTCGCCATTGATAGCACCCACCAACTGCGTTTTCGCCTGACGATGCTTGGCTTTGTGAAGAATAACGAGTACTTCGGACCGATTGCCGATGGGTATACCCTGTTTGGTTACCAGCTTAATCCGCGCGTCGCCTACCAGCCTGCGCCGAACGTGGTACTGGAACTTGGGGCATTTTTCCGGAACGATTTTGGGCAGGAGCGCATTGCCCAGATTGCCCCGACGTTTACAGTAAAATTTCGGCATAAAAACTGGAACTACCTGTTCGGAACGCTGGAAGGATCGGTCGGTCACCGCCTGATCGAGCCCCTGTACCAGTTCGAACGGCTGCTGCAAAACCGGCTTGAAAATGGCTTACAAATCAACCACCTGACCGAACGCACTTTCTTCGATGGCTGGGTCAGTTACCTCCGGAACACGTTACCCGGTTACACGCGGCAAGAGCATTTCTGGGGCGGTTTTTCGTTTGAAACCAGGCTGGCAGGAAAACTAATCGACACCGGCTGGTCGGTGTCGGTTCCCATCCAGCTCACGGTTTTTCACGCGGGCGGGCAGAACATCAACAGCCCGCTGCCCGTCCGAACGGCCCTGAACGCAGCCGGAAGCCTGAGCCTGGCCTGGCAGAACGCCGGACCCGGTTTTTTCCGTTCGGTCCGGCTGGATTCGTACGTTGTGGGGTATACCGAGAACGCCGAACGTTCCTATACCGGGGGCGCTTTTTACCCGAACCTGACCGTTACCCTGAAACCGGTAACTGTCCTGGCCAGCTACTGGCACGGCAACGACTACCGGGCCGAACTGGGTGGCGATTTGTATCAAAGTTATTCAAGACGGTACCAGAGCACCTACCAGGAAACGCAGCGTCAACTGCTGATCGTGCGTTTCCTGAAAGACATTCCGATTGCCGAGGGGCTGTCGGTAACAATCCGGTTTGAACCGCTGTATGACTTCCATAGCGGTCATTTTGAGCATTCGGAAGGGGTCTATATCAATTTTACACACTAAAGTCTGCTTTGTTCATGATCAAAAAAATCCTGCTGACACTTCTGGGCGTATGTATTGTGCTGGGCATCTGGTACCGCGATCTGGTCCGTTACGGCTGGATGCAGGGAAAGGGGCAACTCCGGATTTTATGGAATACCAAACCGGTCGAGCAGGTGCTGGCCGACCCGTCATTTCCGGATTCGCTGAAACGAAAAATTGAACTTATTCAGGAAATTAAGCGTTATTCCGTTGACTCCCTGGGCATTAATCCGTCCAAAAACTACACAACTTTTTACGACCAGCACGGCCAACCGATTTTGTGGGTCGTGGTTGCGTCGGAAAAATACCGGCTGGTAGCGAAGGAATGGAAGTTTCCGGTGATTGGCACCTTCGCCTACAAAGGATTCTTTGAACACGATCGCGCCCGGGAGGAACTGGAGTCCCTGAAACAACAGGGCTTTGATACGCGTTTAAATGAAGTATCGGCCTGGTCGACCTTAGGATTTTTCCGAGATCCGATCCTGTCGTCCATGCTGAAACGTTCGGAAGGACAACTGGCCGAATTAATCATCCACGAGTTGACGCACGGCACGCTGTTTGTGAAGGACAATCTGGAGTATAACGAGAATCTGGCCGACTTTATAGGAGAATACGGGGCGCTAAAATTTCTGATCCAGAAATACGGGGCCAACTCTCCGGAAGCGCTCGGGTATCTGGATTCGAAACAGTACGGGGAAAAATACGACGAGCATATATTGCGCGGCACCCGGAAATTGGATAGTTTATACGCCACTTACAACCCAGCGACGCCCGAACGGGTCAAGGAAGATACGAAGTGGCAGTTGATCGACCAGATCGTTGAAACCGTCGATACGCTGGAAACGCGGCCCCCGGCGGGGAAACCGGTTACTAAAAAGCGTCGATTTAACCAGCAGAATTTACCCAATAACGCGTATTTCGTGGGGTATAAAACGTACCGGCAGCAGCAAAACCGCTTCCGGCAGGAATTTGAAGGGAAATTTAACAGCAATTTTAATCAGTATCTGGCGTATCTGAAAAAGACGTATCCATCGTTGTAAATACAAATGATCAGACAAACGGTTGAAGCAGCTTTTTTGGCGGTTCAGGCGTTTGTCGTTGTAACTACTTATCTCTAATCCTGAAATTTGCAGGACCATGGGTCAAGCGATTATGAAAAAAGTCATTGTTATCCTGTCCATCCTAACCCTAGTGGCCTTGTTGCAGGTGTCACTAAAACCGGATAATGCGTATCGGCGCGTTACCAACACGAGTTTTGGAGCCGGCGAACACCTGGAATACAAAGTGCATTACGGAATATTCAATGCGGCCGAAGCCACCGTGGACGTGGCTCCGACGCTCTATAAAGTCAATGAACGGCCGTGTTACCGGGTCAATATCTATGGCCGGACGGTCGGCGCCTTCGACCTGGTGACCCGGATTCGCAATACCTGGCGATCCTATATTGATACGACGGCGATTCTGCCCCAGAAATTCTTTCTTCATATCGAAGAGGGCAAACACCGCAAGGAGGAAAACGTCACCTTCAACCATTTTACCAATACGGTCCGGTCCGAGGAAAAAACCAACAAGGATATTTTCAAAGTCCCCGACAACGTCCACGACGTGATCAGCGGCTATTATTACCTCCGGACCATCGACTTCAGTCGGGTTAGCCCGGGACAAACCATTGAAGTACCGGCTTTTTTCGACGACCAGGTTTACAACATGAAGGTGCGCTACCGGGGCAAAGATGTCGTAAAAACCAAGTTCGGCTCCATCAACGTGCTCAAACTCAACCCGGTTTTGCCCGACAATAAACTCTTCAAGGGCGAAGATGCCATTAAAATCTGGGTGTCGGACGATGCCAACAAAATTCCGGTCAAGGTGGAAGTCGAACTCTGGGTGGGTTCGATGGAAATGGATCTGAAAAAGCATTCCGGTTTGCGCAACGAACTGCGGTTTTTCAAGCAATAAGACATCCCCTAACATTCGTATTGCCTACCTCAACCGGCCAGCCACCGCCTGCAACTTCCGAAGGCCGGTCCGTACGTACGTAATCCACCGTGGCAGGTGATTGTACGAAATCTCGGTATATGGGCGGTTTTCGGCCCCGAAACTCTGGTAGTAGGCTGTCACCGATTCCGCGCCGATGGCCGGACTTTCAAAGTCCAACTCGACCGGTTTTTCGGAAAATTCTTCGATCAGCCGGTTGATCATCCACAGCCGGGCCTGCTGTTTCCGCCCCGTTTCCGACGCGCCGTTGAACAGGTAAATGATCCGGTTACGGTCCAGCACGAACAAGGCCCCGGCTTCGGGCGTGTCATACCCCGGTTTTCGGGCCAGCCAGATACGCGCCAGCCCGCGCTGGTGCAACTGATCAACGGCATTGGCAAACCGGTCGTAGATCGTCAGGTCAAGGGCCATTCCACCCACCGCTTTGGCCTCGTTATACGTTCGGTGCAGGTCAATCAAGCCCCGAATGTCCGGGCTTTCTTCAATCCGCCAGCCCGTATTGCGCGCCCGGTTGAGGTTGGTCTTCCGGTCGGTGGCATACTGCTGAGAGAGCCTCCCATAAGGTTGCTGAAGCGGCAGGACGTGGTTGATTCGCTTCACGACCGAAAAACCGTCCGGAAAAAGAAGCTCCTCTTCGTTTTTTTCGTTGAACCGGTACGACACCACCCAGTTGAAAAACCGGGTCAACTGCGCCAGAAAAGCGGGAAAAACCGCTTTCAACTCCACGGCTTCCCGGCTGAATACGCCCAATTGCTGGCAATAATCGGGTTGATAGGCATACCGAATCCCGTATTTTTTTCGGTAAACCACGGGCATGACGGCCACATACCGGCCCTGTTCTTCGGCGACGATACCGCCCCAATAGGGGCTGCGGGGCCCCGTTGTCAAGGCATCGAGGTACCACGAAAATGCATAGATGACCCGCTGCGGGGAAACCGCCACACAGTCGTCCCAGCGCACCGGGTCGAGGGCTGAACGGTCGAGATACCGAATGATCATCGGGACAAACCGGTTGGTGAAAACCACGCTTTCAGCTGCTGCAGGAACCGGATCGGCCCCGGCAGACGGTTGCTGACCAGACGGACATACGGCTCCGGCTCAGCGCCAAAACTCCGGTTGAAAGCCGCCAGACTTGCCACCTCGGGACTCTCAAAATCAAACCAGATCGGCCGACCGGCGTATTCCCGGATGAAATTATCGAGAATCACCGTCCGGGCGTTGCCTTTCCGGCCTTCGGGACTCGCCGAACAGAACAGGTGAATCACCCGGTTGATGTCCGTGACCAGTAAACAGCCCCCTTCGATCCGGCCATTTTGCTGCGCCACCCGAATCCGCACCTGCTGCCGTTCCTGCAACACCCGAACCAACCGCCGAAGCAGTTCGTACGCTTGGGGGGCCACCCGCCCGATTCCAGCGGTATTATATTCGCCAAACAAATTAATCAGCGGATTCACATCATCCGTCTCCGCAAACGTCCACGCCCGTTGCCAACCCCGTCTCAGGTTTACTTTCCGGTCTTTCGAATAACCGGCGGCCAGTTCCGCATACGGTTTTTGGAGATTTAGCACCTGATTTGTCATCGGCACGAATTGCGCGGCCTCCGCCACCAGCCCGGGCGAATGGGCCGCCGGAAACTGATAGGCCGGAATATACCGAATGTGTTGAAAAAGAGCCTGGAGAAACCGGTGCAAAACCGCAACATCGGGAATTTCATGGGCGGCAAATACCCCCAGTTGATGACAGAAAAGCGGCTGAATGACCGCCTTGACGCCGTACCGAAACCGCACGGGCAACGGCATAACGCGTTCATAATCACCCTCCATCAGCAACTGCCACCCCGGCGAAACCACATCCAGATACCAGGAAAAAGCATAGACCAACCGCTGCGGAGACTGGGCAATGCAGCGATCGTAGGCCTTATCATCAATCTGGTGTCGGGCGAGATAGCAAACCAAGGGTGTGATGGCGTTACGGGTACGGATTGGGTTTACGGGGTGCTGACGCCTTCTTTCCTGCGCCAGCACCCCGTAAAATCGAATACTGAAAACTAACTACCGTAAACGTTTATTTTAACGTGCTTTTGAGCTTTTCGACGGTTTCGCGGGCTTGCGGGTTGTTGCTGACCAGATCACTGATCGTTTGGATGGCATGAATGACGGTGCTATGGTCACGCCCCCCGAAATGGTATCCGATGGATTTCAGCGACAATTCGGTTTGTTCTTTGGCGAGGAACATGGCAATCTGACGCGGAAAAACCGCTTCTTTCTTCCGGCTTTTGCTTTTCAGATCGGCCACGGTTACCTTGAAATGATCGGCCACGACGTCCTGAACCGTATCGATGGTCACTTCTTTTTCCGAATCGACCACGATGTTGCGGAGGGTATTGCGGGCCAGGTCGAGATCGATTTCCCGGCGATTGAGCGACGCCTGCGCCATCAGCGACACAATGACGCCTTCGAGCTCCCGAACGTTCGTATTGATGCTATGAGCCAGGTACTCAATAACGTTGTTCTCGATAAAAATTCCTTCCGATTGCAGTTTTTTCTGAATAATCGCCGTCCGGGTTTCCAGGTCCGGTTGTTGCAAATCGGCAGTCAAACCCTGCTTGAAACGCGACTGGAGCCGGTCCTGCATACCCTGCAAATCGCGGGGCGCCCGGTCGGAGGTCATGATGATCTGCTTCTTCGCGCCATGCAGATGGTTGAAAATATGGAAGAACGTTTCCTGCGTTTTTTCTTTCCCGGCCCAGAACTGCACATCGTCGATGATCAGCACGTCAACCTGCATGTAAAAACTCATGAAATCGCGCAGCGAATCGGTCCGGATGGCGTTGATGAACTGGTTGGTGAATTTTTCGGACGAAACGTAGAGAACAAATTTATCCTGGTTGTTATTCTTGATGTAATTGCCAACGGCCTGAACGAGGTGGGTTTTCCCCAGGCCAACCCCGCCGTAAATCATCAGGGGATTGAAAGCCGTTGTCCCCGGATTCTGGGCAATGGCAAAACCCGCCGAGCGGCCCAGCCGGTTGCAGTCGCCCTCAATGAAATTGTCGAAGGTATAGGCCGGATTCAGGTACGAATCGAGTTGCAGCGAATCGAGATCCTTCATCTCGAACGGACTCTTCAGAATGTCGGCGTCGACGTTATCAGGCTTGGCGGTCTGGGGCGACTTCGTCGTCGGCACGTTGACCGTCAGGGGCTTGCTTCCTTCGTCGCCTTTATCGACGATGATGGAATATTGTAACTGGCCGTGGTGACCGATGGCAAAATTGAGCGCTTTCCGGAGCAGGTGCACGTAGTTTTCCTCCAGCCATTCGTAAAAGAACTGGCTGGGAACCTGGATGGTCAGTTCGCTACCGTTCAGTCGCAGGGGAACAATCGGCTCGAACCAGGTCCGAAAACTCTGGTCGGGAATGTTCTCCTGAATTACCTGAAGGCAACGGTTCCAAACCGTTACTGCTTCGCGTTGTATGCCGGACACGGTGACGCTCACTGTTACATTTTGCCAATTCGAAAGCCAATCATCAATCAATGACGGGCCCGGTGGGTGAAAAAAGGGAGACAAAAGTAGAAAAAAAATCAGAGCCGGCAAGAGGCCCTGCCAAACTCTGAAAGGATAAAAATACAGGCAAATTTATTGTCGGTCAATACATGAAAATAGATTATAAAAATAATGCAACCTTATCCCTACTGGCGATGCTTTCGGCTGTGGCTTTACTCCGAAAAGACCTAACTTTGAAAAAAACGATGGCTGGGCGGGGTAATTGATGCTGGATATCGGATGCTGGATGATTGGATACTGGATACTAATAAACGGATGCGGTGTTCCACATCCAGTATCCAACATCAATTATTCGGTAACAGATATCCAGTATCAAGCATCCAGCATCAAGCCCATCCAACATCCAGTATCAAGCATCAAGTCCATCCAGCTATGACCGATCTTGACATAAAATCACTTTTTCCGCCGGTTACCAAAGCGCAGTGGATTCAGCAGGTGCAGAAGGACCTCAGGGGCCAACCGTTCGATTCCCTGAAGCGAACCCGTCCGGACGGTTTGGCAATGGAGCCGTTTTATACCTCCGACGACCTTGAACTGCTGCCGCTTGCCGAAATTCAGCAGGCGCAGGACCGCTCGCCGGGCTGGTTGAATGTGCCGAACGTACGGTTTCAGTCGGAAGCCATTACCAATACCGTTCTCCGGGATGAATTGTCCAAAGGAGCCGACGGTTTGCAGCTTGACCTGCTTGGTTCACGCGTTGACGACCTGGACTGGAACCGGCTGCTGAACGGACTGAAACTAAGCGAGACACCCGTCTGGTTTGCAGTCAGCCGTCAGTCGGAAACGCTGGTGTCGATCTTAAAAGCCCGGCTGCCGTATCAACTGAAAGGCGGTATTTTGGATGAGCTAACCGGTCATCTGCTCACAGCCGGTACGGTTTCTGAAGAGGCCCTGAACCAACTCGTGCAGGCCACCCGCCAAACCCTGGATTCGCCCCGGTTTCGGACGCTGACCGTTGATAGTTCCCTTTTCCATAACGCGGGGGCTACGGCTACGCAGGAACTGGCCTTTACCCTGAACGCCGTGGTGGAGTTGTACGATTTTCTGACCGAAAACGGCTTGTCGGTGGAACAAATTGTTCCCAAAACCGCCCTTTCCGTTGCGGTCGGCACAAGCTATTTTACCGAAATCGCCAAACTACGGGCCTTTCGGATCTTGTGGCAACGGCTGATCAGCCAGTACGATTCATCGTTTATCCATCCCCTTTCACCCGTATTCCTTCACGCCCAGACGTCGACGTTCTACGACGCTGCAGTTACACCCGACACGAACCTGCTCCGGGCCACCACGGAAGCGATGGCGGCCGTTATCGGCGGTTGCGACGCCCTGACCGTTCATCCGTACGATGCGGTTTTCGGCGAACCGGACGAATTTTCCCGGCGAATTGCCCGCAATGTGTCCATTTTACTGAAGGAAGAAGCACATCTGGACAAAACGCTTGACCCGGCTGCCGGTTCGTATTACCTCGAAACGCTGACGGCTCAGCTGGTAAAAACCGCCTGGTCACTGTTTCTGGCCGTCGAAAACCGGGGTGGTTTGCGCCGGGCGTTTACGGACGGATTTGTGCCGGAAGAAATCGAGAAAGCGTACCAGGCCACCGTTGAAGCGGTGAAAACCGGGCGGATTTTGGTGGGCGTGACGAAATTCCGGACCAGCGACGAAGCCCTCCCGAAACCGGCAAAACCGGCAGAGCCTTCCCCGGCTCCACTCCCCGAACGACGTCTCGCCGAAGAATTCGAATAACGTCAAGACCCAAAACCGTATGCGACCGAACTTTAAACCGGATGATCCGTCTCCCGTCTCCGCCGAACCCGTCAGGAATCCCCGCCCGCTGCCCTTCCCCACCGCCGAAGGCATCCGGATCAAACCGCAGTACGAGGCTGCCGACCTGGCCCGGGCCCAGCACCTCGGCTCCGTAGCTGGAATTCCGCCGTTTTTACGCGGGCCGTACAGCAGCATGTACATGACGCAGCCGTGGACGATCCGTCAGTATGCCGGTTTTTCGACCGCCGAAGAATCCAACGCCTTCTACCGCCGAAACCTGGCAGCCGGACAAAAAGGGCTTTCTGTCGCCTTCGACCTGGCTACCCACCGGGGGTACGATTCCGACCATCCGCGCGTCGTTGGCGATGTGGGAAAAGCCGGGGTTGCCATTGATACGGTGGAGGACATGAAGATTCTGTTCGACCAGATTCCGCTCGATCAGATGTCGGTCTCGATGACTATGAACGGGGCGGTGATTCCGATCATGGCGTTTTACATCGTAGCCGCCGAAGAACAGGGCGTTCGGCCCGAGCAACTGGCGGGCACCATTCAGAACGACATTCTAAAGGAGTTTATGGTGCGGAACACTTACATCTACCCGCCCGAACCTTCCATGCGAATTATTGGTGATATTTTTGCCTACACCAGCCGATACATGCCCAGGTTCAATTCGATCAGCATCAGTGGGTATCACATGCACGAAGCGGGGGCGCCGGCGCACCTGGAACTGGCCTACACCCTGGCCGACGGACTGGAATACATCCGAACGGGTCTGAAAGCCGGGATGAACATCGACGACTTTGCGCCCCGCCTGTCGTTTTTCTGGGGAATCGGCATGAATCACTTCATGGAAATCGCCAAAATGCGGGCCGCCCGGGTTTTGTGGGCCACGCTGGTCCGGCAGTTCGATCCGAAAAATACGAAGTCGCTGGCGTTGCGCACCCACTGCCAGACCAGCGGTTACAGCCTGACCGAACAGGACCCGTTCAACAATGTAGCCCGCACCTGCGTCGAAGCCCTGGCGGCCGTGCTGGGCCACACGCAATCATTGCACACGAATTCCCTGGACGAAGCCATTGCGCTCCCAACCGACTTTTCGGCCCGGATTGCCCGGAATACGCAGTTGTATCTTCAACACGAAACCGACGTTACCGCCGTCGTCGATCCCTGGGGTGGTTCGTACTATGTTGAGTCGCTGACGGATCAGTTGATTCAGAAAGCCTGGGCGCTAATTCAGGAGGTGGAAGCGCTGGGCGGGATGACCAAAGCCATCGAAACCGGTTTACCAAAATTACGGATCGAGGAAGCGGCCGCCCGCAAACAGGCCCGGATCGATGCCAGCAAAGATGTGATTGTGGGCGTGAACAAATACCGACCCGACTCCGAAAAACCGCTGGAATTGCTGGAAGTCGACAACCAGGCAGTCCGCGATGCGCAGATTCGGCGGATTGAAAACGTAAAGGCGAAGAGGAATCCCAAAAAAGTGGAGGCCGCCCTGAACGCTATTTTTGAAGCCGCTCGTTCGGATGACGCTCGTTCGGATTTAAAATCCGAACGCAGTTCTGCTGCGGATTTTAAATCCGCTGAAACTTCCCCCAACCTGCTCACCCTTGCCATCGAAGCGGCCCGGTACCGGGCGACGTTGGGCGAAATTTCATACGCTATGGAAAAAGCATTTGGCCGCCATAAGGCCACCATTCGTGCCGTATCGGGCGTTTATTCCGCCGAGGTTTCCGACGACGAGAACTTCCGGCTGGCCCGCCAGCTCACCGACCGTTTTGCCGAACGGGAAGGCCGCCGGCCCCGCATGCTGGTCGCCAAAATGGGGCAGGATGGCCACGACCGGGGGGCCAAAGTCATTGCCACCAGTTTCGCCGATCTTGGTTTTGATGTCGATATGGGGCCGTTGTTTCAGACGCCGGAAGAAGTGGCCCGGCAAGCCGCCGAAAACGACGTGCACCTTGTCGGCGTATCGAGCCTGGCTGCCGGACACAAAACCTTGGTGCCGCAACTCATTGAAGAACTGAAAAAAATCGACCGGGGCGACATTCTGGTCATCGCCGGGGGCGTCATTCCCGCCCAGGATTATCAGTTTCTGTATGATGCCGGTGTGAAAGGCGTTTTTGGACCGGGAACGGTTATTTCGGTAGCCGCCCAGAAAATTCTGAAAGAACTCATGCCCGAACTGGGCGAGGGTAAACCATAAACAGGAGGACCGTGGAAGGTCCGCTCGAAGGCCGGAAACGGCCGACCTTCGAGCGGGATTTATTTCGATAAAACCGCCCGTTTCGGCCCGGCCTTGCGATTACCAGACAGTTACCCCGGAATTCATTCCCGAATGGGAAACCGGCCCAGCTGCCCTTCCAGGTCCTTGATGGCGCGTTGCAATTCGTCGTTATTCGGACGTACCGACAGCCAGAACGGCTTGCTGCTGTCGGTATACCAGTCCGGCGCTGCCTCCTGATCCAGTTTGATCCCGAACGCATATTCCTCGGTTTCCGTGGATGAATTGCTGAAACCCAGACACGGTTCCACAAACGACAGGCGGGGCGACAACTGGCGTTGGGAAGCCACGGAGCGCATCCACTTGATGAGCAGCTCAATTTCCCAGGTCGACAACAAAGGAGCCGTGGTCGTATAGGCTTTGTTTTTGTACTTTGTTCTCAGACTGATCAGCAGCCAGTTACGATCCATGAAATACTGCGAATCGCTGTATTCATAGTCTAAAATATCCAATTCGAAGGAAGCATCGGGACCAGTAAGTTTCATGGGTTAGAGGATTAAATGACCTGTGCAAAACAAATCGGAAAACCGATCAGAAATCTCAGAGAGCAACGTGGCACGAGGCCGCCCTGGCAAATGAAACAGGCTCAACCAAAAACCCTGGTTATCAACGCCTTATTCGACAGTCTTTGAGGCAAAAGCTATGTAATACTGTATAAAGTATAGTAAAAATACAAAAGTAACTGTATTTTATATTAATTTATCCTTAAAAATTTTAACAGACAGCGAAATAATTCACAGTCACCCGGTTTTGACTCGAAAATGAATTAATCCGGGTTTGTACGCGAACATTTTTTTTGTGTTATTGGAATAGTCGTTAATTTCACCTGTCCAAACTTTTGTGAATACCGTTCACCACAATCCATTGACTTTATGTCTACCAAACGCGTCCTGATTGCCGAAGACAGCTCCGTTATCCAGAACCTGGCCCGTAAGATTCTTGAGTTTCAGAATTACGACATTACGTCCGTCAAAAACGGTGAGCAGGTGTTACAAATTCTGGAAAAAGAAGATTTCAGTATCATCCTGCTGGATATCAATATGCCCGTGATGGATGGTATGGAGTGCGTACGTCGGGTGCGGGCCCTTGCTGACCAGGGAAAAGCCAATATTCCCGTTGTAGCCATTACCGGTAATGCGAAAAACTACACAGAAGAGGAGTTTAAAACCGCCGGTTTTAACGATGTGCTGGTGAAACCGCTGAACTTCGACCGGCTGGTTGAGGTGGTCAACCAACTCACGGATAAATAAAAGAAGGAGAAAAGGAGGAAGGAAGAAAGCAGAAAGGGCCTGGCCTCGTTTCGTTCCTCCTTCCTCCCTCTGGCTTTCCTCCTTATGATTATTACGCTGCTCGGAACAGGAACATCTTCCGGTGTGCCGCTGATTGGTTGCGCCTGCGAGGTTTGCCGCTCGATCGACTTCCGGGACAAGCGGTTGCGAACCTCCATCCACCTCGCCATCGACGGCAAAAGCGTCGTCGTAGATACCGGCCCCGATTTTCGACAACAGATGCTGCGCACCGGCATCCAGCGCCTGGATGCGGTGGTGTTCACTCACGAACACAAGGATCATACCGCCGGGCTTGATGAGGTCCGGGCTTACAATTTCCTGCAGGGCCAGGATGTTCCCGTTTACGCCCGCCAGCGGGTGCTAAGCCAGCTCCGGACGGAATACGCCTATATTTTTGCCGAAAAAAAATACCCCGGTATTCCCCGCATCCGGATGCACGAAATCGGCAATGAATCCTTTGACATTGAAGGAATTCCGTTCATTCCCATCGATGTCCTGCACCATCGGCTACCGGTTTTTGGGTACCGGATTTACAACTTTACGTACCTGACCGATCTGAATTACATTTCCGACGAAGAACTGGCGAAAGTCTACGGAACCGAGATTCTGGTGCTGGATGCGCTGCAAATTGAACCGCACCTCTCCCATTTTACGCTCGATCAGGCCATCGCCCTGACCGAACGCATTCGACCGGAACGGACCTATTTCGTTCACATGAGCCATAAAATCGGTCTGCACCGCGAGGTTGAAAAGCGACTTCCCGCGTCGATCCGGCTGGGTTACGACGGTATGAAAATTGAACTGTAAGCGAACCCGAGAAACCGCAGCCGATCCTATCCCAGTCGATCCACCATTTCGATGCAGGCCCGACCGTTGTGATAAGGACACTTCCACATGCTGATTTTGGTGTTTCCGAGCACCTTGTGGTTTTCGTCCACCCCACTGTACCACTCGCCATTTTTCTTGTCCAGCAGGTAAGCCTTAATAAAATCCCAGGTTTTCAGCGACTTATCCAGAAACTGCTTTTCCTTCGTCAATTGGTAGGCGTTCATAAAACCGACCATCGCTTCGGCCATCACCCACCAGGACCGTTCGCGGTTGACGTGGTTTTCTTTGGGGTCGTATTCATAATTCATGCCGCCGTCGGCTTCCAGCCCTGTAGCAGCCGCCCGCGCCATTTTCACCGAAAGCGTCTTGATTTTCTTCACCAACGCTTCATCGTGCAGTGCTTCCGCCGATTCCAGTAGCAGCCACGACGCTTCGATGTCGTGCCCGTAGGAAATAGCCGTCCGCCGGACGTTCCAGTCGTCGTCCATGAACAGATTCATCCGGTACGTTTTCGGGTCGATGATGTGGTTCACAAATCCATCGATCAGCCCGCGAATCTGCTGGTTCAGGCCCTTGTCCGGCCAGGCACGGTATAAATTGGTGAATGCCTCCAGAATGTGGAGGTGCGTATTCATGGTTTTAGTCTCCTGATTCGCTTTTTTGCTGATCACAAAATCGTCCGCCAGGCCCGACCAGTCGCGGCTCAGGCATTCGTAAAAACCGCCCCGCTTCGGATCGTAGGCATGCCGGATCATCTTCCCGTAGATTTCCCTGGCAAAATCCAGCGCGGGCTGGTGCTGGGTGGCCCGGTAATATTCGCTCAGGCCGTAGATCGCAAAGGCCTGACCGTATTGCTGCTTGAAGATTTGCAGCGGTTCGCCTTTGTAATCGACCGCCCAGTAAACCCCGCCATTCTCCCTGTCGCGGAAGTGTTTTTCCATGTACCGGTAGGCCCTTTCAGCGTAGAGAAGGTACTCGTCGTGCTGCATGTGCCGGGCGGCTGCCGCAAACGTCCAGACGATGCGGCTGTTGAGCACAATGCCCTTGGCGGCATCGGTTTTGGGCTCATTCTGGTAGTTGACCTGCCCGTAATACCCTTCTACCGGGTCTGGACCGTATTTTTGCCAATACGCCAGAATGTCTTTTAACTCCTGGTTTAGTTCTTGTCGGGTGGTTCGCAGGTCGAACATAGCAGGTTCAGGAAAAGAAAAAGGAATATCAAATAGTACCTATCAAAGAATGAAGTAAAATTTTCTACTCCATTTTCAAACATACTACCCAATATTCCTTTAGGGCAGGCTTCCGGTTGAGTCCTAGTTGCCCGAATCACTGCCGCTCCGCGACTTGCTGTGCGCGCTATGACCGTGGCCTCCCCGTTCTTCCTGAAACTCGGCTTTGGATTTGTTCGTATGGTCCTCCTCCGGGCCTTGTTTGGTCTTATTCTGAGTACTCCGCATCTTCTCCATATGGGTCGTCATTGCCGACGTATCGCGTGCTTCGTAGTCACGGGTTCGTTTTGAATTAGCCTGTTTGTCGTTGGAACCCGGCTGGTCGATTGTTTTATTATGTGCCATGGCCTTGGTTAATTTAGTGATAAAGGTTAACCGACCGGCTGTTGCAATTGTTCGGATGAGTAAGTTTGCGAACCGAAACTGACTTCACCCGTGCACACCAATTATTATTTTCTCCGGCAACTGGCCCCGGCGCTCCAGCCGCAGCTCACCGGCCTGACATTCATGGAATGCTTCAGCCAGGACCGCGACGAGCTGGTACTGGTGTTTGCGCAGGCCCGGGGGAAAATTAATTTTTACCGGCCGTTTTTCATCAAAGCCACCCTCCGCCCGGATTTTTCGGGGCTGTTGTTTCCCGAGAGTGTGCAGCGCGCCCGCATGAACAGCGTCGATCTGTTCGAAGAATTTTATGATCGGGAGGTGGTGACCGTTCGCCCGTTTCTGAATGAACGCTGCCTGGGCATTACCCTGGAGGGCGGAATAACTCTCTTGTTCAAGTTTTTCGGAAACCGCCCCAATCTGCTGATTTTCTCGGAGGACACGGTCGTCGAGGTCTTCAACAACAAACTGGTGAGCGATGCGCAATGGCGGCTTTCGGCCCTCGACCGGCCACTCGACCAATCCTGGGAAGCGTTCGAACAGAGCGGTTTTGACCACCGAAAACTGTTTCCGACTTTTGGAAAGCTGGTGAATGCTTCTTTGGAGGAGAAAGGGCTGAAGGAACTGGAAGGACCGCAAAAATGGCAACTGATTCAGGAAACCGTGCGGCAACTCGAAAAACCGCCCTATTACCTCACAACCTTTCAGCACAAACCGACGCTTTCGCTGCTGCCCTACGGCGAAATCCGGCAGGAATTTGACGACCCCCTGACGGCCAGTAACCGGTTTTATGCCGCGTTTATGGGACAGAACGTGCTGGATCGCGAAAAAGGTGAAGCATTACGAATCCTGGAAAAGCGACTGAAACGGACGCAGGCTTATATCGATGCCAACCTGCAACGGCTGATCGGGCTCGACGAAGCGGTGAAGAACGAGGAGATTGCCCACATTCTGATGGCGAATCTCCACCAGATTCCCGAAAAACCGGGTTCACGCTCGCCCGAGGTGGTTGAACTGGACGATTTTTACCGGAACAAACCGATCTTCATCAAGCTGAAACCGGATCTAAGCCCCCAGAAAAACGCCGAACAGTATTACCGCAAGGCGAAAAACGAGAAAATAGAAACGGACCTGCTTCAGCAGCAACTCGAAAACCGGGAGCGGGAAATCGGCCAGCTTCAGCAGCAGATTGCGGCCCTTCAGCCCATCGAATCGTTGCGGGAATTGCGGAAATACCTGAAAGCAAACCCGGTTAGTGAGGAAAAAACCGCCGACGGAACCGCCCCGCTTTTTAAGCAGGTTATCCACGAAGGATTTGTGATTCTGATTGGCCGTAACGCCAAAAACAACGACCTGCTCACGCAGCAATACGCCTACAAGGACGACCTCTGGCTCCACGCCCGCGATGTGCCGGGCTCGCACGTCATCGTCAAATATAAGGCCGGCAAAACGTTTCCAAAAACCGTCATCGAACGGGCCGCCGAGTTGGCGGCCTGGTATTCCAAACGGCGGACGGATTCGCTCTGTCCGGTTATTTTTACGCCCAAAAAGTTCGTCCGCAAACCGAAAGGGCTGGCCGCTGGTCAGGTGAAAGTCGACAAGGAAGAAGTGATTCTGGTAGAACCCCGGGACGAAGGCGTTTCCAAAACCGCCTGAACTCTGGATTGTCCCTAAACCGTCGTTACTTTTTCTTCTCGTTCAGTTCAAACAAATACCCGTCCGGGTCAGGAAAGTAAATCTGAACGACACCGTCGAAACGAACCTGTTTGTGAAACTTGATGCCTTTCTGGGTCAGGAATTGCTCCGACTGGGCAATGTCATCGACAAAAATGGCAAAATGACTGCCGTTTTTGTCGTGCACGACGGGAGCCGTCCGGCCCGCCAGTAAATGAATCTGCTGCCCGTTACCGATATCGAACCAGGCCCGGATCGCCTTCAGGTTATCCGGTACTGCGATCGGTTTCAGGCCCATAATATCCCGAAAGAACCGGGCGCTTACCTGAATATCGCTGACTTGCAGGGCTAAATGATTGTGCCCGGCAATACCGAGCGAGGTCGGCTGGGATTGCGCAAAGGCGGACGCCATGGTCAGAAAGAGAACCGGAAGCAGCAAGACGAAGCGTTTCATTATTCGGTTGGGTTGGTTGATTTTATACTTTCAACAACAAATTAACACCCATCAACGCGGTATTAACAATCATTTCGTAATCAGGACGGTTTTTGTCACCCGGTTTTCGCCCGCTACCAGGGTCAGGTAATACTGGCCCGCGGGCAGATTCACCACCGGCCAGCTGAGCGTGTGTCGTCCGGCGGCAAAGGAGCGGTCAGCGGTGGTCAGGAGTTCCTGCCCGGCGCTATTGGTCAGTGAAATCCGGCCCGTGAACAGGTTCGCCACCTCAAGTTGGGCCGTTAGTTGTTCGCGGATCGGATTGGGTAAAACCGTCAGTTGTGTGGTCGGAACGGGTTCTGCCACGGCGGTAATGATTTCCGTTATTTCGACCTGCTTCAGAATCCAGTTGTCGGGGTCGATCTGAACGTCTTCCGGTTTGCCCTTGACGGTCAATTCGAAGGTCTGATTGGCACTGTTGTTAAAAACCGTAATCAGCGTATCACCGTCCCCACCCGTCGTCAGCACTTTCACCGGCACCGGCATGGTGAAAAAAGTTGGGTTGGTGGTGTTGGTTGTTTGTTCCACCTTCAGCTGGATTTGATACATATTGTTCAACCCGGCGATGGCGCCACTGCTCCACTTGACGCGGTATGTCGGATAATTTTCGCCGTAAACCCACTGTTTAAAAAAATAGTCGAGCGATTGACCATATACGTTCGACGCAATAGCCGCAAAGTCTTCGGTGGTGGCGGTTCCATAGGCAAACTCCGAAGCCGCATAGGTGCGCAGAATTTCGCGGAATTTCTGATCGCCAACGATTCCCCGCAGCATGTGCAGCACCATCGCCCCTTTGTAATACGTTCGGTTGGAATCGAAGATGTTATTCGCGTTCGTAATGTCTTCGACATACAAAGTCCCACGGGCCCGGCGGGCCAGCAGCATGTACGAGTTCAGGTAGGGAGAAAAAACCGAGGGGCCACTTTTGACCTGGCGGTACAGGATTTCGGCGTAGGACGCAAACCCTTCGTTGAGCCAGATATGCTCCCAGCTCCGGCAGGTGATTTTGTCGCCGAACCACTGGTGGGCCAGTTCGTGCGCGATGATGTCGGTATTAAACGCCCCCATCGAACTGATGGTCTGGTGCTCCATGCCGCCCCCCCAGCCGAACTGCGCGTGGCCGTATTTTTCCTTCAGAAACGGATACGGCCCGAAGTAATCCGTAAAAACCGTCAGCATTGAGGTTGTTTCGTCAAGCGTCCGGCGCAGGTTGTCGGAGAGGGCTTCCGGATAAAGGTAGTGCGTCACCGGCATCGGGTCGCCCACGGCCGGACGATACAGTTGTTCGTAGAGAACGTAGTTACTCATCGCCACCGAAATCAGGTAGTTGGCAATCGGGTAGCGGTTTCGCCAGCGGTAGGTCCGGGTGTCGTCGGGGTTGTCGGTTGTTCCTTCCAGCTTTCCGTTCGAAACCGACACAAACTGCTTCGGGGCCGTAATCCAGACATCCGACGAATCCGCCTTATCGGCGGGCGTATCCTTGCAGGGAAACCAGTCGCGGGCGCCGTAGGGTTCGCTCAGGCTCCAGATCACCGGCTGGTTCTGCGAACCGTGGGTTCCAAACACAAAACTGCCCATCCCGGTCGGGTCCGGTTTTCCCTGGTAATACACCGTGACCATCAACCCCTGGTTTTTGCCAGGCGGTTGCGCCGGCGTAATGGTGAGTTGGTTATTTTGCTGCGAGAAGACCAGTTTCTGCACTCCGGTTTTCACCGAATCCACTGTCATGGCATCGGCCAGATCCAGATAAAACCGGCTGAGGCCCTCATTCACCGCCAGGAATCCAATGGTCACCGCCCCCCGCAGGTAATGGGGCGTAGCGGTAATGGTCAGCTCCAGCTTGTAATACGTGATGTCGATGGTAGCATCGCCGGGGTACTGGATGCGGGCGGCTCGGTTGGCGTTCGGGAGCGAACCGAAATACTTCAGGCGGGTGTGCTGGCAAGCGGCCACCCCATCATCCGGCAACTGGCCGCGGCTCATCCAGCTCGTCAGCAAAAGAATCACCAGCAAAACCGGCTTTGGCCGTAAATGCGCTGCTCTCCCCGTTTTCATTTGTTCGTTTCTTCATCCAGAATATCACCGGGCAACGCTTTGGGCTCGGCTTTCAACGAATCATACTGCTGCGTCAGCGCCGTCAGTTTGCGTTGTTCGGCTTCGGGCAGTTCGAGTTGCCAGCCCATCGTATCGGCCAGTTGATACATCATGAACTGAATCTGGTTATTGGCAATCCGGGGGAGATCGCTCTCCATCGCCCGGTCCAGCATGGTTTGTTTCGACTCGTCGAGCAGACGCGTATAATCTTCGCTGCGAAAATGATTCAGATAGCCCGGATCGATATCGTAAAACTTATAATCCGTATCGATCGACAACACCTGCGGCTCCGGAAACGACTCGATGATCAGTTTTTTCTGACCCGATTCCGGCTGCCGAAATCGGATTTTCGCAAAATCAAACCCGACGAGCACCTTCGCTTTTGCAATGATCAGCGCTTTTTTAGGATCATTGATGAAATACAAAAACTTTTTGTCGTCCTGGTAACTCAGGATTTCGGTGAAATATCCTTCGGCCATAACGACCTTGAACACCTTCTCGATCCGATCCAGTAAGATGGTGGACTCTTTACGAACATCCACCCCCGGTGCCGACTTTTTTCCGCGCCACCAGTTCGAAACCGCAATCCCCCCAAAACCGCCCAGGAGCAGGGTAACCAGCACTAACATTAGACTTGATGACTCCATAGACGAGTTGGATAGTTGACGAAAGGTACAGACTTTTGCAGTTCAACCAAAAAGGATTCGGTCACTGTTAAGACGCAAAAAACCGGATTTAGTTTCTTCGGAATGAGCAATAAATGGCTGATTGTGGTGGCCGGCCCGACCGCCGTTGGAAAAACCGCCCTGTGTGTCCGGCTGGCGCAGGACCTCGCCACCGCGGTCGTATCGGCGGATTCGCGACAGTTATACCGGGAACTCAACATCGGTACGGCCAAACCGACGCCGGAAGAAATGCAGGGCGTCCGGCATTATTTCATTGATTCGCACCGCATGCTGGAACCCGTTAGCGCTGGACAGTACGAACGCGAAGCCCTGGCGGTGCTTGACCGGTTGTTTCAGGAAACCGACCGGGTGATTCTTTCGGGGGGAACGGGTCTGTACATCAACGCGGTGTGTTTCGGTCTCGACGATGTCCCGCAGGCCGACCCGATTTTGCGTACGGAACTGATGAACCGGCTCGATACGGAAGGCCTGGAACCGTTGCAACACCAGCTTCGCGCCCTTGATCCGGTGTATGCCGAAACCGCCGATTTGCAGAATACGCAGCGGGTCATCCGGGCGCTGGAAGTGGTGTTGAGTTCCGGAAAACCGTATTCCTCGTTTCGGCGGCAGGAAACCGACGGCCCGGCTTCGCGCCCCTTCCGGACGGTTTTTATCGCCCTCGACCGCCCGCGCGACGAACTCTACGACCGCATCGACCGCCGAATGGACAACATGCTGGCCCAGGGGCTGGTCGAAGAAGCCCGCTCGCTCCTGCCCTACCGGCACCTGACACCCTTGCAAACCGTTGGCTATAAAGAAGTTTTCGGGTATCTGGATGGGGCATACGACGCGGAAGAAATGGTCCGGCTGCTCAAGCGCAACTCCCGGCGTTACGCCAAACGCCAGCTCACGTGGTTCCGCCACCAGGGCGATTACCAATGGTTTGCCGCGGAGGACTATGAGGCCATTGAGCGGTATATCCAAACCGCTACCGGGCATAACCAGCCCTAAAACCGGGTTGCTGCGACGAGCAGGATAGGACGCTCCACCGAATGGCCCAGGTGGCTGATCGTACGGTCGCTTTCTTCCCGCACCGGCTTGACCGAAAACCGTATTTCGTGAACGGCAGTTTTCCATGAAACTTCGGTCGGCCAGGGCGACAACCAGACACCCGCGGATTCCCCAACAAAAACCGGCTTCATCGACAATGCGGTGAAGCCGGTTTGGACCGAACGGCCTATAGCCGGTTTTGAGAGCTGGTCAGGCTTTCCGTTCCAGTTCCCGGTAGGCCAGAATCCCGCCAACCAGGTTGCGAACATTCGTAAAACCGTTTTCTTCGAGGTATTGCTGCGCCCGACCACTGCGGGCCCCCGACCGGCATTGCACGATGATTTCCTCGTTCTGACGGTCTTCCAGTTCGTCGATCCGGTGCGGCAATTCACCCAGCGGAATCAGTTCGCCACCCAGATTATCTTCTGCGTATTCGCTCGGTTCCCGAACGTCGATCAGGTTGACGTTCTCACCTTTGTCCAACCGATCTTTTAATTCCTGTACGGTAATGTCCATTTTAAGTTCGTTTTGTCATTTCAGGGAGAAACAAAAGTAGGATTACTTTCGGATAATTAATTTCTGCACCCCGGTCTTTTTACCGTCCGACAGCCGGACCAGGTAAAAGCCGTCAGGCAGTTGGCGCACATCCAGTTCCCGTTGTCCTTCTGCCGTACGAACACGAACGACGCTCCGACCGTTCACATCGACGATCTCGATCTGCTGAATGGCCGGATTTTGCCACAACAAAATACCGGAACTGGGATTCGGGAAAACCATCAGGCGGGTTGCCAGACCGGGTTCGTCGTCCACGCCGGTCACCGGGGCCTGCCCTCCCCCGCCAATGACGGGCCGAATCATCGGTACGCCACCCGGATTGTTCGGGTCCCAGGACGTGCCCCGACCTTCGAATACCTGGTTGCCAAACGGGCTGTTTTTGTCAAAACCGATGGCGGTCACATACTCCTCGCTCACTTGGGTCCAGCCCACGTAAAACGTATCCGTAACGGCTACGCCATAATCGAACGGAATCGTCACAAAACCGTTGCGCGAATTGGCATAACTGATTACGGCGGCTTTCTGGTACAAGGTGCGACCCGGTTTTCCGCGCTCATCGGCGTACAGACTGAAAACCGCCACCTGCCCGGTTAAATTGGTTTTGACGGGCGCAAAACAAACCTGAAGCGCCGAAACCGCATCCGGTTTATTCAGCCGAAACCGCACCGCCACGCGCCCCTGCCGCTGCGTGTTCTGAATGGCCGCTTCGGCGGTTCCATCGTCGTAGGCGTAATAATTATCCAGCACCGTTACGGAGGCAATCGTGTCATTTCGTCGCAGGTTAACGCCGGGAATGGTATCGGTGGTCTGCACCGCAAACTGGGTTTGCAACACGGCTTTCTGGCCCGCAAAACCCGCCGGCAACGGCTGCGGCTTCATCACTTTCAGCTGCGAGCTCAGGGAGGGAATGCCTTCCGATGGCGACTGGTACTGCTGCAAAACCGTGCCGGTCTGCTGGTCGCGCACCACCGCGCGAAAAGCCGTGAAGTTGAAGTTGTTGAAGAGATTGACAATATCAGTCCGGATCGTGTCGGCGGTTTCGGCGGCCGGATTCAGCAGGTATTGCTTCAAGGGCATGGCCGTATACCGTTTCAGGAAAGACGAAACCGGCTGACGGGTCGCAATGTCTTTGATGTATCGATTCGTGGCCGAACGTCCCCGATCCAGGTAAATGTAATCGAGGTGCCAGCTATCAAACGCGCCCGAAGTGCGGCCAAACGCCTGAAACCGGAACTGAAAAGCCGCGTGTAAAAACCGGGGCTGATCAACCGCGACAAACGACTGCGTGAAATTATTATTGGTCGTATCACCCGCCTGCTTCCAGACGGTTTCCCAGGTGCCGGTGGTTGTCAGAAACTGAAGCCGCAGCGAATCTTCGGTATCCGGCAGTTCGCCCAGTCCTTTGCGTTGCCAGTAAAAACTCATAAAAATGGCATCACCGGCGGCATAGCCCGCCAGATCAATGGGTTGCGAAGTGAGCGTATCGGTCGGCCCGGACGCTTCCGGGTTCGTGAAATCGTAGGGGGTTCCATCCGCTTTCAACCCGTCGAATGTAGCCACGTTGAGCGACGGGTGATTGATAGGGAGCGTGTTGTTGATGTACACATTGCTGGGTTGCCAAAGCGTCGGATTCGGCCGGTCGGTGGCTGTGGCAAAATCATCGAAAAACGGAAGCTTCACCGCCTGAATCCGGGCACCGGCCGTAGCGGGTCGGACGGCGGACGGGGGCTGGGGAAACGATTCGAGGGGAACGATCCGAAGCTGGGCGGAAGCCGTCGAAACCGCAACGAACACGAAAGCCAGTAAACACCCCATTGTTTTCAGTGGATAGCCCATCGCCACCCGCTTCCAGTCAATACGCGCCAATTGGTTGTTTACTAAACGGTGTTTCATCTTACTGGCTATCATCATTTTCGACCGGGCCAACCACCCAGAGGTCGATCACATCCCCGACCCGGATGGTCGCGCCGGATTTAGCCGCCGGATTCTGCCGAACCACGGTCCCGACTTCCTTCTCCGGATCGTCTACCGGAAGAATCGTGCCAACCTGTAGATTGGACCCCCGGATCAGCATTTCGGCTTCATCGCGCGGTTTACCTACAACGTCCGGAACCGCAAACATCGTATTGCCCAAACCGTCGCCCACCACAATGTCGATCTTGGAACCCTTGGCAATGCGGGTTCCCGGCAGAATTTCCTTGCCGTTGTAGAGTTGCTGCAAAACCGTTCCCTGTGCCAGATCTGGCACGTACTTCAGTTTCCCCATCTGTAACCCGTTGCTGGACAGGGCATATTGCGCACTAACGTAGGTCTGATCCACCAGCTTGGGCATCGGAATCATTGGTGGATTCTGGGTCGTAATGGTAATGTATATTTTCCGGCCTTCTTTAACCTTAAAACCGGGTTTGGGATACTGCCCCACCACCGTCAGCGGCTCGGCCCCGGCCACGTACGTACAATCGCTCACCTCGTACCGCAGGTCGTGGTCGTTCAGAAAATCTTCCAGTTCGGACGTGCTCATGCGGGCCAGATCCGGCACCGTAATCGTCTGGCCGTGGTGCGTGGTGAATGGCAGGTACAGAAAGAAAAAACCTAGAAACAGGGCGGCTACCAATCCCAGAATAATTCCGATGTGGGTCAGCAGGTCGGCTGTCGTTCGGGTGCTTATTTTTGCCATGAAAGCAAGGAGTTCACGCTTCGTTAAACCACAATAGTAACGGTTTACGGGGCATTTATCGATACAAACCCAGCATTTTTTTTATGTATTTTCCCACAATGTCGAACTCCAGATTGACCACATCGCCCACCCGCAGATCACGGAATGTGGTATGCTCGAACGTATACGGAATAATTGTCACCCGAAACGAATCGGCTTCTGAATTAAAAACCGTCAAACTGACGCCGTTGATACAGATCGAGCCTTTTTCTACGGTCATGTTGTGGTCCAGGGGCGCATCGGTGCTGAGCCGGTATTGAAAATCGAACAGCCAGCTTCCGTTCTGATCGGTAATCCCGGTGACAATACCGGTTTGATCGACATGGCCCTGTACAATGTGCCCATCGAACCGTCCGTTGGCAGGCATGCAGCGCTCCAGGTTGACCCGGTCGCCAACTTTCAACCGCCCCAGGTTGGTTTTCTTCAGGGTTTCGTCAACAGCCGTCACCGTATACGTCTCCCCGCTCACCGAGGTTACGGTCAGGCAAACGCCGTTGTGGCTCAGGCTCTGATCAACTTTCAATTCGGGGGCAATCCGGGAGGTCAGGTGGAACGTCAGGTTGGTTCCTTCGGCGGTGATGTCGGTTACTTCGCCGGTTGCTTCAATAATGCCGGTAAACATAAGATCTTGAACTGGGATTACGCAGGTTAAAGGGGTAACAGGATCTGGTCGATAAGAATTCCTGACGGACCGGTAGCGGCTCCGGTGCGTCTGTTCTTTTCCGGGAACCGGCATTATGGTATCGGAAAGCCGACGGATCGCAGGGCCACCGTACGCTGGTGCGTTTTTTTGCTACAAATCACTGAATGAATCCGTAATTTCACGGCCTAAAACCATCCTGCTATGTTTCGGAACCGTTTTTTGCTGGTAGGTCTTTTTCTGATCGTGCTGACGATTATTTACTTCTCTTTTTTCGAATCCGGTACTACCGATACCCCGGCCGTGGCGGACCCGGAAACCTACCGCGCGGAAGTGGCGCAAAAGAGAAAAGAGAAAGAGGAATTTTTCCGGACCAGCAGCGAATCGCCCTTTACCGACAATGTACCGTTTAAACCCCTGATTTACTTCAACCCCGACCCGAGTTACCGCGTCTCGGCCCGGCTGGAACTTTTCGCCGATAAAAAGAAACTGGTGGTTCCACTGACGGACGGCAGTGAGGAGGTCTATGAAAAATACGCTCATGCGGTTTTCACCCTTCAGGACGAAGTATGCCGGTTGCTGGTGCTCAAACACGCAAACACACTTTCCATTTTGTTCAAGGACAAGACCAGCGGAAAAGAAACTTACGGGGGTGGGCGCTACCTCGATTTTACGACCGACGACGCCAGGGAAAACCGGCTGCTCATCGACTTCAACGAAGCCTACAATCCGTACTGCGCCTACAACCATGAATATGCCTGCCCCTTGCCCCCCGCCGAAAACACGCTACCGATAGCCGTCCGGGCGGGGGAAAAATACCGGGAACCGTGATGCCGCCCTGGTATGCTTTTGATGATGAATCCCAACGTGCCGCCCACGCCGACAGGCGATCAAGAAGCTACGATGTCGCAATCCATCATTCATCGTCCATAACTCCTCATCAAAATCATGCACATCACCGGAATCATAGCTATCTTTGCAATCCATTTCCAGTTGCTGTATGAAGATTTCCTATCAATGGCTTAATCAATTGATTAGCCTGAATGAAGGTCCGGAGAACGTTGGTAAAATCCTGACGTCGACGGGTTTAGAGGTTGAAAGTATCGAGAAAATTGAGTCTATTCCGGGTGGATTGGAAGGCGTCGTCATTGGCGAAGTGCTGACCTGCGAAAAACATCCCGAAGCCGATAAACTGAGCCTGACCACGGTCGATGCGGGCCAGGGTGCCCCGCTGAACATCGTCTGCGGAGCCCCTAACGTGCGGGCCGGCCAGAAAGTAGTCGTTGCGCTGGTTGGCGCAACCCTGCACCCGACCAGCGGAGAACCGTTCACGATCAAAAAGGCGAAAATCCGGGGAGCCGCTTCGGAAGGCATGATGTGCGCCGAGGACGAGATCGGCCTGGGCACCTCCCATGCCGGCATCATGGTGCTGGATACCGACCTGCCGAACGGTACACCCGCCGTTCGCTATTTTGGTCTGGAAGCCGACTACCAGATTGAAATCGGTCTGACGCCCAACCGCGCCGACGCAGCGTCTCACCTCGGTGTTGCCCGCGACCTGAAAGCCGTCTGGCAACGCCCGGTGCAATGGCCGTCGGTGGATGGTTTTCACATTGATAATCAGAATCTACCCATTGAGGTGATCGTCGAAACCCCGGAAGGAGCGCCCCGCTATACGGGTCTGACCATCGACGGGTTAACGGTGAGCGAATCGCCCGACTGGCTGAAACACCGGCTGCGCGCCATCGGCCTGAGTCCGATCAACAACATCGTGGATGTGACGAATTACGTGTGCCACGAACTCGGCCAGCCACTGCACGCGTTCGATGCCGACCGGATTACCGGTGGCAAGGTGATTGTAAAAACCGTAGCGGACGGCACCCCGTTCGTCACGCTCGACGGCGTGGAACGGAAACTGTCGGCCAGTGACCTGATGATCTGCAACGCCACCGAACCCATGTGCATTGCCGGGGTATTCGGCGGGCAGCAATCGGGCGTGAAGGCCCAGACCACCCGGATCTTTCTGGAATCGGCGTATTTCGACCCGGCCTGGATCCGGCGGACCTCACAGCGCCACGGGTTGAAAACCGACGCGTCGTTCCGTTTCGAACGGGGCACGGACCCCAATCTGCCGGTTTTTGCCCTCAAACGTGCCGCCCTGCTGATTCAGGAAGTGGCGGGGGGAACGATTAGTTCGGCGATTACGGATCATTACCCCAGTCCGATTGCGGATCGGGACATTGCGATTCGCTACCGGAATGTGGACCGGCTGATCGGCATTACGATTGAGCGGGCCGAAATTACCCGGATTCTGGAGAGTCTGGATATTCAGGTGCGTGACCAGACGGCGGAAGGGTTTACGGCCACGGTGCCGCCTTACCGCGTCGATGTGGAACGGGAAGCGGATGTGATCGAAGAGATTCTGCGGATTTACGGACTCGACAACGTCCCTTTGTCCGACCATCTGTCGGCAGATTTTCTGTCTGAATTCCCCGAAACCGATCCCGATCAGTTGCAGGAACGCACCAGTCAGCTGCTGGCAGCGAATGGTTTTTACGAAACCATGACCAACTCGCTGACCCGCCCGGCCTACCACGCGGCCATTCGGGCGACGTTGCCCCATGCGGATGTGCAGTTGCTGAATCCGCTGAGCGAAGAATTGTCGGTGATGCGGCAAACCCTGCTGTTTTCCGGGCTGGAAACGCTGGTCTACAACCTGAACCGGCGGCAGAAAGATGTGAAGATTTTTGAATTCGGAAAAACCTACAGCCGCGAGGACGAACGGTTTTATGAGCGGCCCCGGCTGGGCATCTGGATGGTCGGCCGGCTTCAGGCCGAAAGCTGGCAGAATGGCGGTCAGCGGACCGACAGCGCAGCTTTAAACTATCACGACCTGGCGGGAGTTATACAGAAAATACTGGCTTCGTTTCGGATTAAAACCACTGATAGCCAACCCGCTGACCCGGCTATCTTCCAGTATGGCTTGACCTTATCGGTCAATAAAAAACCGCTGGTTACGTTGGGTCTGGTGAAGGCGAATCTGACGAAACTGGTCGAGCTGAAGCAGACACCGGTTTTCTACGCCGATTTCGACTGGCAGTATTTGCTGAAGCTCTATAACGGCAAAGCGGTTTTCGAAGAAGTGTCGCGGTTTCCGGAAGTTCGGCGCGATCTGTCGCTGGTGCTCGACACCAGTGTTACGTACGCGCAGATCAGCAAGTTAGCCTATACCACGGAGCGGAAGCTGCTGCGCGACCTGAACGTGTTTGACGTGTACGAAGGCGAAAACCTGGGCACAGGCAAAAAGTCGTATTCGGTCAGTTTCATTCTTCAGGATGCCAGTCAGACGCTGAACGACACGGTCATTGACAAAACCATGAATCGGCTGATGTCGGCTTTTGAGCGGGAATTGGGAGCCGAAATCCGGAAATAAGAAATGGGGTGATTTTTTCGGCCCTTGTTGCAGAAAATCGGTTGGAAGCGGTTAGCTTTAGCGGGTAAATTTTGAATCTGTTATGAATACTACGTCACCGGTTCTTTCACAAATGGATGCCTTTGAAGCCAAGGCCTTCCGTCTGATGGAAATGATCCGGGAAGGCCGGGAACGGATTCTGGAACTGGAACAGGTTCGAAAAGTGCTGGAAGAAGAAAAGGCTGATTTGGCGAATCAGCTCGCAAAACAGCAGAATCAACTGAAACAACTGGAAAAATTGGTGAATAATTCGCCAAAAGAGTTTTCAAAACCAACAAATATTCCTAAGATTGTAAATAACAAACACAATGACGCAGGGACTACTGCCGAATTGAAGCAACAACTAACGGCTTACATCGACGAATTGGATCGCTGTATTGCCTATTTGAGTGCCTTGTCATAATCACTCATCAGCGTGTTGGAAGCGTGTGGAACGTTTCTGATGCTGGTTCGACAAGCCGTACGGATGGAAGAGTTATTGTCAATAAATATCCGAATTGCAGGCCGGAATTACCCGCTTAGCGTTCTTCCTGAAGATGAGGAAAACGCCCGGGAAGCCGGGCGTCTCGTCAATGAACGTTTTTTGGAAGAGAAAAATAAAAAGAAAAAACGCGATGACGTTGATATTCTGGCGGTAATTGCCGTCATGAATACCGTAAGATGGCTAAACGCAAGCAATGAAAAACTGGCGCTGCAAGCAACAATAACCGAGCGGATAAACCGCTTAGACGAGTTGATCGACTCGACCTTAACTACCTGAAAATGGGATTGTTGATCAACCTCAAAACCCTTCCCTCCTGTACGACTCAACGCTGGCTGCCCGGCAGCCGGTTTGCTTCACGTTCCGGTACTGTAGTTGTCTGTGAAATCTATATTTTTCACACAAACGTCTACGGACATGAATAAAATTGATTTCTGGGTGGTGCTGTTGTCGGATATCCTATCAATCGCGGCAGGCATCTATATCGGCAGGAAGCTGTTGGGCCGCCTGTTCTCCCAGCGTGAGAAAGATGCCGAAACCCGAGCGGCAGAGATTATTAAAAATGCCGAGTTGACGGCCGAAAATATCAAGAAGGACCGCATTCTGGAGGCTCGGGAAAAGTACCTGAAATTGAAAGCTGAGTTTGAAGAAGACACCAATCGGAAGAAAAACATCCTGATCACCAACGAAAACAAACTCAAGCAGCGCGAACAACAACTCCAGCAACAGGCCGACCAAAGCAAACGCCGGGAAATGGAACTGGAGCAGCAGAAAGCCAAACTGGATCAGTTGCAGGAAAGCATTGGGAAACGCCGGGAAGAAGCCGAGCGCATGCGACAGCAACAGGTAGAAGCCCTGGAGAAAATTGCGAACCTCACCGCCGAGCAGGCCCGCGAGCAGCTCGTGGATGCCCTGAAAGCCGAAGCCGATTCCCGGGCTTCGTCATACATCAAAAGCATCGTCGAAGAAGCCAAGCTCACGGCTACGAAAGAAGCTAAAAAGGTGGTCATCGAAACCATACAGCGGACGGCCACTGAACACGCCATCGAGAACTGCGTGTCGGTTTTCAACATCGAAAGCGACGACATCAAGGGGAAAGTAATCGGTCGCGAAGGGCGGAACATCCGGGCCCTGGAAGCGGCAACGGGGGTCGAAATCATCGTAGACGATACGCCGGAAGCCATCATCATTTCCGGTTTTGACCCCGTTCGGCGCGAAATCGCCCGCTTGTCGCTCCACCGACTGGTGCAGGATGGCCGGATTCACCCCGCCCGAATTGAGGAGATCGTGGCCAAAACCCGCAAAAACATCGAGGATGAGATTGTGGAAATCGGCGAACGGACGGTGATCGATCTGGGTATTCACGGGTTGCACCCCGAACTGATCAAGATGATCGGCCGGATGCGGTTCCGCTCCAGCTACGGTCAGAACCTGCTGCAACACTCCCGCGAAGTCGCCAAACTCTGCGCCACGATGGCTGCCGAACTGGGTCTGAATGCCAAATTAGCCAAGCGGGCGGGCCTGCTCCACGACATCGGGAAAGTCTGGCCGGAAGAAGCGGAACTGCCGCACGCCGTGCTGGGCATGGAACTGGCCAAGAAGTACAAAGAGCATCCGGAAGTCTGCAACGCCATCGGGGCACACCACGACGAGATCGAGATGACGAGCCTGATTTCGCCCATCGTGCAGGTCTGCGATGCGGTTTCCGGTTCGCGGCCCGGGGCCCGTCGGGAGATGATGGAGTCCTATATCAAACGGCTGAAAGAACTCGAGGAACTGGCCATGAACTTCTCCGGCGTTACCAAATGCTACGCCATTCAGGCCGGGCGCGAGCTACGGGTCATGGTCGATGCCGAAAACGTATCCGACGAAAAAGCCAACACGCTCTCGTTCGATATTTCGCAGAAAATTGAAAAGGAAATGCAGTATCCCGGCCAGATCAAAATCACCGTCATTCGGGAAATGCGGTCGGTAGCTTACGCAAAATAAGTGGTCTGAGGTTCAAAGTTTAAGGTTTAACGTTGCGGAAATACCCGCATTTGAACAAGTTCGTTAAACCTTAAACTTTGAACCTCAAACTTTTTATCTCACTGGAAACCGTAGAGCCGGAACCGTCGCCGGCGTAGGGATGCCCGGTAAAACCGCTTCGTGCTTCAGGCTATCCGGCAAAATCTTCACATCAAGGCCCAGCTGTTTTTTCAAGCCTTCCCAGTTGTTCCGGCCGTCCTGATACGCCGGATTGACCAGCATCGACATGTTGTAAAAATAGGACGCCAGGTGGTACCGCCCTTCGCCCTGGTAGATCACCCCCAGGTTGTTGTAAGCCGGTGCGTAATTCGAGGAAGCCCGAATAGCCTGTTTGTAGTAATAAACCGCCGAATCCCGGTTCGGAATCAGTTTCTGGTACGAATACGCAATCGAGAAAAAGGCTTCGCCAAAACCGGGATATATCTCCGTCGAACGCCGTAAGTGATAGATGGCTTTATTGAAATAATACCGTTTCTGTTTCGGATCTTTCTCCTCAGCACACTTATTAATCCATTCATTGGCCACGTGCCGGTTGACCTGGCAACTGTTCGAAGCGTAAACCAGACCGCTGTTAAAGAGCGTAAAATTATCTTTCCAGTCTTCATTACGAACGACGGTCCGGAAGCTGAATAAACCCCCGACGACCACACAGAAGCCAATCAGAATTCCGTATCGTTTCAAAACCGGTGCCGATTCGGACAGGTTCAGCCGCTGCACCAACAGCAGGTCAAGCCCCGCAAGCACCGCCAGGACGAAGCCCAGAATCGGCGCGTACAAAAACCGTTCGGCCAGAATGCCCCCCCGGAACAGGACGAACCCCAGACCCGGCGTCATGGTAATGAACATCCACGTCAGACCAAACCCCCAGACCGCCCGTTTCCAGAACCCTCTCCAAGCCAGCCAGACGAGCCCGCCAAACGAGAACAGCCCCAGTAAGGTTTCCCAATCGCTCAGTTTCCCGGACGGAATCACGTCGTAGGAATAATCGTACGAGAGGTGCAGCGGAAAGATCAGAAGACGCAGGTACTGGGCGAAAAATTTGAAGGTCGTCAGGAACTTGGTGTTTTGCAGGGCGTACGGATAATTGGCCCAGTCGACCGGCGGATTGCCGCTCAGCGTGCCAATCATGGCCTTTTTTTGCCAGAAAAACAGCGCCGTCACGAGCAGATACGGCCAGATGCTGATGAGTGACTGCACAAAATTCCGTTTGGCAAACGTGTACTGCATGATGACAATCAGCCCCAAACCGACCAGTGACGACTCTTTCGAAAGATACGTCAGGTACATCCAGAACGCCGAAAACGCAACCCAGCCTTTCTGCCGGGTTTCGAGGAATTTCCAGTATGTCAACATCACCAGCGTCATGAACAGAAAACTCAGCATTTCGTCCCGGCTTTTGATGTTGGCCACGACCTCCGTATGGAGCGGATGGGCCATGAACAGGAAAGCAATCAGCGTGGTGAGAACGGCCCGGCCGGGCATCCACTTTTGCAACAGAACAACCAGAAAAAAACCGGTCAGTGCGTAAATCAAACCGTTGATAATGTGACTGATGTGCGGATCACCGTTGAAATATTCTTTCTCCAGGGCAAACGTAATGAGTGCCAGCGGGCGGTAGTAACCGAGTGAAATATTGCTGAAATGCCAGAATTCCGTCTTCAGCAAATCGGGAATCCCTTCGATGCCTTTCTGGACAAACAGATTCTGGGTGATGGCAGCGATATCATCGAGCGCAAGCCCGTGATTAAAGGTATTGGCGTACAAGGCAAATCCGATGACCGCGATCAGCAGGGCCCATAGCCATTGAATGGGTCGGTTTTCCAGTGGTTCGGGTACGGGTAAAAGAGGTTGCGGTTTCGTCGGAGCCGGACGTGGCATGGGTTTACTGGCTCCGGTTGAAGTGGGTCGGACAGACGGTTTTTGCCCCCAGGAAGACTGATTCTTTTTAGACATACGAACTGGTCGGGTCGGTTTTAATTCAAGTCAATAGTTGTTTTACAAAACAAACATTTACCTGATAACTTATCTGTAAAAATGGCAAGATTCCGGCAAATAGCAAGGGGTTCTAGTGGCAAATCCCGGCCGGTCGCTGCCCCTGAAAGACCGCAAATATCTTGCCGGGTTCGCTCCTCTCCGGTTTCATCAGGCCAGCGCCGGTTTTGCCCTGAGAATCAGTCCCGACGAAACCGCAAAAGAAATTGTGTACGCGCTATTTGATCTTTTTTCTTATTTTTCCATTTCATTTTCATACTGGCCGTTGCCGGTCTGTACAACTAATCCCCTTTTATATGGCATCCGCTTTTCTGGGCCTACGGACGATTATTTACGCGGCACCCGATTTGCTTTACGCAAAGAATTGGTATTCAACCATATTGGGTGTCAAGCCGTATTTCGACGAACCTTTTTACGTAGGTTTTTCAGTGGGCGGTTATGAACTGGGGCTGGACCCAACCGTTAAACCTTCCGATGGCAGCACCATCACCTACTGGGGTGTCCCAAACATCGAAAAAGCCTGGGAACACCTGATGAGCCACGGCGCCAGCGTCCATTCCGGCATCGAGGAAGTCGGCGAAGATATCAAAGTCGCCAGCGTCAAAGACCCGTTTGGCAACGTGTTCGGAATTATCGAAAACCCGCATTTCAAAGCGGAGTAGCGACCAAAAGCCTTTTCCGTACGTAAAAAGCACGGCCATACAGTAGAATCGCCGGTTTTACCGGCCCGGTATTTTATAAATTCCCGCTGCCTGTTCTTCAGCAACGATAGCGCGAACAAACCGGTCAGCAAAAAGGCGTCCCGAATGAAGACGCCTTTTCCTAAAAACCGGCTCATTCCTATAAGCGCGGAATCCGCAGCACCTGGCCGGGATAGATCAGATCCGGGCTTTTCAACATCGGTTTGTTGGCTTCAAAAATGATTCCGTATTTCATCGGGTCGCCATATACTTTCTTAGAGATGGCCGATAAGGTATCGCCCTTTTCGACCGTGTGGAATTGCCCTTCCGGCTCCGGGGTATCGACCACCAGCCGGTTATCGACCTGGTTAACACCTTCGACATTCCCGACGGCCAGCGCCAGTTTTTCGGCATCTTCCTGCTTGGCAACCTCCCCTTCCAGAACCACGGTATCACCGGCTGTTTTAATCGTCAGCTTCCTGTACGAAAGCCCTAGCTGTTTGACGTGATTAAGCAACGCGCTGGCTTTCAGCGGTTCAACTTCGGCCGCTTTGGCGGGCTCGGCGGCTGGCGCTTCATGCTCCTTACCGAAAACTTTTTCACCGACACCTTTGAAAAAACTGAGCAGTCCCATAAGAGTTTATGTGTTTTGAGTGTGCAATGGATTTGAACTAGAACAACTATGAACACCCCCGAACTGTTCGAAGGGATGACCGGGCGGATTTCAAAACCTTCCTTTTAGACGCTGAATGTAGTGATTGGTAATCAATTATTGATAAAATATTCAAAAACTGTTTCGCCCTTGCCGGAGTTTTACGTTCTTGTGGCCCTATCGGGTTGTAACAGGGCAGCCCAAACCGTACTTGTTGGATTGAAAATGAAATACTGTTGGATTGCCGGCCTGCTGGTTCTGGTAGCGGTACAAATCCGGGCGCAGGGCACGCTTGAGGGGGGCGTCCGGGGCGGAGGAACACTGACGCACGGTCATACGATTCTTCCGGCTCAAACCCTTTCGCCGGGCCTGGAAATGCCCCGCATCCGGAATACCAGCAACGGAATCGGCGTAGGGTATCTGGGCGGTGTCTGGATTCGGAAAAATTTCGACCGGTTTTTTCTACAGGCAGAACTCAGTTTTTCGTCGCTCATGCTGAAGCAGAAAGCGTCCATCGACCGCATTGATATCCTGGCAGCTTCCGAATTTGGCGTGAATTTACCGCTGACGATTCCCCCGAAAACCCTGTATGCCAGCCTGAACGCCACCTCGGATCCGCGCATCAATTCCTTTTATATTCCGGTTTTTATTGGCAAAAAGGGGCCGGGAGACCTATGGCGGCTGTATGGCGGCCCGTACCTGATGATTACGCAGCAAGCCGAAGCTTCCCGGACGGCGTCCGGGCGTGTGGAACCCAACGCCAGCATCGGTTTCCCCGGTTATACCGTCACCAACATTCAGGATAAGGTGGACCTGACGAACCCTGACCAGGCCGGCATGTTACAGGTGAAACCCCTCAACTTCGGGGTCGAATTTGGAGCCGGAATGACATTCCTGAAACGGCTCGAGGTCGATCTGCGGTACGGTTTACCCGTGGGCGGGGTTTTTAACGAGCGCGGGATTACCGGTTTTATTGGTTACGCCACGCTGGCGGTCGGCTATAAACTGATCAGTCGTTAAGAAGGGAAGCTCCAGCCGTGAAGCATCCGCGAAACCAAGTCGCCGGTTTTCACAGCTGGATACGTTTACATGAAGGTCTGTCCTACTTCCAGAAGCAGATCAATGACCGGTAAAATGGACCGTCCTTTTTCGTTGAGTGAATATTCAACGCGCGGGGGGACTTCGCCGAACGATTGTTTGTTAACCATGCCCAGTTCGACCAATTGTTTCAATTCGTGAACCAGAACTTTTTCGCTGATACCGGGAACGGCCCGTTTGATTTCCCCGTACCGTAATGTCTTTTCCCGTAACAGGTGAATAATCACTAAACGCCATTTTCCACAGATTACTTCTACCGCTTTTTTGATAACCTGTTCGGTAGTAACTACTTCTTCGACTGGTTGTTTTATTTCTGGTATCATTCGTAACTCTTACTTACCTATTAGTATGTAACACACTGATTCGTAGGTTATTAATGTTAATTACAAACAAAAATACAGTTTTAAATCCTATTTAACGCAGGATCTATAAAATTGATCCACTAATTCAGAAACAAGTTAGACAACAGGTTGTACCACGGCCGTTACTTCAATTTCAATCAACAAATTGGGGTCAATCAGCGCCCGGACTTCCACCATGGAAGCAGCAGGTCGAATGTCTTTGAAAAACTCGCCATGGGCCCGGCCTACCGCTTCCCACTGCGCAATATCGGTAACGTACATCCTTGTACGCACCACGTCTGATAAACTGGCACCTGCTTCTGCCAGCACAGTGCTGATTTTTTCCAGGATAAACCGGGTTTGCTCGTATATGTTTCCAAAACCTACCAGCTGGTCACCATCCATGGCCGTCGTTCCGGCGACTTCAACGAGGTTGCCGACCCGAACGGCCCGGCTATAGCCGACCACCGGCTCCCAGGGAGAACCGGTGGAAATAAGTTGACGTGATTGCATCGTTTCGATTAGTTGGCTTTTTCAGCGCCTAATTTGTCTAATGTTTTTTTATAGTCGCTGAGAAACAGCTTGAATTCCCGGTCCAGCAGTTGCAAATCGCCGGCCAGCGTACTGGTATCGTTCACCTTGAGTTTGGCTTCGGCTTCGCGCGCGATCTGGGCAATCCGGGCCACGCCAATGGTTCCCGCACTTCCTTTGAGGGTATGCAAGTGGCTTTTAACGGTTGGAATATCCCCAATGAGAATGGCGTCCATCGACTCGTGGACAAGCGTTGTTGCTTCCTGCTCAAAATCTTCGAAAATGGACGTCACCAGGTCCCAGCCCCCAACCTGCTCCAGTTGGCCGACAATCTCCGCATCGATCATGGGGGCTTCCGGCTCCCGAATGCTCTCCAACTGCTTCGACCGCATCTCAACCGCTTCCCGAAAATCTTTCCGGGCATCCACCACTTCCTTTACTTTCGCAATGAGGCTCTGCGCCCGGATCGGTTTGGCAATGTAATCGTCGAGTCCCTGGCTCAAAAACCGGTCGCGATCTTCCCGCATCGAATACGCCGTCATGGCAATAACCGGCGGCAACGCCGTTCCAAACAGTTCGCGAAGCTTCCCGGTCGTTTCCACCCCGTCCATATCCGGCATCTGGATATCCATGAAAATCAGCTCATACGGCTGGCTACCCGCAGCCATCGAGGCCGTTACTTTCTCAATGGCTTCCTGGCCGCTGGAGGCCATCTCGACCCGGCAACCCGATTTCCGCAGAATTTCGGTGGCGACTTTCCGGTTGACCGCATTGTCGTCGACCAGCAGCAGATACGGTTTGTGATCTTTAAACACATCCTGCAACGAAACCTCCACCTGATCGGCTTTCTGGGTCGTCGGGCTGATCAACGTTTCTTTCAATTCAATCGTGAACCAGAAGGTGCTGCCCTGACCGGCTGTCGATTCGACCCCAATGCTTCCTTTCATCAAGGCCGCCAGTTCTTTCGAAATAGCCAGCCCCAGCCCCGTACCGCCGAATGACTTGCGCGACGACATTTCAACCTGGCTGAATGAATTGAACAAAAGACCCAGATCATCTTTGGCAATCCCAATGCCGGAGTCTTTTACCTCGATCTTGATCCGGTTGAACTTCCCCTTTTTGCCGACCAGCGACGCCTTCACCGTGACCGCGCCGTTCTCGGTAAATTTAATGGCGTTGGAGGTCAGGTTGGACAAAATCTGCAATAACCGGGTCTGGTCCGCAATCACATATTTGGGCAAATCATCGTCCAGATGGTACGTCAGCGTATTGCCCTTGACACTGGCCTGCTGCCCAAAAAGGGACACCAGTTTTTCGAATACTTCCTGAAACCGGATGGGCGCTTCGTGCAACACCATTTTTCCGGCTTCGATTTTCGACAAATCCAGAATATCGTTCAGAATATTAAGCAGCGTCTCCGAGGATTTCTTGATGGTTTGGACGTAATCCTTCTGGTCCTGATCCAGCGGGGTGTCGTTCAGCAGGTCGATCATCCCGATGACGCCGTTCATCGGCGTCCGGATTTCGTGACTCATGTTGGCCAGAAACCGCTCCTTTACCTTCAGCGACCGCTCGGCTTCGTCTTTGGCTTTCATCAACTCCTGGGCGTTGCGCTTCAGTTCGGTAATGTCACGGGCCAGGGCCGCCACTTCTTCCACCCGGCCATTTTTATCACTCAGCGTCAACATGTTGAGCATGATCTGCCGAATCGTACCGTCTTTCCGGTGCAGGGTCGCTTCGAAATTTCGGAGGCTTTTATTCCGGATCAACCGCAGCAAGGCCCGGCGAATATCCTGTTTATCAACGAAATTAGTAATGGGCTGGCCCAAAACTTCTTCCGGCGTATAGCCCGTCCGTTTCAGCACCGACGGGCTGATCATCGTAATCCGGCCTTCCCGATCGACCCGGCAGTAAATGTCCTGCAGGTTGACGAAAATGCCCCGGAATTTCTCCTCGCTGCCCCGCAGTTCCAGCTCGGTTCGTTTCCGGGCCGTAATATCGCGGGCTATCCCGGAGACCTCCTCGATGACCCCGCCCGTGAGCAGAATCGGGTTCAGGTGTACTTCCAGCCAGGCATCGCCCTTCTGGGTCTGAAAATGCAGTTCAACGGTTTGGGGCAATCCCCGGAACGCCAGCCGGTATTTCTCTTCCAGCATCTTGCGGTTTTCGGTCCCAATGATCCGCCAGCCCAGCTTTTCGGTCGTCACATTCAGTTGGGGAACTTCGCCTAACTGGTTCTCAATCAGACGGCTGTAATTCCGATTGAACGAGGTGAGCTGAAAGCTTTTATTAACCGACCAGATCAGGTGTGAACTGCTGTCAAAAATGGCATTCAGGCGGGCGGTTTGCTTGTTAATGGCGGCTTCGTCCTGTTTTCGGGCAATGGCCAGCGCCACCTGGCCCGAAATAAATTCCAGCAACTCCAGATCCCGGATGTTGTAGGCATCGGTTTTGTCGTAGGCTTTTACCCCGATAATGCCCGTAATCCGGTCGCCGATCCGGAGCGGAACGCAAAGCATCGCTTTCGGAATCTGTCCGTAGAGGTACAGGTTCTGCGTATCGGCCAGTTGCTGAATATCCTGCTCGTAGAGAAACAGCGGTCGGTTGGCCCGGATGGCGTATTCGGTCAGGCCGTTACCCAGTTTCCGTTTGGTAAACCGCATTCCCGTGAAATATTCGTCGATGTAATACGGAAAATACAGGAAGCTTTTGCTCTGGTCGTAGAGCGCAATGAAGAAGTTCCGGGCGTCGATAATGTTGCTCAGTTCTTCGTGAATATTCTGGTACAGCTCATCCAGATCCGTCGCGTTCAGCGTCCAGTTGGCGATGCTGTAATACAGTTTCTGCGCCTTTTCGGCCCGGATGCGGCTCGTTATGTTGTGCAGAATGCAGCGGTAGGCCGTCGGTTTTCCCTGGTCATACCGGCAGTTGACGCTCCCCGATACAAAAATGGTCTTGCCCTTCTTGCTCTGAAAAACCGTCTCGAAATACGGAAATTTCTCGCCATCGCGCACCCGTTGCAGGCGCATGAGCGTACTTTCGGCGTAGTCGGGATGGAGAACATCCTGGAGCGTCAGCGAAGCAATTTCGTCGGAACCATATTCCAGCACCTCGCGCCAGGCCCGGTTGACAAACAGAAACTTGCCATCGAGCGTAACCAGCTGAATCAGGTCGCTGGTGTTATCGACCAGGTCCTGCAATTGCGAGTTGGAGTAGGACAGCGCCGAGGCCACTCGTTTTTTGTTCGTCACATCTTCGCCAATGATGGTATACGAGGCCACCGCCGACCGATCGGCGACGCTATTGATAATGAACGAATTCAGCTGGATATTCCGAACGGCACCGCTCTTGGCCAGCAGGTTGATTTCCTTTTGTTCGACAGAACCGCCCCGCGCAATGGCTTCGTTAAAATCCCGCTGTACCTGCACGCGGTCGGCTGCGGGAATAAAAATTTCGAAAAAATTCTGCCCGATGACATCGGTTGGTTGCCAGGCCGTAATCCGCAACGTATATTGGTTACAAAACGTAACCGTCCCATCTTCTTCAATCGTTAACCCAATGAGGTTCAATTGGTCAACCGTTTTGCTAACGTCAAAAACCGACGCGTGCTGGGGTTGTGAATTACCGTCAAGGGAATTCCGTATTCCTACCTCTTTACTCAGCCGCCGAATTTCGGCGACCAGTTCATCTTTTGTTTTTGCTGACCAGGACATCCTCCGTGTGTGGGTGTTTGAACGTGATTGTAAGGCCCGGTTTTCCGGATTTCCAGCCCGAATAAACCGCTGTTTTGTCGCCCGGCATCAAGCGACAAGACCGAATAAATTTACAAAAAAATACCGGCAATGTGACAAATACTTGGTTGGTTACCGGAATGGCATTATTTTGGAAGTACGTTTATCCAATATTTGATTAGTTTCGTGTGCCTAATAAACACGTATGATGAAAGTCTTTATCGCCCTGATACTGATTTGCCTGTGTTGCGTATCCTGTGAACCGTTTGATCTGGATCAGAAAAATTTTCCGGTCTGCGAAAAGCCCGAAGGCACTATTGGTTTCACGGCGACAAAACTGGAAGTTACCTTTTTTCTGGAAAATCAGAAAGGCGAGATTGGGGCCGTCGGCTGGGATTTGGGCGACGGACGAAACCGTTCCGGAAAGCAATTCACCGTCTTATACGAAAAACCGGGTACGTACAACGTTTCCATGGTGCTGGCCAATCAGTGTGACGACAAATTCACGGCTTCGCGTTTGGTAACCGTTACTAACTAGTTTCTCTCTTCCTATGCATCAGCAATACACGCGTTACTGGCTCAAACGGGTTGTCGCATTTCTTAGCCTGCTTTGCACACTTCCCGCCATCGGTCAGGTTGCTGTTACCAATATTCGCATCAATGTCATCGACGAATCGGCCATTGAAGTCCTGTACGATCTGACGGGTAATCAGCCGGCCGATTCGGTTTACCTTCGCATCCGAAGTCAAACAAATGGGTTACTGAACCCGACCGCCCAGTACCTTTCCGGCGATTGGGGGCAGGATGTGCAGCCCGGTACGAACCGTCGCATCGTCTGGCAAACACTGGCAAATGGTTTTGAGCTGGACGAAAACATCCGGGCTACCATTCTCGTCAAAACGGCGCCGAGCACCGCTCCCCAAACCAGCCTTGCCACCAAGGTCCCCGAACCGGAGCCAAAACGGAAATACCGCCCCGGCGGTCCCGAATTTGCCCTTCTGTCGGTGGTCGCTCCCGGTGTCGGCAATATTTTTGTGCAGTCACCCCGGCCCGTCATCGGGCACCGGCTGGGCATAACCACGGCCTGCTACGGCTTGCTGTTTTACGGCCTGGTCGAACGCAAGAAGTCGCGCGATGAGTACGCACTTTACGAGCAGCAACGCAACCGGGCGGCCGCACAGCCCTATTACGACCGGGCTAACGATCACCACCACCGGTATTTTATCGCAACCCGCCTGTCGGGTGCCATCTGGGTGACCGATATCGTCGCCACGTTTATCAAAGGAGTTCGCAACCAGAAACAACGGTTGAAAACGACCGAGCCGAAGGTTAGTTTGTTACCGGGCACACAGGCCGGTTATCCGGTTGCGGTTTTCCAGTACAAATTTTAACCATCTGTCCATGAAACGTATCATCCTCTTTTTTGGGATTCTGCTCGGCCTTGTTACCCAAAGCCCGGCGCAGGTGGGCGTCTATTCGGCTTCCGGCTCGTGGGTACACGTCAAAATAAAGCCCAAAAATCCAGCCGATGCGTCCGGCCGTCTGTTTAGCGATGATTTCAGGGATAATCGTAACCGGTGGCGCATCGGTCAGCGGGGGGCTTATTCGTTCGATATGGCCCAGAACGCCTACCGGGTTCACAAGCAGGCCAGCAATACGCAGACCTCGGCGTTTAGTTTTATCCCGATTCCAACCGGTATTAACCTCAATAAAGTCGATACGTTTATGGTGCAGGTCGAAATTGGCGGCCCGGGCGGAATCATTCCCGATGCCGGTTTACTGATTGGTGTCCGCGATTCGCTGAACTATTGCCACTTCAGGATTAACAACAAAAACCAGGTTTCGGTCAAGTACGTCATCAACGGTCTGAGTTATACGATCTACATGCGGGGGGATTATGTACCGGCGGGCATTCCGTTGTCGACCAGCCAAAATACGCTGACGGTTCGTAAAAAAGGGGAACAGATTCATTTCTACCTGAACGGTCGGGAAATCCCGACCAGCCCGTACCAGTTCCGGCAATATCAGGGCAACGGCATCGGTTTTGTTTCCAACACGGACGGAACCACCTTCCGAAACCTGACGGTCAGCGCCGGAGCGCCATCCCGTTAGTTTTCTTCGCGAATCCGAACGCCATCACGGTCAATAGTGATTTGCTGGCCATCCAGCACGACGGTGGCTTTGCCGTTGTTGAAAGGCGTCACATCGTCATACATCGGTTCAATATGCCACTGGTCCTTCTGATCGATATACCCCCATTTATTCCCTTTCCGGGCAGCCCGCAGACCAAAATCACCAACCTGGGTGTCGGCCATATCATACGGTTTAACGGATTCCTGCGGGCTGGCAGCCGCCAGATCCGCCGGTTTTTCCGGTCTGTCTACCGTGGATAGTATAGGTGTCTTATTTTTAGCCGACGCTGTCAACACCACATTTTTTTTCGGCGGGAGAACGCCCATCGACGGGCTGGTCGTTTCTTTGGGGGCCACCGAAGGCGTTTCCAAACTCGGTTCCTGGTCGGCCCGTTCGGCGTTGGTACTGGTTCCGATCGCCGACAGTTTCCCGTTCCAGAACCAGAGTAGAATGCTTACAATCAGAATCACCAGGGCAACCAGCACTCTATTGGATTGGGCAAACGAGGTCGGAACCGGACGCGCTATGGCATTCGGCAGGGCCGGAGCCATCAGAAATTCAGGTTCGGACACCCATTTTTTATTTTCTTTTTGACGCCAGTCGGTCGAAATCAACCGTTCCCGGAGCGATTGGCCCCGTGGAGGAGTCAGGGCTTCGTAATTATGCTCCAGCAGGTACCCCATAATTTCCTGCGTCAAAACGGTCTCATCCGATGGAATAGCTACAAACAAATCATTGATAACGTCGGCAGAAACGTATCGCTCATGATGGCCAAAAACCTCCTGTATCTGTTGACGAATGGTATCAATCATATCATGCTTGATTTAATCAAACGCAGGTCCCATTCCTTTAGACTTTCAAAAGTTACGAAAAGTAAGATTCTCTTCATAATTTTTTAAGTGACCGGTCTCCGGCGTTCAATCGAATAACCTTGCGTGGCTATGTCTGTTTATTCCTGCAGTACTTTAGAGCAATTATTTACTTTTTTTTGCTTGGCAACGGATAATAACACTTACACTATTTCCCTGTAAATAAACTAGTTACCCTCCCGTATCCGTTTTCCATACCGATCAATAAAAAATTGATTTCCGTCCAGCTCGACGCTGGCTTTGCCATTGTTGAAGGGCGTTGCCAGCTCAAACTGTGGCTCAATGACCCAGGTATTCGACTCATCGACGAAGCCCCACCAGCCGCCTTTTCGCGCGGGACGTAACCCGAATTCGCCAACGGTATTATCGACCTCATCAAAATCAACGGTTCTGATTTCGCCCGCCCGGCCCGGCCGATTCTTCCCTGTTTTATCCGTACTACTCGCCGATTCGGGGCGCTCCTCTTCCGGTAAAAGTTTTTTTTTACCCCCTAATCCGGTTTTGGGCGGTTTCGCAGGTTTCCCTTTTCTCCCGGGATCAAGACTCTGATTCTTGCTGCTTTTAGGCGGTTTCGGCACCGCTTCCTCTTCTTCCGTTCCGCGGGTCAGCCGCAAGACCACCCAGATCAATATCAGTGCCGACAAAACCGCCAGCAGAATCAGCGCAACATCCGACAACCCGCTTTTTTTGGGCGGTTCTGTCGGTTGAACGGCGGGTGGTACGTGGCCCGGCGGTTTTTCAGAAACCGGCAAGGGCATAGCGGGCGGACGATGGGGCGTCCCTCCCGCATTCAGCGTGGTGGACGTGGTGTAACCCACCGGCGTTTTCACGGAGTCGGCGGGTTTAGACTGGTCTTTTTCCCACCAGCTCAGGTGTCGCCAGTCGGTCGAAATCAGCTTTTCCTTGAGGGTCGTGCCACGGGGCGGATGCACCGACGCGTAATAGTGTTCCGATAGATAACGCCGGATCTCCTCCGCCAGAGCCGCTTCGTCGTAGTCGACGGCCTTAAACAGAAAGTTCAGACTTTGCGCCTGAATGTGTTTGTCGTAGTCATCGAGAATGCTTTTGATTTTTTTCCGGACCGACTCCACTTTATCGGTGGACGGTGCCGGTTCCGACGGGTTAGGGGGCGGAGGGGCGGTGCCCGCCGAAACCACGCTGGGCGGATTCTCCGGTAACAGCACCGGCTCCGGTTCGACGGACGCGGGCAGGGCTTCCAGAATAGCCGGTATCCACTGGTCCACCACAAACGTCCGCGACAACTGCACCCGCTCGGCTTCCATGACGAATTGCGTCATGTCGGCGGCTGTTAACTTATGCTGGCGTTGCAGCGCAACGGTGACAATCTTCTTTTTCAGGTCCAGAATTTTCCCGAAATCCCGGTTGACCTGCCGGCTAATATCATTGACTAACCGCGTAAAATCCGTGATCCCCAGTTCACTGGCTTCGGCAACCAGCCCTTTCTGGCGCCATTGCCAGTCGGCCAGTTCCCCTTCGTGCAAAACGACTTCATTCTTTATCCGGTCCCGTAATTCTTCCAGCGTCATGTTACCAGCAAATCCGTAGTTGGTGTCTCATAGACCGGTCATTAATTAATTGACTATCAAATCTTATCATTTCCTCCTGGTCTAATCCCAAATTAATCCGGACTGGGTAGTAAATTACTAAATAAATCTAATTTTTGCTTTCTCGGTAATTTTCCATTTATCCCCCTGCAGCGTCAGGTGACCGGCTTGCTCCGTCCGGATACGGCTGGTCGGACTGGGCTGGGTCAGGTATTCGCAGGCGTCGTTGAGGTAGGAATAGGGATCGCTCAACGCCAGTCGCTGGGCATCCGGATTTTCAGACACCTGGTAGGTTGCCTGCGTGTCGCTCTGCAGGGTCACATCAAAAACCGTGTCCCGCTCGGGCGTTAGCAGCAGTCCGCGGGCACTGAATCCGTCGCCGAGATCCGCCGTGCGCGCGTAGAAAGCCGTCGGTTTGGCGGGTGTTTCGGGTTGGGACCGAAACCGGTTGGCCGGACGCGCCGGCGCTTCGGGTTCGGTCGGTGGCTCCTGTACCGGCGTTACCACTTCTAGCGGAACGCGGGCCGCGGGAGCCACCGGTTTTTCGGCGCGGTTTTGTTCCAGGTGCCGAACCGCCCGTTCCAGCGCGTCCAGCCGGGCATTCAACTGAAAGTTTTCATTGGGCTGGTTTTTGCGAATCTCCAGTTTACTGATCCGGTCCGCCAGCTTGGCCAGTTGTGAATCGAACTGCACATCGCGGGCCGACTGTTGCGGTTTTTGGGCCTTTACCACGATATAAGCCAGAAAAGCGACCCCGGCGAGGCTCAGGATTGATAAAAAAAGCGCAAATCCATCCATAGAAATCCAGTTTTTTTGAGAGTTGGTTGGGGTAGTTGGGGTTATTTCGGTGGTCGCTGCCGTATCGGCCGGCACCGCATCCGTTGTGGCTGCGGGCGTCGGTGGCAAGGGCGCAGCGGCCGTTTCACCATCCAAACTACGGCTGATGATGGTATTCAGGCTGGTTTCAAAAGCCGCATACGTTGGCAGCGTCTGCCGAATGGCCTTGTCGCCCTGAGCCACCTTCTGAATCAGGTACTCCTTCACCTCGTTCAGGGCGGTTCCGGGTTGATTGATTTGGGCAATGCTGTGGGCTGCCTTCCGCTTCGCATCATCGACCAGCTTGTCGGCGCCCACCAGCTTGTTCTGTTCAATAAACGCCTTCAGGCTCTCGTACGAATCACAATTGCATTGGGCCGTCTGTACTTCCGGAAACGTTTGTTTATCCGTCGCCAGAAACTCAACGGTGGCCTTAATCATCTGAAAAGCAGCCTGATCAAGTTTTCTCCGGTATTCGGCATCCGGTTGGGCGAAACCTGCCTGGTTCAGCAGCAACACGCCCAGCAACACAATCCAGCGGGTAGTTTGACTCATCTTCCGTGCGTTGGTGATTGAAAGGTTACGATTCGGCAATGTGTTTCGACAGTTCGTAGAGCGCGTGTTTGAGCGGCAGGAAAAAGTAGGTTTCGCCCAGCGCATCGTTCGGTCGTTGTTCAAAACCCATCCGGGCCAGCATATAACTGTCGTAAAGCCGTCCTCCCCGCGTAATATCGGTGCCCACGAGGTAGTCGAGGTACCGTTCCGGCGTCTGAATGTTGTATTCACTCAGGAAGTACGCAATGTCCCGGTCGAGCAACGTCAGTTCCAGAAACCGCTGCATGTTATGCAAGACCGAATGGTGAAACTCCCGTTGCGGGCTCACTTCCCCGATTTTCGTCCGGCGGTATTCAAACGTAAACTTCGGCTCCTGTCCTTCTTCGGTCGGTTCGGGCGCGTTCCCCCAGTAGCAGGTCGTTTCCCGGTTTTCGTACTGCGCTTTTTCGCCCCCGGCATTTTCGTACAACACCGCTCCGTTGGCCGTCGTTTCCTTCGGGTTATCGGACAGAATCACTTCAAAATCCGGTGGAATCGGCTGGCTGGAATACGCCTTGAACAGCATCTTCGTAAACTGAATCAGCCGCGAACGTGATCCGAGCATGGCCAGGTACTGGCTTCCCCGACCCGTAAACGTCAGGTAGCGCGGCAACGCCAGGTTATGCGACTCCAGCAGTTGAACCAGGTGGTAGACAATCGCGCTATAGTGCAAATACAGCACAATCCGCAAGGCCGGTTTTCCGTCCTGAATCGACTGCGTAAACTTGAAGTGACTATCGTACTTAAAGAGCAAACTGATAATGTCCTCCGCCGTCAATTCCGGTTTGTTCAGGAACGTATCCAGAATGGAATCCTCCCGCGCGGGCGACTGATTGAGGGTCCGGCGGTAGGCCAGGTAGTTTTTGACAAAACCGTTGTCTTTCCGGTGCGACGGATGGCCCTGTTCGTCCAGCCCACCGCCCCAGATATCGTACCCGGCAAACCGGAATGACGTATTCAGGTAACGGCCCTGCTGTTTCATGAACAGCATGATGTCGGCGGTTCCGCCCCCAATATCCACGTTGACCGTATCGGCAAACGACTTGACGCCATTTTTGACGAGGTAAAAATACGGAGCCAGCGATTCCGGAACCGGTTTCGCCCGGAAGTTACTGGTCGTTCCAAACACATTCCGGAACGCCTGCTCCCACTCCCCGACGAGGTTATCTTCCGTCATGGCCCGCATGCTCGACGGAGCCAGCCAGGCAACGGCCGTCTGTTGCACATTACCCTGATTCAGAACCACTTTATTCCGAATCAGTAACAACAACGTTTCGAAGAATGCCCGCACCCGGGGTCGGTTTAGGGTATCGGCCGGCTGGTTCTCAAACAGCCACTTCAGGTTTGTAACATAGTGGTTGACGCCCGTACTGCCTTCTTCCAGATCAATGTTGAAACCCAGGTTGACCTTTGAAAACAGGTTGTTGTCGCTATTGGTAAAACCGCTTTTCTCGTACACCGTCGTCCGCAGTGGGAAGGTAAAGGGAGAGCCATACTCCTTCCCGATAATAGCCGGTACAAACTCGCGTCGGATCAGCGCATCCAGCGACACCAGACTTCCGTAACTGGCCGGAAGGCGGTATTTATCGTACATGGTCGTGGCTTCGTAGCCTTCATACGGCTTATTCAGCGTGACCATCTGCAACTCGTCCTTGTCCAGGTTCGTGACCGCATCGCTCACCGTCAGGGCTTTCGGCTCCACATCGCCCATCGCGGCATCGGTATAGGCGATGTGCGTGTTGGAGGTTCCGAAATCGATGGCAAACGTAAAGTTTTTGTAGCCCTTTTCGGCAATGGTCGTAAACAGCGGCAACACCAGCCCCCGGTACGGAATGCCGCTGCGCTCCAGCCGGATTTCCAGCACGTCAAACGCCTGGGGAACCTTATAGAAATACGACGCGGGCAGCGGATCGACTTTCGGCGAACGTGCTTCGGGCGTCGGTACGTTGAGCGGTTTTCCGGCAATGATGTTCGGGAGTTCGTAAAACTGCACGGAATTGGCCGCACGGAAGCCAATCGTCGGATCGCTGACGTCGGCCAGCAGGATGTGGTACTGGTTCAGGTGCTGCAAATCCGGCACCGTCACGCGGTAGAAGGGAAAAAACGCCAGACCAGCCCGAAAATCGACGACGGTTTCCGACCGCGCCAGGTTGTATTCTTTCCGGAATTCGATCGTTCGGTTGTTCCGAATCGGGATGCGGAGCGTAGCCGTGATGATTTTGTCGGTTCCGCGGTGTTCCGCCGAGAACACAAATTGCCGTTGCAAATCCTCGATCCGGAAGAAATTGAAATACTCTTTCCGAATTGGCAGCAGAAATTCACACTCGCCAATGGTGCCGGTAAAAAACCGCTTGTTGTTGACCTTGAACGGCACCTGAATCAGGAAATCCTCCAGAAAATCGTCGGTGGTCAGGAACGGATAGCGCACGTTATCGACCCCCGGCAAATACCGTTCGGCCAGCAAACCGCCTTCGCTGAGGTTGTTCAGCAGCGACCGCAGGATGACCGTCTGCGGATTCCAGTTCGTATTTTTAACGTACCTCCCGGCCACGTCCATCCGCGACGCCAGCGCCAGCGGTTTCCGCACGTTCGTAGGTGCTCCGTTGCGGCTTTCCTGCTGGTAGTACGACACCGTGGGCTGCATCACGAAATCGCTGTTCTCCTCAATATCGTCCAGGACGTCGTTTTCGCGCACTTTATACAACATAAGGCCCGGCAACACCTGTAGGGTCGAATTGCCCTCTCCCCCAATCTGAATGGGTTCAAAATTGGCCAGCGTGGTGTTCGCTTCCACCGGCAATTGAACGGTATTGTCGAAAAACGCTTTGTACAGAAACTCGGAAAAACCGCCTTTCGGGGGCAGGTAATCCTTGTACTGGTCGTACAACCGGCGCAGGTAGGTCACAAAAGCCGTGTCGCGGTCCTGCAATGGCACGTATTCGTTCTGGAACAACGTCCGGCCCGTCGTGCTTTTCGGCGGGTCGATGAATTTATTCTGGCGCTCCTGCTCCCAGTTCGGTGAGGTGAACACCAGCGACAGGGGCGATGTTCCGCCGAGCAAAGCACCCTTGTAATAAATCAGCGTAAACTGTTGGAGCGTACCAAGTTCGTTTCGAAAATCCAGATCCAGCGCTTTTGCCAGAATCTGGTGGGCGTGCCGGGTCATGCCCGACGCACTCGCCTTTTTCCGTAATGCATCCAGCCGCTCGGCCCGGTTCCAGACCCGGTAGGTCAGGTCGGCGCTGTTACCAGCCTGAAACAGGAGTTCCAGCATGTCGAGGGCGTGCGACACCAGCACGTGGTACAGCGACAGTTCGCGCGGCAACTGGTTGTTTTTGACCATCCGAAACGCCGTATCGAACAGATACAACCGCGCAAACGGCGACGGAATCGAGGTTCCGGCCTTGGCCGCAGCTCCGGAGGCTCCACCAGCCGCGCCCGAAAGCGTGTCGGGAATGTGTTCAATACGGTTGCCCGTCAGGCCCGTATGCGAACCGGTCCAGTCCTGGTGGTTCTGCTGGCTGACGTTGGGGTCGTTATCAATTCTGAGAATATGTGGCATATCTTTAAATTAAACTATTTCGCGGAGCTAAGCGGAGTTCTTTAGAGTTCAACGGAGCCTCTGCTTACCTCAAAAAACTCCGCTTAGCTCCGCGAAACAACATAGCATTTACACAGCAGCGTCGGAAAGTTGCCGGTTGAGCGGCCCGAGTTTTTCGCGGCATTTTTCGGCCACATCAATCAGCAGTTGCATAAACCGCATTTCCGGCTGCGGGAACGGGGCCTGCAACGAGTTTTCGATTTTCCCGGCCTGATCGCGGAGGAATTTTTCGCTGATGCCCTTGTCGAAGAACCCGGTTTCAATCCGCTTCGAGCGTACCATTGCGTTGAAATCCAGTTGCATTTCGAACGGATAAAACGCCCGGTCGTTCTGGGCCATTTCGCTCAGCCAGACCTTGAAATGGTACGTCATGAAGTTTTCCAGCGAGGTGTAAAACGTATTCGTCCGCAGGTTTTGCGACAGGGACAGGTTCTTGGCAAACGCTTCGCCGAGATTCCCCGGCACAAAATCAGTGAAGAATTTTGTCGCGTACGCAAACCGGATGAGCGGCTCGAACAAGCCGTTGTAGGTCTGATCGTGGAAATGCGGCAAATCCAGTGTCCGGTCGTTGCGCTTCAGGCCGTACTCGAAATACCGTTTGGCATCACTGAACTCGCCCTCGGATTTGTTGGCAAAATCCAGAATGGACGCGGCTGCCAGCATCTCAACGACGTGGGCGTTGTTCGTCTGTTTGGCCCCGCCCTCCACGTTGGGATACAGTTTGCTGCCGGGCCGGTCGCCGATGTAATAGAGCGCATCCAGATTGACCTGCGTCTGGTAGTACGACAAAGCCGCCTTGGTCTTCGATAAAAACCGGTTTTGATCGATGGCACTCTGGTTGTTTTCTTCCAGCGCAAAATACGGCATCACCGTTACGGCCCCCTTCTTCGCGTTGCGAATCTGGATTTTCTGACTCGGGTGTTGCAGCAATTTGATCAGTTGCGGAAAACCGGCCGACCCCGTTCCGCCGAAAATGGAACTGATCACAAAAATCCGGTCGGTCTGGTCGTTGAAGGCCCCGGTAAAGTATTTATACACTGCCGAATCTTCCAGGGCGTTGAAAACCACCGAGCCGATGTTTGGGTTGCCTTTGAAACCGACCGACAGGTTCAGTTTCAGTTCCGCGCTGGTCGGTTTGGCCGAATTGTCGTAGAGCAGCTTCAACAACTCCCGATCGATATCGTCCATATTGCTGACGCTCAGAAATTCTTCGAAGGTCCCTTCGTGATCGGTTAATTTGGGCAGCACCGAATCGCCAATTTTTTCCTGCGCATTTTCGGCCTGGAGCGTTCCAAGCGGTTGCAGGGGCGTCGCAAAAAACGTTCGTCGTTCGGTTTGAGTACCCTGGCTGGCTGCGGTGTCTTTATAAGCGACCCGGCGAATAGCGCGGTAGAGTTCGACTTCCCGCAGGGCCCGTTCCGTATCGCCGTTCTGCATGTCCATATCGAGCAGAATCGGAATAATCGTCAGGTCGGCGGGCGTTTTTGCACCAGCGGCCAGCAGCATAGTCAGCGAGCGCAGTACGCGGGCACCCGTTCCGCCAATACCGAAAAGAAATAGTTTCATAGAGCTAAAAACGTCTTGAACCGGGATTTCGCAGATGAAAGGATGAACTGAGAAGATTCGCTATCCATCCCGTTAATCAGTGGAATCCGGGTTCAGAAGGGAGTTCGTTTTGCAAAAATGGAAAACCGCTTCAGGAGTAACGAAAAAACGAAGAAGTAAATTAGCGCGTAGAATAAGTTTAACCCGCCAAACCCCTGCATATAGCTATCCGTATTTTCGGCATCGGTTGCGTCCAGTGCATACCAAAGTGCGTAACCATACCCAAAAATACCGGCAACCACCAGGGTAATGATCCAGTGCGACGTGCGGTAAAAAACCGACTTCCAGCGGCCCAGAAGGAGGTAAAACACGGCCGCTAAAAGGGCTGAAAATAAGAGGGTCATGAACCCGACGGGTGTAAAGATTTCGTCGGCGTAGATGGGATCATTGTTCTGGCCCAGCCAGAGTTCATAGAGCGTTACAAACATGAGGGTGACGGTTAGTATTTGCGTATTGGGTTGAGAAATTCGCTTATTTCTCCAGGTTAAGATTCAGGACCAGAAAATCGTTGGTTGAAGACTGGTAGGCTTCTTTGACCCCGTTCATCAGGTGCACCAGCGCAAAGGTCTTGTTAAACCGGCTCGCGGGCGTGCGGTCGTCCATCGTCGACCAGCCGTTGGCGTACCAGTCGTCGAACCGCACCGGAAGTTTAATGGTCAGCCCGGTTTTTTCGTCGTACAGATTTTCGACTCGGAACGTCAGTACGTGGGTATTCTGGTTGAGTAGTTTCAGTTCCCGCTCTTTCAGCCGCTCGGTCGACACTTTCTCTTTTTGCTGCACGTTCACCAGCTTGACGGTGGCGCTCGGGGTGGTCAGGACGGCATTTTTCCGGATATACTCTTCGGCCTGCGCGTAGGCGGGCAAACCGCTCAGGTTGACGCCCACCGCGAATTCGGCCGGGGCTGCGGGTTTGACGGAGAGTTCCGTAAGGCCCGCTTTCTCGGCGCGCCAGCTGCCTTTTTTGTTGAGCGAGAAAAACAGATCGAACTGTTTCAGCGCCCCGCTGGCCCCAAAATCAAGTTGCTTGGCCGGTTTGGTAATCAGCAGCTCGTTCATTTTCTGGTTCAGATCGGCCACGAGTTCCTGCTTGCCAATCACCCAGATATAGAACGGCCGGGATTCGCCCGCCAGCTTGTGTTTGTTGTTCTGGTAATCGTAATACGTCCCGTTGAAACCGGAGCTGTAGGCCCAGACCGACGCACTCACCCCCTGTTTTTTCAAGGCGGCAAACTGGTCGTTGATCTGGCTTTTCAGAACGCTCTCGGCATTCTGGCGGTTGATTTCCGGGTTCTGTTTGATGTCAGCATCCGGGAACGACAGAATACAGTCCGACACCAGTAAGGTAACGGTATTGCCTTTGGCCTTCTCCCCCACCTGTTTAAAAATCTTGTGCAGTTCCGAACTCCGCTCGGTCGCCAGGGGCGTGGTCGCCAGGTTAACCACAAACTGGTTGTACCCACCGACCACCGGTTGCGGTTTGCCGGCAATGGTCCAGACTTCGACCGGGGCGACCTGGTTCAGTTTCGTAACAATCTCGGAAACAGCCACTTTAAAATTGGTTTCTCCCTTCAGATAACCGCCCATGCTGGCCGAGGTTTCCAGGAAAAACAGGATGTTACTGATACCGGCGGGTTTCGTCTCGGGTTGTTTCTCGGTTTTTTTTTCTTTCCGTCCACAGCCCTGAACGAACAGGACAAGCACCAGGAAAACCAGGCCCCAGGCCCGACAGGATGACTGATTGATTCGTTTGTGCACGTCGTATCTAGTTGGTTTGAAATCCGGTTCCCGGCCGGATAGTTCCCGCATCAATATAGGGATTCTTAAGGCTTTTGATCATTTTTCTGCTTGGGTAGAAGATAAACAACCAGCAGTAAAATGGCTAATACAATGGTATAGACATCCGCTACTTTATCGGCCTGATAATGATCACAGCCTTTCATCAAGAGACTGGCAAACACTGTACAAACGACAATACTCCAGTAATTCGTACGTATTCGCCACCGGGCCGCGCCCACGCTGAAATAAATCAGCTCAACCAGTAACAAACCGCCAGCGGCCACGGCCCAGAGCGATTCGATCAGTTTGGGGTTAGTACCGATGCCATCCTTGCGCGGCTCCCCCCCGATGTTGATCAGCAGCAGCAAGGCCAGCCCCGACAACGCCATGCCCGCCCAGTTCAGAAAACCGACCCGATTTGCCGGGGTAGCAGGTGACCCGACCCGGGCTGGACCTGTTATCGGCGGTTTTTCCAGTACCATCGCCGACCCCAAACCGGGCCGGATGGCACCCGGCAGCCCGGCTGTGGCTACTGTTTTTTCGGGGACGTCATACGCCCAGAGGTGCTGAAATGCCGGATCGCCCTTTCGGAACAGATGAATCTGGCCGCTGGCGTCTTTAAACAGCCCGCATTCGGTCAGCTCATCGTAATGAATAACGCCCCTCTGCATGAATAAATGATGTATTGACCCGAAAGCCGTAAAATTAACCAATCTCCCCGCAAATGCCATGAATTTTATACGGTCGGTCGGTGTACCTTTGTGAACTCCAAATTATCGTGATATGCCTGCGCGTTCCTACGGAAAATCTTCAAAGCGAACCCACCCGGATCGGACGAAAACCGATCAGAAGGAGGCCGTTCGTGCCAAAAAACACCTGGGTCAGCATTTTCTGAAAGATCTCAGCATTGCCGAACGCATTGCCAGCCTGCTGACCGGCCATACTAATTACAAAACCGTGCTGGAAATAGGCCCGGGCATGGGTGTCCTGACGCAATACCTGCTGAAAGACAACCTGCCGTACACCACGTACGTCGTTGAGATCGACACCGAATCCATCGTTTATCTGAATACCCATTTCCCGGCTTTACACGGCCGCATTCTGGAAGGGGATTTCCTGAAAATGGACTTATCGACCCGGTTTTTGGAGCCTTTTGCCATTATCGGTAACTTTCCGTATAACATTTCGTCCCAGATTTTATTTAACGTATTAGAACACCGCCAGCAGGTGCCGGAAGTGGTGTGCATGCTGCAACGGGAGGTTGCCCAGCGAATTGCTTCCCCGCCGGGCAACAAGGATTACGGTATTCTAAGCGTTTTATTACAGGCTTACTACGACATTCGCTACGAATTTACGGTTGACGCCCACGTGTTTTCGCCCCCACCCAACGTGCAGTCGGGGGTGATCAGCCTCCGCCGAAACAACGTAGTCGCGCTGCCCTGCGACGAAAAGAAATTTAAACAGGTGGTCAAACAGGGCTTCAACAACCGCCGGAAAACGCTCCGAAATGCCCTGAAGCCCTTAAACCCGCCGGAAGCGATGTTGTCGCACCCCCTGCTGGACAAACGCGCCGAACAACTCGGCGTAGCGGAATTTGTTGAACTCACATTGCTAATAATGAAAGAGGGATAGGCTGGATGGTTTTAGATGCTGGATGGTTCGGATGCTGGATGCTAGATAGTTTTAGATACTGGATGAATAGAAATATCCAGCATCCAGTATCTACTATCCAGTATCCAGTCTATCCAACATCCAGGCTATCCAGCATCTAATCCATCCAGCATCTACTCCATCCAGACCATCCAGTACATGACTTTCGAGCTAACCAAAGAATACGTAGAGCACATTCAGACGGCCATCGATGCGCAGGACGATACCACCCTGCGGGCAGAGATGGAGGAGCTGTATCCGGCGGATATTTCCGGAATCCTCTACGAACTGGATACCGAATCGGCGCGGTATCTGCTGGCGCTGCTCGACAAAAAAGTAGGGGCCGAAATCCTGGCCAACCTGGAAGTCATTGACCGGCAGGAGTTCCTCCAAAGCTTCACCTCGGCCGAACTGGCACATTACGTCGATGAGATGGATTCCGACGACGCCGTTGATTTGCTGAACGAGCAACCCATCCAGACCCGCGAAGAAGTCATTGCGCTGCTGGCCAACCGCGAACAGGCCCGGTTTATCCTCGACCTGCTGCATTACGACGAAGACGTAGCCGGTGGGTTGATGCAGAAGGAACTCATCAAAGTCAACCTCAACCTGACCGTCAATCAGTGCATCGAAGAAATCCGGCAGCAGGCTGAAAATGTGGAAAATGTCTATTCGGTTTATGTCATTGATGATGGCGACAAACTGGTGGGACGGGTCTCCCTGAAGAAAATCGTGCTGGCGCGCAAAAACGCTAAAATTGCCGACATTTATGAAGAGGATGTCATCTTTGTGGAAACCTACCGACCGGTGCAGGACGTGGCCGACGTCATGCAGCGGTATGACCTCGAGGCCGTGCCGGTCGTCAATGTTCAGGGGCGGCTTCTGGGTCAAATTACCATCGACGACGTCGTTGACGTGATCACCGAACAGGCCGAATTGGATATTCAGGCCATCACCGGTATTACCGGTGATGTGGAAGAAGAAGATGATACGGTCTGGAAACTCGTTGGTGCCCGTTTGCCCTGGCTGATTGCCGGAGCCGTCGGGAGCCTGCTGGCGGCCACCGTCATCAATACGTTCAACAGCCAGTTGAGCAAAATTGCGGCACTGGCGGCTTTCATTCCCATCATCGGTTCAACGGGCGGTAACGTCGGCATTCAGACCGCGTCGCTGATTGTGCAGAGTCTGGCCGAAAAATCCGGCCTGAGTGCGACCGTCGGCCAGCGGCTGGCCAAAATGGTGCTGGTTGCACTGATCAACGGCCTGATTATCGGTTCGCTGGCGGGCTCCTACTGCCTGCTCATCGGCGAACCCCGGCTGGTGCCGGTGGTGTCGCTGGCGCTGCTGGCGGTGGTCATGCTGGCGTCCCTGATGGGCACCATTACCCCCATCGCCCTCAACCGGTTTGGTATTAATCCGGCCATCGCGTCCGGCCCGTTCATTACCACCGTCAACGACCTGATCGGCATCGGCGTTTACTTCCTGATTGCCAGTTTATTATTGAGTATTTAACCGGTTTACGGTGTCCGGTTTACGGTATACGGTGCGGTTCCTGCCGGGACTACCGCACCAGCCATCGCCGACCAGCAACCAACGCCCCTACCGTAAACCGAAAACCGTATACCATAAACCGTACACTAATTGTGATTGCTGTCATTCAACGCGTTTCCGAAGCATCCGTTACCATTGAAGGCCAGGTGAAAGGCCGGATCGGGACCGGTTTTCTCATTTTGCTGGGCATTACCCATACCGACACCCGCGACGACCTGGAGTGGTTGAGCAAGAAGATTGTCGGGATGCGGATTTTTGGCGATGCCGAAGGGAAAATGAACCTCGACCTGAAAACCGTCGGGGGTTCGATCCTGCTCATCAGTCAGTTTACGCTGCACGCCAGCACGAAGAAAGGAAACCGCCCCTCGTTCATCGAAGCCGCCCGGCCCGAAGTGGCCATCCCCCTCTACGAACAGATGATTCAGCAACTTTCCGCCGACCTCGGCAAACCCGTCGAAACCGGGGAGTTTGGCGCCGACATGAAAGTTGCCCTGATCAACGACGGCCCGGTTACCATCCTCATCGATTCCCAAAACCGCATCTGACAGCCCCAACCGGATTCCATTAAATTCATTTGATTTTTTATCGCTTAAAATCATGATTTCTTAATGAATTTCACCACCCGGAAAAACCGGAAATTCTTTTTCTTCGCGTCCTCATTCCTACAACCCGCACAGGCCTACTGCTGACGACTGCCACCCACTTTTTTGTCAGTATTTCCCAGTCAACTATACCAATAGTTCATTATTTCCATTCGGCACCGAATGGAACGGGGACCCTAACGACCTCAAAAAGGCCAGTTTATATTTTTTTTCAAAAAAATTCAAAAAGACACTAAGGGTAAAATAGTGTAACAAAGTCTTTGATTTGTTTTACTTTTGATTAGCTCAATGACCAACTCTATTCATCGCTATCCGTTACCGTTAACCGACCGACCGGTGCTTCATGCCGAGCCGGAGGAATCAGCAACGCCAACGGTTTACGATAGCGAAACCTTCCTGCGAAAGACCTTCGAGAGCGAGCCCCGAAAAGGTTTTGAGTTGCTTTTCCGACAATATTACACACCTCTATGCAGTCATGCGGTCCGGTTTGTGTATTCCAAACAAATCGCCGAGGACCTGGTGAGTGAAGTTTTCTACCAGTTTTACCGCACCGAAGCTTTTCGGAAAGTCCATTCTTCGTATATCAGCTACCTGTTCACGGCGGTTCGGAACGAGGCTTATACGTACCTGCGCAAAGAGTTCGGCAAAACCGACTCACTCGACAACACAACCGAAACGCTGCTGACCAACCCGCATCTCCAGCCCGACGCCGAGGTACATTTCAATAACCTGTTTCTGGCCGTTAACGACGCCATCGGGCAGTTGCCAACGCAATGCCGCCGGGTTTTTCTGCTAAGCCGGTTTGAGAACAAAAAGTACGACGAGATCGCCCAGGAACTGCAAATCTCGGCCCGCACGGTCGAAGTCCACATGTCCAAAGCGCTCCGGCACCTTCGCCAGTCGCTACGCGGAGAGTGGCAGTTGCTCCTTGTTATGCTGTCTTTTTTTCTGCCCAACTAAGGAGAATAGGCATTCTCCGAGTCTGGTCCACAAACGTTAACAGAAGATGAAGCACCCCTTGGCAAAGCAGATCTTGTTTCGGTATCTGTCTGGGCAGGTCAATCCGATCGAACGCCAAACCGTGGAAGAATGGCTGAAAAATCCGGCCCATATTCCAACCTTCCACGAATGGCTCCTCGAATGGGAAACCCAGTCGCTGCAGTATGGTCCGGATGCCGAAACGGCTTTCGAGAAACTCAGCCACCGCATCAACCAGATCGACGCCCCCGCTCCGGCCGAATCCGACGAACCGGCGCCCGCGCCCAAACCGCTCTTTCCGTTTTTCGGTATGCTGACCGCTGCCGTCGTGCTGCTGGTGCTGGGCATTGGGTTAAGCCCGCTCCGAACCAACCTTCTCTACCGGACGTACCAAACGCTGGCCGGTCAGCATCTGACCATGACACTCGACGATGGCAGCCGGGTTTCCCTGAATGCCAGTTCGAAGTTGCAGGTTCCCCGGTTTGGTTTTTATGGCCCCACCCGCGAGGTGCTGCTCACCGGCGAAGCCACGTTTGACATCACGCACAAGCCCGATAACCAGCGCTTTATTGTCAAAACCTCCGACCAGTTTCAGGTCGAAGTGCTGGGTACCGAATTTACGGTTTATGCCCGCCAGCGCGGGACAAACGTGGTTCTCAACCGGGGCAAAATCCGGGTCGACTACGCCGATGGAGCCCAGAAACGCCAGTTGATGATGAAGCCCGGCGAACTCCTGACGGTCAACCAGCAGGGCAAAATTGAACTCCGCCCGTTGAATTCGACCACCACCGAAGCGGGTTCGAAAGAACACCTTTTCGTCTTTAACGGTACGTCGCTCTGGGAAATCTGTTACCTGCTCCGCGAGTATTTTGGTACTAAAATCGGAATTACCAACGACTCCCTGGCCCGACGCACCATCTCGGGCAACTTCAAAGCCAAAAACGCGGATGAGCTGCTCGAAACGCTATCCGAAGTTTTTAACCTCAAAGCCGAACCGAACGGCGACGTGATTTTACTGACTACTAACTGATTCTTTATCCAATTTCCATGAAAAAACCCGTACGAAACGCATGCCTCCTGGCGCTGCTCCTGACCAGCTGTCTGGTTCCGGGCTACAGCCAGACGCTGGCCTTTGCGAAACAAAAGCAACCGAGCTCGGACCGGACCATGCCGATGCAGCTCAAGAATGCGCTGCTCGATCTGCAACAGCATTACCAGATCGAGATTGTCTTTGAAGACAAACTCATGGCGGGAAAAACCGCTCCGATCAATAGCCTGAACTGGAATTATTCGGCCGAAAAAAATCTAAATACTCTCCTGAAAGGCAGCGGATTACACTTCCGGAAGACCCGCAAAAATACCTTTATCATTACCAGCGACCGGGTCGAAAAAGAAACCGCCCGGCCCCGGGAAGAATCGGGCCTGATTCAGCCTTCGCTGCCGTTCGGTCAACTCGTTGAACATGCCGGAACCGCCCCGAACCCAACGATTGCCGCCGTTGCAAAAGTAGCCCCGGCCGATGTTTCCATCGAAGGACGCGTGACCGATGGCGAAAAAGGGGAAGCGCTGCCCGGGGTCAGCGTGGTGATAAAAGGCTCACAGAAAGGAACGACGACGGACGCCGACGGATCTTACCGACTGGTGGTTCCGGCCACGGATGCCGTGGTGGTGTTTAGTTTTGTGGGGTACGAATCCCAGGAAGTGGTAGTCGGAAACCGCACCACCCTGAACGTTTCCCTGAAACCGGACACCAAAACCCTGAGCGAAATTGTGGTGGTTGGTTACGGTACGCAGAAAAAGGTCAACCTGACCGGTGCCGTTGATCAGGTGACGAGCGAAGTGCTCGACAACCGCTCGCTGCCGAACCTGACGCAGGGATTGCAGGGAACAATTCCGAACCTGAACCTGAAAATGGGCGACGGAAAACCGATTCAGTCACCCGCCTACAACATCCGGGGCACCACCTCCATCGGTCAGGGCGGGAGTGCGCTGGTGCTGATTGATGGCGTGGAAGGTGATCCAAGCCGGTTGAATCCCAACGACGTAGCCTCGGTTTCGGTCCTGAAAGATGCTGCTTCTGCCGCCATCTACGGCGCCCGGGGTGCCTTTGGTGTGGTGTTGATTACCACCAAAAGCCCCACGAAAGACCGGACGAGCGTGACGTATTCGCTGAACCATTCGATCAAAAGCCCGACCACAGTCCCGGATTTTGTGACCAACGGTTACGTGTTTGCCAAGATGTTCAACGAAGGTTGGTCGGCCTGGAACGATTATTCACAGACGCCCCAGAACGTAAACAAAACCGTACGGTTTTCGCCGGCGTACCTGGCCGAACTCGAGCGCCGGAACAACGACCCGAGCCTGCCCCGCACGGAAGTCGATCCGACAACGGGTGAGTACGTGTATTACCACAATACCGACTGGTACAAAGAACTGTACAAGAACAACACCAGCGCCACCGAGCACAACCTGTCGGTATCCGGCAGCAGCGGGAAGGCGGATTTTTACGTAACCGGGCGGTATTACAACCAGAACGGTTTGTTCCGCTACAACTCGGACGATTATAACATCCTGAGCTTGCGGGCCAAAGGTTCGGTCCAGGTGTTTCCGTGGCTGAAGGTGTCGAACAACGCCGACTATTCCTCCATGAAATACCACAATCCGCTGAACGTCGGGGAAGGCGGCAGCATCTGGCGGAACATTTCGGACGAAGGCCATAATATGTCGCCCATGTTCAACCCGGACGGAACCCTTTCGTATTCAGCCGCTTACACGGTTGGCGACTTCTGGTACGGCAAAAACGGCATCGATATGGACAAGCGGGTTTTCCGGAACACGGCCGACTTTGCGACCAGCTTTTTCAACGATCAGTTCCGGGTGAAAGGGAACTTCACCTTCCAGACCACCGACAACAACGAATACCGGACGCGGGTGCCGGTGCCCTACAGCCGCAAACCGGGCGTGATCGAGTACGTGGGAACCAACACCAACGACCTCCAGAACATTTACCGCGAAACGCTGTATACGGCCACGAACCTGTACGCCGAGTACGAGCCTAAAATCAACGAGAACCACTACGTCAAAGTGCTGGGTGGCTACAACTACGAAACCTCGAATTACCGCCGGCTGGAAGTGGTTCGGAACGGTCTGATTTACGAAGATGCCGACGACATCAACCTGGCGCTGGGCCAGGCCATTACCACGGGTGGCGGCCGCGAAACCTGGGCGATTGTGGGCGGTTTTTACCGGCTGAACTACGGTTTCAAAGACCGGTATCTGCTCGAAATAAACGGGCGCTATGATGGTTCGTCCAAATTCCCGTCGGGCCAGCGGTATGCGTTCTTCCCCTCGGTTTCGGCGGGCTGGCGCGTGACGAACGAACCCTTCTGGAAAGTGTCACCGAAGTTCATCAGCGAACTGAAAATCCGGGGTTCGTACGGATCGTTGGGCAACGGTACGATCGATTCGTACGCCTTCCAGGAGAAATTCTCGATTTCGCAGTCCGGCCGGATCCTGAATGGTGTGCGGCCGCAGAAAACCGGTCAGCCGAGCGTAATTCCTGACGGGCTGACCTGGGAGACGTCGACCACCTCCGACCTTGGGCTGGACCTCGGCATGCTGAATAACCGCCTGACGCTGAACGCCGATGCTTACATCCGGAAAACGACCGATATGTTTACGGTCGGGATGACGCTGCCCGCCGTATTCGGAACCGATGTACCGAAAGGAAACTACGCCGACCTGACCACCAAGGGCTGGGAAGCGGTGATGTCCTGGCGGGACAAAGCCAACGTGGGCGGTAAACCGTTCGGGTACGAAGTGCGCCTGACGATGGCGGACTACAAGGCCCGCATCGACAAGTACAACAACCCGAACCGACGGCTGAGCGACTATTACGCCGGTCAGACCGTGGGCGAAATCTGGGGTTACACCACCGAAGGCTTCTTTACCTCGGCCGATGACATCAAGAATTCGGCCAAACAAACCCTGTTCAAAGCGTCGAACACCAACCAGTTGCTGCCGGGCGACATCAAGTTTCGGGACATCAACGGCGACGGCGTGATCGATCCGGGCGACAACACGGTTGACAAACCGGGCGATCGCACCATTATCGGGAACTCGACGCCCCGGTACACCTACGGAATCATGCTGAACGCCGACTGGAATAACTTCTTCTTCTCGGCCTTCTTCCAGGGTGTGGGCAAACAGGACTGGTGGCCGGGTGCCGAAGCCGGCACGTTCTGGGGCCAGTACAACCGTCCGTATAACCGCCTGCCCACCTGGCACCTCGATAACATCTGGTCGGAAGACAATCCGAATGCCTACCTGCCCCGCTACCGCGGCTACGTAGCCCAAAACAGCGCGGGTGAACTGGCGCAGGCGCAGACCAGGTACCTGCAAAGCCTGGCCTACCTCCGGCTGAAGAACATTCAACTGGGGTATAACCTGCCCAAACTTCTGATCAGCAAAGCGGGCATGACCAGCGCCCGGGTGTTTGTGTCGGCGGAAAACATCTGGACCTGGTCTGCACTGTACAAACGGACGACGGATCTGGATGTGGAAAGCGCTACGGAATCCGACAGGGTGCTAACCAGTGGTACCAGCGGAAACGGACACAATTATCCGATTCTGCAGAGCTTCACGATGGGTCTGTCCGTTACTTTTTAATCTCACAATCAGCAACATCATGAAAGTACAACACATAGGATTATTACTGGCGGGCCTGGTTTTCGCGGGGTGTAGCGAACTCGAGCAGGTGCCGGAATCGACCGCTTCCAAAAATGCGGTTTTCAGCAGCGAGAAGGGGCTGGAACTCTACGCCAACTCGTTTTATGATAACTTACCTTCCGCCAACGACATCATCCGGAGCGACGAAATGGCCGATTTTTCGGCCCGGACGCAGGTGCCGGATTTCATTCGGGACGGTGCGTATGGCCCCCGTCAAAGCTCCGGCTGGTCGTGGACGGCCCTGCGGAACATCAACTATTTCATCGAAAATGCCACCAATCCGGCCATTCCGGTGGAGGTTCGGCGGCACTACATCGGGCTGGCCCGGTTTTTCCGCGCCTGGTTTTATTTCGATAAAGTAAAACGGTTTGGCGATGTTCCCTGGATCAACAAGGCGATGGGGGTAACCGACCAGGATCTGTACAAAGGCCGTGATCCGCGCGCGATGGTGATGGATTCGGTCCTGGCCGACCTGAACTATGCCACGCAGAACATCCGGACCACGTCCGACAACTCCCGTACGCTCATTACGAAGCACGTGGCAAACGGTTTCAAGTCGCGGGTGTGTCTGTTTGAAGGAACGTTCCGGAAATACCAGACGTCGTACAAGCTCGAAGGCACCGCCCAGCAGTGGCTGAACGAAGCCGTCACGGCGGCCGAAGCGGTGATGAAAGAAGGCGGTTTTACGCTGAACGAAGCGGGTGGCACCGATAAATCGTACCGGCAACTGTTCATCAACAAAACCCCGGTGACGAACGAAATCATGCTGTCGGCGGTAGTCGATCCGGCCCTGAGTGTTTTCAACGATGCCAACTGGTGGTGGACCAGCGCGACTTACGGTGCCCGCGTCAGCCTGACCCGTACGTTTGTCAACACCTACCTGAACCTCGACGGAACGCCGTTTACGAGTAAGCCGAATTACAAAACCCTGACGTTCATGGAGGAGGTCAAAGGACGCGACCGGCGGCTTGCGCAAACCATCCGGACCCCGGGCTATACCCGGGTCAACGGGGGCGCAGTCGAACCCGGCCCGCCGGTTTTCTCGTACACCTACACGGGGTATATGCCGATCAAATGGTCGCTGGATGACACCTATTTCGATGGTGGTACGCGTAACGACAACTCCATTTCGATCATGCGTTACGCCGAAATTTTGCTGAACTATGCGGAAGCCAAGGCGGAACTTGGTACCTTTACGGATGCCGACTGGGTCAAAACCGTCGGAGCGCTACGGAAACGGGCCGGCATCACGGGCGGGCTGACGGCCAAACCGGCAACCGTTGACCCGTACCTACAGGCCAACTATTTCCCCGGCATTTCGGACCCGGCACTGCTCGAAATCCGGCGCGAACGTGGCATCGAACTGGCCCTGGAAGGCTTCCGGTTTCCGGACCTGATTCGCTGGAAACGCGGGGAGCTGATGGAGCAGGTCTGGAACGGTTTTTACGTACCGGCCCTCGACACCCCACTGGACCTGAACGAAGACGGCAAAAACGACGTAGTATTCTACAAGGTTAGACCGGCGACGCAACTGGCGGGCGTCACGTACATCAACGTGGCCGAAACCGTCAACGGCGTTCCGAACCCGCAGCGGCTGTCGAACGATACGTCGGGCGAACTGACCTGGTTGAGCAATATCCCACGGAAGTGGAATGAAAAATATTACCTCTACCCCATCCCCGAAAACGATCGGCTGCTGAACCCGGCCATCGGTCAGAATCCGGGCTGGTAATAAGTAAAAGCGTTATTTCGCAGAGATAAGCGGAGGAAAAGGAGTTAAGCGGAGCCTCTGCTAACCTCTGATGGCCTCCGCTTAACTCTGCGATACCAGTTTAATTCAACTACAATCACATGAAGCTAACCCTCGTACTGCTGCTGACCACCCTTTTAATGACCCAGGAAGCCTTTTCCCAGAAAGACGCTCCCATCAACATTGCCACCTATAATCTGCGGATGAACACCAAAAACGACGGCATCAACGCCTGGCCCAACCGCAAGGAAAACGTCAAAGCTCTGATCCGTTACCATGAGTTCGACCTGTTCGGTACGCAGGAAGGCTTTCGCGGTCAGTTGGAAGACATTGCCGAACTGAACGAATTTGCGTTTCTGGGCGCGGGCCGCGACGACGGCAAACAGGCGGGTGAGCACTCAGCCATTTTCTACAAAAAGGACCGCTTCAAAGTGCTGCAGTCCGGCGACTTCTGGTTGAGCGAAACACCCGACAAACCGGGTAAAGGCTGGGATGCCACCTGCTGCAACCGCATCTGCTCCTGGGCGCACTTCCAGGATTTGAAGACCAAAAAGAAATTTTACTTCTTCAGCGTTCACTTCGACCACCAGGGCGTGGAAGCCCGTCGGCAATCGGGAAACCTGATGGTGCAGAAAATCAAGGAAATCGCGAAAGATGCCCCGGTAATTCTGGTTGGCGACCTGAACTCAACACCCGATACGGAGCAGGTCAAAACCATCGAAACACTCCTGAGCGATTCGTATAAGGCAACCGCCCAACCGCCCTACGGCCCCGTTGGCACCTTCAACGCGTTCAAACACGATGCTCCGATGACAGAACGGATCGATTATGTTTTCGTCAAAAAAGGCATCGATGTACTGAAATACGGCGTTTTGACCGACGCCAAAGACCGGCGGTATCCATCGGACCACCAGCCGGTTGTGATCAAAGCCGTTATCCGCTAACCTGGGGGCAGAACATTCTGCCCCTTTTTACAGCAGAACTAAACGTCTACGGCAATCCCTGGAAAGAGGCTGCATGGCCCCAATACCGGTTTTGCCGGACCGATAACAAAAACCGGGTTTTTCCCCGTCTGCGCGAAAACGCCAAAAATTGTTGGGTAATACTCGCGCAGACGGGGGAACAACCGGATCACACCCCGCCCGGAACTACGCTTTCCCGGTTTGAAACCCGGCGACCGTTGGTGTCTGCACGTCCGGCGCTGGCGCGAAGCCTACGAAGCGGGCGTTGCCCCGCCGGTTTTCGCCCCCTAAGGCCATAGCCATTGCTCCATAGGGCATAATTTCACCTAACGCCCTGGCTCCTTATAAAATCTCCGAAGACTGTTGAGAGGCTCTCGCTGGCGGGAAAGGCAAATCCATTGACGAGATCTGCCCCCAGTCGAGACTTCCCGGCAAACGCCAGGATGGACAGGCTAGCTGCGGCTGGCGGATTTTTTTCTTCAATCTGACTTTTATGAGACTGTGCAGGATCTGGGTCAGGGTCACAAAGTCAAAACGAAATAGTCCCTATTACCTGCTTTTGTAGGGCCCATGCACGGCTTTGATGGTAAAATTTTCCGAAGAGTCGTCCAATACATAAATGTCATACTGTCCGCCACCCGGGTGAACCCGCACCACAACGTGGCCCTGTCTACTTTTCATAGCGCTGATCCGTCTTTCGCTAATCACCGCCAGGGTTTCCTTCATGAGATTGGTGCTGAATATGTCCCTTTCACCAGGATAGACTTTCCCGTCTTCCAACATGCGCAGATAGGTACTGCTGTTTGGATGGCTTGCGCCCCAGGTCTGTATGACAATGACACAAGGCCGTACGGCCATCAGAAAGTTTTCGCCCATAGCATCATAGGCCGCATGGTGGTTCGCTTCGCACACTTCAACCGGACCGGTGACAATACCTGCCGGGGTTTCAATATTCTGCCATGCACCCACCGGAGCACTGGCGTGAACAAGATCACCGCCGTTGAAATAATCAAAATTCCCGTAAGAGATCCGGATGGCGGCACTGCATTGATTTTCGGTTGGATAGTCCTCTTTGGAGAGCTTTTCCAAAGGTGGGAAATGATTTCGGACGTTATCTCGTATCCCCGTCCATACCTGTCCATTGACAGCAATGTTCCTGATCTCGAATTCGGGGTATTGATCCGCTTTCTTAAGCAGCCTGAACTGCTGATTCGATCCTGCCTTAAACTGTTCAGCCGTTGCACCACGGGCAAGCTGACTCTTTACAAAGCTGATGTGGTTCTGCACATTTTTATTGTCGGTCATGGGCAGCGGCCAGTTGTAATTCGGCCAGCCACGATCTACAATTTTCCCGAAAGGGATATGGTCACCCACTTCGCTCATGCCCGACAGCAGGTAATTGCCTTTGGCGGACTTTTTCTTGCCGGGTTCCGCTGCTCCTATATGATCGTCGTGTAAATGCGTCGAAAGCACATAGTCTATTTTTTTCTCGGGCAACGGATGCATCATGCGAAGGATGTATCGGGAAATCCATTCGCCGGGAGTCCGGCTGTCGTTGGGACGCGGATCGGCGGTTTGGTTGCCTTTGGCGATCTCGCCGGCGTCGATCATCATCGTGGTACCGTCGGGCAGGATGGCAAATGCACATTCTCCCTTCCCGGTATTAATATGATGAATATCCAGGTAGCCGGCAGTCCAGTTGGGATAGGCATCGCCGACTTTACTTTGTGCGAATATTACTGTTTGGAAACCAACCAGCAATGCGGTCAAAAATGAATTCCGTAACGCCCTGTTTAACATAATCCTCAACCCGCTATCTGCTTTCATATCGGCCATGAATGGATTTGATGGTAAAATTTTCCGAAGTATCCTCCAATACATAAACTTCATAAGTGCCACCGCCGGGATATACCCTGACGACCGTATGGCCCTGCGTACTTTTTAGCTGACGCACCAAGGATGGGCCGAGAACCGTCCTGTTGACGTCAAAGAGATGAGACGTAAAGATGTCGCGTTCGCCGGGGTATATATTCTTCGCCACCATGGCCTTAAGCGCAATGGCGTCGGGATGGCTAAGGCCAAAACCCTGGATGACAAAAACCCGGGGAGAAACCGCCCGTACAAACTCGGCACTCATGGCATCTTTTCCGTGATGGTTCACTTCGCATACATCGACAGGACCGGTAGCCAAACCCACCGGCATCTCGATGTGTTTCCAGGTGCCAGGGGTGTGAGTGCGGATGATATCACCGCCGTTGAAATAATCAAACTTCCCGTAGGAGATCCGGATGGCGGCACTGCATGCGTTTTCTTCGGGATATTCTCCTTCTGGCACCTTGTCCAAAGGAGGGAAATGATGACGGGTATTGGTGTGGGTTCCGGTCCATACCTGTCCGTTGGCGGCAATGTTCCTGATTTCAAAACCGGGGTATTTGCCGGCCTGCCTGAGCAGTTTAAACTGCTGGTTGGAACCGACCTGAAACTGTTCTGCTTGTGCGCCGTTCGCCACCTGCCAATTTACAAACCGGATGTAGTTCTGCACGTCGGGGTCGTTGGACAGGGGACGGGGATAATTGTAATCCGGCCAGTTGCGGTCTATGATCTTTCCGAAAGGGATCAGAGTGCCTACTTCGGTAATACCCGTGAGGATAAAGTCTCCTTTACTGGATTTTCTGTCGCTGAGCTTCACATTCCCCATGTGGTCATCATGAAAATGTGACAGGAGAATGTAGTCTAGTTTTTTCTCGGACAACGGACGCATCATGCGGAGGATGTAACGCGATATCCACTCGCCGGTACTTCTGCTGCTGTTGGGTTTAAAGTTACGTTTATCCGTACCGGTTTCGCCGGCGTCGATCATCATCGTGGTGCCGTCGGGCAGAATGGCAAATACACATTCCCCTCGGCCTGTACTGATGTGATGAATATCCATATAACCCGCCGACCAGTCCGGAAATACGTCACCGGGTTTAACCTGGGCACTGGCGGCCATAGCCCAACAAACCAACAATGTAAGAAATGACACGTGTCGCAATTTCATAGCTGACAAGTTTTAGTATCTAAGGCTCACTGTCCAGTTTTTGCTCTTTGCAAGGCTTCGATCGCACTCTTTTTCGCCCGGGTTGCCGCCAATGAATATTTTTGCAGAGCTGGCACTTTTATGCAGGGTTGCGAACAAAGCATTCAGGGTCTCGGTTGTCAATTGATTATCGGAGCAAACCGACCATGTCAGCGCGGTATTTTTACTGAAATCCAGAGTTTTCAATCGATTTTCGTAGCAATCCAGTCGCCGCAGGGCGGTGTTCATGCTCAGGTCCAGACTCCTCAATTCATTCTGATAACAATTCAGCCATACCAGGGCCGTGTTTTTGCTAACATCCAGGGTCATTAACCGGTTACGATAGCAATACAATTCCGTTAGCATGGTGTTTTTGCTGATGTCCAGATTCGTTAGCTGATTACCATTGCACCACAACGTTTTGAGCGCAGGATTATGCCTTACGTTCAAATTCATTAATCGGTTGTCGCTGCAATCCAGCGCTGTCAGCTCGGTATTTTTGCTGACATCCAAATACGTCAGGCCAGCGCCTTGACAGTTCAGTGTTGTGATCCTGTCGCCATGAATAGTGATCGTACGAGCCGACGCACCTGAATACGTGTGGTCAATCTGTGAGACGGATTCTTTAAGGGTCAGGACTTCTTTCTTCGAACCATCGCCCCAGTCTACCGTTGCTGAGCCGGAGCCGGACCATTGAATACTGACCTTGCGGCCTTCCGTGATCATACTGATCTTGCTGGAGCCCGCGTTTTTTTCCTTAAACGAATCGGGATAGGAAACAAAGAACATCCGTTCGTTGCTGTGAGTAGGTTTCCATAAATCCAGTTCGCGGTTATTGTCGTATAGCTTTAAAATCCAGGAATCGAATTTTCGTTGCCCTTCATACAATTCAATCACCCGGGCCCCGGATCCGAGGTCACCATAAATCTGGCGGCCACTGGCCTGACCAAATGCCAGGCAAATATCATTTAAGCTGCCGATGTAATTATTGTTGTGCTCATGCCCGACAAACACCCCCATCACATCTTTCTTTTCCCCAAAAGCTGTAAATAAATTGGAAGGATTCTTCGGTTTGGAATGTAGCTTTTCGTAGGAAATTCCATAGGTGGTGCTTTTTCCCACAACATCCGAATATTCGGGAAAAGGGATATGAAAAAATGCCAGCGCGGGAAGCGGAGTTCCGTTATTTTGTTTGGTAAATGCAGCACTCTGCTCCTTGTACCATTGGACCTGGCTTTCATCCATCCATGCGGAAACGTCCGACTGCGGCCGCTCCTCGGAATCTAAAACATAACACACGGCCGCGGTCTTTTGCGACTTTGAAGATTGTATGGGCAGGACGTAATTCCCTTTTCCTGCGAGTTCTTTCGGCCCGCTGATGGTCAGGTTATAGGGCAAACCGACAATAACATTCATGGTCTGCTCCTTGTCCAGTTCATACTCCGCATCATGATTACCCAGCATGGCGGCCCAGGGGACTTTGGCATCAATCATCACCTGCGCGACTTTCAGCCATGCTTTTTTTCTGTTATCCGAGCCGACCACGTCGCCGGTAAGCATCACCAGGTCGGGTTTTTCTCTTTTAATAACCGTCCTCATCATCACCAGGACGCTATCCGAACGGTATGAATCATACTGTAAATGAATATCCGTGAACTGTACTATTTTAAACCTGGACCGGGCATTGAATTTCAATACCGGTTTTTCATCTGCCCTGGCCGATAAGAAGCCAACAATGCTGAGACTAATGATAAAAAGTATTCTTCTCATTGGGTTAGGAATAGTTAAACCTGCTGAAGAGTTCGTGCTAGCTTCATGGCTGAAGGTTGATTGAATGGATAGCGCAACTGACTGGTCAGTTGCGCTTCTTTTTGATCCAGTGAGTTGGAAGCCCGTCGTTTTACCCGCAACGCGGGTATTTTAAAGCAGGTTTTTATTGGTAGGATGCGTTTTGTTGCTGTTCAACGAGCGGTACAGGCCAATAATAATTGGAATAAGGCGGATTGACAGGGGAGAAACGGGCCGGATCCCGGTCGCCTATCCCCAATGGCAAGCGCAAGCCGATGAGATAATAATTGCGGTCGCCGTGCTCGCTGGCCATTTCCTTGATGCGCTCGTTGTGAATATCATTGGCTGTAATTTTGGCGGCCGTAATATCTTCCAGCCCTGCACGCTTTCTGACCACATTCAGGTCCTGTGCGGCCCCTTGCACATCTCCACTGGTAAAGCGGAGAATGGAACGGGTAAGGTAGACTTCAGCCAGACGAATCATGGGACGGTTGGAATAGCGACCATTCGACGAGCGGAAATATTTGTCGATCCATACCTCGGGCCGGGCCACCTTACAGGTTGCATTGGGGTCGCCACCCGGGACACCATATTGCTCATAACGCTTGTAGAGCTGCGTGTAACGCTTGTCTTTTTTCGCGTCGGGAACTTCGGCGAAATTCCCCTTCAGTCCGTCAGCCATCCATCCGACTTCTTTCAAAGCGGAGTAGGATAACGTGTAGGTGGAATAATCACCGCCCCTGTTATTGTTGTTATACAGGTTTTTGCCATAGATCCCCGGCGTCCTGTCAAACCGGGTACTCGGGCTCACGTAGGCCGTTTCCCAAATTACCTCTTTGGCATCCTGCGCGCCGGTACGGTTAAAGGCGGTAATCGGATCTTCGGAAAGGTTGTACAGGGAACTTGCCAGTATAAAGTCGCATTCGGCTTTGGCCTTTGCGTGTTGACCGGTGATAAAGTATACCCTGCTTAACATGCCCGAGGCCGCAAACTTGTTGGCACGCCCTTTTGGCTGGGTTTCTGTTGTGACATAGCTTTCTGGCAGTAAATCCTTTGCTTTTTCAAGATCGCTCTGGATTTGGGCCCATACTTCGGCAACACTCCCTAATTTAGGATTTTTCAATTCTTCCGCGGTCCGGACGTAGTCTGTCCGTAAGACGAAATGGCGGCTCTCATTGCTGCCGTTTGGATTGAAAGGAGGAGCATATATCCTGGCAAGGTACCAGTAGGCGACCGCACGCATAAAATACAACTCCCCTTTATAGCGTTTCACGCGCTCCCGGTCGGCATTCACCATTCCCTCAAAAGGATCCTTTCCGTCCCTTTCCGCGTCGTTCAGCATCTGCAAAGCCGCATTGTTATTGGTGATGATGTAATACAGAAATTTGAAAGTTTCAGCCACTTCCTTATCCGACGGCGCGGTTGCGTAGGTTCGATTATAATATTGCGTCGCATAATTATTACCCTGAATGGCCTCGGGCAACAAACGGGCAATATCCGACTGCCCGAAATCAATCATCGACAACGAGCCCATCGGGTTGAACCAGGGGTCGTTTGACAAATGAAGGTATCCTTCCCGGACCGCCAGTTCCAGTTCGGTTGCATTTTGCCAGGGGAACTGAATAGGTCTTTCCAGTTCGAAATATTTTTCACAGGAGCTTATCGAAAATATGGCAAAAAGGAGACAACAGGTCCTGATAATCTTGTTATATATTTTCATGATTTTTCCGGAGATAATAGGTTAAAATTTAGCGCTGACACCAACAGAGAAAACTCTGGACTGGGGCATCTCAAGAGCAAATACGACACTGCTTATGGAGCCATCATTGATCATCACCTCCGGATCATAGCCCGAGAACTTGGTGAACGTAAGCAAATTGGTCCCGCTCATATAAACGTAGAGGCCTTTTAGTCGCTTTCCTTCGGCAAATTTGGTCGGGATGTTGTAACCAAACTGAAGGTTTTTCAATCGCACATAATCTCCTTTTTCCAAATAGAGTGAATTGGGCGTGATATTCTCGCTGCCATACTGCACCTGGACATTGGAGGGATTCCCCTGGCTGTCATAATAATAGCTATTGCCATAGGTGGTCATAGGATATTTGGTAATATCCCCGGGTTTTCTCCAGGTGTCGGTCAGTATTTCCTTTGAAAGCGTCAACAATCCGGTATTGGGGGTCATCAGACTTTGTCTCAGCCTGTTATAGATGTAATGACCCGCTGCGAAATTCCAATACATGCCCAGATTAAATTCCTTATAGGTAATCTTGGTGTTGAACCCGCCGGTAATCTTCGGAATGGATGTTTTTCCGTCGAGAATCATTCTGTTAGCGGATTGATTGGTCGTGGTAGCTGGGATGATTGCTCCTGAACGGCGGGTAGAGCCGTCGGCCAGGGTTTCAATTCCATAAATCATGGGAATGCCCTTTTGGGGATCCACCCCCGCATAGTCGGCCATATACCAGTTGCCTAACGGAAGACCTGTTTTGATGATTTCGCGTACGGTTTCGGCGGGGAGAATGCCCGCTCCCGTCTTATCCAATTCGGGGGTCAGTGCCAATACCTTATTCCGGTTGGTAGCGATATTGCCGCCAACTTTCCATTGAAAGTCCTTTTTGGAAATAAGCACAGCATCAATATCGAACTCCAATCCATAGTTTTTCATGTCCCCGATATTCTGCCAGATCGAATTACTTTGCTGTATCCCTGCTGACAGCGGGACGGCAGCTTTAAGCAGCATATCGCTGACATTTTTGGTATACCAGGCTACCGAGCCGTTGATCTTGTTTTGGAAGAGTCCGAAGTCGAAACCAAAGTCAATCGTGCTGGTCGTTTCCCATTTGATATTCCGGTTGCCTATGTTCGTAAGCATCTTGGAGTTGGACAATTGCAGCGTCCCCTCCCCGGTCCGGTTATTCCAAATATCTGCCGTGATACCCGTTGGGATATTGGTGTTACCGGTCTGCCCATAACTCCCCCTTAATTTCAAAAAATTGATGGCCTCAATAGAAAAGAACTTTTCCTCTGAGATCACCCAGCCAAGCGATCCTGACAGGAAAGTAGCCCAACGGTTTTCGTTAATGAATTTGGAAATTCCGTCGCGTCGCATGCTGAACCCGGCGTAGTACTTTCCCTTAAAATTATAATTGGCTCTCCCGAAAAAACCCATCAAATACATCTCGTCATCCAGGCCGCTAGTGCCAGAAAGTGTAGCGGGCGTGCCGATCTCATGAAAGGGGCCGACCAATCCGATCCCCGTTAGGTTTGTCATATGAGCGCGCGAACGAGTGCCTTCCGCTCCGGCCACCAGATTCAAATTGTGTTCCTGGAAAGAAGCATCATAATTAAAATAGGTGTTATAGTTCAAGGTTGAAGACGTAATCTTGCCTTCCTGCGCGCGGCTTCCCAAAATGCGGACCTTTTCACTAATCCACGATAGTGCGTGGCTATTGATGTAGTTCATTCCCAAATCGCCATGCAGGGAAAGGCCCTTGAGCGGCAGCTGCAAATCGGCGGTCAGTCCTGTCAGCAGGTTCAGGGCTTTCAGGTTGTTCTCCGAATGCTTTGGATCCATGCTGGCAAGCGGATTAACCATCGATTGCGGGTTCCAGTATCCATTGACCCCGTTGGGGTCGTATACTTTATACCAGGGAAGTGCATTGGAGTTTATTTGTCCCCAGCCCCCGGCCCCCTGCTTCCCGTCGCCTGAGCTGATACGGTTATTATCCGTGTAGGAAGCCAGCATTCTGTACCCTAAGGACAAGGTATTGAACACCTTATGCTTGATATTGAAGTTACCGGAAAGGGTTTGCATATCGCCGAACTTGAGATTGCTGTTGTCTTTCCGGTAATTCAGCGACAGGTATGAGTTGGTCTTTTCCGAACCATTGCTTGCCGATATCCGCACGTCGGAATAACTTCCCAGGCGACTGATCTGGTCAGCCCACCGGGTGTTTGTGTTCATGGCATCTTCCCTTGTCATACTGGCCTGGTACGTATCAAGCTGACCGAGGCTCTGAACGGGCTCATACACTCCCGATAACCGGCTGTTTGCCCGCACTAGATCCATGATCTCGACAAACTCCCGGCCTGAGGCAATACCGACATTTGTATTCGTCCAGTTGCTGACGCCCGTCCGAACATCCACGTCAAAAGTGCTTTTTCCGGCTTTTCCGCTCTTGGTCGTAACGACAATGACCCCGTTGGAACCCCGTGAGCCGTAGATGGAAGTGGCCGCAGCATCCTTAAGTACTTGCATCGACTCAATATCCGACGGATCAATCATCGATAAAACATTCTGATTAGTAGATCCGTTGAAATCCGAGCCAATCGATCCCGTCACAATGGGTATTCCATCGACAATCCACAGTGGGTCCGTATTTGATGAGATGGAATTGATACCGCGGATTTTCACCTGCACGGGAGCTCCGGGCACACCCGACGAGGTCACCATAACCCCCGATGCCATTCCCTGTAGTGCTGCATCCATGGATGTGGGGGTGAGTTTCTGAAGGTCGTCCGATTTTATCGTAGCTACCGACCCCAGGATATCTCTTTTTTTCATGGAACCGTACCCCATTACCACCACTTCCTCCAGTACTTTTTCGCCAACTTTCAGCGCTATTTCTAACGATTCTCGGTTTCCTACAGTCACTTCCTGAGAAATATAGCCCACAAAAGAAAACACTAAAACCGTATTCTCATTCTGGATTGTCATGGAAAAAGCGCCGTTGGCATCGGTGACCGTGCCCTGTTGCGTCCCTTTCACAACAATGCTTACACCGGGTAACGCTTCGCCTTTCTCATCCTTCACATAGCCGGTTACCGTCCGAACATTTTCTTCTAGTTCCGGAAACCGGGCCGGGCTGCTGGGGTTCGATTCCAGCTTGCCCTGGTCGTTTTGGGGATCGCCTGCACGGGTCAAAATAATCTGGTTATTGTTGAGAACCCTATAGTATATACGTCTGGGTACCAACACCTGTTTCAGGACATTATCGATCGTTTCGTTTTGGATCGTTAGATTCAGTTTTTCGTTCGATTCAATAACGCCTTTCTGGTACGAAAACACGACATCCACCTGCTTTTCGAGGCTGTGCAGAAAGGAGCGGAGATTGCTGTTTTTCAGCGTTAAATTAACCCGCTCCTTGAGCAACTCCTGGGCAGCAGTGGGGTAAGCTAACGTATTACCGATTAGCAACACCACAAGAATGAGTTGAGCAAAGATGATTTTCATGAGTGTGAAACCCTTTTTTTTAGTAAAAGCTTTTGACATACTTTTGACTGTTTTGTTTTTATCAGACAAATCAATTTCTTCCGGCACTAAGCCAGTGCCAGGTGGGTTCGGGAAAAGAGGTGCCCCCTTCTTCTCTTTTTATAATTGGGTTTATCGACTTTAAAGCATGCGTGTTAAGGGTTAGGATTTAATGAGATCGAGAGTAATTACTGGCAACCCGCAGACTCAATGACGAACTGGGCATCCATTTCTTTATAGGTAGCCCCAATCGTTTGACAAATTACCTCCAGTTGGTCGGTTAGTGGCTGCATCCTCAGGGTGGTTGTAATAATGCATTTTGAGAGCAGCTCCTCATCATACAAAATGCGTACACCGTAGCGCTTCTCCAGGGCCTGCAACACCGTTGCCGCCGGTACGTCCTCAAAATACCGCTTTTCACCTGCGGCTACCGACTGAATGGGCAGGGGGTCGGCCACCAGGTGCTTCGAAAGACGTTCCGTCTCTCTGTTAAAGATAACCTGCTGATTGGGAAACAGAATGAGAGACTGGCTTTCTTCGCTTACTAAGCGTATCGGTTTTTGATTGTAGACGGATACCCGCCCTGTCCGTACTTTCACTTGAACTTGTTCTTCATTATCAAAGGCTTTGATGTCAAAACTCGTCCCCAACACTTTGGTCACCAGTTCATTGGAATAGACGTAGAATGGTTTTTTAGGATTGTGGGTAATTTGGAAAAATGCCTCTCCACTTAAAAAGGTTTCCCGCGCTTTGGCCGTAAAGTGCGCCGGATAGCTAAACCGGCTATTTTTTTTCAGGTAGACAATGCTGCTATCTTCCAGAATGATTTTCAGCGGTGTGTCGTTGAAATTCACCTTTTCGATGAGGGTATTTTTTTCGGAGGCTTTGGCTACTAGCTTGGTGTACGTCGTCTTTGATGTAGCGAAACCAACCCATAGCCATCCTGTAACCAATGCCGCTGCCATGCCTGCCCCCAAGGCTTTGAGCCAATATCGTTTCTTAGGCAATCCGAAATGCAGATCCGCATCAATCGTATTTTCACGGATTCGTTTCCAGGTTTGCTCTTCATTGACGGGTAAGGTCCGGTTCTCCTCAGCCTGTTGCAGTTCTTGAATAAGTTGAATCGCCTGCCTGATTAGCGCTTGCTTGGTCGGATGGGCCGCCATCACCTGCTGCCAGTAATCATCCTGCTCGTTGTGCACTGCCCACCGGATAAACGAATCGTCGTTTAGCAAATCCTGCAAGGTAAAATCATTGTACAGCATATCAACCTATTTGGCCCTTCTACTATACACAGTCACGTTTTTGAAAAAATTAACCAGTGGACTTGAAATATTTTTTCTTTTTTTGAGCAATGCCTTCTAAAAGGCAAGAAAATGGCGATAACGTTCTGAACGTAAAGCCTACATCCAGAAAGCCTGCTTTCAAAGCACTCAGATCCGTTCTCCGATTTGAAATGGGTATTACTGAGTCAGTGAATGCAGAAATGGAAGCCCCAGAGAAAAGATTCCTTTTAACGTTAGTCGTAACATCGAATACGCTTTGAAGAGAAGGTTACTGACGACCTGTTTGGTAACACCCATCAGCTCGGCGGCCTGATCCAGACTCATCCCATGATAAAAACGGAGATTGATGGCTTCCTGCTGCCGGGGACTTAATCGGGAAATCGCAGCCTGTATTTGGCGGGAACGATCCAGGAGCGTTTCCTGTTCGACAGCCTGCTGTTCATCAGAAAGCGAGACTAAGTAATCCAGAAAATCATCGATATCTTCAGCATCATCAAATAGATCGTTCCGGAAATTTCGGCTTAGTTGATTGCGCAGCGCCCGTAGTAAATAGAATTTAGGCTCTTTCAGAGAGGCAAATTGAACTTTCCGATGCCAGAGATACGTAAACAGATCCTGAATAGCATCTTCCAGCAAAAGCGGGTCCGATGTAAATCGTGAGCCATAGTTGACCAGTATTTTAAAATAATGCTGATAAAGCATTTCAAATGCCTTTTGATCTCCTCTTCCCAGAGACTCCCAAAGGGCGATCTCATTGTACTTGTTGACAGAACTCATGGAAGGCATATAAAGGATCAAAATTTTGAGTACAAGTATAAAGGCTCGACAAATTTAACGAAAATGGGATGCGCACTGAATAGTATCCGCCTTCGGTTAGTCGAAGCACTACGGTTTGGTTCGTTCTTCGAAGGTACTACTAATTGGTTAATCTCAGCGCCCGAACCGGAACCTCGAGCGGTTTTCCCGTGGTCGGCCGGAAGGCCAACCCACTGAGTCCAGCCAGGGCGGTGGTCTTCAAAATTGACGACGGTCGATCAGCATGCGTTATTTTTTGATAAAAGAAAGATGGTAATGTTTATCCATCTACTGACGTAGGTAAATCACTCTTTAGTTACAGGCAGCCACCAGGCAGCGATTTTGTCGGCCGGGCATCGTTTTCCAAACCCGTATTTCTTCTGCTATCGTTAACAAATGATCAAAAATCCGGATGAAATGTGAAAAAACTATTACTATAACCGTAAAATTTTTTCTTTATTTGGGCTGATGGTAGCTTTGTCTATTCATTGTATCCAACCTCGTGACCGACCAGGAGATTCATCTATGGCAAGCTTTTCGGGAAGGTGATCGCAGCGCCTTTGAGGCTTTGCTACGTACCTACTACCAGCCACTGTTCGAATACGGGACCAAATTCCTGAAGGACCGGGACCAGTTGAAAGACTGTTTGCACGATCTGCTGGTTAATTTATGGGAACGCCGGGCTTTTCTGAACGAGACCGAAAATCTGAAATTGTACCTTTTTAAAGCGTTCCGAAACCGGATCTTTAAAGAAAAGCAAAAAACCGGCTACCTGTCGGGCCTGTCCGACGGGGATAACCAGGAATTCGAAGCCGACGATTACGCCGAAAACCTGATCATTCAGGACGAAACCAGCCGCGAACAGCAGGTCCGGGTGCAACACCTCATCGGGCGACTCTCTAAGCGACAACGCGAAATCCTGCATCTGAAATTCTACGAAAACCTTTCCAACGAACAGGTGGCCGACATCCTGGGAATTTCCCGCCCGGCGGTGGCCAATCTGTTGTACCAAAGCCTGAAACAGTTTCGGGAACACTGGCATCTGCTCCTTTTTATCTGGACGGTTTTCTGAGGACAACGCCACCTAATCCCTGGCAATCAGGCCCTTACGGATTTTTCTTATTTTTTTTCGTACTTTTTGATGATTTCGAAGATCTTTTAAGACTATCCTCATAGAAAGCCGCCTAAACTGTGCTTTATCATGAAGAAGTATAAGGATTACAACCTTGAAGATTTTCTATTTGATGAAAAATTCCAGCAGTGGGTTCGGTCGGGTTCGCCCGAACAGGTGAGCTTCTGGCGGAACTTAACGGCGGCTTATCCGGACAAAAAAGCCGAGTTGGAACAAGCCCAGGCGGTTATTCAAAGCTGGCAAAATCAGCCCGCTTCGCTGTCGGAACACGAACTGAATCAGGAAATCAACCGCGTCATGCAGTCCACGGAACCGGTGCTTGAACAGCCTCTTTCCGGCCCGGCCTACGGACTCGGCTGGTGGAAAGCCGCAGCCGCCATTATCCTGCTGGTGGGTGTGAGTTGGGGAATCTGGCAACAGCAATCGGCACCGGCGGCCTATTCATACGAAAAACTGACGGAAGCGTCGGCAGTGCCCCTTCGGGAAATCGTCAATTCAAAAGCTTCGGTGCTGCCGGTGACCCTGCCCGACGGCAGCCGGATTACGCTGTCGGAAAACAGCCGGATCAGCTATTCAACCCAATTCGATCAGGAAGCGTCGCGCGAGGTGTTTCTGACAGGGGAAGCCTTCTTCGAAGTAACCAAAAACCCTAAAAAGCCTTTTCTAGTCTATGCAAACGGCCTCATTACGCGCGTTGTCGGCACCAGTTTTACGGTTCGGTCGGCCGGAGCCAACGTTTCGGTGCGGGTTCGCTCGGGGCAAGTCGCGGTATATCGCATGCAGGAAGCCGATCCGAAAGCCCGCAACGCCGAACAGCTGTTACTGACACCGAATCAGCAGGCAACCTTTTCGGAAAAGGAAAACCGCCTGACCCGCTCGGTGGTCGAAAACCCGGTTTTGTTGCAAAAAGAATTGCAACCCGCCGTTTTCCACTTTGATAACACCCCGATTTCGGACGTTTTTGGCCTGCTGGAAAAAACCTACGGCTTACCGATCGTGTACGACAAAACCGTTCTGAAAAATTGCTACCTGACCGTTCCGCTGAGCAACGAGCCTTTCTTTACCAAGCTAGACATCGTTTGCCGGACGATCGGGGCCACGTATCAGGTTTATGATACCCAAATCGTCATTGCCGGCCAGGGCTGCGACTAACCTTTAACTAAACCTCATCTCTATGCAAAAAACGTAGACGTTCTTCACAAAAAAGCCGGTAATGGGTCCAGCATTACCGACTTCAGTAACTCCCTCATTAGTAGTGTAATGATTGTCCCTCCAAAAAGGGGCCCGGGAGAGTTTTGCTTTTTTCTCATTCAAAAGCGGTGGTAAATTATGAAAAAAACGACAACACGCAATTTTTTTGCGCTCATTATGAAAGTTACCGGTGTACCTATGATGCTGGTTCTGTTGCTTGCCGGAATGGCCTATGGCCGGAACGGACTGGCGCAGGAACTGCTAAACCGCACCGTCACGGTAGAAGCGGATCAGCGGGAACTACGAGTCGTTCTGAATCAGTTGGAAAAATCGGCGAAAGTACGGTTTTCGTACATTCCGGCGCTGATTCGGGATCGAAAAGTAAGCGTTACGGCCCACAATCAACGGCTGAGCGACGTATTGGAAAAAATGCTGCGCCCTCTGCGAATTCAGTATTCCGTAGCCGGGGGGTATATCATTCTCAACCGGGAAACCGAACCCTCCGGCTCCACCAACTCCACGATTCCAACCGGCGACAACGACCAGGCCCAGGCTTCCATGTCTCTGATCCTGCCCGCCGAAGAAACCATTTCGGGTAAGGTGGTCGGCGAAAATAACGAAGGGTTACCCGGTGTCAGCGTCGTCCTGAAGGGAACAACGCGCGGAACCACCACCGACGCCGATGGAAAATACCGGCTGGCGGTGCCGGATCGAAAAGCGGTCCTGGTCTTTTCCTTTGTGGGGTTTACCAGCCAGGAAATATCCGTTGGCAATCAATCGGTTATCAATCTTACCTTACAACCGGACACCAAATCGCTGAGTGAGATCGTGGTGGTAGGCTACGGTACGCAGAAGAAAGTCAACGTAACCGGTGCCATTTCGATGGTGGACGGAAAAAGCCTGAACCAGGCCCCCACCACACACGTCACCAACACGCTGGCGGGTCGCGTCGCCGGGGTCATTGCCGTCAACCGGTCGGGCGAACCGGGTTCCGATGGCTCCAGTCTGTTCATCCGCGGACGCAGTACACTGGGTGACAATTCTCCCCTGATTGTGGTCGACGGCATTCCCAGCCTGCTCGGTGGCCTCGACAAAATCGACCCGAACGATATTGAAAGCCTTTCCGTGCTGAAAGATGCCTCGGCCTCGATTTACGGTTCACGGGCGGCCAATGGCGTTATTCTCATCAAAACCAAACGCGGAAAAAGCGGTAAGCCCACCATCGACTACAGTTTCAATCAGGGTTTTGTGGCCCCCACGCGCTTGCCCGAAATGGCCGACGCGGCTTTGTACGCCCAATTGGTCAACGAAATTCAGGAATACGCGGGTGGACAACCTAAATACACCCAGGATGATATTACTAAATTTCGTGACGGTTCGTCGCCCTGGACCCACCCCAATACCAACTGGGTCGATGAAGTTATCAAACCGGTTTCGCTGCAAAACCGCCAGAATTTATCCCTGCGCGGAGGCAGTGAAAAGGTGCGCTATTTTGTATCACTGGGAACGCTCTACGAAGATGCGGTGTACCGAAACAGCGCCACCAATTACAAACAGCAGAACCTGCGGATTAACCTCGATGCGGACGTGAATCAATACGTTCGGCTGACGTTCGACGTGCAGGGACGACACAGCAACAAAAATTATCCACCGTTAAGCTCCTCTTCGATTTTCCGATTTCTGCTGCGTGGTCGTCCGACCGAAACCGCCGTCTGGCCCAACGGCCTGCCGGGTCCCGACATCGAACAGGGCAACAATCCGGTGGTAACCTCTACCAACACGATCGGCTATAACCGGCACGATATCAACCTGGGCAACATCATTTTCGGGGCCAATATCAAAATTCCGGGGGTCGAAGGGTTGTCGGTAGACGGAAACCTGGCGGCCAGTAAAGAACTGACCCACAAGAAGAATTTCATCAAACCGTGGACGCTCTATACGTTCGGCGGTTTTGACGCCCAGAACAACCCGATTCTGAACGGAGCGGCCCGGGGTGTCGCCAAACCGGAATTGTCGGAAGCGTTTGTTCATGAGCAGCAGGTGACGTTCAACGCCAAGATTAACTACAACCGCGCGTTTGGTCCGCACAACCTCGGAGCCTTTGTTGCCTACGAGCAGAACGAACAGAAAGGAAACGACTTTTCCGGGAAACGAAAATTCTTCGTTTCCCCCATCGTCGATCAGTTGTTTGCCGGTGGACAGGACGAGCGCGAAATCACCGGACAGGGGTTTGAAGCCGCCCGCCGGAACTACTTTGGCCGGGTATCGTACCAGTACAGTGAAAAGTATCTGTTCGATTTCAACTGGCGGTACGATGGTTCGCAGAACTTCCCGAGCGACCGGCGGTTTGGCTTCTTTCCCGGTTTTTCGGCGGGCTGGGTGGTTTCCAACGAAGGCTTCTGGAAAGGCAATGTCAACGCGGTTAACTTCCTGAAACTACGGGGTTCGTGGGGGCAAATGGGGAACGATAAAGTTGCCAATTTTCAATACCTGAGCATCTACGGTTTTGATTCCGGCACCATTCCGGGCGCGATTTTTGGCAATAACCTGAGCCTGAATTCGGCCATCTACCCGGTCCGGATTCCGAACCCGAACATTACCTGGGAGGTGGCCAACACCTTCAACCTGGGGGTCGAAACGCATTTCTTCAACGGAGCCCTAACCGTCGAAGCCGATTATTTCAACACCCAACGGTCCAACATTCTGATTCCGCGCTCGGCCTCAACGCCGGAATATACGGGCATGGTGTTGCCCGACGAGAACCTCGGAAAAGTACGGAACCGGGGCTTCGATGCGCAAATCGCTTACCGGAAATCATTCGGCAAGGTAAAATTCGATGTAGCCGGAACGGCTTCGTACTCCCGCAACAAGGTGCTCTTCTGGGATGAATCGCCGAATGTTCCGGATTACCAGCGCTATACCGGTTCCACTATCGGATCGGGCCTGTATTACGACGCCATCGGTGTCTTTAAAACCGTCGATGAAGTCAACAGCTCGCCGAAATTTTCGGGTGCGCGACCGGGCGATGTGATTTTCCGGGATGTCAACGAGGACGGCAAAATTGACGCTCTGGACCGGATTCGGGTCAACAAATCGGAGTTTCCCAACCTGACGTACGGGTTAAATCTCGGCGTTCGCTACCAGGGGTTTGACCTGACGATGCTGTGGCAGGGTGCCGGGGATGCCAACCAGTACGTCCGGACCGAATCGGGCCTGGTCGGTAACTTCCCGCGTGAATACGTCGAAAACCGCTGGACCAAAGACAACCCGAATGCCACCGTTCCGCGCGTATTCGACAACCGCGAATACTGGATTACGCAGCAAAACACCTACTGGTTGTATAACACCAATTACCTGCGGCTCAAAACCCTGCAAATCGGCTACAACATTCCGGCGGCTCTGACGCAAAAGCTGAAGATGCAAACCCTGCGGGTGTATGTGAGCGGCCAGAACCTGCTGACCATCGATAAGGTCAAACTGTTCGATCCGGAAGTACCGAACGGGTCAGGTCAGTATTACCCGCAAATCAGAATTTTGAACGCTGGCGTCAGTTTGAGCTTTTAATGACCATTTCCATGAAAAAAATAACCCGCATACTATCCGCTTCTTTTTTGATTCTGATTCTGTCCGGAACGATGTCGTGTCAGGAGGATTTCCTGGAGCGGAAACCGCTCGACGCCATCAGCGACGCCGACGTCTGGAATGATCCGGCCCTGGTGGAAGCGCTGGTGAACGATTTTTACGCCCGCATCTGGGATCCATTCCGCGACGACTGGAAGGTGATGCACACCGCCGTGACCGACGAAGGCATGTATATCCGTGACAAGGGCACGGATGTGGTGGTGAAGGGCACGCTGACTCCCGAAAACATGGGAACCCTGACCCAGTTTGGCCGCTGGACGGACTATTACAAAAACATCCGCAACTGCAACACCTTCATGGCTCAGATCGCCAATGTGCCCTTCAAAGACGAAAAGCTACGCCAGCGGTTAACTGGCGAAGTCTATTTCCTGCGGGCTTATTACTACTTCAACCTGGTCAGTTACTGGGGCGGGGTGCCGCTATTTAAGGAGAACTTTGATCTCAACAACAAGGATGGGATGCTGATCGAACGCAGCTCTTTTGCCGACTGTGTGACGGCCATTGTGGCCGATTGTGACAAAGCGATTGAGCAGCTACCCGAAACCCACAACAGCGACAACACGGGCCGGGCCACGAAATTTTCGGCCATGGCGCTGAAATCCCGGTTGCTGCTCTATGCCGCCAGCGATCTATACAACAAACCAGGCAACACCAACGCGCTGGTGGGATATACGGACGGCAACCAGCAGCAACGCTGGCAGGCCGCCAAAGCCGCGGCCAAGGCCTTGATCGACAAACCGGGTCCGCACAAATTGTATACGCCCACTGACTCGGCGGCCGAAAATTATTCGCGGATTTTCCTGGATAATCACAACCCCGAAATCCTGTTTGCCAAGCTGCACAACAAGCAACTGAGCGGCACCTCGCTCGATCTCTGGAACGGGCCGAACGGCTACCACAACTGGGGTGGCAATGTCCCGCTGGAGGAATTTGTAAGTGGTTATCAACTGCGCGACGGCAGTGCGTTTAGCTGGACCAACCCGGTTCAGTCTAAGCAGCCCTATGCCAACCGCGACCCCCGGTTTTACGCGTCGATCCTCTACAACGGTGCTCCCTGGCGGACGCGTCCGGCCGACGCGGCTGCTTCCGACCCGGTAGGCATTATCCAGACGGGTAATATGGAACGCTGGAACAATGCCACCGGCAAAATCGAGGTGATCCCGGGCGTCGATACGCGCAATAGTCCGGTCGAAAACTGGAATGCCACCACAACCGGTTATTACACCCGGAAGTTTCTGGACAAAAACGTTGACGGGCAGTTTTTCCGGGGTGATCAGCCGTGGATCATGTTCCGGTTTGCCGAAATTCTGCTGAACTACGCCGAAGCCTGTCTGCGGCTGGGCGAAGAAGCCGAAGCCCGTACGTACCTGACGATGGTGCGCAAACGGGCCGGTATGCCCGCCGTGTCCTCCACCGTAACCGGTGCCGCCCTGCTAGATCTGTACCGGTATGAACGCAAATACGAACTGGCCTTTGAAGGACACCGGTATTTTGACGTCCGGCGCTGGGGCATTGCGGAACAGACCCTGAACAAGCACGCGACCGGCATCGAGATTCTGGGCAAGCTGAACCCCGACCGAACCACGCATACGTATGAATACAAGGTCGTACAGGTCGCCACGCGGGCGTTCAATCCGAAAGGGTACTTCTCCCCCATTCCGGTGGGCGAAATCCAGAAAAACCCGAAGTTGAAGCAGAATCCGCTTTATTAATCTATCTTGAGCGTTGCGGAAAGACGGTTTTTGGCTTCCGTAACGCTCTTCTTTTCTTTAATCAACGCTGAACTATGCCCTTTAACCGACGATCCTTTCTCGAAAAAGCATCAAAAATTGGCACCCTGAGTGCGGTTTCGCCCGCGGCATTGGCTGCGGTTTCGCCAGCAGCCAATGAGATCAACTCGTTTGTAACGGGTCCTTATCTCCAAAACGTTAGCCAGACGGAAGCCACCATTGTGTGGGTGACCAGTAAAAACAGCCTGAGTTGGGTTGAATACGGAGCCGGTATGCACTTAAGCCTGAAAGGGTACCGGTACCGCAACGGCCATGTGGAAGCCAACAACAAGATTAACAAGATTACGCTCAAAGGATTAAAACCCGGAACGACGTACCGGTACCGCATCGTCTCCTCCGAAATTCTGAATTTTCAGCCCGCCAAAGTGGAGTACGACAAGCCCATTCAGAGTCCTATGTATACCTTCAAAACACCGGGGCTGAACGATGATGAGGTCAAACTGGTCATTTTCAACGACATTCACGACCGGCCGCAGACGATTCCCTACATGCTGTACCGGCACGGGTATACCGGCAACAAACCGGATTTTGACTTTGTCGTTTTCAACGGCGATTGCTTCGACAATGTCAATACCGAACAGCAGGTTTTTAAACACCTGATCAACCCCGCCGTCGATATTTTTGCCAAAGAGATTCCGTTTATTCTGACCCAGGGCAACCACGAAACCCGGGGGGCTTTTTCGCGGAATATCCCCGATTATTTTGCGTATCCGACGGAGGAATATTACTACGCTTTCACGCAGGGACCGGTCCGGTTTGTGGTGATGGATTCGGGCGAAGACAAAACCGATGACAACTGGGAATACAGCGGTCTGGCGGCTTATGATCAATACCGTATTCAGGAACGGACCTGGCTCGAAAAAGAAATTGAGTCCGAAGCGTTCAAAAAGGCCACCTACCGGGTGGTGCTGATTCACATTCCGCCGTTTCATTCCGGTGACTGGCACGGCCCGTTGCACAACCGCGAACTGTTTGCGCCCCTGTTTGCCAAAGGGAAAGTCGATCTCGTGCTTTCGGGCCACACGCACCGCTACGGGGTTCACCCGCCGGATGCCAGCCATCCGTACCCCATCGTTATCGGCGGGGGGCCGCTGGAGGGAAACCGGACGCTGATCAAGCTGAATGCCAACTCCAAAGAACTTAACCTCCGCATGATCCGCGACGATGGCGAAGAAGTGGGCAAGTATTCGGTCAAAAAAGCCCGGACGTAAGGATAGACAAAAGAGAAGAGACGTGAGACAAGAGATCAAACTCTTTCTTCTCACGTCTCTTGTCTCACGTCTCGCTTCTCTTGTCTACATCAAATCAATACCCCGGATTCTGCTTGATTTTCGAGGAGTTGATGTCAATCTGACTCTGCGGAATGGCAAACACCAGATTATTTTCAGTCACATTGGTTTTGATGCCGATCGCGGTTGCTTTGGCTTTCAGCACGTCCAACGCCCGACCGGTGCGCACCAGGTCGAACCAGCGGTGCCCTTCGAAGGCCAGCTCGACGCGCCGTTCCTGCTCAATCGCCAGCCGCATGGCCGCCTGGGTTCCAAGCTCGGCACCGGTTTTTGGAGCGATTCCGGCCCGCGTCCGGATGCGGTTTAAGAACGGCAGCGCATCGGCGGTTTTGCCGGTTTCGTTCAGGGCTTCAGCATACATCAGCAACACGTCGGCGTAGCGCAATACCGGCCAGTTATCTTCCGAATCACCGTTGATAACCGGTGGATCTTTGTATTTCCGGATGAAGTTGTAGTCCACCTTGACACCGCTGGCGTTGGTGTAACTGGTCGCCAGTGAAACGTCTTTCCGCAAATCGCCGGGTTCGTAAGCCGCAATCATATCCGGCGTCGGTTGGTTGTTGCCCCCGCCCCCGAACTGAATCACCGCGTTCCCCGAGTTTTCGGGCGCGTAAGCATTGGCAAAACCGCTGCCTTCGCCGATGCTTCCTTTTTTGTACTGTACGTCAAAAACCGACTCTTTATGGTTCTTGTTAGAAGCCTGAAAAACCGCGGCATAGGTCGGTAACAGATCATACGTCCCGGCATCGATCACTTCCTTCAGTTTCGTAGCCGCATCAGCGTATTTCTTCTGCGTTAAATACACCTTCCCCAGCAACGATTTGGCGGCTCCGCGCGTAGCCCGGCCAATGTTAGTGCCGGTATAGCTCACATCCAGCACGGCTTCGGCATCCGTCAAATCCTTGATGATCTGCGCATAGACATCGGCAACCGGGGTCCGCCCGTACTCGTAACCTTCCTGCGGATCGGTAATTTCCTTGACAACCAGCGGCACATCCCCAAACACCCGGACGAGGTTGAAATACATCAGGGCCCGCAAAAACTTGGCTTCCCCAACGATGCGTTTTTTCAGCGTTTCGTCCATGGTAATCCCTCCGCTCCGATCAATAACCGCGTTGCAGCGGTAAATACCGCTGTAGCCATCGCTCCAGCGGGTCGCCAGAAATGGGTTTGTGGTGCGCAGGTAAAACTTATCGAATTCGTCCTGATCCGTTACCGAACCTGACAAAACCGGTCGTGTGTCATCGGAAGGTATTTCCGACACGACGTAGTATTGACCATACTGACCATTCGATTGAAGGGCGCCATAAGCACCATTCAGGGCATTCAGCAAATCCGCACTGGTTTTATAAAACGTTGCGGTACTGGCCTGTGAAATTGGCGATAAGGCCAAAAACTCATCTTTACAACTCGTCAGCGTGAGGCTCAGCAAGGCAACAACTAAATATTTTCGTTTCATGGTTGTTCAGAATTAAAGACCAATGTTTACGCCAATCGTGTAGGTACGGGCCAGCGGGTAGCTGCCATAATCGACCCCACCGGTCAACGGACCTTCGTAGCCACTTACCTCCGGATTGTAACCCAGGTATTTCGAAATCGTCAGGGCATTTTGCACCCCGCCATATACCCGCAGGCTTTGCACCTTGATGCGCTGAATCAACGTTTTAGGCACATTGTACCCTAACGTAATGTTCCGAATCCGGAAATAGCTGCCATTTTCGATCCACCGCGACGAAACTGCGTTGTTGTTACCAGTCGTCCGCGAGTTGGCGCGGGGCGTAATGCCATCGCCGGGCTGTTCCGGTGACCGCCAGCGGTTGAGTACCGTCGTCAGGTTGTTGGAGTTTCCTTCCAGGTTTTCGTAAAACCGGCGCGACAGGTTCAGAATGCTGGAACCCTGAACACCCTGAATCACAACTCCCAGATCAAACCCTTTATAACTGAAGGTGTTCGTCACCCCGTAAATGAAATCCGGCTGGTTATTGCCAATCAGCGTGCGGTCGTTGGCATCTACTTTACCATCGCCATTGACGTCCTCATACTTCACATCGCCGGGTCGGGAATCGGCAAAATGCGGATAGGAATCCAGGTCAGCCTGATCGCGGAAGACACCGAGTTGCTTATACCCATAAAAACTTCCCAGCGGCTGACCAATCATGGTGATGTTCGTTTCACCAACGCCGGATCCGCTCCGAATCGGGTCGCCTGTGGGCCCGAGTGCCAGCACGGTGTTCCGGTTAAATGAGAAATTCAAATCCGTCGTCCAGGTAAAGGCACCGGTCAGGTTGCGGGTGTTCAGCGCCACTTCCAGCCCCTTATTTTCTACCTTTCCAATGTTCCGAACCGCCGTTGAAAAACCGGTCAGGGTTGGCACCTGCACCGCCAGCAGCAAATCGGTTGTGATCCGTTTGTAATAATCCATCGTCAGGAAAATACGGTTGTTGAGCAGGCCCAGTTCCAGACCGATGTCGGTTTGGCGGCTTTTTTCCCAGGTCAGGTTTTCGTTTCCGATCGAATTGACGGCCAGACCGTTTGCCAGCACACCACCCAGCACATAATTATTAGCTCCTAGCAAACCGATCGACGGATAATTGCTCGAAAAGGCGTTGTTCCCCGAAATCCCGTAGCTCGCTTTCAGTTTCAGTTCTGAAATAATCCGGTTGTCTTTCAGGAATGCCTCTTCCGAGATCCGCCAACCCACCGAAGCGGATGGGAATGTACCCCAACGGCTGTTGATACCAAACCGGGAAGACCCATCTCGCCGGAACGAAGCATTGGCCAGATACCGATCTTTGAACGAATAGGAAACACGACCAAAATACGAAGCCAGCGACCACTGATCACGGATGTTCCGGCCCGCTTGCGTTCCAATAATCGTTCCGGCGTTCACCGTACGGACAATATCGTTCGGGAAATTATTGGCATCGATCCGGCTGCGTTCAAAATCATTTTTCTGACTTTCCATCCCCACCAGGACATCAATCCGGTGATCCTTGCCAATTTCCTTCTGGTAGTTTAAGGTATGGTTCGTCACCCAGTTCAATTCCTGCACGGATTCCGCGTAGGCAGCATTCGCCGTTGGCGGCAACAACTGATTCAGCGGTAATGCTGAAGTTCTATAGTAATTCTGCCGCATTTGCCGAACATCTCCGCCGATGGTTCCCCGGTATAAAACGCCAAAGGGCAGTTTTATTTCCGCGTAAGCATTCCCCAACAGGCGCGTCGTACGTAGTTTGTTATCAATCTCATAAATATTGGCAACCGGATTGGTAATACCACCCCAATCATAAGGTGCCGCGTAATACGACATGGAGTTATACACTGACGTTCCCGGCTGATAGATTGGGATAAACGGCGGCAAACTCAGGGCGGCATTGATGATTCCGTTATCGGCCCAGTGTCCATCGGTATTTACCCGGTTTTCTACCGAAAATGACGGACTCAGGCTAACCCCCATTTTTAGATAGGAAGTCATTTGTGCATCAATGTTGGTCCGAACCGTATAGCGATCAATACCGGAACGTTTGACAACCCCGTTTTGCTTCAGGTAATTTCCGGACACCATGTACTGTACCTTCTCGCTACCACCCGCAGCGGATAACTGGTAGTTGCTCATGGGCGCATTCTGGAAAATCATGTCCTGATACTTATAGGTCTCCAGGTTCGCCGGATTATCAAAATCCACCCCCGCAAATTCGCCGCGCGGATACCGATACCGCTGACCAGCCGGACGGACGCTATTCGGATCGCTAATTTTTGCACCGGCAACCCGTTCAAGGTACGCGTTGTTAAACGCTTCTTTTACGAATTCCGCGTATTGCTGGGAGTCCAGAATGTCCATCTTCTTCGTGATCTGCTGAACACCGGTATAGTAATCAAAATTCAGGCGAGACTGTCCGGATTTCCCGCGTTTGGTCGTCACGACCACCACCCCATTGGCTCCGCGAGACCCGTAAATGGCCGTCGCCGAGGCATCTTTGAGAATATCGATATTTTCAATGTCGTTCGGATTCAGCAGGTTCAATCCACCGCCGTTGGCCAGATCGCCCGAGTTCAGCGGCTGTCCGTCGATTACCACCAGCGGACCGTTGCCCGCGCTGATGGAACCCAGCCCCCGGATTTTGATGGACGGGCTATTGCCCGGCGCCCCGGTATTTTGCTGAATCAAAACGCCCGGCAAGCGCCCCGTCAGCCCTTCCACAATGTTCGGAACCGGCTGATCTTTAATCGTTTTAGTACTGATTGACGAGATAGAACCGGTTACGTCGCGCTTCTGCTGGGTTCCGTAACCAACTACGACAACTTCGTTTAGCGTCTGGTCGGATTGTTTCAGCGAAATATTTACCGACGACTGGCTGCCAACCGGCACCTCCTGCGTGACGTACCCAATGAAGCTGAATACCAGCGTCCCGCCTTCGTTCGGCACCGAAAGCGTGTAATTACCCGATGCATCGGTGGTGGTTCCGCGGGTTGTATTTTTCAGGGCAACGCTCACCCCCGGTAAGCCTTCTCCGTTTTCTTCCGCCGTTACCCGCCCCGAAATCCGGCGTTCCTGCACGGCAATTTCCATTGGTTGCCGCAGCGCCAGCAGCGCCGGACCGGCATTCGCCAGCCGTTCGTCCGCGACAGCATTGATCCGGGTTTGCACCCATTGAGTGTCATCCATCGGCGCCACTGCCGGTGTGATGCGACTCGTTTCCTGATCCGCTTCAACGATGACATAGTAGAGATCATCGACCTTACGGAAGGTCAGTTTGTTCGGTTTTAGAACCGCGTTCAAAACAGCTTCCCGATCGGCCGAGTTGGGCAAGGGCAGACTCACGGTTTTGTCGCGCAGGATTTTGCGCTGGAACGCAAACTTCACCCCGTATTTCCGCTCCAGGTCACGCAGCACATCGGTCAGGGCGCGGGCAGCAGGGCTGCCCGTACGGGTCGTCCGGGAAAACTCCTGCGACCAACGAGGTTGTTGAGGAGTGGCAGACGATGCCAGCATTTGCGCTTCGGCGGTGGTTGTCAGACACCACACGCCCAGAATCGCCAATCGAATCATAGTTGGTAAGGGATTCTTCATTGTGTTAGTTGGATAAGACAATCTGATTTTTTTCTTGATTGATTCGTAACCGGAAGGTTTCGGCAATCAGTCGCAACAATAGGTTTGGTTTGTCGGCCGGTACCGTACCAGAAAACCGTTCGGTCAACAGGCGTTGGTCGGCAGTGGAAACCGTCAGTCCGTACTGATCCTGCATCCGCTGGAAAATTTCCTGAAGAGGTTCGTCGTCCATCACCAGCAGGTTATCCCGCCAGGCTACGTAGCGGTCGGCATCCACCCGCGTCCGGCGGATAGCGGGTTGCCCCTCCGTGGTTTCCACCAGATCGCCGGGTTGCAGCATCAGATCCGGTTGCCGGCCGAGATAGACCCTGACCTTTCCTTCCTGCAACACCACCTGCATCCGGCTCCGGCGGGTGTTCACATTAAACCGGGTACCCAGAACCACTACGTCGGCAGCCCCGGTATGCACGACAAACGGCATTCGATCGCCCGACGAGAGCGGTTTTTTGGTGACGTCGAAAAACGCTTCTCCCTTCAGCAGGACCTCCCGACGCCCTACGGTTTGCCAGTCGGCCGCCACTTCCAGCCGCGAATTGGCGTTCAGCGTCACCACCGAGCCATCCGGCAGTGTAACCGTCCGAATTTCACCGTACGCCGTTTGGTACGTAATGGAAGGAGCAGCCCGATTGGTATACCACCATCCCAAACCCGCCAGCAGGAGAACGGCTACGGCAGCAGCATAGCGGAACAAAACCGGTCCGAACCAGACCTGCCACGACTTCGGTTGCTGGTCCAGCTGTTTCTGCCGAAGGCGTTGAAAAGAAGCCTGTACCTCCGGCTCCGGAATGTCTGTCCAGGTGGCATCCAAGCCGGAAACCAGCAAACGAGCCTCTTCAACAATCGCTTGTTGCGTCGGATAAAGTGCCTTAAACGATTCCCAGAACTGGTTCCGTGCCAGCGTCGGCTGGCGAACCCACAACCGAAAGTCGGGTTCGCGGGCGAGGCCCATGGCGTCGAGCGTAGCGTAATAATCCTGCGGTTTCATGCCGGGTAACGAGTCAATTACCCGTAAGAGTTGAAACCTCGCCGTTTGTAGTAAGAAGAAAGGAAAAATTTGTGGTTTTTTCGGAAATATTGCGCACTAGTCAAACAACCGGAGCAGAAGCAGTAAAACTGGCCAGTTGGACTCCAGTCGTTTGCGCAGGGCAGTCAGCGCCTGATAGAGCTGCGTCCGGGCCGTATTGTAGGTAATGCCCATCACGGCGCAAATGTCGTCGTAGCTTAAATCCGTAAAGTAACGAAGGTACAACACTTCCCGCTGGCGGGGCGACAAGGTTTTGAAGGCCCGTTCCATCTGTTCGTACTGCTCCTGATTGAGCCGTTCCTCCACCAGCCGGTCTTCGGCCGAGGGTTCCGGCGACAAAAGGCCAAACGGCTCCTCCCCGTCGGCTTCGGCAAACCGGCGCTGCCGCTCGCTGAGTTGCTTCACCAGCCGGTTGCGGAACGCTTTCAGGAGATACGACTGCACCGATTGCGGTTGGATGAGCGTCCGGCGGTAATTCCAGAGATCGATAAAAACGTCGTGAATGGCGTCTTCGGCGGTCGTCGTATCGGCCCCAAACCGCCGACCGTAATTCATCAGATGCCGGTAATGCGCCGAATACAAAGCGGCAAACGCCGTCTCACTGCCTTCCCGGAAAGCATTCCAGAGCATCATGTCGTTGGCAGGATCGGGTCGGGCGTTCATCGGCGGGTCAGTCACGTCATCCATACGGAGATTGGCAACAAACTTAACCGATTCCTACAAAAACTGGTACTATTTACCGATTAATTTGATGCGGGTGCCACTCGTCCAGGCCGCAAATCCCGGGGGCTGGTATTGGTCAAAACCGGCAAATGGCCTAGTTTTGCGCCTAGCGAAAACCGGTTTTTCACCTACTACTCAAAAACCGCAGCCATAGCCTCCGGCTGTGGCCGGTGTCTCTGATATGACCTTACGCGAAGCCCAGGATACGGTCGATGGATGGATCAAAACCGTCGGCGTCCGGTATTTCAACGAATTGACCAACATGGCGATGCTGACCGAGGAAGTCGGCGAAGTAGCCCGGATCATCGCCCGGCGGTACGGCGAACAGTCGGAAAAAGAATCCGATAAGCACAAAGACCTGGGCGACGAAATGGCCGATGTCCTCTGGGTGCTGATCTGCCTGGCCAACCAGACCGGTATTGATCTGACGGCGGCTTTCCAGAAAAATATGGAGAAAAAAAACATCCGCGACTCGACACGGCATCGGGATAATGAGAAATTAAAGTGAACGTTATTTCGCGGAGTTAAGCGGAGATCAAAAGAGTTAAGCGGAGCCTCTGATAACCGCTGATTTACTCCGCTTAACTCCGCGAAACAACTTAACTTTATTCAACTTAATAAATAAAAAATTGCACTATATTTCCGTATCAGCCTAAACCCTTGACGCGGACGTATGGAACGCAGAGATTTCATCAAAACCACGGCCCTGCTGGGCGGTGCCTCTACGCTTTTCGGGCCAGCCGCCCTGTCCGGCCCGGTAAAAACCGCCGAAACGTTCTGGCTCGATGGTCCGATGCGATGGGCGCAGCTGGCTTTCGTGGAACGCGACCCCGGCCATTACGACCCGGATTTCTGGCTCCATTATTTCAAACGCATTCACGCCACCGGCGCGCTGCTCAGTGCGGGGGGCGTCGTGGCCTTTTATCCAACCCAGGTTCCACTGCACCACCGGAGCGATTTTATGGGTAATTCCAACACGCTGGGGTATCTGGTAGAAGGCTGCAAGAAACTGGACATGAAAATCATGCTCCGCACCGATCCGCACGCGGCCCGGCAGAACGTCTACGAGGCTCATCCCGACTGGATTGCGGTAACGGCCGACGGCCAAAAACGCCGTCACTGGGCGAATCCCGATTTATGGGTCACCTGCGCCCTGGGTCCGTATAACTTTGAGTTCATGACCCAGGTGACCCGCGAAATCATGCAACAGTTCCAGCCGGAGGGCATTTTCTCGAACCGCTGGGCCGGTCACGACATTTGCTACTGCGAACACTGCGTCCGGAATTTCCGGGCAGCCTCCGGGCTGGACTTGCCCCGGAAAGCGGATAAACTGGACCTCACGTACCGGAAATGGGCCGACTGGCGGATGAAACGTCTACGCGAACTCTGGGCGGTTTGGGATGCTGAAATCCGCCGGCAAAAACCGACGGCCCGCTTCATTCCCAACGGTTTCCCGGACAAAGTCATCACCGGCCGGGAAGCCGACCTCTTTTTTGCCGATCAGCAGGCCCGGCGCGGGCTGATGCCACCCTGGGCAAACGGAAAAGGGGCCAAAGAACTCCGGTCAACGCTCGGGCTAAAACCGCTTATCGGGATTTTCAGCGTAGGCATTGAGGAAGAGTTTCGCTGGAAAGACTCGGTCCAGAGCGACGCCGAAATCCGGATTTGGGTGGCCGAAGGAACCGCCAACGGGATGCGTCCGTGTTTCGTCAAATTCGGGGCCGACATCTACGACAAACGCTGGATGGAAGCCGTTGCCAGCCTGTACGAACGGTATTACAAAAATGAACCCTACCTGCGAAATACCGCCCCGATGGCGCGGGTTGGTGTCGTTTATTCGGAGCAAACCGACCGCAACTACGGCGGAAAACCCTGGCAGCAGAAAACCGGCGACCACCTCGATGGCATGTACCACGCGCTGGTGGAAAACCGTATTCCGTTCGATATGGTCAACGACCGGCTGCTGACGCCCGACGATCTGAAGCGCTTCAAGCTGCTGATCCTGCCCAATATTGCCGCCCTGTCGGACACGCAATGCCAGCAATTGCGGGCGTTTGTCAACAACGGCGGTAGTCTGGTGGCGACCTTCGAAACCTCGCTGTACAACGAAGAAGGTCAGCAGCGGCCCGACTTCGGACTGGCCGGTTTGTTTGGCGTCTCGTACGATCAGAAGGTGGAAGGTCCGATGCGAAATAGTTACCTGCACCTGCGGCACGATGCCCGAAACAGCCAGTCGCAACTGATTCTGAAGGAACTGGACGGCACCCCCCGCATTATTAATTCGATTTACAAAGTTCAGGTCAAACCCACCGCTTCGTTTCCCAGCCCGATTACCCTCATCCCCACGTATCCTGATCTGCCGATGGAAGACGTGTACCCGCGCGTGGCCGAAACCGATACCCGGGAGTTGTATCTGCGACAGGTGGGCAAAGGGCGGGTTGCCTATATTCCCGGCGACCTCGACCGGTCGTTCTGGCAGCTTATGAATACGGACCATTGCCAGCTTTTGGGCAACGTTATTCAGTGGGCGCTCGACGAAGAACCCGTTACCACCGTCAGCGGCCCCGGCGTCATTGACATAACGGTCTGGCGGCAAGCGAACTCCCTGACGGTCCATCTGGTCAATCTCACCAATCCGATGATGATGAAAGGCCCTTTTCGGGAACTGATTCCGGTTGAAGCGCAGGTAAGCGTACCGGTTCCGGCGGGTACCAGCGTGAAAGGCGTCAAACTCCTGATGAGTGACGGAAAACCGACGTATGAATTGAAAAACGGGAAAGTAACGGTAACGGTCCCCCGGATTCTCGACCACGAGATTGTGGCGCTGGACTTAGCTTGATTAGTACACAGGGTTAATCAGGGAACATCAGAGGTTATCAGAGATTTACTCTGGTTCACTCTGATTAACCCTGTGTAATACCCTTTTACAACCCATATTTATCCAGCAAGTAAATCAGCGCGGCCATTGATGCAGCTCCCAGTTCGAGTTCGCGCTTGTTGACCGTTTCGAAGCGGTCGATGCCCGTATGGTGGTAATCGAAATACCGTTGTGGATCCGGTTTAAAGCCCAGCAGCACGACGCCCTGCTGCGCCAGTGGGCCAATATCCGCCCCGCCCGAACCCGCGCCAATTTCGTGCAACCCGTACGGAGCCAGCAGTGGTTTCCAGGCCATAATGTTAGCCCGCTGTTCCGGTGTGCCGACAATCCCAAAACCACGGGGCGTAAAACCGCCATTGTCCGACTCGACGGCGGCCAGGTGCTTTTCGTTGTTCTTTTTGGCGTAATCGGCATACCCGATGCCTCCGCGCAAGCCGTTTTCCTCGTTCATGAACATCACCGCCCGAATCGTGCGCTTCGGTTTAATACCCAACGCCTTGAAGGCCCGCAACACCTCTATGGACTGCACGCAACCCGAACCGTCATCGTGTGCGCCCTCGGCCAGATCCCAGGAATCGAGATGACCGCCCACCACAATAATCTCATCCGGTTTTTCCGATCCTCTAATCTCCCCCACGACATTGTAGGATTTGGCATCGGGCAGCGTTTCGCAATTCTGTTTGAAGTAAAACGTCAGGCCGGGGGTTTCTTTCAACGATTTGCTAAGCAATTCGGCGCCATTCGTGCTGATGGCGGCCATCGGAATCAGGGGCACTCCGGTTGCATACCGCATGCTGCCGGTATGCGGGTTATCGTCCATCGCGGTCGTCATCGAACGAACAAGGGCCCCCACGGCACCGAGTTTGGCGGCTTCCGTCGCGCCGTTCCCCCGCTGATCGACGGCCCCGGCATAGGCTTCAAAGGTGTTCAGTTTAGTGGGGTCCATTGGCCGGTTGTAAAAAACGATCTTGCCTTTTACTTTTTCCGCCCCCAACTCCCGCAGTTCCTGAAAATTTTTCACTTCAATCACCGGGGCTTCAATTCCTTTCGGAGATGTTGCGATTGAACCGCCCAACGCGGCAATCGGCACGGTTATTTTTTGTTTTCCGTTCTGAATGTAAGCGACTTCCCTGGCCCCGCGCACCCAGTGCGGCACCATCACCTCCTGTAAAAACACCCGATCGAACCCCTCTTTCTCCATCAACTGCTTCGACCAGTCGACGGCTTTCTGCGCCCCGCTCGAGCCACTCAGTCGCGGCCCAATCTGCTTGGTCAGCTGCCGCAGCCATTCGTACGACGGGCTGTTGGTCAGAATCTCGTTATAAATCTTGCGAATCGTTACCGAATCGGTTGACTGAGCGTAGGCTCCTGTCGTAAAGAGGCAAAAGAGGAGTAGCAGTTTTTTCATAGCATACGGGGGATATACTAAAAAACAGAAACCCCGCTTTATTGCCAAAGCGGGGTCTAAAAACACCTGATAAGTCCTATTGGTTACTCACTAATTCCTATTGGAAACGACGTTTCGCTGGTCGGAATTTGAAATTCTGACCCCGGCTGCTACGGATTTGAAATCCGCTACCTGAAAACCGTAAACGGAATACCGTCCTTACATATGCAGCGCCCGGTTTTCGGTCGCGGCCAGACAGGCTTCCTTAATGGCTTCCGTGTAGGTCGGGTGCGCGTGGGAAATCCGCCCGATATCCTCCGCCGAGGCCCGGTATTCCATTGCCACGACGCATTCGGCGATCATATCGGCGGCCCGGGCACCGATGATGTGCATTCCCAGGATTTCGTCGGTTTGTTTGTCGGCCAGGACTTTAACCAGGCCGTCGAGGTCCATCGAAGCACGGGCGCGGCCCAGCGCTTTATACGGAAACGAGCCCACTTTGTACGCCCGCCCTTCCGCTTTCAGTTCTTCTTCGGTGAAGCCCACACTGGCAACTTCCGGCCAGGTATAGACCACCCCCGGAATCAGCCGGTAATTGATATGCGGTTTTTGTCCGGCCATGGTTTCGGCCACAAACACCCCTTCTTCTTCGGCTTTGTGGGCCAGCATGGCTCCGCGAATCACGTCACCGATGGCGTAAATATGCGGTACGCTGGTTTGCAGGTGGTCGTTGACCTCGATGCGTCCCCGGTTGTCGGTAGCCAAACCGGCCGCTTCCAGGTTCAGGCCGTCGGTATAGGGCCGCCGACCCACCGACACCAGGCAATAGTCGCCTTCCAGCGTAATCTGTTCCGGTCCGTCGCCACGGCCTTTCGGGGTATCCGCTTTTACGATAACCCCATCCCCGGTATTTTCAACGCTGGTTACTTTATGGCTGAAATAAAAATCGGCACCCAGCTTTTTGACGGCTTTCTGGAGTTCTTTGCCCATCGTTTTGTCCATCGTCGGGATCATCGAATCGGCAAACTCAACGAAGGAGACTTTGGAGCCGATGCGGGCATACACCGAACCAAGTTCCGCGCCAATCACGCCCGCACCAATCACAATGAGGTGTTTCGGCACTTCCTGTAGCGTCAGGGCTTCGGTGGAGGTGATGATGCGCTTTTTGTCGATGGGCATCGACGGGAAGGAAGACGGTTTGGAACCCGTCGCAATGATGAAGTTCTTTGCCGTAATCTGTTCTTCGCTGCCGTCGTCTTTCGTTACCTTCAGCGTGTTGGCATCGACAAACGACCCGAGTCCCTGATGAACCGTGATTTTGTTCTTCTTCATCAGAAACGAAATACCGGTTACGTTCGCTTCCACAACGCCTTCTTTCCGCTTGATCATCTGGGGCAGGTCAACCTGCAAATCAGCCAGTTTGATCCCGTGTTCGGCGAAGGTGTGCGCAGCATTGTAAAAATGCTCCGAAGAATCAAGCAGGGCTTTCGACGGAATACAGCCGACGTTGAGACATGTTCCGCCCAGCGTTTTGTATTTTTCCACGATGGCCGTTTTCATGCCCAACTGGGCGCAGCGAATCGCGGCTACGTAGCCGCCCGGTCCGGAACCGATAACGATAACGTCGTATTGCATAGGCTTGTAAATCGTTGGAGATAGAGTGAGTAGTTAGTTGTTTCGGGTTTGGAATCGGAGAGCCAGGGATGCTGAACCCGGTTTCCATATAAAGGTGTAGGACGAACTATAAAACCGTTCTGCTGACAGGAGTTTGCCTCCGCATAAAAACGATTTTACAATCCGTCCTACGGATGATTAAACACCCAGTAAAATCCGGGCCGGGTCTTCCAGCAACTGCTTCACGCGAACCAGGAAGCTCACGGAATCCTTGCCGTCGATGATCCGGTGATCGTACGACAACGCCACGTACATAATCGGGCGAATCACAATTTCACCGTTGATAACCACCGGGCGTTCCACAATGTTGTGCATCCCCAGGATAGCTGACTGCGGAGCATTGATGATCGGCGTTGATAGCATCGAGCCGAAAACCCCACCGTTCGTGATCGTAAACGTCCCCCCGGACATCTGCTCGATGGTCAGTTTGTTGTCACGCGCCAAACCCGCCAACCGGATGATTTCTTTCTCGATACCGGCGAAATCCATCGCTTCGGCGTTGCGAACAACGGGCACAACCAGGCCGCGCTCCGTCGAAACCGCAATGGATATATCACAAAAGTCATTGTAAACGATCGAATCGCCATCGATCGACGCATTGACGTTCGGGAAATCCTGCAGGGCAATACAAACCGCCTTGGCGAAGAACGACATGAAGCCGAGACCCACCGCGTGTTTTTCCTTGAACTTATCTTTGTATTTGGCCCGCAAATCCATGATCGGCTTCATATCAACCTCGTTGAAGGTCGTCAGCATGGCGGTTTCGTTCTTCACGGCCACCAGACGCCGGGCGATGGTTTTGCGCAGGGAGGTCATCCGTTCACGCCGTTGCCCCCGGTTTCCACCCGCAGCGGGTGCGGGGGCCGGAGCGGCAGCAGGAGCCGGTTTGGGAGCGGGTGCAGCCGCGGGTTGCGGAGCCGGAGCGACCGGTTTTTCTGCTTTTACCGCATCTTCTTTTGTGATACGGCCCCCAATGCCCGTGCCATTTACTTCTTTGGGATCGATGCCTTTTTCGGCCAGAATTTTGGCCGCTACCGGCGACGGATGATTGGCGGCATAGCCATGCTCAGCCGATTGAGCCGCTGCGGGCTGCCCCCCCGGTTGTGAAGCCGGAGCGGACGGTTGGGCTGCGGATTGCGCAGCCCCGGCCCCTACTTCAATCCGGCAGATAACGGCCCCGATTGCCAGCGTTGAACCCGCTTCGGCCACAATCCGGAGTGTTCCGGCGGCTTCGGAAGGTAATTCAAAAGTGGCTTTGTCGGACTCCAGTTCGCACAGGACTTCATCCTGCTCGACCCGGTCACCGTCTTTTTTATTCCAGGAAGCAATCGTCACTTCGGTAATCGATTCCCCAACCGGCGGCACTTTCATTTCCACGACTTTCGGTGCCGGAGCCGCTGCTGCGGGTGCCGGTTCAGGGGTGGGCTGCGGAGCCGGTTGGGCAACTTCCGGTTGCGGAGCAGCCGGTTGTTTGGCCGGAGCCGGAGCATCGGTCTGGGGAGCCGCGCTATTGGCCGCACCCGCCGGTTCGATGGTACACAAAACCGCACCGATGGGTAATACATCGCCTTCCTTCGCCAGGATGTGTAATACCCCGTCGGCTTCAGCCGGAAATTCAAACGATGCTTTGTCGGATTCCAGTTCGCACAGCACTTCATCCCGCTTCACCGAATCGCCCTCCTTCTTGTGCCACGCGCCAACCGTTACTTCCGTAATCGACTCCCCAACCGGGGGAACTTTCATTTCTATTGCCATTTTCTCTTAGTTTTCAGTTGTCAGCTATCTGTACGGTTTCGATAACTGTAAAACCTTATTCAAATGCCCGGCGGATAATGTCAGCCTGTTCCTGGGCGTGAACTTTCGAATAACCAGTGGCGGGTGACGCACTATTTTTCCGGGTGATCCCGCGCAATTTCAGATTCAAAGCCGAGCGCAGCAAGTAGGTCCAGGCGCCCATGTTTGACGGCTCTTCCTGTACCCAAATCAGTTCGGCACTCTTGCTATAGTTGGCCAGAATGGCATCAAGCTGCTTCTGCGGGAACGGATGTAACTGCTCCAAACGGATGATAGCTACGTCTTCGCGCTTATCTGCCTGTTGTTTTTCGAGTAATTCGTAATAAATTTTACCCGTACACAACAGAATTCGTTTTACTTTCTTGCCCGTTGCGTAACTATCCGGTAACACTTCCTTGAATGTACCTTTCGTAAGGTCTTCCAGGGGCGAAACTACTTGTGGATGTCGCAATAAAGATTTCGGTGACATAACCACCAGCGGTTTCCGGAAAGGCCAGGTCAACTGCCGACGCAGCAGGTGGAAGAAGTTAGCCGGCGTGGTTACATTGGCTACCACCATGTTGTATTCGGCCGACAATTGCAGGTAGCGTTCCGGGCGGGCATTGGAGTGCTCCGGCCCCTGGCCTTCATAACCGTGGGGCAATAACATCACCAGACCATTCATCAACCCCCATTTCGATTCGCAGGAAGAGACAAACTGATCGATAATGACCTGAGCACCGTTCGAGAAGTCCCCAAACTGGGCTTCCCAGATCACCAGCGCGTGCGGAGCGGCCATCGAATACCCGAATTCAAAACCCAATACGCCGTATTCCGACAGTAAGGAGTTATAAATCTGCATTTTCTGCTTGCTGCCTTCAATATGATCCAGTGAGCTGTACGATTCGTTTGTTTCGGAATCGTGCAGAACGGCATGACGGTGGGAGAAGGTTCCCCGCTGCACATCCTGCCCGCTCAGCCGAACCACTTTATTTTCGGACAGAATCGAGCCGTAGGCCAGCAATTCGGCGGTTCCCCAATTGACCTGTTTGGTTTCGAACAACATCTGCCGACGGTCTTTCAGCAGTTTATCGATCTGTTTCAGGGGTTTGAAACCGCTCGGAATCGTGACGAGTGCGTTCCCGACTTTCTCCAGCGTTTCCATGGGAACACCGGTTTCGGGCGACTGATCGAAGTCTTCCGGCTGGCTCACCCGCAGTTCGGCCCATTCGCGGTCCAGCCGCAACGGTTTATAGGGAATAGGCGTTTTCTGCTTTACCATATCCAGGCGGTCCTGGAGTTCTTTCTTGAACTCCGCGTCCATTTTAGCCGCCAGTTCGGCATCAACCTCGCCCCGATCAATCAGGCTTTTGTTATAAATCTCCCGCGGGTTCGCGTGTCTTTCAATGGTATTGTACAGCGTTGGCTGGGTAAACTTCGGTTCGTCCGACTCGTTATGGCCGTATCGACGGTAGCAAACCATGTCGATAAAGACATCCCGATTGAATTTCTCCCGGAATTCGACCGCCAGTTTAGCGCAGAAAATCACGGCTTCCGGATCATCACCATTGACGTGAAAAACCGGCGCATCGACAATCTTGGCCACATCCGAACAATAGATCGACGAACGGGCGTCTTCAAAATCGGTCGTAAAACCGATCTGGTTATTGATCACAAAATGGAGTGTGCCCCCGGTTTGATAACCGGCCAGTTTAGCCATTTGCGTTACTTCATACACGATTCCCTGTCCGGCTACGGCTGCATCACCGTGGATCAGGATCGGCAGAATCTTGTCAAAATTTCCGCCGTACTCTTCATCGGCCTGCGCCCGCACGAAGCCCTCGATGATCGGGTTAACCGCTTCGAGGTGCGACGGGTTCGGGGCCAGTTTCACACTGACCTGCTTCCCCGCCGAGGTTTCGATCAGGCTCGAGTAGCCCAGGTGGTATTTTACGTCCCCATCGCCAAACACCTGATCGGGAACATTGCCTTCAAAACCGCTGAAGACGTCTTCGTACGATTTGCCCAGGATGTTCACCAGTACGTTCAGACGCCCCCGGTGGGCCATTCCGATCATCACTTCTTCGACGCCCAGTTCACCACTGTAGTTGATGATGGCATCCAGCGCCGGAATCGTGGTTTCGCCCCCTTCGAGGGAAAACCGCTTCTGGCCTAAATATTTGGTATGGAGGAAGTTTTCAAAAACCGTTGCCTCGTTCAGCTTCTCCAGAATCCGTTTTTTTTCTTCAATCGACGGATCAAACACCAGGGCCTCCTTCTCGATTTTGTTGCGAAGCCAGTTCTTTACGTCGATTTCCCGGATGTACATGTACTCGAAACCGATGGTGCCCGCGTAGATTTTTTCCAGCGACTCCATGATTTTCCGCAACGAGCTGGGCCCAATACCCAGCAAGGTTCCCGCATCGAAAACCGTGTCGAGATCGGCCTCGCTCAGGGCGTAATCTTCTAGACCAATCCGCGGATTCCGGTCTTTCCGGTTCCGAATGGGGTTGGTTTTGGCCAGCAGGTGGCCCCGTGAACGGTAGGCTTTAATCAGACTGGCGACGGATACCTCTTTTTCTGCGTGTTTGGTATCGATTACGGGCTTTGTAGCCGTCTGGTCCGTGTCGGAATGACCATTCGCGCCATTTCCACTTTCACCATACGACTGAGAGAATTCAAAACCTTCAAAAAATTTTTGCCAGCTTCCATCCACCGAGCCCGGATCTTGCTTATAAGATCGGTATAAATCGTCGATGTAAGCTGCTTCAGAGTTAGCTATATACGAGAATCTGTCCATAATTCGGGGTCACCCATGTTCGATCGGCAAAGTTAAAGGATTCAAATAGAAAGATTGTCTACTATTTATTCAATTCTTTACGAATCGACTCCGGTTTTATTCAGGTAACAATGCCGGTTTCAAATAAGTTGAAAAAAAGACGAGAGGAGGAAGGAAAGAACGGACAAAAGAAGCAGCAATCGTGCTCCATTTTCCTGTTCTTTCCTTCCTCCTCTCGTTCGTATCTCCTTAAAATTATACCAGATTATTCTTGAAAGCGTAGGCCACCATGCCGGCCGTGTTTTTCGTACCGGTTTTTTCCAGAATCCGCAGGCGGTGTCCTTCCACGGTCCTAGGGCTGAGGAAGATTTTTTCGCTGATTTCGGCCGTCGACAGACCCTCACAAATGAGTTTGAGCACTTCTTTCTCCCGCTCTGATAGCAGCACTTTGCTATTGTATAAGGTGGAGGTCGCGGTCGATGGCTGTTTAATCACGGTTGGTTTATTAACCATTTTGCGGTGCATGACCTTCGAAACAAAGTCATTGAGGTAGACCCCGTCGTCCATCACCCGGTGAACCGCTTTCTCCACTTCGTCCAAATCCGCGTCTTTCAGGACATACCCACTCACGCCTTTTTCCAGCAGGTGCAAGACAAACCGGTCCTCATCGTGCATGGTGAGCATGATGATTTTGATGTCGGGGTGGTTTTCCCGGATGTATTCCGTGGTCGCAATGCCATCCATCACCGGCATTTCGAGGTCCAGTAAAACGACATCCGGCATTCGGCGCGTCAGTTTATCGATCAGCTCCTGCCCGTTGCTGGCTTCCAGAACCAGTTCAAAATCAGGAACCTGACTCAATACCGAAGCCATTCCTTTCCGAAATAAATTATGATCGTCGGCTAATGCAATCTTGATCTTTTTCATGGGTAAGGGTTGAGCGTTTTGCGTCCGGGAGTTGAATGGCTAAAATCAGAAAGCGGTTTATGCGTCAAAAATAAGCGATCCCAGCGTTTCCTCCTTCACTTTTTAGCCCCTCATTCACGGTTAATTTTTGTCCTGCTCAGGTCCCGGCAAGGCGGGCATTGTATTCGCTTCCGTTCCGCAAAATACGAAGCCTTTGAAAGGTACTGACACTTATACCGGTTCTACTTCCACCTCAACCTCCGGTTTCAGATTCCGGACCTGAATATGAATCCGGGAACCGCGCCCTTCTTCCACGTCAAACGTTACATGTCCGTCGATAACATTCAGGCGGCTCTCGATGTTTCGCAAACCAAGACCCCGCTTTTTGTCCTTCATGATTTCGTCCAGATCAAAACCGCGTCCGTCGTCGATCACTGACAACAGAACGCCGTTCGGCTGACAATGCAGATCAATGATAATCGTTTGGGCGTTAGCGTGTTTGATGGCGTTATTGAGCAACTCCTGGGCAATCCGGAACAGCGTCAGATCCAGTTGCGGCAGCAATGTCGGTAATTTGTCCGAACACGTCAGTTCGACGTGAACTTCGCCATTGCTGGCTTTTTCGGCCAGTTCTTCCAGCGCCGACACCAGGCCGAAGCGTTCGAGCGTAGTGGGTACCAGATCACGGCTGATGCGCCGGACATTGGCGATTGTTTCGTCCAGGAGCGAGCGGGTTTTCTGGACCAAAACCGTAGAGCCGGGGTCATTATGCTCCACCGTTCTGCCTAACTGATTCAGACTCAACTTTGTAACAGACAACATCGTACCAATTTCGTCGTGCAGGTCCTGGGCGATGCGCCGGCGTTCGTGTTCCTGCGCCTGAAGGGTAGCGGCAAGCAGTCCCTTCCGGTATTTCTCCTGCCATTCTTTCAGGATGAGTTGCTGACGAATTTGTTTTTGCTGGTAATAGGCAACAAAGACGATGATGAAGATCGCCATCACCAACAAAACAGCCGTTCCGACGGCGATAAATAATTTCATGTCCTCGTTCACAGCGAGTCAGAAGCGAAGTGCGATCCCATACCTGGGAAATAATTACGAATCATCTGGCGAAATATAAAACTCAGCGGTCATTTCCGCAAGCGCCTTATATTAAACGGTCAACTGGTCGGCCAGCCGCGATTCGCGCCGGCGAAGCCAGAAACTAATGGTAAGGACGATGTAAAAAAAGGTCGTAAACGACCGGACGATCTTGATGTAAAGCGCGTAACTTCCGTTCGAACTCAAGTCGCCGAGGGTCACTTTGACAAACAGAAACACGAACAACGTTCCGGCGGCATGGACGATGGCGCCCGCACTCACCCAGAACATGGCGTGGAGCAATAAATTCTGTACCTGCATTTTCGCCAGAACGTAATGAAAAAAAAGCAGCGCGTACATAATCATGATGATCCGCTGAACGCCCAGGGCCACGCCGGCAATGTTGGTCCAGCTAAAATCGTACAGAAAAACCAGCAGGTAAACGCCAAAACCGGCCAGCACCAGCGCCTGGTTCTTTTTGGACTTTAGCTCGATCCAGTAGGCTGCCGCAAAACAGCCCATTTCAACCAGCGAATTAAGGTTATACAAATAAATATTGTTCTGCCGAAAAGCCGCATCGTGCAGTTGCACCAGGCTAATGACGAACGACAGCAACAGCATCCGAAACAACCAGCGACTCGGTTTATCCAGAAAACCGTAATTGACCAGACCCGTTCCTAGGGCAATGACTAAGAACAGATCTGGCAAAAATGAATCCGGGTACTTCAGGATTAATGTTATGTACGGATGATCAAGCATACCTGATTTCCGGTATCACGGATTACATTCCGGTGGACATAGCGGTCCATCGGCCAGTTGTCCGTCGCGGCCCGCAGGCATGTCTTTCATGCCCGTTTCGGCCGGAACGCTCAACTCCAGAATTTCCTTCCCACTTTTGTCTACGCCAACCAACACCACCCGTGGTACCAGATGCTCTTTGCCGTTCACTTTTTCCCGGCGCTTGGCGTGATAGACCCGGATGCCGACACAACCCGGTTGCTTCAGAATTTCCTGTAAATTATCACTTCCAAAAAACTCGGAACGGATGGTATCTTCTTCCGGAATCAGTTGTGCTTTCTTGCGTTCCTGGTAAGCACCTTTGAATTGATCGGCTTCTTGCTGGGAAATAAAGCGTCCCGCACCACTGGTAATTCGACTCATGGTTAAAAAGAGGTTTAAAGTTGTTCGCAATTCCAGCCCAAAATTGCACAAGCTTGTTCTGGAAAGCAATTATTCGGACCAGCGTTTTAGTAAACGGAAAGCACGCAACATCAATTCGTTTAAATTTCACGTTTTCCCCTAAAACGACCGCAATTACCACGCCAGTTATTTAAATCACTCTTCTACCGTATAATTATCCTTATCGTACTTACTAACCCAAAAACCGACCGAAACAAATAAACAAAAAGCGATGTATGTCACTAATATAAAATTCCAATACACAAAAAAAATCTCTGGTGTTGTTTTTGTCGATAAGATCACTTTAGAAAACAGAAAAATCAGGATCGTGCCGGTTGCCTGAATAATAATACCGCTACTGATCCAGAATAAGGAGTGTTTCAAAATATTTTTAACCCGCATTTCTGCCAGTATTTCCATAAAATACAGCAACGCCAGAAATAAACTGTAGATTCGCGTAATGGTAAATATTCCAGCCGAAAACTCATTCTTTTCCCAAAAAACAATATTTGTAAGAAATACTATACTTGCAGTAAGTACAATTATCTTTTTATAATTCGGCCTATTAACCGAAAAATAATAAATCAAACCAAAAGTAATTACTTCTATAAAACCTATGAAATTATACAAAAAGATATTATTAATTTTATTGGCTGCATAAATATTAGAAATAAGGTTTCTAAAAAAAATAATTAGAAAAAAAAGAATCAGAAACCTTACTTCGTATTTTTTAGTATCAGCATAAAATATACCCAGGATAACAGGAGCTATTGTTGCTATATCATGAATTAATTCTAATGGATGCTCTAAATATAAATTGAAGAGTCTTTCTAACATTTTCGTCTTCAGATCTTAATATTTAGCAAGAGTGCGGGCATGGCATCCCATCCGCCAGTGCATCTCGGCCGACAGGCATGTCTTTCATACCGGCCGCTTCGTCTCCTTCCTCCGTGGAACGTGTTTTGAGTCCGGCGTCGCTGGTCAGGTTACCAAAGAAAATATCCTTGCCTTTGGAGTTCACAGCGGCCAGCACCAGCTTGGGCCTGAGTTCTCCGTTATCGTCTTTTTCTTCCCCCAGTCCGTAATAAATCCGGATACCGACACAATCGTCGTACCCCAATAGCTCGTTGAGTCGGTTGATGCCGAAAAACTCGGCACGGGTAAATTTGCTTTCGAACTCCCCTTTTTTCCCTTCCCTGCTCTGGCGGAATCGGCGCGTCAACTTTTCAGCGTCCCGGTTTCGAATAAAATTGCCCGCATCACCCCGGTAGTGATCTTTTGAGTTGTCTGTCATAATTGTATTGGATGATTTCGTGTTTAGCTCATCCAAAATAGAAACCGGGAGGGGAAATAGCAATCTGGAGGAAGAAGACGAAGACAATCAAAGTACTGATAACCAGACACTTGGCCTTTAAAAACAGGTAGAAATACGCAATTAAATACGGAGAATCCCTTGCTCTGGCCCTTAAAAACCCTTTTTTTAAGAACCTACGAAGTTCTTCTCTAAATTTCTTATTAACTTCCCTGCACATTTGCAGAGAGTTGGCGAGTCCTTTCCAAAGGATGAGCCGATTTTCTCATCTCATAGGTTAGGTTTGGAAAAGGCCAGGACTTTGTCCGGGCTTTTTTTTTGATAAGGAGAAAAGAAAACGCAGGAGGAAGGAAAAAAGAAAAAACGCCTTTCGTCCGCTCCTGCTTTCAAACCTTTATTTCAGCAAATTCAGTAAATACTGTCCGTAACCACTTTTGACCAGCGGCTGGGCAATGGCCTGTAACTGAGCGGCATCGATGTAGCCCATCCGATACGCCACCTCTTCGATCGACCCGATTTTCAGGCCCTGACGCTCCTCGATCACCTCCACAAACTGACCCGCCTGCATCAGCGACGCAAACGTTCCCGTGTCCAGCCACGCCGTCCCCCGGTCCAGAATCCCCACTTTCAGTTTGCCCCGCTCCAGGTAGACCTTGTTCACATCCGTGATTTCGTACTCACCCCGTGGACTGGGTTGCAGCCCCTTGGCAATGCTCACCACCTCATTATCATAGAAATACAAACCGGGCACTGCATAATTCGACTTGGGCTGGGCCGGTTTTTCTTCGATCGACAGCGCCTTTTTATCCCCATCGAACTCCACCACCCCGTAGCGCTCCGGATCGTTCACTTTGTAGGCAAACACCACGCCCCCGTCCGGGTCGTTGTTGGCCTGCAGCAGTTTCGAGAGGCCCGACCCGTAGAAAATGTTATCGCCCAGAATCAGGGCCACTTTGTCGTCGCCGATAAATTCTTCCCCAATCACAAACGCCTGCGCCAGCCCGTTGGGAAGCGGTTGTTCGGCGTAACTGAACGAACAGCCCACCTGCGAGCCATCGCCCAGCAGTTTCCGGAAATTGGGCAAATCGTGCGGAGTCGAAATGATCAGCACCTCGCGGATACCGGCCAGCAGCAGGATCGACAGGGGATAATAAATCATCGGTTTGTCATAAACCGGCATGAGTTGCTTGCTGACGGCCAGCGTCAAAGGGTGCAGACGAGTACCGGATCCACCGGCCAGAATAATACCTTTCATGAGCTTTAAAGAGTGAAAGAGCGAAAGAGTGAGAGAGAGAGCGAAAGGATCCGCTGAGCAGAGCACTCGCTCTTTCACTCTCTCACTCTTTCGCTCTTTGAAAATGCTTATCGGTTTGCGTACATGGAATCGTAATACTTCTGGTAGGAACCCGAGGTGACGTTTTCGAGCCACTCCTGGTTGGAAAGAAACCAGTCGACGGTTTTTTCGAGCCCTTCCTCGAACTGCAGCGAAGGTTGCCAGCCCAGTTCGTTCATCAGCTTGCGGGCGTCGATGGCATAGCGCAGGTCGTGGCCCGCCCGGTCGGTGACGTAGGTAATCAATTGCGCCGAGGTGCCTTCGGGGCGGCCCAGCTTGCGATCCATGATGCTACAGAGCAGGTGCACCAGATCGATATTTTTCCACTCGTTGAACCCGCCAATGTTGTAGGTTTCGCCGTTTTTACCGTGATGATAAATCGTGTCGATGGCCCGGGCGTGATCGATGACAAAAAGCCAGTCGCGCACGTTTTCACCCTTTCCGTACACCGGCAATGGCTTGTTGGTCTGGATGTTATGAATCATCAACGGAATCAGTTTTTCGGGAAAATGGTTGGGCCCGTAGTTGTTCGAGCAGTTCGACAGCACGATGGGCAGTTTGTAGGTATTGCCGTAGGCCCGCACGAAATGGTCGGAAGCCGCCTTGGACGCCGAGTAGGGCGACTGGGGGTCGTAGGGCGTGGTTTCGACAAAGAAATCTTCCGGATTGTGCAGCGATCCGTAAACTTCGTCGGTGGAAACGTGGTAAAACCGTTTGTCGGCGAAATCGGCTTTCCAGCTATTTTTGGCCGCATTCAGCAGGTTGACCGTGCCAACGACGTTGGTCATGACAAAGGCCATCGGGTCGGTGATCGAGCGATCCACGTGCGACTCGGCCGCCAGGTGAATCACCCCGTCGAACTGCTGTTGGGCAAAGAACTGATCCAGAAAAGCCGCATCCGTAATATCCCCTTTGACGAAGCTGTAATTAGGCGAATCTTCAATATCTGTCAGATTGGCGAGGTTACCGGCGTACGTCAACTTATCCAGGTTAACAATCTGGTAATCCGGATACTTGGTCACAAATAACCGTACGACATGCGAACCAATAAAGCCGGCACCGCCGGTGATCAGAATCTTCTTAGACATACAATTTATCCCGAAACGGTTGATTTTTTCAAATGCAAATTCTGCTCCCAGCGCCAGGCATCCTGTAAGCCTTCGGCCAGTGTTTTCTCGGCCCGCCAGCCCATGACATTGTTCACTTTATCGACCTGCGCGTAAATTTTTTCGACGTCTCCCGGACGGCGTGGCCCAATGGTGTAGTTGAGTTTAAGGTTGTTGGCCTCTTCAAACGTCCGAATCAGTTCCAGCACGGTATTTCCCTGCCCGGTTCCCACATTGAAAATGTCGTAATAACTGGTTTCCTCCTGCGAATCGAGCAGCCGCAACGCCTGAACGTGCGCTTTCGCCAGATCGACAACGTGAATGAAATCCCGGATGCAGGTTCCGTCGGGGGTGTTGTAATCATCGCCGAAAACCGTCAGTTTCTCACGGATGCCCGCAGCGGTTTGGGTAATGAACGGCACCAGATTGCCCGGCACGCCCAGTGGCAACTCGCCAATCAGCCCGGACGGATGCGCGCCCATCGGGTTGAAATACCGCAGGGCCACAGCTTTGATGGGCGCCTTGGCAAAAACCGTATCCCGAATAATATCTTCACAAATGGCTTTGGTGTTTCCGTAGGGCGACTGCGCCGGTAGCCGGGGAGTTTCTTCGGTCACGGGCAGGTGCTCGGGCTGGCCATATACCGTACAGGACGACGAAAAAACCAGATTCGGAACGCCATGCTGTTGCATGGTTTCCAGCAGAAGCAGGGTCGAGTCGAGGTTGTTGCGGTAATACATCAACGGTTTGGCAACCGATTCTCCCACCGCCTTATAGGCAGCAAAATGGATCACGCCCTGAAAATTCTCTTTTTCAAAGATGTCGCTCAGCGCCCCGGCATCGTTGCAGTCCGCTTCGTAAAAAGCAACGTCCCGACCCATAATCTGGCGCAGACCGTCTAAGGCCGAACGATTGGAATTGGAAAAATTATCAATGATAACGGGCTCATAGCCGGCATTCACTAATTCGACGACCGTATGGGATCCAATAAATCCGGCTCCGCCAGTAACTAAAATTTTCATGAGACTGGTTGTATGAAAGGCGTTTATACTAACGTTGAGTTCACTACGGATTCCGGCGGAAAAACTGCCGGACCGTCTGATAATTTTGTATTTTTAGAATGATGTGGTTGGAAAATCATTTTTTAAAAAATCGTGTTAGAAAATCGGAAGAAGCCCGTTTCTTACCGGGCAAAAGTATAAAATTCAGTAGGTTTCTAAAAATAAGTTTTTATCTTCGGGTCAGACCCTCTTAGCGATCGGTCCACCGCGTTGGCCGAACGCTGAGATTGGCGGTCCAATCCCACTGGAGAAGCATGATAAACGATAACGAAATAAAAGCGCTGATTTCTCTTTTGGACGATGATGACCAGGAAATCACCGAACACGTTGAGCAGAAGATTCGCGAACTGGGTGGCCAATTGATTCCGTATCTGGAAAGTGAATGGGAAGATAGCTTTAATCCAATTCACCAGAAGAAAATTGAGGAGTTAATTCATGATCTGCAATACCAGTCCGTGCTGGAACGCATCAAAATCTGGAAAGAAACCGGCGGACTCGATTTGCTGGAGGGGTTGTGGATTGTAGCGACCTACCAATACCCGGATTTATCGCTTGATAAATTGCGCCACGAAATCAAACAACTGTATCTGGATGTGTGGCTGGAAGGGAAGTCGGACATGCACCCGATCGACCAGATCAAAACCCTGAACACGGTTTTTTTCAACAAACTCAAATTTGCCGCTAACACCAAGCACTTTCATTCGCCGTCAAATTCGATGATCAACGTCGTGCTGGAAAGCCGGCGCGGTAACCCGATTTCACTCTGCGTCATCTACATGATGATTGCGCAGCAACTCGATCTGCCGGTTTACGGCGTCAACCTGCCGAGTTTGTTCGTGCTGACGTATAAAAAAGATCATACGCAGTTTTACATCAACGTTTTCAACCGTGGCCTGGTCTTTTCAAAATCGGACATCGACCACTACATTGGTCAGTTGAACTTAAAACCTGCCGACACCTACTACCAGCCCTGCACCAATCAGGACATCATCCGGCGGGTGCTGCGGAACCTGATGCTGGCGTTCGAGAAAATCGGCGATACCGGGCGCGTCAGGGAGGTGGAACAACTGCTGAACGCCCTGCACGACGAAGGAGCCACCCCGCCCCTGTCGGACTATACCAACAAGTGACGGCCTTAGAAGGCAATGGCCAGCATCCCGGGACCGGTTTCGAAGTAGTGAATGGTCAACTCCCGCACGTCATCCGGCAGCCGAACGTGTCCGGTCAGTAAACCGGCATTATCGGCAAACGGCTCGACGTGCAAATGCTCACGGAAGGTAAGCTGGCGTTTGCCGTACAGTTTATAAAGGGCTTCTTTGGCGCACCAGTACACCGCCAGCCGGTGGATATCCCCGTTGGCATGCCGGTTTTCCTCGTCGGACAGCACGCGCGGTACCACCCGCACAAACTGCTCCCGAAACGGCTCAATATCGATTCCGACCGCCCTGGAATGGTGCAACACCGCAGCCGCCCAACCGGCGGTATGCGAAATGGAGATATGGGCATTCTGGCCAATCAGATGCGGTTTTCCGTATTCGTCTTTATACAGGCCCGAATACGTTCCGAACGGCCGCACCAGCGCCTGAACGGCGGCCCGGCACGCCAGCCATTCGACCCGCTGGGCCGGATGCGTAATCTCCAGCAATTCCATCTGTTCCGGGAGGGTCAGCGTTAGCAGCGGACGCAGTTCGTCTTCACGTTCCTCGATTTTCCACAAGACCGCCGTGCAATCGGCCCCCAGTCGGTGGGTTTGATAAACGGACATAGCCGGTTTTTGGTTTGAGGGTGTAAAGATAACGGAAACCGGTTTTCCGAAGCGATTCGGGCCCGGAAATGGGAACTTGGCCGGACACTTTCGCATTTTCCCGTTATCATTGCAGAAACGAAACCAATGCACGTTCATAAAGTTGACACCTTTGCCGGTCACCGCGACTGCGTTTATACGCTCGACGCCGGAGCTTCGCCCACCGATTTTTTTTCGGCGGGGGCCGACGGACTGGTGGTTCGCTGGCAGCTCAACAAACCGGATTTGGGCACGCTGCTGGCCCGCATTCCGGCCTCCGTCTATGCCCTGGCGTTCGATGCAGACCGGCAGCAACTATGGGTGGGGCAGAACTACGACGGTATTCACCTCATCGATCCGCTTGAGAAACGGGAAGTCCGCTCCGCGCAGATCACGGCGGCCGCCATTTTCGATATTAAACTGATTGACGATTCGGCCTGGATCGCGCTCTCTGACGGTATTGTGGTGGTGATGGACCGCACCAACTTCGTAGTCCGGAAACACCTGAAAGCGGCCGACAAAAGCGCCCGGTGCATCGCCATCAATCCGGTTAGCCGGGAAGTGGCCGTGGGCCATAGCGATAACCATATTCGCATTTTTGACCTGGACACCTTCGCCCTGAAACGGGTATTTCTGGCCCATGCGAATTCCATTTTTACGGTACAGTACTCGCCCGACGGGCGGTTTTTGCTGTCGGCGGGTCGCGATGCCCACTTCAAGGTCTGGAGCGTGGCCGATCAGTATGCGCCCCATACCGACGTGGCCGCCCATCTATTTGCAATCAATCATCTTTGCTACAGCCCGGATGGCGCGTTATTTGCTACGTGCAGCATGGACAAATCCATCAAAGTGTGGGATGCCGACAGTTTCCGGCTGCTGAAAGTCATCGACCGCGCCCGGCACGCGGGCCACGGCACATCGGTCAACAAACTGCTCTGGAGTTCGTACCACCAGCAGCTCATTTCGGCCAGCGACGACCGTCTGATCGCGGTCTGGGAAATTGTCCGCTAACTAAAAGTTTAAACCCCTTTTTGGCATTTTTTCAAAATTCAGACTAAAAAATTGATATTTTCGGCAGGATCGCTTTACTTTTAGCGGAAAAGTAGAGGGATGACACCATAAACCTTTCACCCATGAAAATAACGCCCATCGAGATACGGCAGCACACATTTGAAAAGAAAGGATTTGGCGGTTACCGCCCCGACGAGGTAGATGCGTTTCTGGCTTCGCTTTCGCAGGAGTGGGAACGTGTGACGAGCGAGAGCAAAATGTTGAAGATGCAGCTGGAACTGGCCGAGAAAGAACTCAGCAAGTTCAAGGACATCGAGATGACGTTGTTTAAAACGTTGAAAACCGCTGACGATACCAGCACGCAGATTACCGATCAGGCCAACAAAGCCGCCGAAAAATACCTCAACGAATCGAAACAAAAAGCCGACGAAATCCTGGCCGACGCCCGTAAGCGTTCGACCCTGATGGTGCAGGACGCTGAAAATCAGGCGCGTTACATCAAGGAAAATATTCTCAACGACCTGAAGGCGATGGAACACGACTTCAAGGCGATGGAAAAATACAAGGAAGGACTCATCAAACAGATCCGGACGCTGGCCAACAGCGCCATCGACAACGTCGATCGGTTTGAGAAGAAGTTCAACCAGCAGTCGCTACAGGCCAAAATTGACGAAGTAACGGCGCTGCATGCCGAGAAGGAAACCGCCCCCGGCATTGAAGAAACCCCCGTTGCCGACGTGGATGCCACGCTGGTCAATCCGGAAACGCTGCATGTCGAAAACACGGACGAAGCGCTCGAAAAAGCGGAAGCTACCCCAACGGATGCGACGGCGATCGACCCGGTGGAAGCGCAGGGTGAAGAGGCCGCCGAAGCCGGTTTACCAATTACGGAACCGGAACGTGACGAATCTGAGTCCAGCGAACCACAGGCCGTTCACGACGAACCGGACGGTAGCAAGAAAAAAGAATCCGGCTCCTTCTTCGATCAGATTTAACCCAAAGCGGACCCTGAGTCCGCTTTTTTATTCTACTTTTGGGCGAAACTTTTACCCGCCTGAAAAAGGCGGAACCCCCACCGCCGATTCGCACCCATGGGAACCATTTCGCTTGAAGGGCTTGAATTTTTCGCCTACCACGGCTTCTACGACGAAGAACAGAAGATCGGGAACAAATACTCCGTCGATATCACGGTGACGGCCGACCTCTCCGAAGCCGCCCGGCTCGACCGCCTGAGTACGACGGTCAATTACGGCGACTTGTACAACATTACCCACGCGGCCATGCAGCACCCCGCCCGGCTGCTCGAACACATTGCCCACAACATCATCGTCGAAATCCGCAAACAGTACCCCCGGATTGAAACTATCGAAGTCAGCGTTTCGAAATTCAATCCGCCCATCGGGGGCGTTTGCCACCGCGCGAAGATTACCCTGCGGGGGTGAATCGCCAATTGGATTCCTGCAATTTATTTAAAAAAAAGTACTACACCCCTTGATTTTCTCACTACAGTGCTTCTATCTTTGCTTAACTAACTTAGTGCGTTAAGCTGTATGCAAAAAAACATCCGCTGGTTCATCGTCTTCCTCCTTTTTATAGCAACCGGTCTGAGTTTTCTGGACCGGCAGGTGCTGTCGATCGCTATTTTGAAAATTCAGGAGGAATTCCACATCACGGATGTTCAGTACGGCATGGTCAACACCAGTTTTCTGATCAGCTACGCCCTAATGTTTACGCTCGGCGGCTGGCTGATCGATCGGATGGGGGGCAAAATCGGCCTGGCGCTGTCGGTCGGCCTGTGGTCGGTGGCCAACAGTTTGCACGCAGTCATGACCAGCTTTACCCAACTATTGACGTATCGGTTTTTGCTGGGTATGGGAGAAGGGGGCTGTTTTCCGGGGGCGGCCTGGACGGTCTACCGCTGGTTCGACAAGAAAGAACGGGCGCTTGCCAACGGTATTGCTATTGGCGGTTCAGCCATTGGCGCGGTGGTCGCTCCTCCCCTCACCATCTGGTTGTCGGCCCATTACGGCTGGCGGGGCGGTTTTCTGATTCCGGGTCTGGTTGGCATTGCGTGGGTCGTCATCTGGGTCTTGATTCCCTGGAAAAAAACCGCGTTGGCCGAAACGTCCGCGCCGGATCAACCCGAAAACGTATCGTTTCTGGAGCTGTTCAAAATGCAGCCGACCTGGGTGTTTATTCTGGTGCGTTTCCTGCTCGACCCGGTTTTTTATTTCATGATGTTCTGGATTCCGAAATACCTCAGTTCGGTCCGAAATGTCCCATTTGAGCAAATTGGCAATCTTTTCTGGATTCCATTTCTGGCGCTGGGCGTTTCCAACATCCTCGGTGGCTGGTTCTCGGGGCGGTTAATCGCGGGCGGTTTTTCCATCAATAAAGCCCGGAAAACGGTCATGGGCCTTGCGGCCCTGCTGACGCTCGCGGCCCCGGCCATTGAATGGGTTTCGGCGGTTTCGGTGGCGATTTCGCTCATGGCGGTTTTCATGTTCGCCCACGGTTTCTGGATCACGAATTACATCACCGCCATTTCGGATATGTTCGGCCAGAAAGCCACGTCGACAGTGGTTGGTTTGTCCGGCACGGCGGGCGCGGTTTCGGGCCTGTTGCTCAATCCGCTGATGGGCGTCGTGATCGAGCAATACTCCTACCGACCCCTCTGGATCGCGTCGGGGCTGCTCTATCCGTTTGCTTTCGGACTGTTCATCTGGCTAATTCCCAAAATAAAACCGTTATTCGAAGAGGAAAATCCAAGCCTGATTCCGGCCGAAACACTGGGCGATAGCAGCCCACGATTATAACTGGAGAAAGTAATCAACCCGGCCAAGCCCATTTCAAAACCGCTAAACGGTTAAGGCATACCGGTGTCCTCGACATTATTCCTGGGTAAAACCGGGGTTATTAAAAGGAGTATTCGGGTTCTTTCACTCGTCGTGAACTGGAAGTATACCCTAATCATCTTAGTGCGTTAAGTACACAAAAGATATACAAATAGATCACCATGACAAACAACCTATTACAGGAAGTAGCTTCCGCCAACGGGGCAGTATACACCAAACGCAAAAAGACCCGTCCCCGCATCGGGGTTTTTGGCGTGGGCTATTTCAAATATTGGAGTCAATTTGATGGTCTGCTCGACGATATGATGCAAAAGCAGGCGGTTTTGATCCAGAAAATTGAAGCGCTTGATGCCGCCGAAATCGTCGATTTTGGTATGGTCGATGATGCGACCAAAGCTTACGAGTTGGTTCCGAAACTCCAGGCGGCCAACCTCGATCTGATTTTCTGCGATATGCTCACCTACGCAACCTCCAGCACGTTCGGGGTGATCATCAAAAGCATCGACGTTCCGATTGTTCTCGTTGCTCTCCAGCCCGACAAAGCGATGGATTACAGCCGGGCTTCCACCTACATGCAGTTGTACAACGACGACATCTGCTCGTTGCCCGAGTTTGCCGGGGTGGCCGTTCGGATGGGTAAAAAAGTGCCTGAGATGATCATCGGGACCCTGCACGATGACCCGGCAGCCGACGCCGAAATTGAAGTGTATTGCAAGATTGCCGCCGTGTTGCACGACCTGAAGATCTCGCGGATCGGGCATATCGGTCACCCGATCGAAGCCATGCTGGATATGCATTCGGACTCGACCATGCTGACGGCGCACTTCGGCCCGCACATTGTTCAGTGCGAAGCGCACGAAATTGTCTCCCAGTATCAAAAAGCAACGGAAGAGGAAATTGACGCCGTCAAAGAACGCATTCTGGCTTATTTCGATACCCCCGACCCGGTTTCTGACCCCATTTCCGAGAAGCTGCGGGATTCTGACCTCTACATTGCAGCCCGGGCCGCCGTGGCCTTGGCAAAGTTTATCCAAACGAAAAACCTGGATGGTTTGGCGTACTACTACGATGGTCCCGAAGACAGCGACACGCGAGTCGTCATGTCGAACCTGATCGTTGGTAATTCGCTGTTGCAGGGCGCCGGTTTCCCGATGTGTGGCGAATCGGATCTGAAAACCTGCATTGCCATGCTCATTATGGAGCGTCTGGGCATCGGGGGGAGCTTCGCGGAATTTCACCCCGTTGATTTTAAAGAGGACTTTGTGCTGGTTGGTCACGATGGCCCGCACAACATCGCCATTGCCGATGGGCAGCCGGTTCTGCGGAGCCTGAAAAAGTACCACGGCAAGCCCGGTTTCGGCGCGGGCGTCGAGTTCAAGATCAAGCAGGGACCAATTACCATGCTGAGTATCAGTTCAACTTTCGACGGCAAAATGAAATTCGTCATCGCCGAAGGCGAATCGCTGGAAGGGCCGATTCCGCCAACGGGCAACACCAATACCCGTGGTTTTTTCAAACCAGATGTCCGCACGTTTCTGAAACGCTGGATTAAGGAAGGGCCGACGCACCATTTTGCTTTAGGTGTTGGTCACCACGCCAAAACGATTCAGAAAATTGCCGAGTACCTTAAAATTGAATCCATCATTATCAATTGACAAAACCCACGTAAACCAATCCTTATAAACCCTTTTCCTATGCAATGTTATCTCTTCTACCGCCTGCGGTTGCTGGTGATAGCCACTCTATTGAGTGTGCTATCTGTACCAGCTCTGGTAACCGCCCAAACGATCAATAAAGTAACGATTAGCGGCAAAGTAACGGCCGAAGAAGATGGTGAAGCCCTGGTGGGGGCCACTGTTACCGAAAAAGGAACTAGCAATGGTACGGCTTCCGACGCCGATGGTTCATTTCGCCTGACGGTTTCTCCGAATGCCACCCTCGTGATCAGCTTCATTGGGTACGCCCCCCAGGAAGTAGCCATCGGAAACCGCTCTACCATTAACGTGGCGCTGAAAACCGACCAGCAGCAGTTGCAGGATGTGGTGGTGGTCGGGTACGGAACCCAACGCAAAAAGGACCTGACTGGCTCGATTGTCAATCTCTCCAGCAAGGACCTGGTGCCGGTCCCGTCGGCCACGAGCGTCGATCAGATGATGCAGGGCAAGGTTGCGGGCGTGCAGATTACGCAGACGTCGGGCGCTCCGGGTGGTAACGTCAACGTGGTCATTCGCGGGATCAGCTCGATTACGGGCGGTAACTCCCCATTGTACGTGGTCGACGGTTACGCCATCGGAACGGGTGGGGGCGGTTCGGACCTGAGTTCGTTTCCGGCCAGTTCCTATTCGGCCAGTAACATCGCCAGCAGCAGCGGGACCAACCGGATCAACCCGCTGAGCACCATCAACCCCTCCGACATCGAATCCATTCAGGTATTAAAAGATGCGTCGGCTACGGCCATTTATGGGTCACGCGGAGCCAACGGCGTTGTCATCATCACGACCAAACGCGGCAAGCAGAGCAAACCGACCATCAGTTTCGAGCATTCGACCGGGGTTCAGCAACTGGCGAAAAAACTGGATCTGCTTTCTCCGCGTGAATACGCCGAGTTCGTGGCTGATGGCCGGGACAACGCCTGGGTATTTTCGGGCGGAAAAGCCACCGATCCCAACAACATTCGCAGCACGGCCACGCAGGTCAAACCAGCGTTCCGCAATCCGGACCAAATCTCTGGCGGCACCGACTGGCAAGACTTGATCTTTCGAACCGGCCTGGTGCAGAACTACCAGCTCTCAGCCAGCGGAACCAGTCGGGATGTCGGTTATTACGTTTCCGGCGGTTTCTACGACCAGAAGGGCATTATTATCGGTTCGGATTTCAAGAAGTTTACGCTCCGGACCAATATCGACGCCCAACTGAGCCAGCGACTGAAACTCGGCGCGTCGTTTTCGGGGGCGCATTCGTACGGCAATTTTGCGCGGGCCGAAGGGCACCTGCAACACCGGGGACTGATCTCGGCGGCACTGGCCAGCGACCCCACCATTCCGATTTACGACGCCAACGGCAACTATTATTCGGAATTCTCTGACCCCACGGGGATTCCGGTCGAACATCCGCTGATCATTGCGGCCGAATTTTCGGACAAACGCAACAACACCAACGTCTTCACCAATAATTACTTACAATACGAAATCGCCAACGGACTCGTCTTTAAAACCTCCGTCGGCGTCAATTATTCCAACAACATTACCCGGCTCTGGAAATCCTCGAAAGTTGGTTTAGCAACCAGCCGGACCGGGGCCGCCACCGCCGGGGTCACGGAAGTCAAAAGCCTGAACTGGCTGAATGAAAACACGTTAAACTACCGCCACCGGTACGGCGAAAAACACGAGCTGGACGCCCTGATCGGATACACGATTCAGAAAAATACCGACGAAATCCTGCAGGCCGGAGCCTCCGACTTTCCGACGGACTACGTGCCGTACCTGGCCGCCGGGGCCGTTACGTCCGGGACCAATTACAAAAGCGAATGGTCGATGCTGTCGTGGCTGGCACGGGTGAATTACACCCTGGCCGGCAAATACCTCTTCACGGCCACCATCCGGCAGGACGGTAGTTCGCGGTTTGGCCGCGAAAACCGCTGGGGCACCTTTCCGTCGTTTTCGGCGGCCTGGCGCCTGTCCGACGAGGAATTCATGAAACCGGTTTCGTTCATCAGCGACCTGAAAATCCGGGCCAGTTACGGAATTTCGGGGAACAACCTGATTCCCAACTACGCCAGCCAGGGGTTGCTGAGTATCTCGCGCAATGTTTCCAGCGGCAACGTGCTTTCGGGCGTCGTGCCGAGTAGTCTGGCCAATAACGTCCTGACCTGGGAGCAGTCCGTGCAAACCAATGTGGGCATTGACCTGAGCCTGTTCAATAACCGGCTGTCGTTCGTGGTTGATGCGTACCGCAGCCACAAAAAGGACCTGTTGCTGAACGTGATTCTGCCCGCAGCGTCCGGTTTCGGCAGTTCGCTCCAGAACATCGGCGAGATCGAGAATAAAGGCCTGGAGCTGACCGTCAATTCGGAGAACATCCGCAAGGGCGGTTTTCAGTGGAACACGGATTTCAACATCAGCTGGAACCGCAACAAAGTACTGGCCCTCAACTCCGAAACCGCCCGGCTTCAAACCTCCGACTACCAGGTGGCGCAGGTCGGCTACCCGATTTCCAGCTTCCGGCTGCTGAACATTCTGGGGATTTTCCAGACACAGGAGGAAGTCAATACCAGCCCGAAACAACATCCGCAGGTGCGGCCCGGCGACTACAAGTACGAAGATGCCGATGGCAACGGTACTATCAACCAGTCCGACCGCACGATTGTCGGAACGCCCTGGCCGGATTTCACCTGGGGACTGGGCAACCGGTTTTCCTACAAAGGGTTCGCGCTGAACATCAGCCTGAACGGTTCGCAGGGGAACGAAATTTATTATCAGGGTGGCGAAATTATCCAGAACGGAGCCGGGGTTCAAAACCAGTTGAGCCTTGTGGCAGACCGCTGGAAATCAGAAGCGGACCCCGGCGAAGGGAAAATATCCCGCGCCATCCGGAACGACTACGCGTTTGGGTTCGGCGCCGGAACAACCAAGAATCTGTTCGACGGCTCCTTTGTCCGGATTCGAAACGTCAACCTGGCGTATTCCCTCCCCCAGCCGCTGGTGAGCAAATTGAAGGTACAGGCCATTTCGGTGTATCTCGACGCCACCAACCTGTACACGTTCACGAAGTATCCCGGTTACGACCCGGAAGGCACCACCACCGGCGACAACATCGCCCGGAGCGGGATTGACTTCTACGCCTACCCGAACCCACGCACCTACACCATCGGTTTACGAGCGACCTTCTAAATCCGACCCATTGCCATGAAAAAGAAACTGTTTTTTCTCCTGATACTCGCCACGACGGTCTCTTCCTGCAAGGACTTTCTGGCCCTTACGCCCGAATACCAGATCAGCGACCAGACGTTCTACAAGAACCAGAACGATTTTGAAACCGCCCTGGTGGGGGTTTACAGCACCTTTCGCGGCTTGTTCAACACCAGTACTGTCCTGTACATGACGGAACTCACGACGGACAATACCGAAATCCAGTGGTCGTCGCCCTCGATCAACGAGATGCAGATGGACCAGAATGCGGTGAATTCGACGAACGGTCTTACTCAGGCTGCCTGGAACACGTGCCTCTACACGATTTCGCGCAGCAACGCCATCATCAACCGCATCGACGCCGTCAGTTTCGATCAGGCAGCCAAAGACCGGATCAAGGGCGAAGCCAAATTCCTGCGGGCCTACAGCTATTTCTACCTCGTCCGGTTGTTTGGAAATGTACCCATCATCACGCAGGAATTCAGTAGCCCGACGGAAGTGGCTGCGGCCGATCTTTCCCTGAAACCGAGTGCGCCGGTTTACGAGATGATTCTAAAAGACCTCACCGAAGCCGAAACCCTGCTGCCCGCGGCCCTCAATACTGACCGCACCAAAGCGTCCCGCTCGACGGTCAAAGCCGTTTTGGGTAAGGTTTACCTGACGCTGAAAAATTACGACCAGGCGGCAACCAAACTCAAAGAGGTCATCGATGCCAAACAGTATTCCCTGGTGCCGAATTACCAGACACTGTTCACCAACGGCAACAATAACCTGGCCGAATCGCTTTTCGAAATCCAGTACGTGTCCGGGCGGAGCGTCGGCAACAATTATTCGGCGCTGTTTACCCCGGCGATTACCAGCATGGCGATTTTCCCGAACAACCTGCAAGGCTCCGGACGCATCGTTCCGACGAAGGATTTGATCCGGTCGTACGAAGCCGGGGACGCCCGCAAAGCCGTGTCGGTCAGCGACTCCGTGACCCTAATCAACGGCAGAAAATCCTACAGCCCCTACGGGTTGAAGTTCGTCGACTTTAAAGCCATCGATTTATCCGACGGCAGCGTGACCTTTACGGTGTTGCGGTATGCCGATGTCCTGCTGATGTACGCCGAAGTTCTGAACGAACAGGGTAAAACCGCCGACGCACTGCCTTACATCAATCAGGTGCGGAAGCGGGCCAATCTGCCAGACCTAAGCGGTTTGACGCAGGCGGCTTTGCGGCTGGCCATCGAGAAAGAACGCCGGGTGGAGTTTCTGTTCGAAGGCCAGCGCTGGTTCGACCTGCTGCGGACGGGCCGGGCGCAAGCCGTCCTGAACGCCCACTACGCCAGCCTGAACCTGTCGTTCAAAGTCGATGATTTTGAACTGATTTTCCCGATACCGCAAAACGAAATCGACCTCAACCCGGCGATAGTAAAGCAAAATCCGGGATATTGACTTTAACCGGCTGTTACACAGGGTTAATCAGAGAACATCAAAGGTAATCAGAGTTTTCCCCGATACGCTCTGATTACCCTGTGTAACAGCCCTTTTCTCAAAACGTATGCGCTTACTCCCCCTCCTAACCCTGCTCCTGTTCAGCTTCGACACCCCGAATCTGGACAACTCCACGCTGAAAGGAAAACCGTTCCAGAACATCACGCTGGAAACGTCGCTCAAACCGTTCAAGAAAAACGATAAGGCGTACATTCAGCAGGTGGCGACGGAAATGTTTACGCAGTGGCACGCGCTGCTACGGCATACCGACACGGTTTCGGTGATGCTCTGGACGTCGGACGGCTCCGAAATCCTGGATTACAAAGGAAAACTCGACCAGCCGCTGGAATGGGCAAAGTACATCGGCAATCCGAATACACAGCACGAAGTCGGTTCCGGCCCCAAGGAGTTGTCGTTGCACGAACGCGCGTACCTGTACATCGAAAACCCGCCCGCCTTTACGTACGGCGACCTGAAATTCATCATTCAAACCCTGAAAGAAACCGGCCAGCGGATTACCGGCAAGCCCGTCCGCATCGGCGCCACCTTCGATCCGGGGCCGGAGTTTGCCAAGTCGGAGTTCAAATACAAAAAGCATCCCGAAATTCTGGGCGGGAATGCCATGGGCCATAAAACGATGGTGAGTTGCTATTCGACGCTGAACGCCGATACCGATTCGTACGCCGGTTTTCCGAACGGAATTCCCGCCAACACGCCGTTCGGGACGTTTCTGGGCCGACAGAGCCAGCATTTCCTGAAGGATCTGGGCTACGATTACATCTGGCTCAGCAACGGGTTTGGCTTCGGGGTGGAAGGCTGGTCTTCAACGGGCGCGACGTTTACGGGCAAGGCGTTTTTACCCGAAAAACTGGCGACGACCAAAGCCCTGATTGCCGATTTCTGGAAGCTGTTCCGGAAAGAATGCCCGGATTTTCAGATTCAGACGCGGGGAACAAACCTCTCCACCGGCGCGGATCTGGCCCGCGACGGCGTCGATCTAAAGCAGATTTACAACGGGCGCTACAACATGCTGCCCCCGCCGAACTCGCCCTGGGCCGCCCTCGACGGTGATTTCGGGCTGGAAATGGTTGGTTACATGTCGCGCATGGCCGAACTGCCCGACGAGCGGTATCTGTTCCGGTATTACACGCACGATCCGTGGTGGGTCAACAGCCCGTGGCTGGACCGCTACGGCCGCGAACCGCACGACATTTACCTGCCGATGTCGGTGGCCCGCATCAACGCGAAAGGCGAAATCCGGCTCCCGACGCACTTGAATTTCCTGAGCATCGACAACTCGTTCGGTGAACTGCCGACGCAGGTGCCCGACGAAGTAACGCCCCACATTCTGAAGGCCCGCTACGATTCACCGACAGCCCCGGGGCCGCTGGTCTGGGTCTATCCGTTCGACGAATACCACGACTGGGCGTATAAACAGCCGGATCGGTTGCCGGAAATTTACTACGGCGACTGGCTCATCCGACAGGCTATCAACAACGGTTTTCCGCTGAATACCATCATTTCGACGGGCTCGTTCCAGTCGGTTATTGCGACCAAACCGGCTTTTTTCAACGAATCGACGCTCGTTTCCATCGTGCCGGAAGCCGGTTCGAAACTCGAAAAATCGCTGATCGATTTCGTCCAGAATGGCGGAAAACTGCTGGTGTACGGCCCGGCCAACCATGCCGGGCCGGCTTTTCTGACTCTCCTGAATTTACAGAATACGAGTGCAGTGGAAGGAGAATTTCAGGTCAGCTCGTCAATTACAGCCGATCAGTTAACCAAACCCTATCCCACGAAAATCGTGCATCAGGCGCTGTTTTCGGGCGGTGGCATCACCTCCGTGGTGAAAAACAAAACGGAAAAGGCCACGAAGGTTCTGGCGAAAATGACGCAGGGGAGCCACGAACGCGATGTGGTCTGGGTGCGCGAAAAACCGGAGTGGAAAGGCGGCAAAGTAGCCTACGTGCGCGGTACCAACTCGAGCAAATTTACCGGCGGCAAGCTGCTGACACCCGACAACCCCGAACAGTTATTTACGGGACCGTTGCTGATGCGGTATATACTGAAGGAATTCGGGCTGGATTACCGGATCGACAAACGAAATCCCTCGGTTAAAAACCCGGTTCTGACCATCGCCCGCAGCGACAACGGTTTTTTCTTTTCCGGCTATTCGCCCAACACCACCATCACGCAGCGGTTCCGGCTGGCGCAGGGTGCTCCCCTGCTGATCGGCTACGAAACCGAACTGGCGAACGGTTTTTCGGTGTATCCGATGCCCAAAGCCTGGCACCGCGAAAGCCGCATCTTCGTCGATCAACCCGACGGGATGATTTCCTGTCAGGAAATTCATTCCGGCGAAAAAGGCATCGAACGGCGCATCCAGGTAACGGGCCTGAAAAACGCGACGGTGCGGATTTACGCCGATGCTGATGTTACCGAAAAAGATCTGCATGTGTACGTTAATTCGGGGTATCCGTGGAAAAAAGGCCATACGGCGTTTAAAACCGGTGACCCGAAATACGGCAAACACTACGTGGTGGAAAACGTCACCGGCGATCTGGTCGCAGCCTGGTGAAGTAAGAGCCGGGCGGAAATGGCGTAGGCTGGTCGGGATTTGTAATCCCGACCCAACTGTCCCGGATTTAAAATCCAGCGTCGCCTGTAACGAACGGCGGCCGATGACCAGTCGGCCATAGCGGAGTTCAGGATTTCAACGTCTGAACAGCATTCCTAAACCTATTTTCATTCTTGGATCATGAAATTCCTACCCTTCTTCCTGGGAGTCGGACTAGCCGTTTTACTGTTTTCCTGCCGTAGCAGCGAACCTGAAACCGTCAGTTATGCCACCCTCAAAGCGGGCTTCAAAAATCCGCCCCTCACGGTCCGGCCCAAAGTCTACTGGTGGTGGCTGAACGGCTATGTCGATACGCTGCGGCTGAAACAGGAACTCCTCGCCATCAAAAACGCGGGACTGGGTGGGGTCGATCTGTTCGAAATCGGCTTGCCACCCGCCAGCGACCCCAACGGAATCATTCCGGCGGGGCCGGCGTTCATGAGCGACGAATCGCTGCGGAACATCCACCTGGCGATTCGGGAAGCTGGCCAACTGGGGCTGGAAGTCGGTCTGAATTTAGCCAGTAGCTGGAACGCGGGCGGCAGCTGGGTCAAACCGCAACACGCGGCCAAAACCATTTATTTCTCCAAAACCACGCTTGGCGGAACGGGTCATCAATCCGTGAAACTGCCATTCCCGACGATTACGCCCGACAAGAAAGGCCAGCCCCGGCCCATTGCGTACGGACCTGACGGAAAACCGGCTTATTACGAAGAAATTGCCGTGATCGCCTTGCCCGCCGGATCGCAGTCGCAGCTCGACACCTCGAAAATCCTCAACGTTTCGGCTTTTTTCGATTCCAAAACCGACCAATTGACCTGGCAAGCCCCCGCCGGTCAGTGGGACATTTACCGCTACATCTGCTCCAACTCGGGCGAACAACTGATCCGGCCGACGCCCAGATCGGTCGGGCCGATCATCGACCATTTCGATTCGACGGCCACGCGGATGCACATCATGTATTTCATCGACCGGCTAAAACCGCTGATCGGTGACTTCCGCGAAAGCGCACTAAAAAGCTTGTACCTGGCCAGTTACGAAGCCAAGGAATTTACCTGGACGCCTACACTCCCGGCGGCTTTCCGGAACCTGCACGGTTACGACCTTTACAAGTTTCTGCCCGCCATTTTCAACAAAGAATGGTACCGGCCCGAACTGGCTGAAAGCTTTCAGTTTGATTTCGACAAAACCCTGTCGGAGCTGATGATCAACAACCACTACCGCAAATCGAAGGAAATCTGCAACGCCCACGGGTTACAAATCATCTCGGAATCGGGCGGACCGGGGCACTTGCACCATATTCCGGTCGAAACCCTAAAGGCGCTGGGCTCGCTGGATGTGCCACGGGGCGAGTACTGGTACAACCGCACGTTTTTCCTGGAAAACGACAAAGACAGTGTCGTGGACATGATCTGGCTGGTAAAGGAAATCGCGGCCGCTTCGCACATTTACAAACGCAAAATCGTGGAGGAAGAGTCGTTTACGAGTTACTGGGACTGGCAGGAAGGGCCGTCTGACCTGAAACCGCTGGCCGACCGGGCGTTCTGCGAGGGTATGAACCGGCTCGTCATTCACGGTTTTCCGCACAATCCGGCGGAAATGGGGCATCCCGGCATCGCCTACTTCGCCGGAACGCATTACAACGACCGCAGCCCCTGGTGGCCGAAAATCAAACCGTTCAACGATTACCTCAGCCGGATTTCGTTCATCCTGCAAAAAACCGACTTCGTGGCCGATGTGCTGCAGTATTACGGCGACAACGTTCCGAACCTGGTTCCGCCCAAAAACACCCGGTTTGCCGTGGGCCCGGGCTACGATTACGAAGTCATCAACACGGAAGTGCTGCTGCGGGATCTGACCGTCGAAAAGGGCGAGTGGGTGCTGCCGGGCGTCGGGCGATACAAGGTTCTGAGCATCGGCACCGAAGGCCGCACCCCGCCGGATGTGCGGAAAAAACTGGACAGGCTGGCCGCGCAGGGCGCCAGGCTCGTCGACCGAAAACCGGCGTTGCCGGTCTTGCAGGCGCTGAACGTGCCGCCGGATTTCAGTTATGCCGACCAGAAAGCCGATCAGCGCGAAACGCCCCTCGATCACATTCATTACCGAACCGGCGAGGTGGATTTTTACCTGATTCGCAACACCACCGGCCAATGGATTTCCCGGAATTGCTCGTTCCGGCAATCGGATAAAACCCCGGAAATCTGGGACCCGGTTTCGGGCGAAACGGTGCCGGTCACGGTTTACAGACAGGACGAAGGGCGTATTCACCTGCCGGTGTCGTTGCCACCTTACGCTGCGTTTCTGGTCGTTTTCTCGAAAGAAACCGCCCCCGCTCACGCGAATGAACTGGTTGGAAACGGCCCGAATCCGCCGGCTCTGGCATTTACCCCCCACGGTCTGGCCTTTTTTCAGGCCGGGGATTTTGAGGTTAGAAAAGAGAGTGGTTTCGAACAGATCCATACGGATTTGCCCGCCGTGCCGCTGGATGGCCCGTGGCAACTTACGTTCCCGCAGGGCTGGGGTGCGCCCGCGTCGGCAACCTTTCCGAAGCTGCTGTCGTGGACCGAATCCGACACGCCGGGTATCCGGTATTTTTCGGGAACGGCGACGTACCAAAAAACTTTTGACTACAAACCTGTCTCTAAAGCCGCTGATAACCAGCGGCTCTACCTGGACCTGGGGAACCTCTCAAAAGTGGGTGAAGTGTGGCTCAATAACCAGCCGTTGGGGGTTGTCTGGACGCCACCGTACCGCTTCGATATCACGGATCTGGTCAAACCGGGCGACAACACGCTGAAAATCGAAGTCGCCAATACCTGGTCGAACCGGCTGACGGGCGACGCCCTGACCGGCGAAAAATTCACCAAAACCAACATCACGAAGGCCAACAAAAACCTGGTACCCTGGGGCGAATTGCCGCTGATCAAATCCGGTTTGCTGGGGCCGGTAACCATTCAGACCGTAAAAATCGTTCGATAACATGAAATTTCGCTTGTTCTTTGGGGTCTTCTGGCTGCTGGCCGGCCACCTGCGGGCGCAGCAACCGTCGGAGCAATTCATTCGGGACGGTTTCAAAAACCCGCCCGCTCAGGCCCGGCCTAAAATCTACTGGTGGTGGCTGAACGGCCATGTCGATACGCTGCGGCTGAAAGACGAGCTGCGGGCCATGCACGAGGCCGGTATTGGCGGATTCGATATTTTCGATATCGGGGTTCCGCCCGCCAACAACCCCAATGGCCTGGTAAAAGCCGGGCCGCCTTTCCTGAGTTCCGAATCGTTGAAGGCCATCGGAATTGCCATTCGCGAAGCCACGCGCCGGAACATGGACGTAGGGCTGAACCTGGCCAGTAGCTGGAACGCGGGCGGCAGTTGGATAACGCCCCAGCACGCGGCCAAATCGATTTATTTCTCCAAAACCACCACCGACGGTGCCACCGGAAAACCCCTTCCCCTTCCCTTTCCGACCATCGCTAAAACCGATGCCAAAGGAAAACCCCTGCTGATCGAATTCGGAGCGGACGGAAAACCGGTTTTCCACCAGGAAATTGCCGTGGTGGCCCTGCCCGCCGGTCGGCAATCTGGACTCGATACGGCCCAGATTATCAATGTGTCGGCCTTTTTCGATCCCAAAACCGAACAACTGAACTGGCAAGCCCCGGCCGGTCAGTGGGACATTTACCGCTACGTCTGTTCGAATTCGGGTGAGCCGCTGAAACTGCCCAGTCCCCAGTCTGCCGGGCCGATCATCGATCATTTTGATTCGACGGCCACCCGCGCCCATTTCCGGTATTTCATCGACCGGCTGAAACCGCTCTTCGGTGATTTTTCCAAAACCGCCCTGAAAACCCTTTACCTGGCGAGTTACGAAGCCACCGGTTTTGTCTGGACGCCGTCGTTACCGGCGAAGTTCCAGCAGCTAAACGGGTATTCGATCGCCAAATTCCTGCCGGCGCTGTTCGACAAAACCGCCCTGAGCCCGGAACAAGCAGCGCGGTTTCAGCAGGATTTCAAGCGAACCCTGTCGGAACTGATGATTCAGAATCATTACCGGAAAGGCCGGGAAATTGCCAACCAGTACGGCCTGCAACTGGCATCGGAAGCGGGCGGCCCGGGGCCTCCGCTGCATAACGTGCCGGTCGAGACGCTCAAGGCACTGGGCTCGCTGGACGTGCCGCGCGGGGAGTTCTGGAGCCGGTATCACTATTACGACGCCGACAGCGTGGATATCATGTGGCTGGTGAAGGAAGTGGCGGCTGCCGCGCACATCTACAAGCGTCGGATGGTGGAAGAAGAATCGTTTACGAGTTTTCACCACTGGCAGGAGGGGCCGTTCGATCTCAAACCCATTGCCGACCGGGCGTTCTGCGAAGGCATGAACCGGGTGGTGATTCACGGGTTCAGCCACAACCCCGACAGCACCATTTTTCCCGGTATTGTGTACGGGGCCGGCACCCATTTCAACACGAAGCAAACCTGGTGGCCGAAAGTAAAACCGTTCACGGATTACCTCGGCCGGATTTCGCACGTGCTGCAAAACACGGCTTTCGTGGCCGATGTGCTGCAGTATTATGGCGATCAGGTCCCGAATTTCGTCCCGTCCAAAAACAGCCGGTTTACGGTCGGGCCGGGCTACGATTACGAAATCATCAACACGGAAATTCTGCTGAACGACCTGAGCGTCAGGAACGGAAAACTGGCGTTATCCAACGGCGCGACGTTCAGCATTCTGGCCCTTCCGCCGAATGAGAAGCTGCCACCCGCCGTGGTCGGCAAGCTGAAACAACTCGCCCGGCAGGGAGCGGTGATCAGTGGCCCCGGTTTTTCCGCCGAAACGCCATTAGCCTTGCTGAAAAACCGCCACATCGGCCCGGATTTCAGTCATTCGGACCCGGTTTCGACCGCTTTTGATTTTATTCATTACCAGCACCTGGGAACCGATTTTTACCTCGTTCGGAACACCACCAACCAATGGCTATCGAGCCGGTTTTCGTTCCGGCAGGTGGGCAAAACCCCGGAGCTGTGGAATCCGGTGACGGGCGAAACCGTGCCGGTTTCGATTTTCCGGCAGGACAAACAGGCGTTGAGCCTGCCGCTGAGCCTGCCTCCCTACGGGGCGTATTTTGTCGTTTTCAAGAAATCAGCGTCCCGGGCGCGCTACACGGATGTGGTGGCAACGAATGCGAACCTACCGAGGCTGGAATACACGCCCACCGGCTTCCGGTTGCTCGAATCCGGGACGGTGGCGCTGACCAACGTTACCACCAGCGCAACACGACTGACCAATACCGTAACCGTCCAGGCCCTCGAAGGCCCCTGGCAACTGACATTCCCGAAAAACTGGGGCGCTCCGGCATCGGTCACCCTGCCGAAGCTGCTGTCGTGGACCGAATCCGAGACACCGGGCATCCGGTATTTTTCGGGCATCGGAACCTACGAAAAAACGTTCCGGTTTTCGACGCCGGTCGATGCCGGGCGCAACGACCGGGTGTGGCTGGATTTGGGTCGAATTTCGGAAATTGCGGATGTCTGGCTGAACGGTCAGCACCTGGGTATTGCCTGGACCGAACCCTACCGGTTTGACATTACGAATTGGGTCAAAACCGGGGAGAACACCCTGAAAATCGAGGTGGCCAACACCTGGTCGAACCGGCTGACGGGTGATGCCCTGACCGGCGAAAAATTCACCAAAACCAATATTTCGATTGGGTACCGGGGTACGCCCTGGAAACAGGTTCCGCTCATCGAATCCGGTTTGCTGGGACCGGTCACGATTCAGACGATTAAACCACAGTCCGTAAAATGAAGAAAATTAGTAGCTTTCTGGTTGCCGTATGGCTAGGCATCGCCGGGACGGTCAACGCCCAACGTCCCGCCGAGGCCCAAACGTATCTGGCCGATCTCAAAAAGGAACTTGACGTTCAATGGCCCAAAAACCGCACGATCAACCTGGTGTTCCACGGGCATTCGGTACCGGCCGGATACTGGCATAATCATGAAGTCCACACGCTGGAATCGTACCCGAACCTGCTGCTGGCGGAATTAAAGAAACAGTATCCGTACGCGGTGATCAACGTGATCGTGACGGCCATCGGTGGAGAAAATTCCCTGAAAGGTCAGGAGCGATTTGAGCGCGATGTGCTCGTTCACAAACCGGATGTGCTGTTCATCGACTACGCCCTCAACGACCGGGGGGCGGGGCTGGAGAAAGCCCGGGAAGCCTGGGAGAAAATGATTCAGTCGGCGCTGGCCAAGAACATCAAAGTCATTCTGCTGACGCCCTCGACGGACCAGCGGGTCGATATTCTGGCGGCCGGCAATCCGCTCGAACAGCATACCAACCAGATCATCCAACTGGCCGAAACGCACCGGATCGGGCTGGTGGATTCGTACGCGCAGTTTAAAAAAGTGACGGCTCAGGGGCAACTTCCTCAGTATATGTCGCACGTCAACCACCCGAACCGGGCCGGGCACCAACTCATTGTCGATGAACTCCTGAAGTGGTTCAGGAAGTAATTGGGCTGACGGGCCGGTGATCGTGTTCGGGGCTGGCAATCACGGCAAATTTATACTTCTCGCCGTGGTAATAGGACTGTTCTATTTCAACCACTTTTTCACCCGTGCAGATTACCGCACTATCCAGGACAAAGGCCGGGGTGGGTTTCGCAATCTCAAAATTATTGGTATTTGGCTGCATGATTGTCACCGCGAGTGTCTGCTGCACCTCGTCGATTTTCAGGTGATACGTGTCTTCGTACACCTTAAAATAGGACACTTCGGTTGGCATCCGGTTGATTTTCGGGCATAGATTCAGCGAAATATACTTCACTTCATCTTTGATCAATAATTCGTCGGCGTACCGCAGTTGATGCAGTTTCATGACTGGCCCATCGATGATAAAATGCCGACCGTTTATTTCCGACGAAATTCCTTCTTCCAGAATCGTTTTTTCCAGCACGATATTTTTGGGCGTAAACCCTTCGGCAATCAGGCTGTCGTGAAACCCGCGCCGGGTGGCATAAATGGACCCCAGCGTCCGGACCAGGTGGTGATCTTCGGTGCGGTTCAGCACGTAGGTCCCTTTGCCTTTGATGCGCTTGGCCCAGCCTTTCGATTCAATTTCGAGCAGGGCCTTCCGCGCCGTCGTATTGCTAATCTGGAAATGCTTAATCAATTCATTTTCGGAAGGAATCTGATCGCCCGGCTGCAATTCGCCGGTTTTAATCTTTTCGATAATGCTGTCGCTGATCGAAACGAATTTTGATTTCATTGTTGCTGGTGCCTGATAAAACCGTTCCCCATCCGGGAGTCGAAACTGGATAACCGGACGACAAATCAGTAACTAAATTACGGCAGTCTTGACCAAAGCGCCAAACCCCGGGGAACCTATCTGTTCGGGGAGCGTGTCATTTTCAAACCGCGGTTCTCGTTTCGTTCGTGAAACGACGCGCTGATAACGGGGTCATGGCAACAAAAAAGCGCCCGATCCTGGAAGGACGCAAGCGCTGATTACGAAGCCGGTTTTTGGATTATACCGAGACGGCCTGTTGCTTCAGGTCATCGAATGAAATGTCGAAATGAGACGCATCGTAAATGCATTCACCGTTATGAATCAGCAAAACCTGGGGCGATTGATGATCGACGCCAAACTCTTCGGCCACCTGGCTCGACACCGGGCGATACGCAATCAGATCCAGGTAATACGGTTTAATCCCGACTGAATCGCTCCAGTTGCGTTCCAAACGGCTCAGAGCCGTCGAACTGATGGAACAGCGGGTGCTGTGTTTGAAAATCAATACCGGCTGTTCGGCCGACTCCTGTTTGATTTGGGCTACTTGGGCGTTGTCTTGCAGTTTGTTCCAGTTCATAATGCTTGTTCACACGTAACTACGAGCATATAAGCCAGATAACCCCAAAAAAGTTTCGCGCCGGATCAGGCAATTTTTAATTTTTCCACCATTTCGCCCGACATCTCATCGGCGTAGGGACCGTAGGCGCTGACGAGTGTGCCCTTCTGGCCGTCTGTCGATTCGATGGCGTATAAAACCGTATTATCGTCGGGATTGCTCATGCCTTCGAAGCGGAACACGGCCACAATGTGGAATTGTTCGGGGCGGAGTTGCAGGTCTTGAGTGCGGCAAACCAGGCAATCGGTAGCCAGATTAAAATCGAGCGTATAGCCTTTTTTAGTCAGATCGTCGAGGGCTTCAACGAGGGTGTCGTAGGTTTGCATAGCTGTATACGTTAAAAGATACCGATTGAGTTTGTAGTTTTACGGCCACGAATCAACAACTTATCACTTGCTTTCTACACTGTATACGACCTCCATCCGACTCTATCAGGCTGCACTCCGGGTCGCGTCGCTCTTTCACCCCAAAGCCCGGCTGGCGGTGCAGGGCCGGACGGATTGGGTGGGGCAAATTAACGCAAAATTGGCCGATAATACCGCACCCATTGCCTGGTTTCATGCGGCTTCCCTCGGTGAATTTGAGCAGGGTCGTCCGGTGATGGAAGCCTTTCGGGCGCAGTATCCCGTTTATAAAATTCTGCTCACCTTCTTTTCTCCATCGGGTTACGAAGTTCGGAAAAACTATGCGGGAGCCGATTTCATTGTCTACCTGCCCTTCGACACGCCCGAAAACGCCCGGCAATTTGTGGAGATTACCCAACCGGCCATCGCGTTTTTTATCAAATACGAATTCTGGTACCACTACCTGCGGGAACTGAAAAACCGGCACACGCCGATCATTTCGTTCTCGGCCATTTTCCGGCCCGACCAGATTTTCTTCAAGCCGTACGGCGGTTTTTACCGCTCGTTTCTGCGGTTTTTCGACCACATTCTGGTGCAGAACCGGGCGTCGGTCGAGTTGCTGAACAGCATCGGCATCACTCGGGTAACGCTGGCGGGCGACACGCGTTTCGACCGGGTGCAGCAGGTGGCCGACGCGCGGAAAGACATTCCGGTGGCCCGGGCGTTCAAGGACGAAAAACCACTGCTGGTGGTTGGCAGCGCCTGGCAGGCCGATATGGACGTACTGATTCCGTTTCTGAACCGCTTCGACCGGGCGCTGAAAGTGATCATTGCGCCCCACGAAATTCACGATGACGAAATCGAACGCTGGCGGACGCAGCTTCCCGGCCACAACATCCGGTTTTCGGAAGTTACGACGCCGACGGATCTTGCGTCGTTTCAGCATCTTATCATCGACAACGTCGGCATGCTCTCGTCGCTTTACCAGTACGGCGAGTTTGCCTACGTCGGGGGTGCGTTTGGGAAAGGGCTGCATAATATCCTGGAAGCGGCCACGTTCCGGATGCCGCTGTTTTTTGGGCCCAATTACGGAAAGTTTCAGGAAGCGGTTGACCTGGTGAAGGCCGGGGCGGCTTTTCCGGTGACGGACTCCGCTTCGCTCGAGACGGTTTTTCGGCGGCTTTATGAGGACCCGTCGAAGGCCTCTGCGATTTCTGGTGATTACGTTACTCTGAATACCGGCGCTACGTCTAAAGTGATGGAGATTGTGAAGGACACAATTGTTTCGCAGAGTTAAGCGGAGGTTAACAGAGTTAAGCAGAGTAAATATGGAGGATAGTAAGTTGTCGTATCAGATTATTAGGGGGGCGATTGAGGTCCATCGGGCGCTGGGACCGGGTTTGCTGGAATCGGCGTACCAGGAATGTTTGCACTATGAACTGTCGGAATACGGTTTATTCGTTGAACGGGAAAAACCGATGCCTATTATTTACAAAGAAGTTCGACTGGATCACGGGTATCGGATGGATTTGCTGGTGGAACGAAAAGTAGTCGTCGAACTGAAAACCGTCGAGCAACTCACCGATGTGCATCTCGCTCAGACATTAACGTACCTGAAATTGGGTCATTTTCATCTAGGATTGCTAATCAATTTTCACGTTACTTTGTTAAAAGATGGAGTTCGTCAAGTGGTCAACCCCGCATTTAAACCCTGATCAACTCCGATGTTCTCTGATTAACCCTGTGTAACAACCCCATAACTCCAACTTTGCAAACCGGCTTAATCATACGCTCCACCGGCTCTTGGTACGAAGTTCGTAACAACGACGGACACATTTACCGCGCCCGGCTAAAAGGCAAATTCAAGATCCAGGGTCTGAAAGTCACCAACCCGATTGCCGTCGGCGACCGGGTGCAGTTCGAACTGGAAGACGAAACGGAAAACACCGTCGTCATCACCGACATCGAACCACGCGAAAACTACATCATCCGCAAATCCGTCCATAAAACCGCCCACGGCCACATTCTGGCCGCCAACATCGACCAGGCCGTGCTGATTGTCACGCTGGCGTTCCCGCGCACCTCGCTGGGCTTCATCGACCGGTTTCTGGTCACGGCCGAATCGTTCCGCATTCCGACGACGCTGGTGTTCAACAAAGCCGATATTCTGAAAGACGAAGCGCTGGACTACCAGCAGGAAATTATTGCCCTTTACGAACACATCGGCTACGACTGCCTGGAAACCTCCGCTACGGAAGGGGCCAACGTCGACGTTTTCCGCGCTCTGCTCGACCAGAAAATCAGTCTGTTATCGGGTCACTCGGGGGTCGGCAAATCGTCGCTGGTCAATGCCGTAGCCCCGAATCTTCAACTCCGGACCAATGAAGTGTCAACCTTCGCCAACAAGGGCGTTCATACGACGACCTTCGCCGAGATGTTCGAGATAGCCCCTAACACCTTCATTATCGACACGCCGGGTATCAAGGAACTGGGCCTGGCCGATATGGAAAAAGAAGAAATCAGCCATTATTTTCCCGAAATGCGCGACCGCCTGAATCAGTGCCGGTTTCATAACTGCCTGCATATCAACGAACCGGGTTGCTCCATCAAAGAAGCCGTCAACGAAGGCGAAATCGCCGAAAGCCGCTACTGGAGCTACATCGGCATGGTATCGGGCGAAGATAACCGGAAATAGAGTGATGAATTAAGAGTTATGAGTTGGCGCTGCCATATGGTTAGGTAACGGCGGAGCCAACTCATAACTCTTCACTCATCCCTCTTAATTTGTAATGGCGGCCAGGAGGTCGGCCTGGGTGATGATATGAACCTGCTGGTTTTCGTCGCGGACGAGCAGGGCCTTGTTGTCGCGGTCGATGAGTGAAGACAGCACGTCGACGGTATTATCGAGCGCGACAAACTTGAACGGTTTGTCCATCACCTCGCCTACCTGAAGGTCTTTCACGGTCGGGTCTTCGATCAGTTTGCTGAGAATGGTCGAGTCGGTCAGGCTGCCGACAATTTCGCCCTCCGTATCCGTAACCGGTATTTGGGAGATGCTGTGCTGGTTGAGCAGCCGGATCGCGTCGCCCACTTTCAGGTCCTTGCCAACGGTTGTTAACGCTCCCTTCCCGTTTTTACTCCGGACGATGTCGCGGGCGGTCGAAAATTCGCGCGACTCCAGAAAACCGTGGTCTTTCATCCAGGTGTCGTTGTAGATTTTGGCGAGGTAGCGCGTGCCGTGGTCGGGCAGCAAAATGACCAGCACATCCTCGTCGGTCAGGTGCTCACGCGCCCATTCCAGCGCGCCGTGCACCGCCGACCCCGTTGACCAGCCCACAAAAAGCCCTTCCTCCTTCGATAACCGCCGGGCCATGATGGCGGCATCCTTGTCGGTTACTTTCACGAAATGGTCGATCAGACTAAAATCGACGTTTTGCGGCAGAATGTCCTCTCCGATCCCTTCCGTCAGGTACGGGTAGATTTCGCGCTCGTCGAAAATACCGGTTTCCTTGTACTTTTTGAACACCGACCCGTAGGTATCGATTCCGACGGTCACGACCCCCGGTTTATGCTCTTTCAGGAATTTGGCCGTACCGCAGATGGTCCCGCCCGTGCCGACGCCCGCGGCAAAGTGGGTAATTTCCCCTTCGGTATCGCGCCAGATTTCCGGTCCGGTGGTGTCGTAATGGGCCGCCGTATTCGAGAGGTTATCGTACTGGTTGGGATATAACGAATTCGGAATTTCGCGGTTCAGCCGCTTGGCCACGGAATAATACGAGCGCGGATCGTCGGGTTCCACGTTGGTCGGACACACCACCACATCGGCCCCCACCGCCCGCAGAATATCGATTTTCTCCTTCGACTGTTTATCGGCCATCGTGAAAATGCACTTGTAGCCCTTCGCAATGGCCGCCAGCGCCAGCCCGAAACCGGTATTGCCGCTGGTGCCTTCGATGATGGTGCCACCGGGTTTCAGGATTCCGGCCTTCTCCGCGTCCTCAATCATCCGGATGGCGATACGATCTTTCACCGAGTTGCCGGGGTTGAAGTATTCGACTTTCGCCAAAACCGTCCCCCGAATACCCTTTGTGACCTTATTCAGCTTCACCAGGGGGGTGTTGCCGATGGTGTCGATGATCGAATTGTAATACTTCATGGTTTGTGTGGTTTAGTAGTTCATTAGAAAAGTAACGACTTGCTGGTGGAAATGGTTGAAGGAGCGGGACTATGGGAATGGAAAAGCGCTTCAGCATTTTCAAATCCTTTCATCCGTATAATCCCAGTTCAGACAATCTCCTGACACAACTCCACCAGCACGCCGTTTGTCTCCTTGGGGTGCAGAAAACACACCAGCTTGTTGTCGGCGCCCCGTTTGGGGGTTTCGTTCAGCGGGGTAAACCCTTCCGCTTTCAGGCGCTCGATTTCGGCGTAAATGTCCCCTACTTCAAACGCCAGGTGGTGGATGCCTTCGCCCTTTTTTTCCAGAAACTTCGCAATCGGGCTGTCGGGGTGGGTGGCCTCCAGCAGTTCGATCTTGGTCTGGTTGACTTTGAAGAATGAGGTAGTCACCCCTTCCGATTCGACGGCTTCGCTTTTGTACGGCTTTTCGCCCAACAACTTCGTAAACAAGGCATTGGAAACCGTCAGGCTTTTTACCGCAATGCCAATATGCTCTACATTCGTCATTATTTTCTCCGCTTAACTCCGCTGTCCTCTGCTACTGTCCGCGAAACAGCGTTCTAGTTCCCGGCCAAGTTAAGGAGTTATTTCGCAGAGTTAAGCAGAGAACAGCGGAGTTAAGCGGAGTTTTTGAAGAAACTTTTCTTTTCGCTGTACGGTTTTTACTTTAGTGTTCAAATACGACGTATTCCCATGGTTTCGGTAACGGAAAAAGCGAAAGATAAAATTGTTGAATTGCGCCAGAAAGATGGCCTGGATGATAATTACGCCATTCGCGTAGCCGTACAGGGCGGAGGCTGCTCCGGTTTGATGTACGACCTGCAATTCGATACGGCCCAGCAACCCACGGATCATATCGTGGAAGACAAAGGCATTAAAATCTACGTCGACCGCAAGAGCCTGCTCTACCTGGCCGGCACGGAACTGGATTTTTCCGACGGTCTGAACGGCAAAGGGTTTCAATTTAAGAATCCCAACGCCAGCCGGACCTGCGGCTGCGGAGAAAGCTTCTCCGTCTAAAATTTTTCTTGATTAGGATTGTTTAAAGGCACCGTCGGCTTCCACGCGGTGCCTTTTTTACTTTTTCCTTCGTGGAAACGACACGGGTAAGTTGTAGTTAACCGACACCGGTTTTCCGGCAACCTTTCCGGATAACCCCCACAACCCAATCAGTAACACAAACGCCTTCATGCTGCGGTTTCTGTAGTATTCTTATAAAGCAATGGTCCTCAATTCGGCAACTTCAGCGATTGCCAGGCCACCATCTGCCATTGTTTCCCTTTTTTGACGTATACGTCGGTATAGCGGAGTTTGGAATTGATGGACTGGCCGTTGTTGGTGGCTTTCACCAGACAAATGCCACTAATCACCGCCGTATTTCCGTACAAATTGATTTTTTGCTCCTGAATACCAATGGCTTCGTAGGATTGTTTGCCGTCTTTGAGCGATTGAATATACGATTGTTTGGTATCCTGGTTTCCGTTCGAATGGGTGTAAATCAGGTCATCGCCCAATACTTTTTCCAACACGGCATAGTCTCTCGTTACCTGCGCATCAAACCGCTGTTTTTCGACAGCCAGCACGGCTTTTTCGTCGGCGGAATTTTGCGCGAAAGTGAATGAACTGATCAATAGGCCGATAAAAAAGAGGAAGGGTTTCATAACTTTCTGAACGAGGAGTCTACAGATGAAAGGATCAGCTAAGATATAAAATAAGATTGCAGTAGCTAATCCTGCTTCATTCTTTCAGCTGCGTAATCCTATCAGAGCATTACTACGGCCAGACCGACTCGATGTTCCGGATGGTGACGGCCCGAAAACCGTCGCCGAAAAACTCGAAACCCTGGCTATCCGGTTTCGGAAAAATCAGGTTCGTCAGCGTCACCTGACCGTCGTTGACAAACACCTCGACCGACGAACGATCCACGAAAAGCTGCATGTTGATTCGGCCATTCGCCAGGTCCTCCCGCTTCAACGGGGCCGAAAACCGCCCCGGAAATTCTTTCTTGAAGGCGGTTTTGCCCGAACGCGTACGATCAACGTACACCTCCTGTTTGACCGGATCATAACCGATTACGGTTTCTTCTCCCGCGCCTTTCCGCACTTTCGCACCGAGTTCGGCAGTGTTCAGCTCGGCCTCAAACGTCAGCACATACGTATCGCCCTTGATGCGGTTCGAATCCAGACTGCGGTTCAATTCGCGGGTATCCATCCCCCGCCATTGAAAACTATCCGAGGTCAGCGGGCGGATTTCCTTCACCACTTCCTGCCGGAGTTCGTAGCCATTGTTACCCCGGACAATTTTCAGGTCGCGCGGCAAGGTCATGGCGCCCCGGAACGGATTGGTCGGAATGTCGTTGGCATACTGCCAGTTGTTGAGCCAGCCAAGACTGATTTTGCGGGGCGTGTTGTTGTAAGTAATGGCCGCGTAATAATCCTTGCCGTAATCGACAAACCGCACGTCGCCCTGTTTGAAATCACTCCGAAATGCTTTGCCGTCGAAGTCGCCGATGTAATACTGCATCCCCGAACCACCGGCGGGCGTTCCGGCCCCGATGGAAATGAGCAGTAACCATTTCGTCCGTTTCGAGCCGGCCACCGGAATTTCGAGCAGGGCCGGACACTCCCAGATGTTGCCCGGCGAATCGGCCGACGCAAACTCACCGGTTTTGGTCCACGTTTTCAGGTTGGGCGAACTATAGAAAAGCGCCTTTTTTTCGGTCGGTAACACAACGCTCATTACCCAGCGTTTGGACGGTTCGTGCCAGAACACGTTCGGATCGCGAAAATCTTTCTGGTTCAGATCAATGACCGGGTTTCCTTCGAACTTCGTCCAGGTCCGGCCCCGGTCGAGGCTGTAGGCGATATGCTGGCTCTGGTTGGTTTCGCGGTGGTTGGTATAAATGGCCACCATCGGGACCTGTCCGTTTTTGCCAAAACCGCTCGAATTTTTGGTATCGACTACGCAACTCCCCGAGAAGATCATGCCTTTCTCGTCTTCGGCAATGGCGGGCGGCAATTCTTTCCAGTGAAAGAGGTCCGGGCTCACGGCATGGCCCCACGTCATGTGTCCCCAGCGAATGCCTTTCGGATTATACTGGTAAAAAAGGTGGTATTCGCCGTCGTGGTAGACCAGGCCGTTGGGGTCATTGGTCCAGTTGATGCGGGGCGAAAAATGGTACTGCGGGCGGTAAGGCTGATTATAAACCGTATCCTGCGCAAAACTCGACATCATATTGGTAACCAGACAGAAAAGCAAACCAACAAACGGAAACTTCATGGCGATGTGGAGTTTAGGGGCGGTTTTGGAAAGGACCGGCTTACCAGCAGTGATAAGCCGAGCCTTCTATCAAAAGATTTCCCGCGCAATTTGGACAATATTATCCGATTTACCCATCGTATAAAAATGCAACCCCGGCGCGCCCGCCTGGGTCAGCTCCCGGCATTGTTGAATACACCATTCAACACCGACCTGCCGCGCCTGGGCATCGTTGTCGCAGGCGTCGACCGCCCGGACCAGGTCGGAGGGCATTTCCAGGTGAAATAAACGCGGCAACACCTGCAGTTGTTTGCGGGTACTCAGCGGTTTCAGCCCCGGAATGATCGGCACGGTAATACCGGCCTCCCGGCAGCGTTTCACGAAATCAAAGTATTTCTGATTATCGAAAAACATCTGCGTCACGATATAATCGGCACCTTTATCGATTTTCAGTTTCAGGTACTTAAAGTCGGTTTCGTGGTCGACCGCTTCGAAATGTTTTTCGGGATAAGCTGCCACCCCAATGCAGAAATCACTGGGCGTCATGGTGTGATCGCTATCGTGCAGGTAAATGCCCCGGTTCATGTTGGCAACCTGCGCCACCAGTTCGCTGGCGTAGGAATAACCGTTGTTTTTGGGCTTGAAGGTGTCGAACGGTTTGGCCGGGTCCCCCCGCAACACCAGCACATTGTCGATGCCCAGATAATGCAGGTCAATCAGGAAATCCTCGGTTTCTTCCTTCGTAAAACCGCCACATAAAACGTGCGGCACCGGATCGACGCCAAACTTGTGCAGAATGGCCGAACAGATGCCCACCGTTCCGGGGCGTTTTCGGGTGATAATTTTCCGGATTGTGCCGTCGGGTTCGGGCCGTTCGATATACTCTTCGCGGTGGTAGGTTACATCGATAAACGGCGGTTTGAACTCCAGCAACGGTTCGATGTTGTCTAACAGGTTTTTGAGGTTATCGCCTTTGATGGGGGGAATTACTTCAATTGAAAAGATCGTTTTTCCGTTTGCGCGACGGATGTGATCAGCGACTTTAGCCATGTGGTGTATTATTGGAACAGTTGACCGGCCCGGGTTTTCCAGCGCCGAAAAATAAACCCTGTACGGCTGTAGTTACCACCCAGCCGTACAGGGCACAAAAGTACGGGAAAAATCGGAGATAATCGGGTTACAATTGGACCAGGCCCCAGCGCACGGCTTCAAGGGCCATTCCGACCCGGCTTTTAACCTGCATTTTCTGGAAAATAGCTTCACGGTAGCCGTCCACCGTGCGGGCACTGACGCACATTTTGTCGGCGATTTCGGCGTAGGTCAGATCGCTGCAAGCCATTTTCAGAAACGCATGTTCGCGGTCGCTGAACTTGAAATAAGCGGTCGGCATACTGGGTTCGGCAGAGGTCAGGTTACGGATCAACCGTTCGGTCATAAAGTCGGAATAGTAATACCCTTTCCGGCGGAGGTCATCGAGCGCCTGACGCAGTTCGTCGGGCCGGCATCCTTTGAGCAGATACCCGCGCGCGCCGTGGCGAACCATGCGGACAATGTTCTCCTCACGGTCAAACATCGAGAGCACCATGACCTTAATAGTCGGACAGCGTTCTTTCAGGTAGGCTGCCGTTTCGTAGCCATCCATCTCGGGCATACTAATATCCAGCAACACAATATCCGGTTTTTCACCCCGGTTGAGGTGCCGGATCAGATCATTACCATTATCGGCAACAATGGTAACTTCGTAATTGTCAAATTTCCGAATCAGGTCGGCCAGCGCCAGCGCTATCAAGCGGTGATCATCAACAATTGCAATAGAGGTTTTCACGGGGCAGAGCTTAGTAAGGGCCTGAAATTAAGCGAAATCCCAATACTATGCAAGTATTATTTCGCGTTTTCAATCCGTAATTTTACTCACCGTTCAAATCCCGCTGCCCGGACGCGGAAATCGAATTTCTGCCCGTGTTCCCCAGCCCGGCTGGCTGTTCAGAATGCACTCCCCTTGCACAAGCTGAATCCGTTGCCGGACACGCTCTAAACCCGAAGACAATGAATCGGGCGACTGTTGCGCCACGGCGTCCGGGTCAAAGCCGCGGCCATTATCGGTAATAATCAGAATCAAATTTTCAGGATCAAAATCGATATGGACCGTCAATTGGGTTGCCCCGGAATGCGTCATGGCGTTGTGGAGCAACTCCTGCGCCAGTCGGAACAGCAGGGTTTCGTTCGGCTCCCCCAGCGCATAGGGCTGGCCAATGCACTGAAACTGGGTCAGAAAACCGCCCAGGTGCCGGGCCCGTTCCAGTTCAAGCGACAACCGTTTCTGTAGTCCCCACTCGTCGCCCCTATTCCTGTCGAGCGATTGGGCCAACCGGTCAACCTCTTCCTCCGCCTGTTTCAGCATTTCAACGGCTTCGGTTAGTGCAGGCCGCTCGGGCGATTCGATCCATTGTTCCGCCAGGGTTTCCAGGCGAGCCCGCGTCTGCGCGAGCCGGGGATGCAGGTGGGTTTGCAGCTCCAGGTGCGTCTGGAGGAGGGTATGATCCTGAATTTCAAGCTGTGACCGAAGGACTTCCCGCTCACGGAATGCCTCAAATCGTTGTTGTGCCTGCTGGCGTCGATGTTGACGGCGCAGGAGGATAAAACCAAGTGATACAGCAATGAGCCCTATCAATACAATAACTAAAACGGAATTTGACGATAACACGGTTTCCTGGAAGACTTCTACCATTCCTTCGGGCACTAACAAGCCATACCGTTGAGTAAGAATCCTGCACTACAAGACCGCGGCAGAAACAGGTAGTAAGGATACGAATTTTCTGCACTAAAAGGAAAAAATACTCACATTTCGAAGAATAAATTGACAGGTAACGCTGGTTGGAGAAAGCATCCCGTTACGCGGAATGGAGAGTTACCGTAAGGTATTTCACACGCGACGGTGGTAACTTAAATTCTCGTCCCATGCACAACCGGCTCCCGGACGGCCTGACAGATTCACTGCAGTTTCTACAGATAAAAGAGAGGCCATAAAATAAGTTAGGGAATACTACTGACTGAATTTGAATAATTTGCAACTAAAAGTCACCGGTGCAACGACTAAAACGGTTCATCCGTCGAAATGACTGTTTTACCATCAAAAAATGTCACCATAGAACAAACAATAGGTAGTCCGACTTTCGGGCTGGGCTAACTTGCAACCGCACCCTTAGTCATCAGATTCCGTTCCCCAATACCGCTTAATATTCACTCTAACCATTTCTCACTTATGAAGATTGCGCGTTCTACGTTCCGATCCATGCTGGCGCTTCTGGTTGTCAGCGGCTTGATTTTTGGCGTTACCAGTTGTTTTAAAGCGATTCAGGATCATGCATTCCCCAGCCCCAAAAAACTGGCACTGCAAAGTACAGTAGTTTCCAATTTGAAATCGCCGATTGGTATCGTCGAAGATACCAAAGGGTATCTGTGGATTACGGAAGCCGGAAGCGGTACCGCTAGTCCAGCCAGTGGTCAGGTTTCGGTCATTACGCCGTCCGGGAGTATCTTTCCCGTTATCACCGGGTTTGTTTCCGCACAGAGTCCGGAAGGTGGCCCGGAAGGTCTTAACCACCTGGCGCTTAAAGATGGGAAACTTTACATCCTGCACGGTGTTACCGACCGGCTTTACATTGCCGATGTATCTTCTTTTGTTCCGGGTGTAACGGCTCCTCTTTCGGCGAGTGCGCTGGCTTCGGAAGATATTGGCACCTACGTTAAAGGTGAGCATCCCAATGCTCCGGATGACCCGGACTCCAACCCGTATAACCTGATTTTCGGGCCGGATGGGGATCTATACATTGCTGATGCGGGAGCCAACGCCATCATCCGTCGGAATAAAGACACGAAAGCCTTATCGATTTATGCGACATTTCCGGACATAACCACCAGTCCGAAACCGTTCTCGGGCGATGTGGTGCCCACCGGTATTGTTTTTGACGGCACAAAATTCTGGGTTACCTCCCTGACCGGAGCTCCTTTTCATCCTAATATAGCGACGATCTACCACGTAACCTATGGTGGTGCCACCGGTGTGGTTTCGAGCTATAAAACCGGATTTACGACGCTGACGGACATTGAATTATCACCCGATAAAAAACCCCTCGTAACGGAGTTTGGGTTTCAGGCAGCCGGTCCGCCAATTTTGGGTCTAGTGGCCAGCGGTGACGATCCGAACGAAACCCTGCTTGATCTTACCGGCTCTAATCCCGTCGATATTCTGCGTAGCAATGCAGCCGATACCTATTATATCGTATTAACTAGTGCCACAGATGGCAAAGTCATAAAAGTAATTGCCACACTTTAAGCCTTGTTGCCACGATCTCCCGACGGCACCCCTGACCAAATCAGGGGTGCCGTTTTTAGTACCCTTAGAACCGGTTTTGGCCCGAATCATAAGGTTAGCAACACGCCCACCGAGGCATAATTGATCCAGGTAAAGTTATACACTTCATCACTGTCGGCACCGCCCTCGACCACCCGGTATCCTACTTTAAGACCGATTCCGGGCGTGATCCGGTAAGCGGCCCCCAGGAAAATATCTTCAGCCCGGCCCTGCCGTGCCCCCAGCGCATCGCCTTCCAGCAAAACCGTCCAGCGGTTGCCGGGCGTATAAGCTGCGTAAAAATTCAGCAACGGCACAAAGCCCACATTATCGAAACTGGCCTGCCGGGCTTCATTCTCGTACCGGATGTTGGCATCGCGGATTTTAGCCGTGAGCCCGGCGCCCAGCCGCCAGCGGGACGTCGTTACAAAATCGTAGCGGTAGGTCAGCCGGTAGGAATTAAACTTGTAATAGGCCGTTGTTGGCTGACCCGCCGGGAAAAGCACGTTATTGAAATTGACATCCTGATTAAAATCACCCTTGTAACGAACCGTCAAGGGAGCATACAAGGCCGAAATCGTATGACGATTGGCGAAGGTATACGACAACCGAGCCCGAAAAAACACTTTCGGGTCGGCGCTGAGCTGGTCCGCTAAATCGACCAGCGTTCCGCCCTGGTTTAGAATCCGGACGTTGTTGTACGCTGTACCGAGGACGGCACCTGATTCGAGGTCGAGCTTTAACTGGGCGCGCAGCGGCAGCGCCATCAGCAACAATAAAACCGGTGCAAACGCCCGGCAAACAGAAATACGGTTCATACGATGTTGAGTGTGGACATCGAATAAACCCGTTACCGGGTAAATGGTTTACGGTTTTTGATTGGCGGTTTCGGCGGAGTAATGGCCGAAACCTTTTGTCATTCCGCTCCAACGGCAGCCAATCCGGGCGAACTTCTACTCAAAACGGCTCCCAGAATGCGGGAGGCCGCACGGACACCGATCGTAAACCCAAAGAACGGCCCGAAGGCCCAGCCCGCCGGAAAACTGCTGAAATACAAACCGGGCACCTGGCTCTGAAACCCTTCATCCAGAAACGGATAACCGTTGGCAAGGGGCAATCCGGCCAGCAGGGATTCGCTTAAAAACGGCAACCGCCGGATATCGACCTGGTAGCCCGTGGCGGCAATGACCTCATCCACTTCCAGTTCCTCCTCCGAGTCCAACCGCACGGATAAACCACCCGGTTTTTCGGAAACCATCGTCACCTGCGTCCGGGGATGCAGGTGAACGTTTGGCTGAAAAATCCGGTCAGCCAGCCAGGGTTCCAGTTTTAACCGGCCCTCCGTCCAGAGACGAAGACGCTGGACTTCCTGCTCCCCGGCCGATAAATGCCGGAACCAGCCGGGCTGATCGACCATGCCCGCCACCAAAGCCTCCACCCACGACCAGTCGGAAAGGGTGAATTGGGGCGTATCGTGCCGGTAACTAAGGTCGATGCGGGCCGCGCCGGCTTCGCGCAACAAGGCCGCCCACTCAAAGGCACTCTGGCGACCACCCACCAGCAGGACCCGTTTGCCCCGATAAGCCGCCAGCTCGACCGCATCGCGGGTGTGCCGCAGCCGATCGGGCGGAATCAGTTCCGATAACCCGGTCGGAATGTGGGCGTCGAATAAAAACCGGTGGCAATCACCACCTGCCGGGCCCGCACGCTCGAGCCATCCGCCAGAGTAGCCTGAAAATGGTTCCCGTTTTGGCCCAATTGGGTAACATACGTTTCCTGAACCGGGATTTCCGCCCGACGCATAAACCACTCGCAATACGACAGATACAACTCCCGCGACAGCGGCTCGACCAACCCGCGCGACGTTCCGCGTTCGGACAAAAACCGCTCGATGGTCCATTGATTGTCGGGATCGAGGTGCCATTCGATCCCCGAGCGCAGCAACATCCCGGCGGGCATATGGCGCTTCCAGAATTCCATTGGATAACCGACCATCCGGAAATCGTGTTGCCGTTTTTGAAGATAAGCCGCCAGGCCCAGCCCAAAAGGGCCAGCCCCAACAATCAGGGTTTCGGTAGCGTGATTCATGGGAAACAGAAGGGATTTGGTCGGGCAAACGATAAACCCGCGTTAACGCGTCAGACGATAGAGTAATACCGCCGTCCGCTGAATCAGCAAAGGATATTGTTTCAGGTTAATATCTTCCTCGATACTGTGCGCTCCCCTCCCCGACGCGCCCAACCCGTCGAGACACGGCAGGAATTCGGCCACGAACGACACATCGCCCGCGCCCCGCGAACCCGGATCACCCGACCGAACCGGCCCCAGCCCCATATCCCGGCTAACCTGATCGACGACCGCCCGCAGGTTTTCGTTCTTTTCAGACGGTTCCATCGCCGGAATTCCGTCCTGGAAGGTAATGGTGGCTTTCGTAATCGGCAGACTCTTTTCGACAATCTCCCGCATCCGGGCGCGGGCGCTTTCTTTCTGCTTTTCGGAAATAAACCGCAAATCACCTTTGACCAGCGCCGAAGGGGCGACAATATTGGTTTTGCCGGATGTTTCGGCGCGGGCCGATTTTTCGTCATACTTCACATCCGAACCACCCACAATCAAACCGGGGTTAAAGGTCAGGTACTGCTCCTGCCCCAGTACGCGCCGGAATTCGTTCAGAATCCGGGCAGTTTCAAAAATGGCCCCGTATCCCAGGTCGCTGAACACCCGCGACGAATGCCCGGTGCGGGAAACCACGTTAAGCGTCCAGCTGCTCGAACCCCGTCGGCCGGTGGTCACAACATTCAGGCCCTGCGCCCCTTCGAACGCCAGCGCGATATCGCATTTTTTCGCCCGTTCGATGAAATCCCGGCGGCTTTCCGGGCCCCCGCTGCTTTCTTCGTCGCCGGTGAAATACGCCGTAATCGACACATCATCCAGCAAACCGTGGGTGTGCAGGGCTTTCAAAGCCGCCAGCATCAGCACGTTACCGCCTTTAATGTCGTTGGCCCCCTGCCCCGTTGCCGTCGAATCGTTGACCCGCGTAAAAGGATCGAACGGCAGGCTTTTTTCAAAAACCGTATCGAGGTGGCCGATCAGAAACAGCTTTTTGCCGCGCTTGCCCTGGCGGGTGGCGACCAGGTGCCCGGCCCGATTCAGGGAATCCGGTAACGTCACCCACTCGGTTTTGAACCCCAGCTTTTCGAACTCAGCGGCCAGCAATTTCCCGTTTTCCCGAACGCCTTCCAGATTGAGCGTGCCGCTGTTGAGGTTGACGGTTTTTTCCAGAAACCGCTCAGTTTCGGGCTGAAGCTGCCGGGCGGTTGCGATGATCTTTTTTTCAATGGGTGCAAGCGATTGAGCTCTGGTTTTGACGAAGAGGCCGAGCAGCGTGAAAGCGGTGAGTAAGAATTTAGTCATGTTGTGAAAATCATCAGGTTGCGTCTCAAATTAAGAAGGATCGGGGAAAAATACGCACGTTTCCGAAAAACGGTTTTCGGTTGCCCATACCGTTCCATCATTCACGCTTTCATTCCATTATTGGATCAGCTGCGCCCCTTTTGTCCGACCGATCCGGCGGCTTCCGTTGCCCGGAAAACCAGCCGGTACTTTTGCGTAACGCGCACTTTCGACACCACACGACAACTTCACTAATGAAAACAACAGGTTTACTCCTGCTTCGCAGTCTGGTGCAGCTAGGCGGTTTTTCGTTTTCGGCCATTCTTGCCATGTTCCTACCGAAAAACTGAGACGATGGCCTGTCAACTTCGGCGATTTTGTCCTTCCTTTGTACCGCCCGAACCAGCACTGCCTTTTCGTGACGTCCAAAGAAGATGGAAACCTTAGTCTGCACCACCCCCGGCCAGTTTGAATACCGATCCGCTGTCAAACCGGAACTCACCCCGGATCATGCCATCATCAAAATCAAACGCATTGGTATTTGCGGAACCGACCTGCACGCGTTTGAAGGGACTCAACCCTTCTTTGAATACCCGCGGATTCTGGGTCACGAACTGGCTGGTGAACTGGTCGATGCCGACGGCGCTCCCGGTTTTGAAAAAGGTGAAATCCTGACGTTCATGCCGTACTTCTACTGCGGAACCTGCGTGGCCTGCCGACTCGGTCGCACCAACTGCTGCGCCCAGTTGCGGGTTTCGGGTGTTCACATGGACGGTGGCATGGTCGAATACCTGAGCGTTCCATCGTACTCCCTGCTCCACGGCGACGGCCTGAGTCTCGACGAACTGGCCCTGGCCGAACCGCTCGCCATCGGGGCGCACGGCATCCGGCGGGCCGACGTACAACCGGGCGAGTTTGTGCTGGTCATCGGCGCGGGTCCGATCGGTCTGGGGGTCATGGAGTTTGCCCGGATTGCGGGCGGTCAGGTGATTGCCATGGACATCAACGAAGTACGGCTGGCGTTTTGCCGGGAAAAAGTACGGGTTCCCTACACCATCGACGCCCGATCGGCAGATGTGACGGAGCAACTCCGCACCATCACGAACGGCGATATGCCCACGGTGATCATCGACGCAACCGGCAACCAGAAAGCCATTAACAACGCCTTCCAGTATATGTCACACGCGGGCCGGTATGTGCTGGTGGGGTTGCAACGGGGCGAGGTCAGTCTGAGTCACCCCGAATTTCACAAGCGGGAAGCAACCTTAATGAGCAGCCGGAACGCAACCCGGCAGGATTTTGAACACGTCCTGAATTCGATGCGAAAAGGCCTGATTGATCCGCTGACGTACATTACGCACCGCGTTGGGTTCGGGCAGGTGAAAGACCAGTTTGCCAGCTGGCTAGATCCGGCCAATGGCGTTATCAAAGCCATGGTGGCAATGCCGTAGGCCCCTTTCTGCCTCCCGCCAGCTATTTCCTTCCTATCACCACTTATTGGTTGAGAGTCTCCGGTTATTAACCCGGACTCGCATCCCGGTTTTTCCGTGCCCTATCTTTAGGCATTCGTCACGATCCACACCATTTTTCTTTTGAATTCCATGAAGAAATTTTCTCTTCTGTTATTGGTACTTGTCGGCTGGCTTAGTCACCCGGCGCAGGCTCAACCCCTCTCCCTTAAAAGTTTCTCCGATGGCATTACCAACCTCGTCAACCTGAACGGTACGCTGATCTTCAGCGCCCATGACGGTCCAACGGGAATGGAACTCTGGAAAAGCGATGGCACCGCTGCCGGGACGGTATTGCTGAAAGACATTAATCCCGGAGCCGCCAGTTCCTCACCAGCCTACCTGACCGTGGTGGGCAACACCGTCTTTTTTGCCGCTACCGACGGCTCAACGGGTGTCGAACTCTGGAAAACCGACGGCACGGCTGCTGGCACCACCCTCGTCAAAGACATCCGTCCCGGTGGCTACGGTTCGTCCCCCGTCTGGTTGACCCCGATGAACGGAACGCTCTTCTTCCGGGCCGATAACGGCACCAACGGAACGGAACTCTGGAAAACCGACGGCACCGAGGCTGGGACGGTCATGGTACGAGACATCAACTCCGGCCCGGACCACAGCGACCCGCAATACCTTACCCCGATCAACGGCACCCTGTTTTTCAAAGCCACCACCTACTACTACGGCGCCGAGCTCTGGAAAACCGACGGCACATCGATGGGTACGGTGATGGTCAAAGATATTAACCCCGGCAGCAATGGCTCCAGCCTGAATTACCTGACCAACGCCAACGGTACGCTGTATTTTACGGCCACCCTCAGCGATACCGGCAGTGAACCCTGGAAAAGCGACGGCACCGAAGCCGGGACGGTGATGGTCAAAGATGTGAACCCCGGCTGGCCTTCCTCCGAACCGTCGTTTTATACGTACCTGAATGGTTTCGTCTGCTTTAAAGCGTACGAAAACACCTACGGCACCGAACTCTGGAAAACCAATGGTTCGCCCTACGCGACCAGTCTGCTGAAAGACGTTTTGCCGGGTGCATCCGGCGAAGCCAACGGCATTCCCGGTTTCATGACCGTGGTCAACAACCAGATTTTCTTTACCGCCAACACCTTCGGGAAGGGCCGGGAACTCTGGAAAACCGATAACACCCCGGACGGTACGGTTTTGGTTAAAGATATGAACCCCGGTCAGGAGTCGTCGGATGCGTCGAATTTCACGGAGTTCGGGGGTGTGCTGTACATGAGCGCCCGAACAGCCGACCACGGAGTTGAACTCTGGAAAAGTAACGGCACCGAAGCCGGTACCACCCTGGTGGCCGATATCAACCCCGGTGCCGCCGATTCCGCCCCTTACAACCTCACGCCGGTCAACGGAGTACTCTACTTCGCAGCCACGGGTCCCGACGGAATGAAACAACTGTTCCGCCTGAATCCCTGCGTCAATCCGCCCGCGCCGAACCTGACATCCGGCGGTCAAACCACCGTAACGGTCAATCAGAACGCTCCGGCCGTGGTGCTTTCGGCCCCCAATTGTTCCGGCACACTGAACTGGACCGGCCCCGACAACACCTCCGGCAGTGGCAACATCACCGTTCCTGCTTCGTTCAGCGGCACCTACGTTTACACGGCCACCTGCAACGTAGCGGGCTGCGTGAGTCCGGCATCGAGTGCGACGGTCATCGTGCAACCCATAATCAGCACTCCCGATCCGGGCGACACGCCCGGCCCGGTGGGCGGCAACTTCGAGGGCTATCTTGACAAAGTCGAATGCGGCACGTTCCGCGGCTGGGTCTGGGACAGAGACAAACCCAATACCGCCCTGAAACTGGAGTTTTTTGCCAACGGTCAAAGCATCGGAACCACCGACGCCAACATCTTCCGGCAGGACCTGAAGGAGGCCGGAAAGGGCAACGGCGTTCATGCCTACAGCTTCCCGACCCCTGAGAACCTCAAAAACGGGCAAACCTATTCGATCAGTGCGAAAGTGTACAACAGCAATTATACCCTGAAATGGGCCCCTAAAGATCTCGTCTGTACCGGTTCCAGTCCGGAGCCCGATCCAACGCCCGGTCCTGATCCGGGCGACGACACGCCCGGCCCGGTGGGCGGCAACTTCGAGGGATATCTCGACAAAGTCGAATGCGGGACGATTCGCGGCTGGGTCTGGGACAAAGACAAACCCACTACCGCCCTGAAACTGGAGTTTTTTGCCAACGGTCAGAGCATCGGTACCGCCGACGCCAACATCTTCCGGCAGGACCTGAAGGAGGCCGGAAAGGGCAACGGCGTTCATGCCTACAGCTTCCCGACACCCGCCAGCCTGAAAAACGGGCAAACCTATTCGATCAGTGCCAAGGTGTACAACAGCAATTATACCCTGAAATGGGCCCCAAAAACCCTGAGCTGCCCCGGTAGCAGCCGGATGGCGACCGAATCGGCCGAGGCTCAAAAACCGCTGGAGGTGGTGGTACGGGGCAACCCGATCCCCCAGGATGAGCTGGAAGTTGAGGTACGGGGGGCAGAGGGCCAACCCTTGCACCTGTTATTAACCGACGGACAGGGCCGGATCGTAGCCGAGCGACACCTGAACCAACCGACGAACCGGGAACTCCTGCGGTTTTCCGTTTCCGGCACCGCACCGGGTATGCTGTTCCTTCGGGTAGCCAATTTCCGTCAGGCCCAAACCATTAAACTATTGAAAGTAAAGTAAATAAACTAACCCGGTTTCTGTAAAAGGGGCTTGTCAGACACTTGGGTTTGGCAAGCCCCTCCGTTTTCCGGAGAAAACCGGTTTTACAACCTTTTCTATCAGATTTCCAGCGCGTCGATAAACCGTTCATCGGCGGAGGTCGGTGTGTAGCGCTCACACTTCTCCTGCCGGGGCGCACTGCCGTTCGGACCACCGGCCAGCAAACCGGGTACCGGCCCAGCACCCTTCCTGTTTACCTTACTCCTCCTTGAACCCGACCGTTCCAAACAAAAGTCTACGAATCGATGGGAAACGGAATACCGTTTTCGAGCTATTCTAAACGCCCCTTTTTTGTAGGTTTGTTTTTCAACCGATGGCGCATTCCTACCATGCAGCAACTTTGCACCTCCTCCGGCGATTTTCTAATCGGGCTCGAATCCACCGAAACCGCGGCTTTTTCCCAGCCGGTCACCTTCCGTGAATATGCGGTTTTTTACGTAGCCGACGGCAAAGGCGTCTTTTATTCCGATTTTGGTGCTTTCCCGTTTGAAGGCCCCACCCTCCTGTTTGCCACTCCTCTCCAACTGATTTCCATGAAATCGAAAACCGTTTTCCCCATCCGGTTCCTGCGGTTTCACGGCGACTTTTACTGCATTGAATACCACCGGAAAGAGGTAGCCTGCAACGGCCTGCTTTTCAATAACATTTACCTGGAACCTTCCGTTGTGCTGACCGATCGGGAAATCGGAATTATTGAACGGATTCAGGACGATATCGCCGACGAACTCCGCCAGCCGGAACCCGCCGAAATGGTCCTGCGCGCTTATTTACAATTGTTTCTGGCCAAGGCCAGCCAACTGAAAATCAAATCATTAAACAATCCGATTCACGCCATTCCCCGGGATGAGTCCATGGAGCAGTTCAAACAACTGCTGGAGCAGCATTACCTGGAGTTGCGCAAACCGCATGAGTACGCATCCCTCCTGGCGATGTCGCCCAACACCCTTACGAAACGCTGTAGGCGTTACTTTAAAAAATCGCCCTCGGCCCTCATTCAGGAACGGTTCATTCTGGAAGCGAAAAAGCAATTGCACCTGACCCGCAAAAGTATCAAGGAGATTGCCTGGGCGCTGAAGTTTGAGGACGAATTTTACTTCAGCCGGGTTTTCAAGAAATTCACCAACATCTCTCCCCAGGCTTTTCGGGACCAAACCGGCATTTCAATCGTGGCAGATTTGTCCATGTAATATCCGCTACCATCCATGTCAAGGCGAAAGCCCCACAGCTAGTTTTGTATCGTCAAGTTGATCGAACAGTCACCCCAAGACCACCCATTACGCATGAAAACGAGCTTGATTCATTTCCTGGCCGGTTTAGACCAGGCTGGCCGCAACGCCATCCGGTTTGGACTGGTGGTTGTTTTTTTCTGGATTGGCGCGTTAAAATTCGTCCCGTATGAAGCCGACGGGATTGTTCCTTTTGTCGCCAATAGCCCGTTCATGGCCTTCTTTTACCAGCATCCGGCCGAGTATAAATCGCACATGAACAAAGAAGGAGAGCTGATTGAGAAAAACCGCCAGTGGCATATCGCCAACAACACCTACGGTTTTTCCATTGGTTTAGGCATCTTTCTGGTGACCGTGGCCGCGCTGGTAGCGCTCCACCCCGTTGCCCCCGCTGCCAGTATGATTGGCAGCTTGCTCATTTTTATCATGACCCTCGGAACGCTTTCCTTTCTGGTGACCACCCCGGAAACCTGGGTACCGCAACTTGGCGACCAGCACTGGGGATTTCCGTATCTGTCGGCGCGCGGGCGGCTGGTCCTCAAAGATCTTGTCATTTTAGGCGGAGCGATCGTCACCCTCAGCGAATCTGCCCGGCTTTACCTCCACCGCAGCAAACCGTCTTAAAGCAGCGTTCTCCTTTCGCCCTCAAACGACACTGACATAGTCTTTCAGGTGCAGCCGGAGAGTCCGAAGCGACTGCATGATGTGGTATTCGACCGTGCGCTCGGGAATGCGCAGCGACGCGGAAATTTGCCGGACCGACTGGTTTTCGAGCCGGTTGAGCTGAAAGATCTGCCGGGTTTTTAATGGCAACTGAGCAATTCCCACTTCAATGGCCTTGTTCAGATCTTCGTACGCCAGCAACTCTTCCGTATGGCAATCAAAATCGGAGAGCGTGGCATTCCTGAAATGTTCGTATTTCTGCCGGATCAGCAACGCCTTGATGTGGTTCAGGATTTTATACTTAACCGCCCCGAACAGATACTTCTTCAACTCGTCGATCTGCACCGTTCGCCGGCGTTCCCACAAATCGACAAAAAGGTCCTGAATTAATTCTTCGGCATTTTCCTGCGAATCCAGTTTCCGGCGGGCTACGACAAAAAGCGGGTGCCAGTATCGGCGGTAAATCGCCTGAAAAGCCTCTTCATTTCCATTCTGAAAATAATTTACCAACACGGCATCGCTTAAAACCGAGTATTCCATAGAAGATGGTAGAATGGGTAGAGCGGGTTATACTTTCGGCGACCCGTCTCCGAAAAGAATAAATTTATAGCCTAATATTCCCATTCTCATCCGACCCGCTATCCTGTACTTACCTGTGTAAAACCGTTTGCTTCGCCGTTTCTGTCCGACAAATACGGAACCGATTTACCGGTTTTTTTCCGATTCTGTCAACTCCTACTCGCGGGCGCCAGCCCAGACCGCCTATGACAAAATAAGGAATTGTCGGCCTTCCAAGGCTTTATAGTATAACTATTCGATTATTTTTCTGAACAAATTGCGGTTTTCTTTCGCCTGATTGACATAGCTGTATATATAACCTGGTCTTCTCCCTGGAACAGCTGGTTCCTGCTTTTACCGAGAATCCACATGAATCGAAAGGGTTTCTTAGAACTGCTTCAACGCTACACCGATGGCACCTGTTCACCCAAGGAGAGACAGATGATGGATTATTGGTATGACTTGCTGAATCAGGAGGACGACCGAATGGAAAACCGCCCCCCCGAACCCACCCAGGAAGAGATGATATGGACAAAAATCCAGTTACGAATCCGGCCGAAGACAGAACCCGATCCGCCCTTGCAGGAATGGTGGCAGCAGGACAGTTGAGGACCGATCACTCCCTTTGAATACCTATTCCGACTTTTCACTAAACCCGTTCGCTATGTCCCTAACCCTCTTTATCAACACCGTCTTGCCAAAGCGCGCCAATCGACTTTGGGTCGGCCCCGATGGGTACGACTTTTTGCATGCGCTCCCTGCGTCACCATTGCTTCACGGTTAAACAAAAAAACTAATGAAAAAACACGTACAATCTTTATTCATTTCGGGGCTGTTAAGGAGGATTTCGCTCATTCCCCTTTGCCTGATCATGCTGGTGGTTACCAGCCTGTATGCCACTGGAAAACCGCTTCTTGACCAAACCGTTAGCGGAACCGTCAAGGACGAAAAGGGAGAAGCCCTGCCGGGAGTCAGCGTCGTGCTAAAGGGAACAACGCGCGGTACGACGAGTGGGTCCGACGGAAGTTACCGGCTCGACGTGCCGAATGCCAATGCCGTGCTGATTTTCTCGTTCGTCGGGTATCAATCGCAGGAAATTACGGTTGGTAACCGCACCAGGGTGGATGTACAATTAGCCACTGGTGACCGTTCGCTCGACGAAGTGGTTGTAGTGGGATACGGTTCGCAACGCCGGCAGGATATTACGTCGGCGGTATCGACGATTAACATGAAGGATATTGGTGAACAACCCGCCAACAGCACGAATCAGCTGATTCAGGGCCGGGCGCCGGGCGTGGTGGTCAAGCAGAAAGCCGGAACGCCGGGTGGTGCTTTTGAAGTACGGGTTCGGGGCATTGGTTCCCTGGGTGCAGGGAGTAACCCGCTGTACGTCATCGACGGTTTTCCGGTGGGAACTGATGTCGGGCAAAACCTGAACCCGAACGATATCGAAAGCATTTCCATCCTGAAAGATGCGGCTTCGACGGCTATTTACGGAGCCAGGGGCTCAAACGGGGTTGTGCTGATTACAACCAAAAACGCTAAAGAGGGCAAGACCAATATCAATTTCTCCCTCGATTACGGTATTCAGAGCGTTCCGATGTCACGACGCGTGAAGATGCTGAACGGACCTGAATTCGCCCAGTTCAAAAAAGATGTCTTCATGGATCAGATCCGGATTCTGCAAGGACGCGAACCGTCGATTGAAGAAGTTCCCATCGGCTACCGGTTTCCGGAGCAGACCAAGTATTCGACGGACTGGTATGATCTGATCATGAATAAAAATGCCCCCTATTCCGACGCGAACCTGACGATTTCGTCCGGCGGAGGGCCCCTGAAAGCCTTGCTGTCGGTGGGGTATTACAAAGAAAACGGAACCATCAAGCACACAGATTACGACCGGATTTCGGTGCGTACCAATCTGGGAGGACAGGTTAACAAGTTCATCAATGTCGGCCTGAACGTCAATGGGTCGTACACCAACAACAACCTGGCCAACACCAACGGCCGCAGTGCCCTGGCTGGAGGAGCCCTGCTGATGGACCCGCGCGCAACCCCTTATAACCCAGACGGCTCCCTGATTCCGTACATCAACGGCGTCGATGGCGTATTCGGATTTCCGAACCCCCTGTTTGTGCTCGAAAACGTACTCCGGAGAAGAAACATCGCCGATGTGCTGGGCAACGGTTTTATTGAGGTATCGTTCCTGAAAGATTTCAAATTCCGGACGTCCGCCAACATCAAGCTCAATAATAACACCTATAAGGAGTTTGTACCGTCAACCATCGGTCTGTCGGTCGCAAACGGCACGGCGGGTGCCCCTCCGCGCATTGCCACGGAAACGGACAATACCGAAGAATTGACCAACTACGCGCTGGATCAACTGCTCACCTACACGCCCAAGCTCGGCACCAGCCATAGCCTGGAAGCTTTGGTGGGTTATACCGCCCAAAAGGAGCGGCTGCGCGGTATTACCGGTTCGGGTAATACGTTCCCCGACGACATGGTACCGTACCTGGGTGCGGCATCAATCCGGTCGGCGAATTCCTACGAATACGGCTGGACGATGCTGGCTTTCCTGAGCCGGGTCAACTACTCGTATAAAGACCGCTATCTGTTCTCGGCATCCTACCGCCGGGAAGGCAGCTCCCGGTTTGGCTCCCAGAATAAATACGGTAATTTCCCGGCGGCCTCCATCGGCTGGCGCGTGACAGAAGAAGCTTTCATGCCCAAACTGGACTGGCTAAGCGACCTCAAACTCCGGGCAAGCTGGGGGGTAACCGGAAACAACGATATTGGAAACTACCCGAGCCTGGCGTTTGTCAGCGCCAACAACTACATGCTGGGCAACGCTTTTGCCGCTGGCAAGGTGGTCAGCGCATTTGCCAACTCCGGCCTGAAATGGGAAAAATCGAACCAGCTGGATATCGGTATGGACCTGTCGCTATTCAACAACCAGTTGAATTTCAACTTCGAGTACTACAAAAAAATCACCAACGACATGCTGCTGCCGATCTCGATTCCGTCGGTTTCCGGTTTTACCACCAGTCTGGATAATATCGGTAAAGTAGAGAACCACGGCATTGAACTGGGCGCCGATTACCGCATTAACCTGGGTAACCTGACGTTGCGGACAAACGCGAATATTTCCTTCAACCGGAACAAGATCCTGGCTATCAAAGGGGCCAACGATATGTTGTGGTATGGCAGTTTCTATGGAGGGTACAACGTGCAGAAAGTGGGGCGCCCGATTGGGATGATTTACGGCTATCGCAAACTGGGTATCTTCAACACCCAGGCCGAAATCGACGCCTGGCCGAAGCAGGATGGTGCCATTCCGGGAGCAATGAAATTCTGGGATGCCAACGGCGACGGCGAAATTTCGTACGATACGCAGGACATGGTTGAAATCGGCAACCCCAACCCGGCCTTTACCTGGGCCTGGACGGTAGCCGCCGACTACAAGCGGTTCGACTTTAACATCATGTTCCTGGGGGCTCACGATTTCGACGTTTACCGGAACATCGAAGCCTCAACAATGAACATGGACGGCGTATTTAACGTCCTGGACAAAGCCAAAGACCGCTGGCGGTCGGCCGAAAATCCGGGCTCCAACCCCAATGCAAAAAATTCGCAGGGTGGTACCAGCTACTTCAAATGGTCACGGGAGAGCAGCGAACGCTACGTGTACGACGCCAGCTATACCTGGCTGAAAACCATCACCATCGGCTATAACTTTCCCCGGTTCAAATCCGTCCTGAGCAATGCCCGGATTTTTGTGACCGGCAACAACCTCTTCATGTTTACCAAATACCCCGGTAACAACCCGGATGCGGGCGTACGCGGTGGAAACGAGCTGAATAATGACGATGAGTCCTATCCGGTTCCGAGAACAATGGCAGCAGGTATTAAACTCAACTTCTAATCGTCACGAAAATGAAAAAAATAACCGTCATAGGGACCTTTCTTCTTTGCATGACTCAGTTTTCGTGTAAGGATGACTTTCTGGTCACCACCGATCCGACCCGGATTGGCACCGATCTCTTTTATAAAACCGAAACCCAGTTTCTGCAAGCACTGAATGGTGTATACGGCCAGTTGCAGCAGATCACGAACTCGGCTTACATCTTCCAGGAATTCCCGTCGGATAATACGACGCTGGACTTCAATCCGCTCGACCGCGGGGGAGCCGCCGGATGGGAAGCCTTCGAATTCTCGACGGTCAATCAGGGAAATGGCGAAATTGCCAACCTCTGGAACCTCTATTACTCTGCGCTTTACAACACCAACTATACCCTGGAAAAGCTATCGACCAGCACGCTCGATGCAGCGGCTAAAGGTCCGATCGAGGGGCAGTTGAAGTTCCTGCGGGCGTATTTCTATTTCCACCTGGTGCAGTATTTCGGGGATGTGATCCTGGTTACCTCAACGCTGGCTAATCCCAATCAGGCCTTTGACCTGGTACGTTCTCCCCAGGCCGAAGTCTGGGCGCAGATTGAAAAGGATCTGAAAGAAGCCATTACGCTGTTGCCCGCCACATACCCGACAAATCAGGTCGGACGGGTTACCAAAGGAGCTGCCCTCGGTATTTTGGGCAAAGTGTACCTGACCCAGAAAAAATACACCGATGCCGTTTCAACCCTGAAACAAATTCTACCCCTGGGATATTCCCTAAATGGGAATTATCAGGACAACTTCAACCCGGCCCGGAAAAACGGCCCAGAATCTCTGTTTGAAGTTCAGTATCAGGGCGGTAATGACCTCGGCGAGTGGAGCAACTTTGCGTATCTGTTTGCTCCCCGGCTGTCGGCGGGTGCTATTACAGGCTTTGCCAATACCGCCCCCTCCGGACGGAACATTCCCACGAACGACATGATTGCCGCGTATGAACCCGGCGATCTCCGGAAAGATGTCTCGCTGAAAACCAGCTATACCCTGAACGGAACGGTGGTTCAGATGCCTTACGTCACCAAGTACACGTATCCGCACACCCTAACCGGACGGACGGATAACAACTGGCCGGTTCTGCGCTATGCGGATGTGCTGCTTATGCTGGCAGAGTCGATCAACGAAGCTACGGGTCCGTCGGCCGAAGCCTTCGACTACCTGAATCAGATCCGGAAACGGGCCGGTCTGGCGGCTAAAACGGGCCTGGACAAAGTAGCGCTCCGGGATGCTATCCTGAAAGAACGGCGCGTCGAACTGGCCTTTGAAAACCACCGCTGGTTTGATTTACGCCGGACTAAAACTCCCGCCGAACTGGCGGCTTTCATGAACGCCTACGGTGCCAAGGAAAAAGCCAAACCGACAGTTGACCGAGGTGGAATTGCCTTCAATGCGCTGGATTACGTCTATACGGAAAATGAATATTTTCTGCCCGTTCCGGCTCCGCAAATCCTTATTAATAACAAGCTGACCCAGAATCCGGGATACTAAAGGAAAGTGCAGGATAGTTTATCGTAAAAAATGCACCTTATTGGACGGATTAATGTTAAATTAGGATTGATCCGTGCTTTAAGGTGCATTTATTATAAGGCTTGTCAACTAATCTTTTTTACAAAGTGACCGTTTTAACCGAATCGTTTTGGCTTTGGCAGTTTTTGGGGCGTCTGCATCCGCTGATCGTCCACTTTCCGGTCGGCCTGCTGTGTGTTGCCCTTTTGCTCGAAATTATTGGCTGGTCGCGCAAATCCGATGAAATGCGGGCGGGCATTAAGGCGCTCGTCTGGATCGGTGCGATCAGTTCCGTGGTGGCCGCGGCTTTTGGCCTGATTCTGGTGAATCAGGAAGAATACGGTGGCAACACCGTTACGGTACACCAGTGGTCGGGACTGGCCACTATGGCGCTGGCGTTGCTGACGGTTTTTGCCCTGCGGACCCGCCGGACCCTCCTGTACCGGAGTTTACTTTTTCTGACGGTTTTTGGCGTAACCATCGCCGGTCATTACGGCGCGCTCCTGACCCACGGCGAAGATTACCTAACCAGCGTACTGCCGTTTGGCCCAGAAGCCGAACCCGCCAATTCTACCAGCCCGAACCTGGCATTTATCAGCACGACCAGCCAATCCCTCACTGAAAAACAGATTGAAGACCTGAATCTGGAAGTCCGGTCGATTCTGGCGCATAATTGCTACAGTTGCCACAGTGCTACCAAAACCAAAGGTGAGCTGCGGCTCGATAAAAAGGAATTGCTGTTCAAAGGGGGTGAAAACGGCCCGATTCTGAAGGCCGGTCATCCGGAAAGTAGTGACATCATCCGCCGGGTCAAACTGCCCGCCGGTCACGACGACGCCATGCCAACCAAAGGCAAACGGCTGACGGCCAACGAAATTGCCGTTCTTGAATTCTGGATCAAACAGGGTGCACCCTGGCCAAGTGGGTCCGAAAAAAGCATTTACCGCGTGGCCGAACTAGCCCCCCGAATGCCCGCCATTCCGGCTGCCACCGGCGACCTGACCAACCCCATCGACCGGTTTGTCAATGTCTATTTTCAGCAGCATAAAATCAGCTGGAAAGCGCCCGTTGATGACCGGACCTACCTGCGTCGGGTGTATCTGGATGTAATCGGTCTGCTGCCGACGCCCGAACAGATTCAGGCGTTCACGGCGGATAGCCGTCCGGATAAACGGGCGTTGCTGGTAACCGACTTACTGAATCAAAACGAAAATTACGCGCAGCATTGGCTCACATTCTGGAACGATGCGCTGCGCAACGATTATACCGGAACGGGTTATATTACGAAAGGGCGCTTCGACATTACGAAGTGGCTGTATACCTCCCTGAAAACGAATAAACCGTACAACCAGTTTGTGCGCGAGCTCCTCAACCCAACCGAAGAATCATCCGGTTTTATCAAAGGAATTAAATGGCGCGGCACCATCAACTCAAGCCAGAGTACCGAAATGCAGGCCGCCCAGAACGTGGCACAGGTCTTTCTGGGACTGAATCTGAAATGCGCGTCCTGCCACGACAGTTTTATCAGCGACTGGAAACTGGCCGATGCCTACGCCTTCGCCAATGTGTTTTCGGATACGACTCTGGAAATCCACCGCTGCGACAAACCGACGGGTAAACTGGCCGATCGCCGGATTCTGTTCAAAGAGTTGGGCACCATCAGCGGGGAAGCGCCCACACCGGAACGGCTCCGGCAACTGGCGGAGTTTATGGTACAACCCAAAGACGGACGGCTGTACCGCACGTTGGTCAACCGGATCTGGGCGCAGTTGATGGGGCGCGGCCTGGTCGAACCCGTCGATGTGATGGATAACGCACCGTGGAGCCAGGATCTGCTGGACTGGCTGGCGTCCGACTTCACAGCCAACGGCTACAATATCAAGCGGTTGATGACCCAGATTCTGACCTCCAAAACCTACCAGCTGCCCTCCATCAGCGTGAAAGATCCGGAAATGCTGACGGCGCCAACGTATGTGTTCGAAGGCATGGTTCGTCGGCGGATGTCAGCGGAACAGTTCGCCGATGCGGTCAGCCTGGCCTTCAGCCCGATGTATGCCGACTCGTCGCTGGCGGAGAAGCTCTTGCCCGAAACCATTAAGAAAGAAATTCCCTTCCCGCGTGCTTCGCTGGTGAAAAACGACCGGTTTTTGACGGCACTGGGTCGCCCGAACCGGGAAACCGTCAGCACCAGCCGGACCTCCCAGGCCAATCTGTTGCAGGCCCTGGAACTGACCAACGGGGCCAAATTCAATATCGCCCTTAAACAGGGTGCCCTGGCGTGGCAAACCAAATACCCGGCTGCGGATGACCTGGTGCGTGAGTTATACTGGAAAGCGCTGGGCCGGCCCCCGCAACCCAAGGAACTGGCCGTAGCCGAGAAAATCGTCGGAAAGAAACCGAGTATTGAAGGCATTCAGGATTTGGTATGGGCCATCAGCCTGCACCCTGAATTTCAGTTAATCAATTAATAGCCAATCCAATAAACCGGGCTGATCGACCGGTTTTAAAACCCAAAAATACGATGAAACCACGGTGGAACAGACGGGAGTTTTTGCAGCGCACCAGCGCAGCGACCCTGGCAGCGATGGCCGCCAGTGCGCCGATGGCGAGCCTTCTGTCGGGCTGTAAAACCAAAAAAATCGGCCAGACGGACGGAACCGCCGACACGGTCATTCTGCTCTGGATGGCCGGGGGCATGGCTCATACCGAGACCTTCGACCCGAAAAAATACACGCCTTACGAGACGGGCATGGAAGGAAACCGGGTACTGAGTACGTTCAAACCGGTACCCACGGTGCTGGACGGTATTAATTTTTCGGAAGGACTCGAATCCATTGGCAAGGTGATGGACAAGGGAACGCTCATCCGGTCGTATGTGTCGGCTGACCTGGGTTTTATTCTCCATTCGCGTCACCAATATCACTGGCATACCTGCTATGAACCGCCCCAAACCGTCGCAGCTCCGCATATCGGTTCCTGGATTGCCAAAGAACTCGGGCCGAAAAACCCGGTTATTCCGGCTTTCATCGATATCGGGCAGCGGTTTACGGTGGGCGAAGCCGAGGAACTCAAGGCGTTTCACACGGCTGGTTTTCTGGGAAATGAATTTGGTCCCTTTTTCATTCCGGACCCGAGCCAGGGCCTCGAAAGTGTTCGTCCGCCGGTGGGCATGGACGCCAAACGGTTTGAGCGTCGGAACCAGTTGTATAACGACCTGATCAGCAACAGCCCGTTCGGCGAATTTGGGAGCGATTACCAGAAAGAATCGCTCCGGCGCTCGATGGAACAGGCTTATATGCTGCTGAATTCGCCGGAGGCCAAGGCGTTCGACCTGAGCCAGGAACCGAAGGAAATCTACGATATCTACAATACCGGGCGGTTTGGGCTGGGCTGCCTGCTGGCCCGCCGGCTGACCGAACAGGGGGCGCGGTTTATCAGCGTCACGACGGAGTACGAACCGTTCAAAGGCTGGGATACGCACGAAAATGGCCATACGCGCCTGGTTGACATGAAAAAAATGATCGACGGCCCCATTGCCCAGTTGGTGAAAGACCTCGACAAAACCGGCCATCTGGACCGGACGATGATCGTGCTGGCCAGTGAATTCAGCCGGGATATGATGGTCGAAGGCCGTCCGGGCGAGAAAGTAAAAGAGCAGGTGAACCAGCCGGAGATTCTGACTGACCCGAAATTCTACGGCATGCACCGGCATTTTACCGACGGCAGTTCGATGCTGATGTTCGGCGGAGGCATCAAGAAAGGATTCGTCTACGGAAAAACCGCTGACGAACGGCCTTGCAAAACGATCGAAAACCCGGTCAAGATCGACGGGGTTCACCAGACGATTTACCACGCGCTCGGTATTCCGGAAGACACCCAGTATGAGATCGAAAAGCGTCCTTTCTATACCACGCCCGATGGAAAAGGCAAAGCAGTCATGGATTTATTAGCCTGAAGCCGTTCTCAAAATCAGACAATTTAATCGAATAAGCATCCTTTTTCGGCTAAAACAGCAGAGTAAAGGATAGTCAGAAAAATATATTTTGCTTAATTGAACTAATTTTATAATTAGTTGGAGTTTACTAATTGCGTTTTATGACTGTAAATATCCCTATTTCAGTACAGTATGGGTATCCCCTTCGATTGAAGCCATGCTATCCACCAGTCTAACTTAACCATGTTCACTTAACACCAATCTTAATTATGGCGTAAAATTCAGTTCGTTAACGGCGTCTACAATACCGGACCATTGTGGCGCTCCCATCCCAGCCGCTCCAGGAAACCATTCCCTTGCGAGCGGGGATTCTGTGATCATTTAACCCTTATTCGTTTTGTTTATGAAAAAAAGCATTACTCAGTTGGGCAACCCCCAACAGATTGTAAAGCACGCACTAACCCAGTGCGTATTGCTCAGTTTGCTCACCAGCTCCGTTTGGGCTCACACCAGTACTGACAAGCCTGACTTAAAGAAAAAATCAAACAGCATTGCTTCACAGGTGGCCATCGATGTCACCGGTACGGTAACCGATGAATCGGGCGCCGGACTGCCGGGGGTCAACGTAGTGGTCAAAGGTTCTACGCAGGGAACGACCACTGACGCCGACGGGAAATTCAGAATTTCCGTTCCAGATACCCGGGCAACGCTCGTTTTCAGCTCCGTTGGTTACCTCAAACAGGAAGTGGTCGTCGGTGGCCAGACCTCCCTCAGCATCCGGTTGAAACCGGATGATCAGACGCTGTCGGAAGTGGTCGTCGTGGGGTATGGTAGCCAGCTGAAGAAAGAAGTAACGGGTGCCGTTCAAACGGTGACGGCGAAAGAACTGAAAGACATTCCGGTTTCGCAGGTTACCCAGAAACTCCAGGGTCGTCTGGCCGGGGTACAAATCAACCAGGCCACCGGTAAACCAGGCCAGGGGATGTCCGTCCGGATCCGGGGGCAATTGTCGGTTTCGGCGGGTAGCGAGCCGCTGTACGTCGTCGACGGTTTTCCGATCACGGGTAACATCGGTGCTCTGAACCCGGACGAGATTGAAGACATTTCGGTTCTGAAAGATGCTTCGTCTACGTCACTGTACGGTTCGCGGGCCGCCAACGGGGTCGTTCTGATTACAACCAAGCGGGGCAAAGCCGGTCAAACCAACGTCAGTTTCAATGCCTTTGCGGGGGTTCAGCAAGTGCCGGAACGAGGCCGGATCAAAATGTTGAACGCCGTTGAATTTGCGCAGTTCAAAAAGGAATTCTACGAAGACATGAACCAACCGGTTCCGGTTGAATTCCAAAACCCGTCGCAATACGAAGGGAAAAACAACGATTGGTATGGTGCCGTATTGCGTACCGCCCCCATGCAGAGTTACAACCTGAGTATTACGTCCAATACCGAAAAATCAAGAACCGCCATTGTGGCCGGTATTTTCAATCAGGAAGGCGTGGTTCTGAACAACAAGTATTTGCGGTATTCGCTTCGGATGAACACGGATTACGATATTTCCGACAAAGTCCGGGTGGGTTTCAACATCGCTCCACAGTACGTTTTTGATAATACACCCCGTACGGACGGTGATCGCGGAACGGGGATTCTGTTCAACGCGCTGCACACCTGGCCGGTGATGCCGATTCGGGATGCAAACGGCGAACTGACCAAATACAACCAGTTCCCAGGCAGTACCGGCAACATTTATGCCTACCCGAACTGGGTGCGGGCGGCTGAAGAACTCACCAACGAAACCAAACAGACGAAGTTATTGTCCAATGCGTACGTTCAGTACAGCCCGATCAAAGGCCTGAACCTCAAATCGACGATTAACATCGAGTTTGAAAACAACAAGTTCTTCTTCTTTAACCCATCGACGGCCACCAGCGCCATCAACGTACCCATCCCGACCACGGCGGTTTCCATTCGTCAATCCCTGGAGAACGTCGGCTGGCTGAACGAAAACACGGCCACGTATTCGCGGACTTTCGGTGATCACAATTTTGAGTTGCTGGGCGGTTTTACGAACCAACGTTACCGTCAGGAATTTTCGCGGATTCAGGCCGATACCTACGCGGATGACCGGCTGCCGACCATCCAGGGGGCGCTCAACATCAACCGGGGTGGTACGAACAATGGGATCAACGAATGGACGCTGACCTCGCTGCTCTCGCGCTTGAACTATAATTACAAAGGGAAATACCTGTTTACGGCGGCCATCCGGCGCGATGGTTCTTCCCGGTTTGGATCCAACAACCGCTGGGGTACGTTCCCATCCGTTTCGGCGGGCTGGGTTGTTTCGGATGAAGACTTCCTGAAAAGCACCCCGGAAATATCCTTTGCCAAACTGCGGGCCAGCTACGGGGTGATTGGTAATAATAACATTGGGAACTATACCCAGTATGCCCTCGTCAATAACACGGTTAATGCCGTATTTGGCAATACCGTGGCTACCGGTGCTGTCGTGACCTCACTGGCCAACCAGAATCTGGGCTGGGAAACAACCAAACAGTTGGATTTAGGGCTGGACCTGGGGCTGTTCAACGACCGGATTCAGTTTACGTATGACTTCTACCAGAAGAACACAACCAATCTGCTTTACAGCGTTCAGATTCCGCAGGAAGCCGGCTTTGGGAACTTCTTTGATAACATTGGTGAAATTAAGTTCTGGGGCCACGAATTTGCGCTGAATACCCGCAATACCGAAGGCAAACTGAAATGGACGACCAACGCCAACATTTCCTTCAACCGCAATAAAGTGCTGGAACTGGCACCGGGCATCGACCGGGTTTACGGAACGTTCCACATCACACAGGTTGGTCAGCCCTTCGGGATGTTTTACGGTCTGGTGAAGGAAGGTTTCTACAGAACCCAGGAAGAAGTTAATTCATCCCCCATTATTCCGGGACGTTCTGCCATCGGGACCATCAAAATGAAGGACGTCAATGGCGATGGTGTCATTACGTACGGAGGGGATGCCGACGACCGGACCATTATCGGGAACCCGTTCCCGAAATTCACCTACGGTATCGTCAACAACCTGACCTACGGTAACTGGGATCTGTCGATCGTTGGCTCCGGTTCCTATGGCAACCAGCTCTGGATTCGTCACCTCTACAGCACGGCCAACCTGGATGGCGTGTTCAACATGGTGGCGGGTGTTAAAGACCGTTTCCGCGTTAAAAACGTTACGAACTCAGCCGGCCAGGGTGTGGCGACGACCGTCATCACGGAAGGAAACGGAATGTTCGGAGCCACCAACAACGGCGGGAACTTCACCGGAATCGAACGGGACTGGAACAGCTCCCACTTCCTGGCCGATGCTTCGTTCTTTACCATCAAAAACATCACCCTGGGTTACAACATCGGCGCGATCAATAAATTTTTCAAATCGGCCCGTCTGTATGCGTCCGTTCAGCAGGTGTATGTATTCACCAAATACTGGGGTGGCCCGAATCCGGAAACCAGTGCACAGGGGGATGGAAATGGCGATGGCGGTAACCTCAGCCAGGGTGTCGATCTGTCAAACTACCCGGTTCCGCGTACCTATACCCTGGGTGTTAACCTGAATTTTTAAGCCATAAAATTCAGATCAACTTTCGACCATTCTTATTTACTACTGGAATGAAAAAAACAATCATACTTTGCAGTCTTCTGGGGCTACTATCGACGGGTTGCCAGGACAATTTTCTGTCGGTCGTACCCGAAACAAGCCTGAGTTCAGCCACCTTCTTCAAATCGCAGGCCGATTTTCAACAGGCCGTCAATGCAGCCTACGTGCCGTTGCGGCAAATTAACAACGAACGGGCCTGGGTTTTGGAAGAAATGCACTCCGACAATACCTATTACGCCCGAAATATCCTGTTTGGTGCCGTTGATGCCACGGAGAACGTAGCAGACTTCGCCATACCAACCGCTAATGGCGTAACCGCCAACGATAACGTTCTGGTGATTTACCGGCTCTATTTTCAGATCGTTGCCCGGACGAACCAGATTCTGTCCCTGATTGATGGCGTAGAATTCGACGCAGCCGCCAAAAGCAATCTGAAAGGACAAGCCCTTTTTCTGAGGTCTTACGCGTATTTTGAACTGGTCCGCCTGTTTGGAAAAGTGCCGCTGCACCTGACGCCCGTTACCAACCGGGAAGAAGCCGCTCTGCCCCTGGCTACGACGGAGCAGCTCTACGCCCAGGTTGAAAAAGATGCGACAGAAGCGGGGAACCTTCTGCCCAACAAGGCCACTCAGGAGGCCGGACGGGCCACTTCGGGTGCTGCCAAGACGGTGCTGGCCAACCTTTACATGGTTCAGAAGAAATGGGCACAAGCCGAAACCGTGCTACGGGATATCATTGCGAACGGGGGCTATAGCCTCGTTCCAGATTATGCCAACACCGTTTCAACCACGACGGCCAACAAGAACAACTCGGAGTCGATCTTCGAAGTTCAGTACATGGAAGGCGCTGCGGGCTTCAATGGCAACCAGATTTACCGTTTTATTCCGGCCCCCATTACAATTGCCGAATTGGCACCGATAACGGGCACCTCGAATCCGCAGGCAATCTCGGGCGAAAACAATAACATTCCGACCCCCGACATCATCGCGGCTTACGAAACCGGCGACAAACGGAAGGATATCTCCATCGGTTATGTGACCTTAAGTCAGAGTGCCCGGGAGAACAAGGTGTATCCCTACATTAAAAAATACGCTAAAACGCATTCGGTTCACAACAATACCGGCCAGAACTGGCCGATTTACCGGTATGCCGAAGTGCTGCTGTTTATGGCAGAGGCACTCAACGAACAGGGAAAAACCGCCGACGCGGCCCCCTACCTGAACCAGATCCGGACGCGGGCGGGTCTGGCGGCTACCACCGCCACCAGCCAGACGGCCATGCGGGAAGCAATTTTCAAAGAGCGCCGGGTCGAACTGGCCTTTGAAAACAAACGCTGGTTCGATCTGGTCCGGACAGGACGGGTCAAAGAAATCATTGGCGCCTATGGAGCACGCGTGAAAGCGAATCCGCAGGATTATTATTTCCCGAAAGGGGCCGTTCCGCCACCAAACGCGTTCACGGTTCTGGACGACTACTACGCGCTTCCGGCCGTTGAGGCCGCGTTGACTCCGCATTTTTAACAGTGAGTACCCGGGCGGTTTTTCGAAACCGCCCGGCTTTTTACCCATTCATCACCACCCACAGCTTTCTATTTACGCAATCAGTAAGAAGACGTTTCTTTTTCCTTTTAAACCATACGGTAGCTAACCCACACGGAATTAACCGATACCTCTTGCCCATCTCTAGCCAATCGATTTAAATAATTTGTTCCGGTCAGTACACCGCCGGACAATCCTTTAAAAGGATATCAACTATTTTACCATTTCATTGATTTTTTATCACTTAAGAGTTAACGACTTTTCCCGGCTTTCGGGCCAAACCGCATTTTTTACTGTATAAACCCGATTAACTTATGTTTTCAACGTACCGATCGGTCAAGTTGCTTTTATCGGTTTCCGCACTGGCACTACTCGGGGCATCCTGGGTTACCATGCAGGTTTCGGGAACGGATAAGAACCTCGCCGACAATTCAAAAATCGACAAGCTGAAGCTCCTGCCCGGTTTCAAGGCGGAGCATCTCTACAGCCCTTCCGAAGAAAAGTTAGGTTCCTGGGTTTCGATGGCATTCGACGACAAAGGCCGCATGATTACCTCGGACCAGTATGGCTCGCTCTACCGCTTAGTGTTACCCCCCATCGGTTCCGGGGGCAAACCCAAAGTTGAAAAACTGACCATCAAATCCGACACAGTGGGTATGGGCTACGCGCAGGGGTTACTCTACGCCTTCAACAGCCTGTACGTGATGGTAAACAACCGGCCCAGCCAACGGTTTCCAAAACCGAGTGGGCTGTACCGCTTACAGGATACGGACGGCGATGATCAGTTCGATAAGGTGACGCTGTTGCGCGAATTGAAAGGAGAAGGCGAACACGGCCCGCATAGCGTGGTGTTGTCGCCCGACAAAAAATCGCTTTATGTCGTGGCTGGGAACCACACGGATGTTCCGCCCATGGATATGTACCGCTTACCGTCTAACTGGAAGGAAGACAACCTTTTCCCGTTGATTAAAGACCCGCGTGGACACGCCAACGACCGTATGGCTCCCGGCGGCTGGATTGCCAATGTGGACCCCGAAGGCAAGCGCTGGGAACTGATCGGAGCCGGTTTCCGGAATGAGTTCGACGTGGCTTTTAACGAAAATGGGGATATGTTCACCTACGATTCGGACATGGAGTGGGATTTTGGTACACCCTGGTATCGCCCAACCCGCATTTGCCACGTCCCGAGCGGAGCCGAATTTGGCTGGCGAACCGGTAACAGCAAGTGGCTGCCGGGCAATCCCGACAACCTGCCCGCCCTGGTCAATATCGGACAGGGTTCACCCACTAACGTGTTCTACGGATCGAATGCCAAATTCCCGCAAAAATACCGCCAGTCCCTGTATGCCTTCGACTGGAGCTTTGGGATCATTTACTCCATTCACCTGAAGCCCAAAGGTGCCACGTATGCCGGCGAACGGGAGGAATTTATCTCTGGCTCACCGCTTCCGCTGACCGACGGAACCATTGGCCCCGATGGTGCCATGTACTTCCTGACGGGTGGCCGTCGGCTGGAATCCGATCTGTACCGGGTGTATTACAACGGTTCGGAATCGACTTCGACTACGCCCCTGGCGGCCAACACCACGCCCGAACATAAACTCCGGACGAGCCTGGAGCAATACCACGGCAAGGTAGATCCGGCCGCAGTAAATGCCGCCTGGCCGCATCTGAACCACCCCGACCGCTTTGTTCGCTATGCAGCCCGGATTGCCGTTGAAAACCAGCCCGTAGACCAATGGCAGGCCAAAGCACTGGCCGAAACCAACCCGCAACGGGCCACGCAGGCCATTGTAGCACTGGCCCGGCAAGGAAAGGCTGATGTGAAAAGCAGCGCCATCAATACCCTGCTGAAAATCAATTACCCCCAGCTTTCCGAATCGCAGCAGTTTGATGTGCTCCGTGCTTTTGAGTTGATTTTCCTGCGGATGGGTGCGCCCGAAGCCGCTGACAAATCAAAGGTTATCGCGTACCTCAACCCCCATTATCCGGCCAAAACCGCTTTACTGAACCGGGGCCTGAGCAAAGTGCTGATCTACCTGGAAGCGCCGGGTGTCATTAACAAAACGCTGGCGCTGATGGAGAAGAAAGAGGAACCGGGAATGGATGCGCTGGATTTAACACCCGCAACGGCCTCTTCCGACCTGATTCTGCGGAACCCGCAGTATGGTTTGGACATCGCTAAGATGCTGGAAAAAGTACCGCCCTTGCAACAGACGTATTATGCCGTCATGCTGAGCCGTCAGGAAACCGGCTGGACACCCGAACTGCGGAATAAGTATTTCACCTGGTTTGGCAACGCATTCAAGTTTCAGGGAGGACGCAGTTACGTCGGCTTTATCGACCGTGCCCGCAAACTGGCCCTGGCTCACGTTCCCAAAGATCAGTTTGAAAAATACAACAAAATGTCAGGAGCGGATCTGCTGACAACGTCGGGCAACGACCTGGCGATGGGGTATGCCCCCAAGGGACCGGGTCGGCGCTGGCAACTGGATGATGCCGTGGCCGCCGTGGGCACCGATCTGTCGGGCCGGAATTTCGAACAGGGCAAGAAAATTTACGGTGCCATTCTTTGCAGCCGTTGCCATTCGATCCAGGGCGAAGGTGGTGACATTGGCCCGGATCTGACCCAACTCGGCACCCGGTTCTCGAACAAAGACATGCTGGAGGCCATCATCGATCCCAACAAAGCGGTTTCGGACCAGTATGCGTCGACGATTTATATCCTGAAAAATGGTCAGTCGGTGGTCGGCCGTCAGCTTTCGGAAGACAAGACGAGTTACACCATTTCGCAGAACCCGTTTGCGCCGGATCAAACCCGCAAGATTCTGAAAAAAGATGTAACGTCAACCAAGTTTTCCAGCGAATCGATCATGTTGCCGGGTTTGATCAACGCCCTGAACCCCGAGGAACTGAAAGACCTGATGGCGTACCTGAAAGCCGGTGGAAACCCCAATAACGAAGTGTATAAAACGAGTGGCGGAGCCGCCAAAGGCAAATAAATAACGAGAAGAACCGTAATGACCCGTTTCAACCGGGAATTACGGTTCTTCGTTTTCGTAAACGTTCACGTGCTAAAAAACGAAAGTACAATGTTGACAAAAATAAGATTGAAACTCCTTCCGGTCGGGCTGACACTGGCCGCCCTGCTCATTAGTGGTGTCGCAACGACCACCCTGGCCCAGGGGAAAAAGAGTAAAAAAGATAAAGGGTTTGTCTCAATCTTCAACGGCAAAAATCTGGACGGCTGGGATGCCGACCCGACGTATTGGCGGGCTGAAAACGGCGTATTGATCGGTGAGATCACCCCAACGACGCTCCTGAAAACGAATAACTTCATCATCTGGAAAGGTGGACAACCCGCCGACTTCGAATTGAAAGGCGAGTTCAATATCACCGAAACCGGCAACTCCGGCATCAACTACCGCAGCGAACAGCTCACCGACATTCCCTTCGCCCTGCGTGGCTACCAGGCCGACATCGACGGCAAAAACAACTACACCGGCCAGAATTACGAAGAACGCAAACGCACAACGCTGGCGTACCGCGGCCAGAAAACCACCATTAAACCGTATACCGGTCCCGCAACACCGGAAGGCATTCGCTCCAACGTCAGCCGGAATGCCTGGAATGGCCTGAACGTGACCGGTTCGCTGGGTAGTTCAGACTCCCTGAAGACGTTGATCAAGAGCGGTGACTGGAATTCGTTCCACCTGATTATCAAAGGCAACAAGCTACAGCACTACATCAACGGCGTGCTGATGAGCGAGGTCACCGATGAAGACACCGTCAACGGAGCCGCTAAAGGGTTGCTCGGTGTTCAGGTGCACGTTGGTCCGCCGATGAAAGTGCAATACCGCAATCTGATGATCAAGCAGTTGTAGAGTTTACAGTAGTCGGTTTTCAGTTTACGGTTTACGGTGAGCTGACGCACGCCATTCATAAAGTGCATTCGCTTATCGTAAACCGTAATCCGTAAATCGTAAACGAAAAACAGATTTGACACCCTCAACCTGGCATAATAAACTTTCCCACCCGGCACAATGGGGTGGCATTGAAACCGCAGTACTCGATAACGGTTCCGGGCGCGGTACCCGCATCGCCTGGATCAATACCGGTACTGGTCTGCGGTACAAAGTGGTCATCGACCGGGCGATGGACATCGCCGATGCGTTTTACAACCAGCACGGGCTTGCCTGGCTGAGCCATTCCGGCATTACGCCCCCGCAGCCATTTTCCGATCAGGGTATCGACTGGCTCCGGACGTTCAACGGCGGGATGCTCACGACCTGCGGACTGACGCACGTGGGTGGACCCGAATCCGACGAATACGGGCAACGCGGTCTGCACGGCGAAATCAGCAACATCCCGGCCGAAATCGAATCCATCATCCAGCCCGATCCGGCCGTGGGCCGACTCGACTTCAGCATCACGGGCCGCATTCGCCAGACGCGCGTTTTTGGCCCCAGCCTGGAGTTGAAGCGCACGATTTCGGGTACGCTCGGCCAGGCCATCATCCGGATTCAGGATGAAGTAACCAACCGGGCCAACACCACCGCCCCGCACATGCTGCTGTACCACTTCAACTTCGGCTGGCCGCTGGTCGACGAAGGAACCGACCTTATCTGGCAGGGCGACTGGCAACCCCGGAACCCGGATCAGGCCACCATCTTTGTGGAAGGCAATGACTTCCGAAAGTGTCCGGCTCCGCTGGACGATCACAACGGTTTTGGCGAAGAAGTGGCCATCATCGACCCCCAGGCCGATGATCATGGTATCTGTACCGCCGGATTGCACAATGCCAACCTCGGTTTTGCCCTGGCCTTGCGGTTTCGGAAAGACCAGTTACCGTGGCTGACGAACTGGCAACACTGGGGCCAGGGCGAATACGTAACCGGCCTCGAACCGGGCACCCACCCACCCATTGGGCAGGCAGCCGCCCGCGAGCAGAATACCCTGCTCTTCCTGGCACCGGGCGAAAGTCGACGTTATGACGTCGACATCGAAATTTTGAGTAAGGAAGAGACCCTTCGTTCCTTTTTAAGAAAATAAGTGTAAGTCGATTTAAAGTGACCCCTTCATGGAAACAACCGAGAAAGTAAGTGTAGCTGAAAAAGCATTAGAACAAGGAAAAGGAATCGTACGGCTGGCGCCAACCTGGGTTCCGCGCTCCTTTTGCGTTCCCGGACGCCGGATTAAATTACACCCCGACGATTATTATGTACTGGGTGGCGAGCGCGGTGGTATTGACGAGCGCTGGTTAGCCTCCACCACCCCCGCCAAAAACGGTCCGCTGACCGGCGAAAACGAAGGGCTGAGCCAGATTGTTTTTCAGGATGGCGATCAGGAAGCAAGGGTGCTGTTGAAAGATGCCGTTGACGAACTGAAAGGGGCCTTGATCGGTGATCGGCTGTGGAACGAATACCAGAGCTGGCCGATGTACTCCAAATTTTTCGACAACATGGGTCCGCTGCCTCACCACCTGCACCACAATGACGAGCAGGCGGCTTTGATCGGTCAGCTGGGCAAACCGGAAGCCTATTACTTCCCCCCGCAACTGAACAACCACGGCGGTGATTTCCCGTATACCTTCATCGGCATCGCGCCCGGTACCAGTAAGGAAACCATCAAGGAATGTCTGCAAAACTTCACCAAAGGCGATAACAAAATCACCAATTACTCGATGGCCTACCGTCTCGAACCGGGAACGGGTTGGGATGTGCCGCCGGGTCTGCTGCACGCACCGGGTAGCTTGTGTACCTACGAGCCCCAGAAAGCATCGGATGTATTTGCCATGTACCAGTCGCTGGTGAACGAAGCCATCATTCCGGAAGAACTGCTCTGGAACGGCACGCCAAAAGACCGCATTGGCGATTACGACCAGCTGATGGAAGCCATCGACTGGGATCTGAACGTGGATCCGGAAATGATGAAAAACCGCTTCATGGCGCCGAAACCGGTGAAAGACGAAGCCGAGATGGCTGCCGAAGGATACCGTGAAGTCTGGGTTTGCTACAAGTCCGATGCGTTCAGTGCCAAGGAACTGACGGTGTTCCCGGGCCAGACCGTGACCATCAAAGACAGTGCAGCGTACGGGCTGATCGTGATGCAGGGACACGGTAAACTGGGCGTTTGGGACATCGAAACCCCGGCCCTGATTCGCTACGGCCAACTGACCAACGACGAGTTTTTCGTTAGCGAAAAAGCGGCCGTGGAAGGCGTTACCATCGTTAACCCGTCGACAACGGACCCGATCGTGATTCTGAAACACTTCGGTCCTGCCAACCCTGACTTAGTTTTATAGTTTCCGGTATACGGTTTTCGGTTTACGGTGCGGTTCTCCGCCGGGACTGACGCACGCTGGCTAACGCCGGATAGGAACGCGCCAGCCCACCGAAAACTGGAAACCGTATACCGCCACCACTTCTAAAACCTTAAACCAAAATTCCAACATGAGCACGAATAATTTCCCCAAGCTCCACAACGCCACCTGGCCGGGCGTCGTGGGAAAAGGACCTGATTCTGAACCCCTGATTCCGATTGATACGATGCTCGAACTGACGGCGGCTGCGGAAGTCGACGGCGTTAAGTTCGATGGTGTCGACGTTGGTTTATTCGATCCCAGCATCGACATCAATGACCCCAGGGAAGGAGCCAAAAAACTGGCTGATAAAGTCGCGGCTCATAACCTCGTCATTGGTTCGCTGGTGGCCCCAATCTGGGGTGGACCGGTGCTGGGCAGCAAGGAAGACCGCGCCGTGTTTGTCGACATGGTTCGCAAATCCTGTCAGTACGGCCAGTACCTGCGCGAAATCGGTATCCGTCCGTACGGCGTGATCCGGATCGACTCGGCCAGTTCGCCGGAAACCTGGGCGAAAGATCCCGTGGGTAACACTAAGATTATCGCCGATACCTTCCGGGAAGCCTGCGACGTAGCCGCCGAATACGGCGAGAAGCTGGCGGCTGAAGGCGAAATCTGCTGGGGCGGTATGCACAGCTGGCGGGCGATGATCGACACGCTGGAAGCGGTAGATCGGCCAAACATGGGCTTCCAGGCCGATATGTCGCACACCTTCCTGTATTTGCTGGGCTACAACAGCCCCGAAGACCGGATTCTGCCCGAAGATTTCGAGTGGAGCGACCGGGCTACCCTGGAAGAAGGGCTGAAAAAGCTGACCAGCGCCCTGCGTCCCTGGACCATCGACTTCCACGTAGCGCAGAACGACGGAACCGTACACGGAACCGGCTCGCACGACAAAACCGGTCGTCACTGTCTGGCCACCGATCCGAATGGTAAACTCGATATCACAAAAGACGCTGGTTTCTGGCTGCGCGACGAAAACGGCAACCTCACCAAAGCGTTCAAACACATCTGCTGGGATGGCTGTATGTTCCCGAACGAGGTCATGTATAAACAACAGACCTGGAACGACATCCTGGCCGCGATGATCAAAGTCCGTAACCAACACGGTTGGACAGAGTAGTTTATGGTTTATAGTTTATGGTTTACAGTTTACGGTTTTCGGTAGCTGACGCATTCAGAGAGTTGCCTGCTTCAGCTACCGAAAACCGTAAACTGTAAACCATAAACCGACTACCGTAAACCTTAAACTATGAACCTTAAACCATAAACTGAACTAATGGCAGCTAAAAAAGAAATACGAATTGGACTGATCGGAACCGGTTTTATGGGCCGTACCCACTCCAATGGATATAAGCGCGTACCTAATTTTTTCCCTGAACTGGAATATACGCCGGTATTGAAGGCGGTTTGTTCGCGCAACGCCGAGAAAGTGCAGGCATTTGCCGACCAATGGGGCTACGAATCCATTGAAACCGACTGGAAAGCCCTGATCGCCCGCGACGACATCGATGCCGTTGACATCTGTACCCCGAACGATACCCACGCCGAAATCGCCATGGCCGCGGCTGCCGCCGGCAAAATGATTCTCTGCGAAAAACCGCTCTCCCGCAATCTGGCCGAAGGCGAGAAAATGGTCGAAGCCGTTGAAAAAGCAGGGGTGGCAAATACGGTTTGGTACAACTACCGCCGTCTGCCCGCCGTGACGCTGGCGAAGCAAATCGTGGCTTCCGGCAAACTGGGCCGCATTTTCCACTACCGCGCCAACTTTTTGCAGGACTGGACCATCAACGCCGACGTTCCGCAGGGTGGTACGGGTACCTGGCGGATGGACGTAGAAGCGGCCGGTTCAGGCGTAACGGGCGACTTGCTGGCTCACTGTATCGATACGGCCATGTGGATCAACGGCGGGATCACGGATGTATCGGCCGTAACCGAAACGTTTGTGAAAGAACGGATGCACGCCATTACGGGTAAAGTGCAACCAGTGGGCATCGACGACGCCTGTATTTTCCATTGCCACTTCGAAAATGGTTCACTGGGTCTGTTCGAATCGACCCGCTACGCCCGGGGTCACAAAGCGTTGTACACGCTGGAGATCAACGGTGAAAACGCTTCGATTCGCTGGGATCTGCACGACCTGAACCGCCTGGAGTACTTCGACCACCGGGACGAGTCGGTCGTACGCGGCTGGCGCTCAATCCACGTCACGGACGGTGATCAGCCGTACATGGACAAGTGGTGGGTACCGGGTCTGGGTATTGGCTACGAGCACGGTTTTGTGCACCAGGTGGCTGATTTCCTGAAAAGCCTGGAAACCGGTGAGCCTTGCAACCCCACGTTCAAAGATGCCCTGGAAACCCAGAAAGTCTGCGAAGCCGTTATCAACTCTGCCAAATCAAAAAGCTGGCAGGATACCGGCGTCGAGTGGACCGAGAAATAGCATCCCATCATCCCAATGGACAGCCCACGGTTTTAACCGTGGGCTGTTGTTTATCCCGAAATTCGTTTTTTAACCGATCATGAATCAGGATTTCATTCTTACCGTTCGCGGGCTGACCAAAACCTTTTCGGGCGTGAAAGCGCTGGACGGGGTACAGCTGGACCTGCGGAAAGGCGAGGTTCATGCACTGATGGGCGAAAACGGCGCGGGGAAATCGACCTTCATGAAAATTCTGGTCGGCCTGTACCAGCCGGATGTGGGCGAGATTTTCTTTGAAGGCCAGGCGTTAAAGAGCCAGGCCGTCGGCGAGGTGTTGAAAAGAGGCATCTCCATGATTCATCAGGAATTGCTGGTGGTGCCGGAGCTGACGGTGGCCCAAAACATCTTTCTCGGTCGCGAAAACCGGGGTGGGTTGTTTAGCTGGATCGACGAAAAGAAACTGAATGAGGAAGCCGGTGCGCTGCTGACCCAAATGGGCGTCCTGATTTCGCCCACGACCCCCATGAAATACCTGAGTGTGGCCGAAATGCAGATGGTGGAGATCGCCAAAGCCATTTCGAACAACGCCAAGGTAATCATCATGGACGAACCGACCTCCGCCCTCTCCGACAAGGAGGTTGCCACGCTGTTCGGCCTTATCCGCGATCTGAAACAAAAGGGCGTCGCCATCATTTATATTTCCCACAAAATGGACGAAATATTTACCATCTCCGATACCATTACGGTTTTGCGGGATGGCAAGTACATCGCCACCCAACCAGCCGCCGAGCTGGACAATACTGCGCTCATCCGAATGATGGTGGGCCGCGAAATTGATAGTTTATTCCCCGAAACCGTCGCGCAAAAAGGCGAAGAAATCCTGTCGGTCCGCAACCTGCGCCGAAACGGCAAGTTTGCCGATATCAGTTTTGAGGTCCACGCTGGTGAGGTGCTGGGGCTGGCGGGTTTGATGGGGGCCGGGCGCACCGAAATTGCCCGCGCCATCTTCGGGCTGGACCCGTTCGATGAGGGCGAGATTTATTTAAAAGGAAAACCGCTGCGGATCAAGTCGCCACAGGATGCCATTCAGCACGGAATTGGTTATGTTAGCGAAGACCGTAAAGGCCTGGGGTTTATTCCCGCCCTGTCGGTGAAGCACAACATCACGCTGGGCAGTCTGTCGGATCATACCAAAGGGCCATTCATACAGGACAAAAGCGAAGCGGCAACGGCCGCCCGGATGATTACCGACCTGCACATCAAAACCGCCGGACCTGACCAGAAAGTCCAGTTTTTAAGTGGTGGCAACCAGCAGAAAGTCGTCATCGCGAAAGTTTTGCTATCATCGCCGGACCTGGTGATTCTCGACGAACCGACGCGCGGCATTGACATTGGAGCGAAATCCGAAATTTATAAATTAATTAACCAGTTGGTAGCCGACGGGATCGCCGTCATTATGATTTCGTCCGAACTGCCCGAGATCCTGGGCCTCAGCGACCGGATTCTGGTGCTGTCGCAGGGCCGGCAAACCGCCCTGCTGAGCAAGGAAGAGGCCACGCAGGAAACGATTATGCACTACGCGGTGCATCACTAATTACGTTTGATTGACCCGAATGAAAACCGTTTTTACACCCGAACCTACCACCCCCGCTCAACCGTCCCGAACCCGCCTGCGTGGCTTGGGGCAATACGGTCTTTTAATTGCCTTCTTCGCCATTTGCGTCGTTCTTTCCCTGCTGACCCCCCGGTTTCTGACGGTTTCCAACCTGATGATCATCGTGACCCAGGTTTCCATTAATGCCCTGCTGGCGTTTGGCGTTACGTTTGTCATCATCACGGGCGGCATCGATCTGTCCATCGGCTCCACGGTGGCCGTAACGGGCGTGGTAGCAGCCATGTTTGCGCACCCGGACACCTACCCGGTTATTGTGCCGGTGCTGGCGGGACTCGCGGCAGGCTTACTATTGGGAGCTTTCAACGGTCTGGTGATCACCAAAAGTAACGTGCCGCCGTTCATCGTTACGCTGGGCACGATGACCATTGGCCGCGGCCTGGCGCTGATTCTGAGCAAAGGCCGTCCGATTTCGAACCTTTCGGACTCCTTCAACTTCATTGGCGGTGGTCAGGTTCTGGGCATTCCGACGCCCATTATCATCCTGCTTGTTTTCTTCGTCATCTGCTCGGTACTGCTCCGCAAAACCGTATTGGGCCGCTATATGTACGCCGTGGGCGGAAACGAACAGGCCGCCAAAGCCTCCGGCATTCAGTTGAACAAAGTCAAAATGGTGGTGTACACGCTCTGCGGAGGACTGGCGGCTTTGGCCGGCATTTTGCTCACCTCCCGCATCACCACGGGCCAGCCCAACGCGGGCGCCGGGTTCGAACTCGACGCCATTGCGGCCGCCATTATCGGAGGCACCAGCACGTCCGGCGGTACCGGCACGATGACCGGCACCCTGATCGGGGCGCTGCTCATCGGTGTCATCAGCAACGGCCTGGATTTGATGAATGTCACCTCGTATTACCAGCAGGTCGTGATGGGGATTATCATCATCGGCGCGGTGGTTTTGGATAGTATGAATCAACAAAAGAACGGATAACCGACCCCAATAATCAGGTATGAAACGCAGTATTTTTTATTCCCTCCCTTTTCTTGTTACCAGTGTTTTAATCAGTTGTAACCAGTCCTCATCGGGGGAAAATGGTGAAAAAAAACTGACCGTGGGCGTCTCCATGCTCAGCATGCAGAACGAATTCATCGTCAACGTCAACGACGAAATCGAGAAAAAAGCAAAGGAGTCGGGCGTCGAACTGATTACGGTCGATGCCGAGCGGTCGGCCCTGAAACAGATCGAGCAGATCGAGAGCTTCATTGCGCAGGGCGTTGATGCCATCATCATGAATCCCTGCGAAGTCGAAGCCAGCTCGCCCGCCGTCACGAAGGCCCTGGCCGCCAACATTCCAATCATCAACGTCAACTCCGAAACCACGGCCAAACCAACGGCCTTCATCGGTTCCGACGACGTGGAATCGGCGCGGATTGCCATGAAATTCATTGCCGAAAAACTGGGTGGCAAAGGCAATATCCTGATGATGCACGGATACATGGGACAGGCCGCCCAGATCAAACGCGAGCAGGGCGCCCGCGAAGTCCTGAAGCAGTATCCGGGCCTGAAACTGATGGCCCATCAGACCGCCGAATGGGATCGCGCCAAAGCCATGTCGCTGATGGAAAACTGGATTCAGTCGTACGGCAACACCATCAACGCGGTTTTTGCCCAGAACGACGAGATGGGCCTGGGTGCCGTGAAGGCCCTGACCGATGCCGGTCTGAAGGATAAGGTTTTGGTGGTCAGCATCGACGCCATTCCCGACGCGTTGCAGGCTGTTCAGAAGGGAACACTCGACGCCACGGTTTTCCAGAATGCCGAGCAGCAGGGTGCCCAAGCCATCGAAACCGCCATCAAAATTGCCAACGGCCAACCCTATGAGAAACAAATCCTGATTCCGTTTCAGTTGGTAACTAAAGAAAATTTGGCTAATTTTATGAAATAACATCACTATCCGGCCATTTCATATGATTCCTGACCGTCTGTTTTAATTCACTTACCTGCTGTTTTGCGGCAATTGCCGGCGCACTATTCCTTACCGATTTCCTAAACCTGAATTATTTCTAACTAAATATGCTGAACCGATCCTATTATTTGATGGGCGTTCTTGCTGGCATTTTCTATGCCTTCCAGGCCTGCAACACGGATTCGACCAGCGGGGCCGATGAAGCAAAACTACCGGATGTGGTCAGTTACAACTTTGATATCCGGCCCATTCTTTCCGATAAATGCCTGGCCTGTCACGGCCCGGACGCCAACAAACGTGAAGCCGGTTTACGGCTCGACGTAGCCGAAAGCGCCTTCAAAGCCCTGGAAGAAAACCCGACGGCCCACGCGCTGGTGGCCGGAAAACCGGAATTATCGCAGGCTTTTCTGCGCATCACCACCCAGGACACCTCCCTGCTGATGCCCCCACCCTCCTCGAATCTCAAACTCACGCAGCGTGAAATCAGGCTGATCGAGAAGTGGATCAAACAGGGCGCGAAATACGAAAAACACTGGGCGTTTGTGCCGCCGAAAAAACCGGCCCTGCCGGAGGTTGATAAAACGGACTGGCCCAAAAACGAGATCGATTATTTCATTCTGCACCAACAGGAACAGCGAGGGCTGTCGCCCAACGAGGAAGCCGACAAAGAACGGCTGCTGAAGCGGGTGAGCCTGGACCTGACCGGCCTACCGCCGACGCTGGAAATGATGGACCGGTTTCTGGCCGACAACAGCCCGAACGCTTACGAAAAAGCCGTCGATCAACTGCTGAAAAACCCGGCGTACGGCGAAAAAATGGCCCTGCACTGGCTCGACCTGGCCCGGTACGCCGATTCGCACGGCTACCAGGACGACGGCTACCGGACGCAGTGGCCCTGGCGCGACTGGGTGATCCACGCGTTCAATAAAAACATGCACTACAACGATTTTGTCACCTGGCAGCTGGCGGGCGATTTACTGCCCGGTTCAACGAAAGAGCAACTGCTGGCGACGGGTTTTAACCGCAACCACAAAATCACGGAAGAAGGCGGGGTGATTCCGGAAGAATACCGGATCATGTACGTCACCGACCGGACGGATTTGTTCGGCAAGGGGCTACTCGGCGTCACGATGGAATGCGCGCACTGCCACGACCATAAGTACGACCCGTTCTCGCAGAAGGAATATTACCGGCTGTTCGCGTTCTTCAACAACGTCAAGGAGGTCGGGATTGAGTCGGTAATTGGCGGCCCGGAAACCTACGCAAAAAAACCGCTCATGGAAATCAGTGACGACGATGTGAAGAATATTCTGACGTTCGTCAACAAACCGGACACCAACCGGCTGATCGTCTCGGTAATGGGCGATATGGACCCGGATACGATCCGTAAAACCTACATTCTGAAACGGGGCAACTACGACGCGCCGGGGGATGAAGTGACCGTTGGCACGCCCGAAGCCATTTTACCTTTTAATCCGAAATATCCCAAAAACCGCCTGGGTCTTGCCCAGTGGCTGTTTGACCCTAAAAACCCCCTGACGGCCCGCGTCTACGTCAACCTGCTCTGGCAGGAGTTTTTCGGGAAAGGCATCGTCAAAACGTCCGGCGATTTCGGGATGCAGGGGGATTTGCCGACCAATCCCGAATTGCTCGACTGGCTGGCCGTTGATTTTATGAGCCACAACTGGGACGTCAAACGACTGGTGAAACAAATGGTCACCTCGGCCACGTACCGGCAATCGGCGGTGCTTTCACCCGAAAAACTCAAAGCCGATCCCGATAATATCTACCTGGCGCGCGGCCCCCGCTACCGGATTCATGCCGAATTTGTCAAAGACCTCGTTTTGTCGAGCAGCGGTTTGCTCAACCGGAGCATTGGCGGCCCCAGCGTGAAACCGTATCAACCGGCGGGTTTGTGGGAAGGGGCCACATCGGGCCGGGGGCTGCTCTCGACCTATATGCAGGATCACGGTCCCAAACTGTACCGCCGGGGCATGTACACGCTGATCAAACGGACGGTGCCGCCCCCATCGATGGCGATTTTCGACGCCAGCAACCGGGATTTATGCGAAGTTAAACGGCTCCGGACCAACACGCCGTTGCAGGCGTTGGTGATGATGAACGACCCGACGGTTTTGGAAGCGTCGCGCGTGCTGGCCGCCCGACTGTTGCAGGAAAAGACCGATGCCCGGGACAAAATCACCAAGGCATTTCGCCTGATCGTGGGTCGCAAACCCCGGGAAAAAGAAGTGGAGATGCTGACGGCCTACTACGAAAAAGAAGCCCGGGAAATTAAAAAACCGGTGGCCGACAAAGCGCTGGCCGTGGGAGAATACCCCGTTCCCGAAACGATCGACCGAACGAAGCTGGCGGCTTTAATGCGCGTGGTTTCCACCATTTATAATCTGGAAGAAACCATTACGAAAACCTAACGTCCTTACGGGTTTTAGCCCGTGCAGGCAGGCATTCTGCCCTGATTAAGACGATCCTTAACTAGTAAATCGCACGGATGAAAGCCTACGCGGCCTGGTCCTGAGGTATGTAAGATGGAAAAAGAAATCTTAGAACACGGTTATAATTTCAACCGGCGTCGGTTTTTATCCCGGTTGAGTCTGGGCATCGGCAGTGCCGCCCTGGGTTCTCTCCTGATTCCGGACCTGTTTAGCGGTAACAACGCCGAGGATGATAGCTTACCGCCCGGCATTCCGCACTTTGCCCCGAAAGCGAAACGGATCATTTACCTCTTCCAGAATGGCGCTCCGTCGCAGCAGGAACTGTTCGATTACAAGCCGAAACTGCGCGAGATGCTGGGGCAGGAAATACCGCCCTCGGTGCGTGGCAACCAACGGCTGACCGGCATGACGGCTAACCAGTCGTCGTTTCCGCTGGTGGGCTCGTTCGTAAATTTCCAGCAGTACGGCCAGTCGCGGGCCTGGGTGAGCGATCTGTTTCCGTATACGGCCAAAATCGTGGACGACCTCTGCATCGTGAAGTCGATGTATACCGAAGCCATTAACCACGACCCGGCGCTGACCTTTCTGCAAACCGGCTCCCAGCAGGGAAACCGGCCCAGCATGGGGTCATGGCTGAGTTACGGACTCGGGAACGAGAACAAGAACCTGCCCAACTTTACGGTTTTGCTGTCGCGCGGCATCGGCAACGGACAGGGCGTTTATTCCAAATTATGGTCGAACGGTTTTCTGGATTCCATCCACCAGGGTGTGCAGTTCAGCAAGGGCGAAGACCCGGTTTTGTACCTGCGCGACCCCGAAGGCATGGATCGCCACGCCCGGCGGGCGATGCTCGATAACCTAGCGGAACTGAACGACATGGCCTACCAGGAATTCGGCGATCCCGAAATCACGGCGAAGGTGAAGCAGTACGAAATGGCGTACCGGATGCAGACGGCGGTGCCGGAAGTGATGGATTTATCGAAAGAGTCGGACGACATCATCAAACTGTACGGCCCCGATTGTCTCGTACCGGGCACGTATGCCGCCAACTGCCTGCTGGCCCGCAAATTATCCGAAAATGGCGTCCGGTTTGTGCAGCTTTACCACCAGGGTTGGGACCAGCACGGTAATTTGCCGTTCGAGATTGCCAAACAGGCCAAGGACGTCGATCAGGCGTCGGCCGCGCTGGTGACCGATCTGAAACAACGCGGTTTACTGGACGAAACGCTGGTGATCTGGGGTGGCGAATTTGGCCGGACCAGCTACACCCAGGGCAAGCTGACCGCCGACAACTACGGCCGCGATCACCACCCGCGCTGCTTCACGATCTGGATGGCCGGCGGTGGCATCAAACCGGGGATCGTCTACGGCGAAACCGACGAACTCGGCTACAACATTGCCCAGAATCCGGTCCACGTTCACGACTTTCAGGCGACGGTTTTGCACCAGATGGGCCTGAACCACGAAAAGCTGATTTTCAAACACCTGGGCCGTCGTTACCGCCTGACGGATGTTTCCGGCAAAGTGGTTCGTGACCTGATTGCGTAGCATACCCCCTATCCTAAACCCGCTGGACTGAATTTGTGATGACCAAACGCGTCAAAAGTCTGGCCGAGCAGGCGTTGTTTGCTCTGGCCGTCTTCATCCTGTTTCTGTTGCTTTTCGAGGAAAAAGTCGTCGTTCCGACCTGGTTACAACCCGTCGGGCGGATGCACCCGCTTATTCTCCACTTCCCGATTGTGATTCTGTTGCTGGCGATGGCCATGGAGATTTTCCGGTTCAACAGCCAGTATGCCCGGAACGAGTTTTACCGGGGCTTTTTGGCCAATCTCCTGCTGGTGGGTGTGCTGTCGGCCGCCGTAACGGTCATCATGGGCCTGTTTCTGTCGAAAGAAGAAGGCTATTCGGGCACGGTTTTGCAATGGCACAAATGGACCGGCGTCGGCCTTTTTTACCTCTCTGCCTTCATTTACTGGAGCCGTGACCAGGCGTGGTACCGGGCACCAGTGGCCAAATCCGGCGCGCTGGTGGCCGTGCTGGTGCTGATTAGCGCGGGTCATTACGGAGCGGTTTTAACCCACGGCGACAACTTCATTTCCGGCCCGATCCAGCGGTCGATGGAAGCCGAACCAGTGGCGCTGGATCAGGCGCTGGTGTTCGATCACGTCATCAAACCCATTTTTGAGCAAAAGTGCATCAGTTGCCACAATCCCGAAAAATTGAAAGGACAACTGAGTCTGGCGGATGCGGACGCGATTCTGAAAGGCGGAAAAACCGGAAAATTATTCAAAGCCGGACACCCCGCGCAAAGCCTGCTGCTGGAACGGATTCACCTGCCCGAAGACGAGAAAAAGCACATGCCGCCGAAAGGTAAAACCCAGTTGACGGCGGACGAAATTACTTTACTGGCGTTGTGGGTGAAAAGCCGGCCGGATTTCAAAAAGAAGCTGATCGACCTGCCGCCTTCCGATTCGTTACGGTGGATGGCGTCGGCCCGGTTCAAACCCACCGAAGGCGGGGAAGACATGTTTGATTTTGCCGCGGCCGACGAGGAAACCGTACAGAAACTGAACAATGACTATCGGACCATTGCTCCTTTGGCGAAAGAATCCCCGGCGCTGGCCGTCAACCTGTACAACCGCAGCACGTATTCGGCCGAAAAGCTGGAAGAGTTGAGCGAGATCCGGAAGCAGGTCGTCTCACTGAATCTCAATAAATTACCGGTAAAAGACGCGGATTTGAAGGCCGTCGCCCAATTTGAAAATCTGCAAAAACTCGACCTGAACTTCACCGACATCACCGGCAAAGGACTGGCTCACCTGACCCACTTGCAACACCTCAAAAGCCTGACGCTGTCGGGAACGAAGGTGACGTTTGCCGATCTGCAAAACCTGATCCGCGAAGTTAAAAGCCTGCGGACCGTCTCGTTATGGGAAACGCCCGTGACGGTAGCCCAGATTCAGCAGTTGCAGAAAGCGAACCAAAACATGGCCTTCCTTGCCGGTTTTAAGGACGATGGCAAAAATCCGCTCACGCTGAACCCGCCGGAAGTAAAAAATCCGTCGATGGTTTTTACGCAGTCGCTACCGCTGCTGCTGCACCACCCCATCAAAGGCGTGCAGATTCGGTACACCACCGATGGCACCGAGCCAGACAGCCTTCATTCGCCGGTTTTCACCAACAAAACCGTCCTGACCGACCGGACCACCATCAAGGCCCGAGCCTACAAAGACGGCTGGTACGGCAGCAGCGTGGCGACGTTCGACTTCTTCAAATGTGCGTATAAACCCGACAGTATCAACCTATTACAGCCGCTCAACCGGGTCCACCAGGCCGAAGGTCCCAAATCCTTCTTCGACCAGAAACTGGGCACCTTCAACGCCAACAGCCCGGCCTGGGCCAACAACTGGACGGGCGTACGGAACAACGACATGGTGGTGATGTCGGAGTTTAAAAAACCGGTGACGGCCTCTTCCGTTGCCCTGCGGATCATGGTCGAGGAAGCAACCGGTATTTTCCCGCCGGGTTCCGTCGAAGTCTGGGGCGGTAACAGCCGCGACAACCTGAAATTACTCGCGACGGTCAAACCCAAAATGCCCGTGAAAGGCGAGGAACATTCCCTCCAAAACGTAACCTGCCCCTTCAAACCGCAGGAGCTGGCCTATATCAAAGTCGTCGCCAAACCGTGTACCCTCCCGGACTGGCATGGCGGCAAGGGAAAACCGGGGCTGGTGCTGGTCGATGAGATGTTTATCAATTGAGGGTCCTTCTCATCCCTGCCCTAAAAAACCGTGGTTTTATTCCAACGGAACCCGGAATTTGGGGTCCCGTAGAGAAGAACCCTATCCCATGCAGATTACGAAGTTCCTTTGGTGCCTGATCATTGTGTGCCTGGCGGCCTGCACGAAGCAGGACCCTCAACCCGTTAATATTAATTTCGAGCGGATTCAGTTATTCAAAGCGAACCGCTTATACGAAGAATTTGAACGGAATAAAGAAGCGACCTGGCTTGAAAACCGACGGTATGAATCAGCCCTCAGCGACGCAAGCGGCCGACCTCCTTTATTGGCCCGTAGTCGATATGCCTTCAACGACCAGAACCAACTCATTGCCAGTGAGCACGAAGGGTATGCTACCATCTGCGGTTTTTGCCCCTCCCCAACGCCCCCATCCAGTTCCGCGACCAGTCATTACACCTTAACCTACGAATACAAGAATGGCCTTCTTACCCAGGCCAACCGCCAGGAAATCCGGAACAGCCAACCGGCAACGGTCGGCAAGACGCTTTTTCATTTCAACGCGAAAGGGCAACTCGAGCGGGTTGAGCAATGGTATGGTTTTTCCGGGCCCCTTACGCTCTTTGAAACCCTGGCGTTTCAGTATGATGCCCGGGGCAATCTCCGGCAACAGGAACGGTTTGCGGCCAACGGGTTTAAGCAGGAGGTCCTGACGTATCAATACGATGATAAACCCAATCCTTTTTATTCCCTGAAGTTGCCGGAGTTCGCCCCCCGTTACCTCAGCCCCAACAATGTCGTTCATACCCACCGACGCATTTTTGATCCGGCTGACTTACCCGATACCATTCGTCAGGAAGAGGAAACGAAAAAATACACCTATAGTGCGGAAGGATGGCCCACGTCCATTGAGGCTGATAATCAGACGCTGACCGTTATGTATCGCTAACGATCAGACCTCCGGTCAATTTCCAGCCACCTTTCCCGCTGGCGAATCGTTGCGAAAGGGCGATCGGGTAAGGTCGATGAGGTTGCCGAACAGAACCCTATCTTTCTTCGATTGCCGACCAATCAGCCGACGAGGCTATCAGGGGTAAGGTGACGGAAAAGTAGCCATCTTCTTCCGTTAGCAAAGGGGCGGGGTGGTCGAATTTCTGATAATAGGCCGTGATGGTGGTTAAGCCAACGCCGTTTGACAGAATGCGCGTTACCTTCCGTTGCAAATTATTTCGGACGGTCAGATACCCGGTTTCATCCCCCAGGATTTCAATCGTTAGCGGTTTTTTGAGCGAAATCACGTTGTGTTTTACCGCATTTTCGACCAGTAACTGCAACGTCAGGGGAGGAAGCAACTGATGCATAGCCTCCGGGTTTACCCGAATAGTGATAGATAATCCGTCTCCGTGCCGGGTTTTGAGCAGATGAAAATAGGACCGGATAAACTCGAGCTCACTTGAGAGGGTGGCCAGTTGCTGATCGTTGGCCCGCAATAAATACCGGTATACCATACTCAGCTGATCCACAAACTGACTGGCCCGCTGCGGTTCTTCTTCAATCAGCGACGACAGCGAATTAAGGCTATTAAAGAGAAAATGCGGATTCACCTGCGCCTGCATGGCCCGTAACTGCGCATCGGTTTTTTCCTTTTCCAGCCAGCGAACGGCCAGTTCAGCCTCCAGTCGCTCCTGAACCAGCTTTGCTTCCAGGCGGGTCTGCTCGACGGCCTGCGCCACCGCCAGCTGACGTTGCCGCAGCACCAGGGCGATCGAAAAACTCATCAACTCCAGGATAAGCCCACCCCCCAGAATCTGCTTGGCCAGACTAATCCCCGCTTCGGTGGTCGGAGCGGGATAGAACGGGCCAATATAGTTACCCAGCGAATTGATTTCATGGAGCATCAGCAAAATGCTTCCCAGTAGAAAATACCCGCCCACGGTACTCCGGTGTCGGACCGACAGCCAGATTCCGATCCCACAATTGCTGACCAGCAGCAGCCAGTAGACGGTCGCCAGATACACGTTTGCCGACGAGGCCGGCCAGCTTTCACCGATCAGAATCAATAAACCCATATTCACCACCGGATAGCCAAGGGCCAGCAACTGGCTCCCGCGAAACCACCGCTTCAGACGCGGCTGTTGCTTCGTTACATCAAACAGACAATCCACCAGTTCCAGGTAAGCAATCTGCGCCAGGCCGTGAACGGCCACGTGAATGGCCAGAAATTCGGCGGTCGACAGAGAGGTTTCCGAAAGATATACCCGCTGGAGAAACGCGTAAAGACACCAGATGAAGGTTTGAAACGTAAAAACGCCGTAGATCCAGTCACGGGAAAAAAACCACTGGAAGATGTTCAACAGAAAGATCGCACCGACCGCACCGACATACAGGAACAGGATAGCTTCACCAGCCATTCGAGAATCAAAGCAAAAAATGGTTCGGACGAAGATACAAATTCCGAACCGGAAGCTACGCTCAATGTCCCAACAAACGCCAACTATTCATCTTATGACCAATGACTTATATATGTACACAGATGGCGGGCCCGGTTTTCGATTTTTACACCCCAACCGGTCCCCTGCGGCTGGCTGAGTAAGAAGCCCTGCTTTGCGTCTTTTCAGGCAGTTCCCTATTCATGTTTTATGCTACGCACCGCATTCGCTTTTATTTGCCTTTCCTGTTTTGTTACTCTTTCTTTTCAGGCCCGGGCGCAATCCCTTCATCCGGGTGTAACCGCCCACCGGGGCAACTCGTCTCAGTTTCCGGAAAATACCTTGCCCGCTTTCCAAAGTGCGCTTTCGCTGGGTGTCGATTGGGTGGAACTGGATGTCTATAAAACCAAAGACGGCAAGCTGGTGGTGCTGCACGATGCCACAACCGGGCGGGTGGGCGATCAGAATCTGGTGGTTGCGAACGTAACCTACGAGCAGTTGAAAAAAGTGGACGTTGCTGCCGGCTTTCGGAAGCGAACCGGTAAATCCGTCCGGGAATGTCCTCCGCAGCGCATTCCGTTACTGGAAGAGGCACTGAACGTGTTTGCCCGGCAATCGAAAACCCGGGTTTCCATTCAACCCAAAACCGACTGCGTTGCCGAAGCCATTGCCCTGGTCCGCAAAAAGAAGATGGAGAAAATGGTGGGGTTTAACGACGGTAATCTTACCTACATGGCAACCGTCAAAAAACTGGCCCCGAACATCCCGGTTTTCTGGGATCGCCCGGCCAACAGCGACATCCAGGAAGATATCCGGATTGCCAAAGAACACGGTTTTGAGTCGTTGGTCATCAACGGAAAAGGCCTGACGGAAGAAAAGATCAATCAGTTGAAAATCGCCCGCATCGAACCAGGCGTTTGGACGGTGAATGAGCGGGACGATCTGATTCGGTTTCTGGATATGGGCGTCGCCCGGATTTATACGGACGATCCGGCCCTGTTGATTGATCTGAAAAAAGTACACCAGACCATAGTGTGTGAAGGCGCCTATGAGGGGCATTTACAAGGCATTTGTACCGACCAGAAATCGTCCATTTACTGGAGCTGGACCAAAGCCGTAGTGCGAACCGATAGGCAGGGAAAAATCCTCGCCAGCGTAGCGGCTCCCAGCCATCAGGGCGATTTGTGTTACCGCAACGGAAAACTATATGTAGCCGTGAACCTCGGGGCGTTTAACAAACCGGCGGGCAGCGCCAAATCCTGGGTGTACGAGTACGATGGGATTACGCTCCAGAAACTGAATGAATACCCGGTGCCGGAACTGGTTCACGGCGCCGGTGGCATGGAATACCATGATGGTAAGTTTATGCTCGTGGGCGGTCTGGTGCCCGGCATGAACGAAAATTACCTGTACGAATACGACGAAAAATTCCGGTTTATCCGTCGGCATACGGTGGCCAGCGGCTATACGTTAATGGGGATTCAAACCATCGCGTATGCGAACGGAACCTGGTGGCTGGGATGCTACGGCAAGCCACCGGTGACCTTGCGAACGGATGACCGGTATCAGTTCCAAGGCCAGACAGTTTTTGATGCTTCCCTCGGTATCGCGCCCTATTCCCGGACACACATGTGGATTGGGAGTAATGTCCGACTGCCCGGGCAGGGCCACGTGGGCCGGGTGCGGCTGGTGGAAATCGAAAAAATTGCGAAATGATGCCCGTCGTTACTGGGTAAGCTTCGTTTTGCTCTGTTTGATGCGGGTGAGCAATTCGGTCAGTTCGCGTACTTTTTCCGGGTTCTGCTGGTACAGGTTCCGGGTTTCGCCGATATCACTGGCGAGGTTATACAACTGTCCTGTTGGTCCACCGGCTTCCGGCTTTAGCTGTTTCGGCACCGTAAAACCGCCCGAGCCAAGTCCTTCGATGAGCTTCCAGTCGCCTTTCCGGATGGCGTAATACCCGATGGACGAACTGTGTACAACCGCCGGTTGGCCGGGCACGGTTTTCGATTTGCCCAATAAAACCGGCAAAATGCTGTAGCTGTCTTCCGGCAGGGAAGCGGCCTTTTTACTGACCAGATCGTTGCAGGTGGCCAGCAGGTTGGCCAGGGTAGTGGTGGCATCGCTCACCGATCCGGCTTTCACTTTTCCGGGCCAGCGCACAATGAATGGAATCCGGTGTCCCCCTTCGAACGCATCCCCTTTCATGCCCCGGAATTCGCCGGCAGATTGATGGTTGAAGCGGGCAATGAAATCCTCCCGCCAATACGGGCCGTTGTCACTGGCAAAAATAACAATCGTATTGTCGGCCAAACCGTTCGTTTTCAGCGTTTCCAGAATTTGCCCCACGGCCGCGTCCACCTGCTCGGTGAAATCACCGTACTCACCGACTTTCGATTTGCCCGTATACTGGTCGGAAGGAACCCAGGGCGTGTGCGGAGCGGCCAGTGGCAGGTACAGAAAGAACGGTTTTTTGGCGGTTTGTTTTTGCAAAAACGCCTGAGCTTTGGTGATAAATGTGGGCAGAACCCCTTTAAAATCAAACGAAGGAGCCATTTTTCCTTCCCGCCAGAAAGCGCCGGTATAGCCTGTATCGGGCTTGCTGCCTTTGGTATAGGCGGTAGGAATCTCCGTAATCTGGTGATTCTCGAGGTAGAAATACGGCGGCATATCCAGCGATGCCGGTAAAATATACGAATAGTCGAATCCGACGGTATTGGGACCAGCCAGGGGCGGCTTGTTAAAATCAATGTGGTCGGGGTTCATTTCGGCCTTGATGCCGTAGCTGGGGTTGTTCAGCAGCGATTCGTTCCCGGGTGTCACCTGCCAGTCTACTCCTAAATGCCATTTGCCCACCACGGCGGTTTGGTAGCCGTTGCTTTTCAGCAGCGAAGCCACCGTCATCCGATCCGGTTCGATCAGGGTCCGGCTGTAGCCCCGCAACACGCCCACCGGCAGGCGGCTTCGCCAGGGATACCGACCCGTCAGCAGGCTATAGCGAGTCGGTGTACAGACCGACGAGGGCGAGTGGGCATCCGTGAACCGCATGCCTTCGGCCGCCAGCTGGTCGATAAACGGGGTTTTAATCTGTCCGGCCGGGTTATTGGCGGAGACATCCCCGTATCCCATATCATCGGCCAGAATATAAACGATATTCGGTGGTTGCTTTTGGTCTGCTGTCACTCCCATGCCAATGCATACGAGCAACCCTCCCACCAAACCAACCGCCAATCCTGCTTTGATCAATCTGAACATCCTGCTACAATTAAATGATTGATTTCTTTTTTGATTTATGCCTGACAACAAAGGGTGAACCCTGAATCCATAACACATGGAGAGTAAGCAAAACAAATGAAACTTTTACCTCTTTCACCATCCAATTAGTTAACAGGAATCATTTTGAGCATCACCACGCCGTGGTGGCGAATTGTGGTCTGGAACGAACTGGTAAACACGCCGAGGTCTTTTTGCCGCCACACATCCCGCAGTTTATATTTCCCTTTCAGGTCAACTTTACTAAAATCAAAGTTAAAGGATTGCGGTTTTTCATTACCCCAGCGAAAATAGGACTGGGGCGTTTTGCCGAAATCCGCCACGTTGAATAAGCCAACGGCAAACGAGCCGTCTTCCAGCGGTTTGGCCCACACCTGGACGCCATTCTCCTCCACCAGCAGCCGGGCCGATTTTCCCAAGGGGTCCTGATTGATCTCAATCACTTCGTCATTGGTCAACAGATTCAGCGTGAATTCATCGAGCTGTTCAATCGGACAGCCAATCAGCAAGGGCGCTGAGAGTAGGCTGAATAAACTAACGTGGCTGTATTGCTCATCGGGCGTTAACCGGGTGGGATGTAGTTCGGGGCCGGTGGACACATTCCCCACAATCATCATATCGGGATCGTTCCAATGGCCCGGACCGTTATACGGCGCCCATTTATCGAGCGTAAACGACAACTGGTAGAGGCTGGTCCAGCTATCCCGAATGTCGGGGCCGGTTCGGTACATGTTCGATAACCGCACCCAATCGGTAACGTTGGCAAATGGGGCCGAGTTGGATAAACTCAACACAATATCCCGGCCCGATTGCCGCAGGGCTTCCGACATGCGCCGGGTCGATTCAACATCGACTCGCCAGTCGTACTTCAGGAAATCAATGCCCCACTCGGCCATTTGCAAGGCATCATTTTTCTCGAAGCGGTATTTCGCAATGTGGTTAAAAGCGCGCCGGTTGACCATGATGGTCTCGTGCGATTCACCCCCTTTTTCAAAAGCGGAGGAAGCCCCGACGTACCCGCCATAACTGGAAATATACGGCGTCGAGTACAAACCGGCTTTTAAACCGAGCGAGTGGATGTCATCCACCATGCCTTTGAAATCCGGAAACTTTTCATTGGGCTGCAAGGCATTTAGGGGCCCGCCCCTGACACCCTGCCAGGCATCGTCGATGTTGATATACGTCCACCCGTGGTTAATGAGTCCCGTTTTTACCATCGCATCGGCCGATGCGATAACCTTCTCCCGATCAATATGCGTTTCCCATGAATTCCAGCCATTCCAGCCGATGGGGGGCGTCAACGCAATGGTATCTCCAATCTTAATCGTGAGTAGCCGGGTGGCTTCACCGAACGCATTCCTGGCCTTCAGGGTGGTGGTATACGTGCCGCGCCGGGCCACTTTTCCGGTGATAATTCCGGTTTTTTTATCCAGGACCAGACCAGCCGGTAAGTTAGCCACCGAAAATTGAATTGGGCGTTTGCCGGTAGCAGCAATGGTATATAAAAAGGGATTGCCGGGCGTTGCGCCAACAACTTTTGCGGAGTTTATTTTCGGTTTTGCCCCCGGTTTCGGCGTCAACATGTATTTTTCGTCCGTATTCGGAATATGTTTGGGTAAATGATCCCCCAGCATCATCAAGTGCGCATTGGCCCAGTTGGCGTAAGTCCGTTTGTTATTGGAACCGCCGACCGGATCGGTGATCAATAACCCCAACCGTTCAATTCCCGTCAGATCTACGTCTACTTGCTGGGGGGCATCGCCCACCTTGATTTCGTTGCTTTCAAACAGGATTTTCTGGTCGCCAATGACATAAAATTTGACCGGTATTTCTTTATTGCCCATATCGTCGGCCCCAATAACAGCCTTGAACCGGGTGGCATTTTTGTTCAGGTAAAACGCCAGTACACTAACACTTTGTGCCCCAACGCCCCGGCTAAAGTAAACGCCGTTGATCCGCATGGAATCGCTGCTGTAATTCCTTTTGGCCGTGACCGGGCGGATGCCTTCGGAAAAAGTCTGAATGAGCAGATCATCCAGCCATACCGTATTGGCCTTCTGGGCTATACTACTCGTACTAAGAAGCAACAGCAGAACAGTGAACCATTTTTGCATTGTATTGAGGCTTTAGGGCTTTTCAGCGCAGGTTGGGTATTCCTTGAAATCATTGCGGACTCATCCGGAGCATCACCACGCCGTGGTGGCGAATCGCGGTCTGGAACGAACCGGTAAACACGCCGAGGTCTTTTTGCCGCCACACATCCCGCAACTTGTATTTCCCCGTCAAACCGATTTTAGCCAGATCCAGCGAATAGTCCCTGGGTTTTTCGTTGCCCCAGCGGAAGTATGACTGGGGCGTTTTGCCAAAATCAGCCACGTTGAATAAGCCGACGGCAACTGAGCCGTCTTCCAACGGTTTGACCCATATCTGGACGCCATTCTCCTCCACCAGCAGCCGGGCCGATTTGCCCAGCGGGTCCTGATTGATCGCAATCACCTCGTCGTTGGTCAGCAAATTCAGCGTGAACGCGTCAAGTTGTTCAATGGGGCAGCCAATCAGCAAAGGCGCCGACAGCAGACTAAAAATACTGACGTGGCTGTATTGCTCATCGGGCGTTAAGCGGGTGGGGTGCAATTGCGAACCCGTGGTCACATTGCCCAGGATCATCATGTCGGGATCAAGCCAGTGGCCGGGTCCGCCGTAGGGCGCCCACTTATCGAGCGTAAACGCCGATCGGTAGAGGCTGGTCCAGCTATCCCGAATGTCGGGACCGGTCCGGAAGGTGTTCGTCAACCGCACCCAATCATTGACCTGGGCGAAGGGGGCCGAGTTGGAAATGCTGTAGACAATATCCCGACCCGATTGCCGCAGGGCCGTCGCCATCCGTTCCGCCGAAGGCACCTCCAGCCGCCAGTCGTACTTCAGGAAATCAATGCCCCAGTCGGCCATTTGCCGGGCGTCGGCGGTTTCAAACCGGTATTTTCCGATCAGCCGGTGGGCGCGGTGGTTGGCCCGAATGGAATCGGGGAAAGCCCCATTCTCAAAATAGGAGGAACCGCCCGGATAACCGGCGTAACTCGTAATCCAGGGGGTGGAATAGACGCCCACTTTGAGTCCCAATCCGTGTATTTCGTCCACCATCTCCTTGAAGTTGGGAAATTTCTCATTGGGCATAATGGCGTTGTAAGCTCCGCCACGCGGCCCTTGCCAGGCATCGTCGATATTGATATACGTCCACCCGTGCTGACTCAATCCCATGTTTACCATCGCCCGGGCCGACGCAACCACTTTTTCCCGATCGATGAGTTTGGCCCAGGAGTTCCAGCCATTCCAGCCGATCGGTGGGGTGAGCGCAATGGTATCGCCAATCTTGATCGTGAGCTTTTTGCTGGCCTCCCCAAGCGCATTTTTAGCCTTCAGCGTGGCGACATACGTGCCTCTCTGTGTTACTTTCCCGGAGATAATGCCGGTTTTTGCGTCGATGGTTAATCCCTTGGGTAAGTTCGTAGCCGAAAACTGCATGGGGCGGTTGCCGGTGGCCGCAATGGTATACAAAAAGGGGTTGCCGGGCGTGGCCCCGAAGATAGAGGCCGAATTGATTTTCGGTTTCGGTGCTGGTAACGGCGTTAAAATGTATTTCTCATCGGTATTGGGGATCTGCTGCGGCTGGTGCTGACCAATCATCAGCAGCTGCGCATCGGCCCAGTTGGAATAGAGTTTGGTACGGCCAATGTCATCCACCAGCACCAGGAGACCCAGCCGCTGAATACCCGTGACATCCACCTTCACGGATTTGGGTTCATCCCCCAGGCGCATCGCCCCGCTCGTGAACAGGATTTTTTCATCACCAATGACGTAAAACGTATGCGGCAAGTCCCGCTGCCCGCTGTCGTCGACGCCCACGACGGCCGAAAACTCCCGGGCATTGCCCGCCAGGAAAAAAGCCAGCACGCTGGTGGCATTCACCCCTACTCCCCGCTCGAACAACCGGCCTTTCATCCGCATGGGCACTCCGGCTGCGGTGACTTTGGGCAACACCGCCGGAATGCCTTCCGAGAACGATTTGATGGCTAAGTCGTCCAGCCAGATGGGGGTTGCTGGCTGGCCATAGGCAGTGTTCACGAAGCACCATACTCCCGTAAAAAACAAAAAAAACTTGTTCATCCTCCTGAAATTCAAACCACGCGTTCGGTTTTCCACTGGTAAACGACCTTGCCAAATACATCGTGGTGATGAAACATAATGGTGCTTTTTCGGTCCTCCCGTTTTAATTCCACCGACATAAAACCGCCTTTTTCCAGATGAAACCGGTGGTACTTTTTATTCTCCCCCGGTGTCCCGCCCGCGTGTTCGTCGCTAGCCGCCCCGATGCTGAATTCGTGCAGGCCGGTTTCGGGATGAACCGAATGGTATTGCCAATGACGGTCCCCGCAGATCACGAAAAAATTATCGTTCCCATTTTCTTTCAACCAGTTCCGGATCTCATCGCCCTCATGGCGAAATCCGGCGTTCACATGATTGTCATTCTTTTGGACCCGATCCGGACCGACGAGCGGTGTGGGGCTAACGAGCACTTTCCAGGTGGCCGTGCTTTCTTTCACGGTTTTCTTAAACCAGGCTTTCTGCTCCGCGCCCCAGATGGTTTTGTCCGGCCCATCCGGCAGGTTATTGGGCGACCGGAAATCCCGTCCGTCGGTGAACCAGATTTGCAAATCCTGCCCCCAGCGAAACGTTCGATAGCTGGTGGTATTCGAAATCAGGGGGGCTTGCTGTTGAAAAATTTGCTGGCCCTCCACAAACCTCAGCTCGCCCATCCGGGCGCCGGGGCCGGAGTCATTGTCGAGGGTATCGTGATCGTCCTTCAGCCAGTAGGTACCCACGTTGCGATTGAACTCCACCAGCCGGGGTAAACTAAACATGCGCTCCCAGTGATAGCGGGCCAGGCGTTGGTTCATCGCCCGGGGCATGTCGTTGTCATAATAGACCAGATCGCCCGTCAAACAGGCAAATTGGGGTCGCAGCGCAAGCATGGACGGATAAATCCAATGCCCATCCGGGTGCCCACGATCCGGATAACCCTGACACGTCATCACACAAAACCGGAAATTACCGGGCGCATTTTCCGTAGGCGCCGTTTCAAATCTTCCCCGAAACCGGGTTGGCTCATCGCCTTTTTGGACCACCGACTCACTTTCGAAGTAGTACTGGGTCGCCGGTTTCAGGCCCTTCAATGGAAACTGGTGAATACAATCCGTTTCCTCAGAAACCCGTACCCAGTCGGTGGTTTGGGCCCGTTTTAACGTTTCATTCGTTCCGTACCGAACCCGGACCCAGCCGGACGTGCCGGGGCAGGCGCCCTCCAGTTGGTCTACCGGTACGGTTACTTCGGGCAGGCTTTTACCTTTATAATCCTGGGCGCGGCCGGGAATGACCACCCCATCGGTATTTCTTTTTTCAAACGCCGTTAGCCGGGTCCAGAGGATCGCGGTGGTGGGCGTAACGTCGCCCACCCGGGTTCCCATGGCCTGATAGGCCGCCGATTTCACTTTTTCCGGCTGGGGTATCCAGGCCGGAAACGTTGCCGAAACGAGGGCAAGCGAAGCCGATTGTTTCACAAAAGAACGACGACTGGCCTTCATATCAGGCTCTTTATTCATGGGTTAAGGGTTTAGGATTTAACAATCAATTACCGGGTCGACATCGACGCCGGGGCCTGCACCGGTTGGCTCCCCCAGCTTTTGTTGGGATTAGGCCCCATGATCAACTGCAAGGTTCCGCCGTTCACCATCGTTTCGTGATCAACCCAGGGCTGATTGAGTGCCTTCTGGTTCAGCTTTGCCGATTGGATGTAAATATTCTGATGCGAGTTGTTTTTGGCTTCAATCACAAACTGTTTTCCCGGATAGTATTTGGGATTGAGTTTAATCGTGATCTTGTTGAAAAGCGGGCTGCTAATTTCGTAAAACGGTTTGGGCGTGGTTCCGCCGTTGGTCGAAAACAGGCCGGTTTTCATCAAAACCGCCAAACTCCCCATCAACCCCTGATCCTCGTCGCCGGAATAACCCAGTTCGGGAGTGAGGTCGCTGTAGACTTTCTCGATGACCTGCCGCGACCAGTATTGCGTCAGCCAGGGCGCCCCCGCGTAATTGAACAGGAAGGCGGTTTGAATACTAGGCTGATTGCCGTAATTGATATACACCCGGCGGAACTGAGTCAAGGTTTCCTTATCGTGCGATTTCCCCGACACAAAATCGTGTTCCCGGGCCTTCTCGAACGACGTATTTAATTTGGTTGTAAAGGCCTCCCGGCTGCCCATGAGTTGAATCAAGCCTTCCACATCGTGGGGAACAAACCAGGTGTATTGGGCCGCATTACCTTCTTCCCATCCGTTGTCGTAGCGCAAAATATCGACCGGTTCACCCCACTTTCCGTCCAGCGTCCGGTTCCACATCCAGCCCAGTTCGGGATTCCAGATATTTTTATAATTCTGCGCCCGCTTCATGAACAGCGCATAATCGTCCTGTTTTCCCAGCTTTTGCGCCATTTGGGCCAGCGTGTAATCCTGATACGCATACTCCAGGGTCTGGGTGGAGCCATCCTGATGAAAACCGTACCGCTTTTTGGTCATGGGATGCGGCACATAACCGCGTTCCAGGTAGTATTCAATGCCTCCGCCTTTGAACGTATTGTGTTCATACCCAGCCTTGCTCATCATACCGCCGGGGAAATGGTTTTTCCGCATTCCCTCGTACGCCTTCTGGTGGTCGAAACCACGAATTCCTTTCAGGTAAGCGCTGACGATAAACGGCGTCGAAGATGCGCCGGTCATCACGTAGGTGTAATTGCCCCCCGCCGGCCCACGCGGAATCAGGCCGCCGTCGTCGTACATCAGCAGCATGGAATTGACAAAGGACTCCGTGACTTCGGGGTAAACCAGGTGCCACAATGTATTGATAGTCCACTGAGCGCCCCACATCGAATCGAAGTTGTGGTGATTGAATTTGGGCTTTCCGTTGGCATCCAGCGGAATTTGCCCAATCCGGCGTTCGGGGCCGGTCATGTCGCAGTATTTTCCGTTGACATCCGAGATAATCCGGCGGCCCTGCAAGGCGTGCCACAAATCGGTATAAAAACGGCTTTGCTGTTTTTCGGTTCCGCCCTGAATCTCGATCCGGCTCAGCCATTCGTTCCAGTCATTCCGGCTACCCTGCACGGTTTTTTCAAAATCCCAGTGGGGCAACTCGGTCGTCAGATTCAGGCGGGCCTGTTCTTCGCTCACGTAGGAGATGGCCACCTTCATTTTCCGCACGTCACCCGCCCCGGTTTTGAAGCTCAGATACGCGCCGGTCCGCTCGCCTTCGATGATATTTTCCACCTTTTCGAGCTTCCCGTTCCGCCAGCCGTTGAACGAGTCGAATGGTTTATCGAAAACCGCCACAAAAAAGACCGTTACGGTTTTCGGACGCCGGATGGTGGGTGCCATCACGGCATAGCCTTCAATTTCCCGATTGCTAACCTTTCTGACAAATCCCTTCTGGGTATCGGAAGGTCCCAGAAAAGTCGAAAAATCGAACAGAATATGGCTCTGTTCCGAAGCCGGATAGGTGTATTTGTGAAAACCGACGCGGGTGGTCGAAGTCAGTTCGGCGGTGATGTTGTAGCGATCCAGCACAACCTTGTGATACCCGGCCTTAATTACTTCTTTCGCGTGGCTGTATCGGGAACCGTACTGACTGGCCCCCAAATGCCCTTTGAATTCGCCGGTGGTGGGCAAAACCGGCACCCCGGACAATTGCCAGCCGTGGATGTGACTAAAAACCTTGATACTGTCCAGTTTATACCGGTAACCGGCATTCCAGTCGGCATTGATGGCGTTATCAGGACTCAGGTTAACCATCCCGAACGGCCGGGTCGCCGAATTGAAAAAGAACCACCGGGAATTGGCCGCATCGAGCAGCGGATAGACGAGATCAACGGGTTGTTTTTTGGCTCCCTGGGCCCATGCGGCCCCCGACACACCTACCCCAACCGCGAACAGCAGCCCCAGAAAATAATGAAACAAATACTTCATAGAAACTATAGATTGACCTTTTAGTAAGGCACAAACTTATCGGGTAACGGGCAGAAAACTAACGGTTGTGAGTGATTACAACTCCCGGATTTTGATGCTTCTGAAATGTACTTCGTCGCCGTGATCCTGAAACAGAATGTGTCCGGACGGAGCCTGACCGAAATGAGGGGCCGTGTTGTATTTGCTTTTGGCTAACAGATTCCGAAAAATCTGCGAATGGCGGTTATACTCGACGGTCTTGATATTATTCAGCCAGTGTTCGACGTGGCCGTCTTTGACCACAATCCGCACGCGGTTCCATTTGCCGGGTGGATTCATGCGTTTTTCGCGCGTGCCTTCGGACAGGTTCTCGGCGGTAATCAGATCATAAAGGGAGGCTGTAGTACGGTTTCCGCCCACCCCTTGCGTGGCATCCGGGTGCAGTTTGTCATCAAGCAACTGGAATTCGGGTCCCAGACCGGTGCCGGGTCGTTTGGTCCGGTCTTCTACCACAAAATATTTGATCCCGCTATTGGCCCCCGGCGTTAAGCGGTAGTCCAGTTCCAGTTCAAAATTGGAAAATGCCTGCGTCGTCACGATATCGCCCCCTTTGCGCTGGGTGTCTTTTTTCGACCCCAGCACTTTCAGCGTCCCGTCCTGGATCACCCAGCCCTCCTGCGGAAATGCATCGGCATTGGCCAGCCGCCAGCCCGCGGAGGTCTGGCCATCCCAGAGCAGCCGCCAGCCTTTCCGCTTTTCGGTTTCGGATAGTTGATTGGGCAGGTAGTTGACTTCCGGAATGCCGCCGTCGGGCCAGACGCAACTCGCCAGGTTTTCGGTGGCAATGCGGATATTCCGCCACTGGACGGTCAGGCCGTTTTGCTCGGGATTTTTGATGGAATGTACCTGCAGGGCGATAAAACCGCGGGCGGTCTGATTATCGAGGACATTGGCACACGGAATACCGTTAATCCAGGTTTTCAAGCTGTTACCGATGGCTTCGATATGGTACCGGTTCCATTCGCCGTTTTTGAAGGCTTTTTGCCCCGCCGGATTAATGGATAAGGGATACAACCAGCCGTTGCGGGCTTCGTCGTAGATACCGCCACTCCAGGCCCGGGCCGAAGGGTCGATTTCGACCTGATACCCGTGGACGCGGCCCTCCATCACTTTTGGGTCGCTCAAACTCCGAATCTGAATACCCGAGTTAAGGCCGGGTTCTACTTTTACATCCAGCTCCAACACAAAATCACCGTACGTCTCCTGGGTGCAGAGAAACGTATTGGGCGTATTGAGCTGCGAAACACCAATGATGGTTTTGTTGACGATTTTGTATTCTGCGGTCCCGTTTCGTTTTACCCACCCTTTCAAATCAGAACCGTTAAACAGTTCTTTCCAGGGGGCTTGACCCAACGCATTGAATGAAAAAAAGGTGATCAGGCAAATCGGAATAGCCAATCTAAGCATCATAACGAACCGAAAAAGTCGGAAATAGGGTTAATTTGTTTGTAAAAAACGGAAAGAGCGGATTGCCCTTTCCGTTTCCAATTACTGCGGTTAATATCCTTCGTTCTGTTTGATGGAAGGAAACGACAGATCGATTTCGCTCTGCGGAATGGGGCGCAAATAGTGCATTTCGCTGATGGTACCGCTCTTGGCCGCCCAGGGGTTGTATTTTTTCACCCGCTCCACCAGTTTTCCCGTGCGTTTCAGGTCAAACCAGCGCGTATACTCGCCCATCAATTCCCGCGATCGTTCGTCCAGAATCATGTCCACACTGATGTTAGCCGCTGTGGCCCGGTATGATACGGCTTCCAGGGATTTCAGGTCTTCCGGTTTCTGCGCACGCTTGGGGTCGGCTCCTTTTTTGGCCAGCGCCCGGTCCAGGACTTTATTATAGTACACTTCCGCAGCCCCCAGCTTACCGTTTTTAGCCCCTTTCACCAGGGCTTCGGCGGCAATCAGATAGGCTTCGGCCGCCCGGAAAATTACCTCATTAAACGTTCCGTAGCCATCGCCGTACTGAATACCAGGCTGCCAGAATTTCCACATCAGCGGCTGGTCGGCGTAAAAACCGCTCACGTTGACTTGGCTTCCGTTAATGAACCCATAACCGCCACTGATTTCATCCAGATTGACCACGGCGTAATTTTTCTTGCCGCCCAAATCAATTCCCCGTTCAGCCAGGGTCCGGGCCGGGTTATTCCAGGGCCGGAAATAGACGACGGTATCCCCCGCTTTGAACGATGTTGTTAACGTAGGATTGACAACCGGGAGGGGTTTGAAACTGGCTACATTCTGCAAGGCATAACAGACATCGACGAAATTGTGATCGTACCGTGAATCCAGCGCCGGATCAAACATCCGATACAGCGCCGGTGTCGTGATGTGAAAGGGCTGATACCGGTTATAATCACTCGTCCGGCCTTTGGTTCCCGGCAGGCTTTCGCCCCCCCCTCCAAAAACCGAGTGCAGATTATTACCCCCTTCATTATCCTGGGTGAAAGCCGGATCGTTTTTATTCGTCAGCACTTCGGAGCTGTACTGGACCGAGAAAACAATCTCCGGATGCTTGTCATTCTGCGCACCGGTATACTGCGCTAACGGGTTCTTCGACCGTTTGGGAAACAGATCGCTGTAATTGGTCGCCAGCGGATACGCATCAATGATTTTGTCGGCGTATTGCAGGGCCTGGTCAAAATCCGCGGGTGAACCGCCCAGCGAGTTCTTATAATTCCAGCCGCGAGTCAGGTAGACGCGAGCCAACAGAAACTGAGCTGCTCCCTTGGTGGCGCGCCCATAGTTCGAAGCTGTCACCGGAAGTTTGGCTTCCGCTTCCAGCAAGTCGGCAATAATCTGTTTGTAAACCTCAGCCGCCGGAACCCGGGTAATGGCTTTATCCGGGGCGGTAGTTTCCTTCAGCGGCATGGGCACATCCCCCCACTGCTGCACCAGGTAAAAGAGGCACAACGAGCGCAGAAATTTCGCTTCCGAAACCCGGACACCTTTCAGGGTTTCATCCATGTCCTTCACCTCCTCCGCCCGGCTGATGGCGGTATTGGTCCGCGCAATTTCGGCGTATAAAAAAGTCCATAGGGTACTTAAATCGGCCACCGTACCATTTAACCGGTCGTCGTAATGTTCCAGGGGACTGGCCTGCAAGGTGGCAAACTTCGGATCATGAAAGCTCCAGGCGGTAAATTCATCCGTTCCATTCAGCACCAGGCTCCGGCTTTTATGAATATTGCGGAGCAAGGGGTAACAGGCTTTCACCAGATCCTCGAAGCCCTTGGCGGTTTTATAGTAAACATCCGTTGTTAAGGTTGTTTTCGGATTTTCGGCCAGGAAGTCTTCTTTACACCCCGAAGCAATCAGTCCTACCAGGGCCAGCCCGATCGCCGAGGTACGTATATTAAATAATGATTTCATTTGTAGTCAGACGATTTAAATCAAAAACTAGAAACTCAGATTGACACCCAGCGTAATCGCCATGGAAGGCACATCGTCCTGATAAATCTGCGAGTTGAACTCAGGGTCGAAACCGATGAACTTCGAATAAATCAGCGGGTTCATCACCTGTCCATAGACGCGGGCGGTATTCAGCTTCAGCGCGTTCATTAACTTGGACGGTAGCGTATAGCCCACGGTGATGTCCGAAATCCGGAGGAAAGACGCATCCTGGTAATTGATGGCGTTCCGGTAGGGATTCGATGAAACAACTCCGAAATACGTATTGGAAGGATTGTCGCTCCGCCAGTAATCCAGGGAAGCCAGTTTGTTGTAGCGGGTGGCCCCGATTTCGCCAAACGTTCCGGAAAGCGTGCTGTTATAATACTGTACCCCATCCCGGTAATAAATGAAGAAGGAGAGGTCAAAGTTTTTGTACTTAAACCGGTTGGTAACCCCCAGAATCCAGTTGGGCATCTGCGAGCCCAGAATCACCCGGTCGTCAATGGCATCCGTTGACGAAATAATACCGTCGTTGTTGGTATCCACCACCCGAACGGAGCCCGGAACCTGCTTGTACTGCTTCGCCAGTTCCGCATCGGCCGTTTGCCAGATGCCGTCGAACTTATAATCGTAGTTGAGCCGGATAGGGTGCCCAACGAACAGCTTGTTTCCTTTGTCAACGGTTTGTCCATCGCCGTACAGGGAAAGCAATTTATTCCGGTTCCGGGTAAAGGCAAACGTGCTGTTCCAGCTAAAATCGCTCGTGGCAATGTTGACGGTATTGAGCGTTAACTCGATTCCCTTGTTACCAATCTGCCCCACATTCCCCACCACCTGGGTGTAGCCGGTAGCCGCCGGAATTTTCTGGTTCAGAATCAGATCAACGGTTTTCCGGTTATACCATTCGAAGGAGGCACTGATCCGGTTTTGTAAAAAACCAAAATCCAGACCGACGTTGTATTCCTTGCTCCGCTCCCATTTCAGGCTTTTATTCGCCAGGTTCGCAGGAGCAAACCCCCAGGCTGGTGTTCCATCAAAATCATACCCGGTATTCAGCAGATTGGCCTGCGTACCGTACGGATTCACGGTCGAATTCCCCACCTGACCGTAGCTCACGCGCGCTTTTAAGTTGGAGAAAAGATTCAGGTCACGAATAAACTGCTCATCACCCAAACGCCAGGCAACGGCCACCGACGGAAAAAAGGCCCATTTGTTTCCTTCGGAAAGCTGCGATGCCCCGTCCGAACGGCCCGTCAGAGTCAACAGGTACTTGTCGTTATAGGTATAATTAATTCGCCCCATGTACGACAATAAAGTCCGTTCCGACATCGAGCTGGTGATTGCGGTCGGCGTTCCCGTGTTCAAGGCATACCAGTCCGAATCGTAGGGCAGGTCTCGCACCGCAATCCGGTAGGCTTCATCCCGCATATAGTAGGCACTCTGCAAACCGGTCACCGCAATCCGGTGTTTGCCGACTTCCAGGGTATAGTTCAGGATGTTATCCAGGGTATAATTACCGTTGATATAGTGATCGTACTGGGCCCGGGGCAAATTGCCAATCTGCGATTTTGACCATTGGCCGCGGAAATCCCCGTTCCGATCGGTTTTGTAAGCCGCTGAGAGCGAGGTTCGGAAACTAAGCCCTTTCAACGGGGTTACTTCTGCGTATACATTACCGAGCGCCGTCAGGTTCCGGTATTCCAGTTTGGACGTTTTGGGATCAACATCCGCCAGCGGGTTCGGCACCTGCTTGTCGTTGATCCCCATCCAGTAGGCGTAGCCATCAATGTTAAAATCGCCGTTTTCAGTCGGGTTAGCCAGGTCACTGTAATAAACCGTTCCGGTCGGACGAGCCCGGTAAGCGTTCCGCAGGGACTCCATGGAGCCGACATTCTGCGTACTGAAATTGATGTAGGACGTAAATCCGGCTTTAAAGTACTTTCCCAACTTGCTATCCAGACCGGCGTTCAGGTTGTAGCGTTTATAGCCCGTATGCAGTACGTTTCCGTTTTCGTTCAGATAGCCGCCCGAAAACCGGTAAGTGGTGTTTTCATTTCCGCCCGACACACTGATGTTCTGGCTCATTTGCAAAGCTGGATCCGTAATCAGGTCAACCCAGTCGGCGGTTTTGCCCGCTTTGATATTCGCTAACTCGGCGGAGGTAAAGGTGGCTCCCGTCAGGCCTTCCGCCAGGCGGTCCGTATAGGTGACTTTGTAAAACTCCTCGCTGTTCATCAGCCGCGGAATGTGCGCCGGAAGTTTGACCCCAACGTAGCTGTCGTAGCTAACCCGCGGTTTTCCGGAGGCCCCTTTCTTGGTGGTGATGATGATCACCCCGTTAGCCCCGCGCGCGCCGTAAATGGCCGTCGATGACGCATCTTTCAGTACGTCCATCGATTGAATATCATTCGGGTTGAGGTTGTTGATATCGCCCCCCATCAACCCATCGATGACCACCAGCGGAGCCGTTGAATTATTGATCGTATTTTCTCCGCGAATCGTAATGTTGTACGGTGCTCCCGGTTTGTTACTCGTTTTGGTGACAGTGGCCCCCGCAATTTGTCCCTGAATCGCTTTGGCAGCCATCACCGGATTCGCCCGAACGATGTCTTTCGATTGAACCGACGAAACCGCGCCCGTTAAATCCGTCTTTTTTACTTCGCCGTACCCCACCACCACAATCTCCTCGAGTTGCTTCAGATCCGGTTTCAGCACCACGTCCAGCAAGCTCCGGTTACCGACCACCACATCCTGCGTTTCGTAGCCAATGAAGCTAATGGTCAGGGTTACATTGCTGTTGTCGACGGAAAGGGAAAACCGGCCATCAACATCGGTAGTCGTTCCTTTCGTGGTGCCTTTGATGATGACACTGGCCCCAATCACCGCATCGCCTTTTTCATCCTTGACCGAACCCCGGATAACGGTTTCGGCCACCGCCAGAACCGGTTCATCCGGAATGGTTTCGGGCGCAACGGCGGCCTTCGGATCAACCCGGTTCAACACGATCTGCTTGCCCATCACCCGGTAGCCCAGGTTGAGCGGAGTCAGCACGTTCGTCAGGACTTCCTCTACGGTTTGATTCTGGATGGAGATATTCACCCGCTTCGCGTTTTTCAGTAAGTCCGGGTTATAAATAAAACGGACACGGGCACTCTTCTCGATTTCACCCAGTACGCTTTTGAGGGACTGGTTTTCAGCTTTAAAACTAATGCGCCGATTGAGTATTTCCTGCGAATGCCCATCGTAGGCAAAAGAAACCCCCACCAGCGTCACTAAAAGAAACAGCTGGTACAGGGTAATCTTCATGGCCGCAATTGTTCGGTTACGGTTTTGTAAATAAAATCCCATGGTTTTGTTTAAGGGTTAAGTAAGTTAAGTTGGAAACAGCGTATGGGTGGAGGCTATAGGGTAAACAAGATCACGAGCAAAAAAAGGTTCTTCAGAACTTATTGACAACCCGTTGACTGGATAATAATCTGATCACCTTCCCGTTTAAAACTGGCTTCAATGGCAGCACAGATTAATTCGATTTTTTCCAGCAACGGCTCATCGGATAACCGGGCGGTCAGCCGGCAACTTTTTATGGCTTCGGCGTCGTATACAATCTGAGCATTATACACCTTATTCAAGTCATTCAAGATTTTTTCAACGGGTGCTTCATCGAAGGTAAATGAGGTGCTTTGAATGGGTAATGTTAATTTTTCCGGCTCAAGCAGTGAGGTCTTTTCAACTGTATATTTTTTTAAACTGAGATCTACCCGTTCGTTAGCCCGCAGTTGTAACCCTCTTACTTTTGCAGGATTACCAGCATGTTCGCGTAAATCGCTTTCAAAAAAAACGGTAACCCGGCCCGTTTTAACCACCACTTCGGAACGCTTCCCATTCGTGTTTATAAAAAAGCTCGTTCCCAAGACACTCGTAATAAACCCATTGGCATACACATAAAAGGGCACCTTTTTATCCTTGTGCACTTCAAAAAAAGCTTCACCCGATAGAAAAACTTTCCTCACTTCTTTATTAAACTCGTTGGGGACATAACTAAGCCGGCTTTTGGGCTGTAAGATAACCGAGCTATTATCGGGCAAATGGATCAGAATGGGCTTATTCGTCAGATTTTCCTTTTCGTATATATTCCCGGCAGGAGCCTGAATGGTCTGGAGAGCTACTTCCTGAGACGATGAAATCCTATTTGTTAAAAACTGCCAGCCTAACCAGGAAAACGCAAGGACAAGCGAGGCTGCCGCCAGCCATTTAAACAACCCGGAATACCCAAGTTTTTTAAAGTTATCCCGATCCGGCTCAATTTTATAGACGGTCCCATTAATTTGACCATTGACTCTCTGCAGGCCTTTTTCCAGATCAAAAGTACATTGAGGATGCGCTGCTTCCCACTCATCGAGGTATTGATGAAACACGTCAAGATTACCCGCCTGCCCTAGCCATTCTTCAATGGTTTTCCGTTGAATAGAAGTATAATTTCCATCAAAGTAATCGAATATTATTTTCTTAATTACGATAGAATCCATTCTACTTAGTTGCTTTTAAACACACATTTCACAGTCAGACAAACAGGAACAAAGGCAAAAGAAAATAACCCTGTTTTATATCATTTCTGATTCTTGATAAGGCTCTGCTAATCAATCGTTCTACCGCACTGACCGTCAGCTTCATTTCAACGGCTACTTCAGCGTATTTTTTCCCTTCCAGCCGGTTTAATTGAAAAGCCTTTCTTGACTGTTGCGGCAGGTGCTGAATGGCTTGCTCTATTTTTTTATTCAGCTCGTGAAAATGGAGAATTTCATCGGGTCGTAACACCGGCTGCGATTCACAGCCAGCACTATCCAGATGAGCATCCAGGATATTCTCATTCCGGTTTAATTCCTGTTTTATACAGTTATAAGACCGGTTTTTGACGGCGGTATATAAGTAGGAACGATACGAAATGGCGATCGTCTCGTAGACTTTATTATTCCAGAAGTTGGTAAATACTTCGGCGACGATATCTTCCGCCAGTTCCTTCGAATACACATACCGGATGGCGTGATTGCATAAATTCGTGTAGTATTTTCTAAACAGTAATTCGAAGCCTTTTTTCGGAGAGGCCATAAAACTGCTCTGAATGACATATTCATCCGAAATCAGTTTTGTCTCTCCGAACGTATCCGAGACCCAGGGCCCTGGGCCCTTGACTCCATATTCGTCTCGTTGCCGATCTTCGGATTCCATTCTGTCGATTGAGGGCATTTAGAAAGTCGTACCGTTACATTCCTTACATAGAAGGTATTACCCTGGATTCGCTCATTTGGACTACTGCCCTCAAGCTCCTTCCGGTTCTGGTCTAACCCACCAGACCTCCGGAAACTATGTAATAATTCTAGGACAAACTTTTACTATTTTACCCCACATGGCAGCCTGAAAAATCTTCTGACTTTCGTCAACAAGGGAAAAACGGGGAATCTAACAAAGGAGAAGAGGAGGTGCGAACGGGAAAAAAGAAGCAAATGAGGTCCGGCAGCGCTTGTTACTACACCCCATCATCCGAATAGCGTGGTAAAATGTTCACTATCACCGGAATTGTGGTCTATATTGTGGGTATACCTGGAGTATACCCACGACAAATCCGGGCTTTCGTGCCCGTCAGCAGGCTGTTGTACCCCACTGCCGACATGGTCGGCGTCTGCCAATAGGTCCCTTTTCGACCACCGACAGCGGCTGTTTATAACAGGATTTATTCCGCCAGGTAATTTCCGATGCCCACCACGACGGTTGAAAAAACGACGGTGGCAATGCCGATGGTGATCGTCCGCATGGTCGGGCGATTGGCTCCGCGCCATTCGTGCAGGTACAGCCCCCAGAAGCTGCTGAAGGCAATGATGAAGGCCATGTGCAGCGTCCAGCCCGAAAACCGGTATTCGCCCATTTTGCTGTCGCCCATGCCGTAGAAGAAAAATTGCAGGTACCAGGTGACGCCGGCCAGCGCACAGAAGATGATGTTTCGCACCGCAGGTGCCGAGACATTGCGGTAATCCGTATACGTTTTATTCCTGATGTTGAGGTAGATACACCAGATCGCATTGGTCGTCAGACCGCCCAGCAAAATAAATACATACGGAGCGTTGTTCATGTAGAGCGGATCGGCCCCGTACTGCACCGCCAGTTCGGCAATGGGCTGCCCCGCCGTGACCCCAAACGAAAAGCAGGCACTCATCACGCCCGAGAAAACGGCCACCAGAATCCCTTTTTTGAGGTCAAATTCGGCAATGACTTCTTTCTTTTTCTCCTCCGGCATCGACTTTTCCTTCATCATCCCGGCAATACCACAAATTGAAATCCCCAGGACGCAGATGGCCAGCCCCAGCAAAATGACCTGCCCGGACAAGGATTGAACCAGCCCACTAAACTGCCCCTGCCAGATCGGTGGAACGATGGTCCCAAAAACCGCACAAAGACCCAGCACCACGGCCATGCCCAGCGACATGCCCAGGTACCGCATGGTTAGCCCGAAGGTCAGACCGCCGAACCCCCAGAGAACGCCCCAGAAATACGACCACCAAACGGTTTCGGTGGGTGCAGCCGCCAGCACGTCGAACAGATTCGGAACGGTGAGCAGTCCGAAAATTACCGGAGCAAATACCCACGAGAAAATACCGCCCACGAGCCAGTAACTTTCCCACGACCAGCCCTCTACTTTTTTATAAGGTAAATAAAAACTGCCGGACGCAAACCCTCCGATCGCATGCAGGACAACTCCCCAGAATACAGCCATTGATTCAAAATATAAACCCGGTTTTTAGCCGTGGCGCGTTAAATAGTGCTTTACCAACAAATCTGTGTAGTTTTTGGAGAACGACCTTCCTGCCCTCTCCTGACTCCCAAAGCGAAAAAACCGCCGGGTCTAACGATGCCATCGGCTAACTATTTTTGGAAGAAGCAGGAGAGTCCGGCATAGTTAGTTCCTAATACCTTAATAGTATTGTATCGTAGAATACTATTTCATCATAGGTTAGTAGGATAAGCCCACTGGATTTCTAATGGGCTTATTTTGTTTTTGCCAGCCTCCTTCCGGTTTTCCATTACCAGCTTCTTTTCCATCCTGGCCGCCCGTCGCTGAACAAAAACCGGTTATCGATCAACGCCCACCCGGTTTTGAATAACCGCATCCAGGGGGCGATCCCGGTTTCATCCTCGTTAAAAACCGCCTTTTTCCCCAAAGCAGCCTTTTCGTTTTTATTTTCATCTCTTTACCACCAGTTGCCCTTTTTAAGCTGCATTTATTCCAGTTAATTTGTATGGTTTCATCAGCTATACCATGAAAAAATTCCTCTTTTGCCTGGGCTTTCTTAGCCTTTCACTCACCCATCTGGCCTTTTCGCAAGCCAAACTGGTGGAAACGGTAACCCGCAAAAACGGTGAACTGCTCATTCCGTACCAGAAATATGTCCTGCCCAACGGCCTGACCCTGATTGTTCACGAAGATCATTCCGATCCGATTGTTCACGTCGATGTAACCTACCACGTCGGTTCGGCACGGGAGGAAATCGGCAAGTCCGGTTTTGCGCACTTCTTCGAACACATGATGTTCCAGGGTTCCGACCACGTGGCCGACGACGAGCATTTTAAAATCGTGACCGAAGCCGGGGGAACCCTGAACGGAACCACCAACACCGACCGGACCAACTACTTCGAAACCCTGCCCAGCAACCAACTCGAACGCGCCCTCTGGCTCGAAGCCGACCGCATGGGTTTTCTGCTGGACGCCGTCACCCAGAAGAAATTTGAAATTCAGCGCGCCACCGTCAAAAACGAACGCGGCCAAAGCTACGATAACCGGCCCTACGGACTGGTTTATGAGTATACCGCCAAAAACCTGTACCCCTACGGCCACCCCTATTCCTGGCTGACCATCGGGTACATCGAAGACCTGAACCGGGTCAACGTCAACGACCTGAAGAACTTCTTCCTGCGGTGGTACGGCCCTAACAATGCGGTTTTGACCGTCGGCGGAGATGTCGACCCGAAGCAGGTGGTGCAACTGGCCGAGAAGTATTTCGGCAGCATTCCGAAAGGGCCCGCCGTCACCAAGACCACGGTGTCGCCCGCCGTGCTGGCCAAAGACCGTTACGTATCGTACGAAGACAACGTCCGGTTTCCGATGCTGCGGATGGTGTACCCGACCGTGCCGCGTTTCCACGCCGACGAAGCGCCCCTCGACGCCCTGGCCCAGATTCTGGGTGGTGGCAAAAGCTCCCTGTTCTACAAAAATCTGGTCAAAACCGAAAAAGCCGTTCAGGCCAATGTCGGGCATCCGGCGCAGGAACTGGCGGGCGAATTTACGTTTACTGTCTTGCCGTACCCGACCATGCGGCTGGACAGCACCGAAGCCATTATCCGCCGTACACTGACGGAATTTGAAAAACGCGGGGTCACCGACGACGATCTGGCCCAGTTCAAAGCTACCCGCGAAGCTGACATCATCAATTACCTGTCGAGCGTGTCCGGAAAGGTTTCCCAACTGGCTTCATTTCAGACTTTTACGGGATCACCCAATTACCTGCCGAAGGAAATCAAACGGTACCAGGCCGTTACGAAGGCGGATATTATGCGGGTCTACAACCAGTATATCAAAGGCAAAAACGCCGTCATCCTGACGGTTTATCCGAAAGATCAGAAGGAAATCGTGGCGCATCCCGACAATTATACCATCGTGACCGACGGCTATAAAGCACCCGACTACGGCTACGAAGGCTTGAAATACGTAAAGGCGAAGGACTCGTTCGATCGCAGCAAAAAACCGGCTTCCGGCCCGAATCCGGCCGTCAAAGTGCCCCCGTTCTGGACGGATAAGCTGCCGAATGGATTGAAAATGATCGGCGCGAAAAATGACGAAGTTCCGGAAGTAACATTGCTGTTTTCGGTCAAAGGCGGTCATACGCTCTCGGCCAAAGACCCCTCCAAAGCCGGGATTGCCCAGCTCACGGCGGCTTTGATGAACGAAGCGACGCAGAATTTCAGCAACGAGGAAATCAACGCGAAACTCGAAAAACTAGGCAGCAGCATCCAGATTTACGCCAGCACCGAAGACATTCAGGTGTCGGTTTCGTCGATGACCAAAAACCTCGACGCAACCTTGGCGCTGGTGGAGGAAAAGATGTTCCGGCCCCGGTTTGCGCCCGAAGATTTCGAGCGCCTGAAAAAGCAGCAGATCGAACTGATTGCCAACCAGAGCACCCAACCGGTGGTGATTGCCAACAAGGCCTACAACAAACTGCTGTACGGCCACGACAACATCCGCGCCGTGCCGACCAGCGGCACAACGAAAACCGTCGAAAGCCTTACGCTGGACGACGTGAAAACGTTTTACCAGCAAAACTTCTCCCCCTCCGTTACGAACCTCGTGGTGGTAGGCGATGTGGAGAAAACCGCCCTTCTGCCGAAACTTGATTTCCTGAAAAAATGGGCGGCCAAACCGGTCGAACTGCCCAAACCGACGCTGGCGAAGAAGGTTGACAAAACCCGTATTTACCTGATCGACAAGGACAAAGCACCCCAGTCGGAAATCCGGATTGGCTACCTGACCGACATTCCGTTCGATGCAACGGGTGAATATTACCGCGCCGGACTCGCCAATTACATTCTGGGGGGCGCCTTCAACAGCCGCATCAACATGAACCTGCGCGAAGACAAGGGCTGGACCTACGGTGCCCGCTCGGCCTTCAGCAGCACCAAAACGCCCGGACCGTTTACGGCCTCAGCGGGTGTCAAGGCTGCGGCTACGGATAGTTCGGTGGTCGAATTTGTGAAGGAAATTACGAATTACGGCAAGGCCGGGATAACAGACGACGAGCTGGCGTTCCTGAAAAGTTCGGTCGGCCAGCGGGATGCGTTGCGCTACGAAACCTCGTTCCAGAAAGCCCTCTTCCTCAACCAGATTATCGAATACGATCTGCCGGGCAATTTCGTGGAGCAGCAGAGCCAGATTCTGAAAACCATCACGAAGAAGGAAATTGACGCCATTGCCCAAAAGCGGCTGCCGGTCAACAACCTGATTATTACGGTGGTGGGCAATAAAACCGCCATCAAACCCGGTTTGCAGCGCCTGGGTTACGAAATTGTCGAACTCGACAAAGAAGGCAACCCCGCCGTTGCGGAAGGCACCGCTACCCCGGCGGCTTTGGGTGGCGCGTCCTCCACCAAGCCGAAGGAGTAACGTTAAAAACCGTCTTTTATCCTACCCAAAAGCCGCCCGAAAGCGGCTTTTGGCGTAGAAAGAGAAAAAAGAAACGTACGGTTTTATCACTTTCACTAGCACGGTTTTCAGGACACGGCCGACCCGCAGCAGCAACAGACCCGCCACATCCAGACGCGGGCGAAAACGGCCACCCGTGCCGCACCGATGCGCGCCCTAGACCAGTCTCTTAATAAAAAAACAAGGTAACATTTGGAATTCATATACCGATCGGTATATATTTGCGACATGAAATTTACACCCCGCTCAGAAGCCACCCGCCAGTTTATTATTGAAACGACCGCCGGTATTTTCAATACGAAAGGCTACGCCGGCACCTCGTTGTCGGATTTGACCGATGCGACCCGGCTGACGAAGGGGAGTATTTACGGAAATTTCGAAAACAAGGAGGAAGTCGCCCTGGCGGTTTTCAATTACAATGCCGCCCGGCGGAGTAAAATCATTCAGGACAAGCTAAATCAGGCCGAAAGCAACAAAGACAAGTTACTGGCTTTCATCACCTTGTTCAGCAGCGCCGAAAACCACGTTTTTCCGAAAGGAGGCTGTCCGCTGCTGAATACCGGAACCGAAGCCGACGACACGCACGAACCGCTGCGTCAACGGGTGGCGGACGAGGTGGCTGCTACGCAGACCGCTCTGGCAACGCTGATCCGGGCAGGCATCAACACCGGCGAATTCCGCCCCGACACGGATCCGGAACGCGTGGCAACCTCAATTCAGGCGATCATTCAGGGCGGTATTTTTATGGCCCGGACGGCCCGAAATCCCCTCTATCTCGACACCGTTCTAAAAACCGCTCTGAATCTGGTGGATGAAATGGCGGCCAAACCCCCGCATTAATTTTTTTGACCCACCATATACCGATCGGTATATGGATAGTAAAAAACAATACCCAACTAAAAATCATGAAAACGCAGCACAACACGGTTTTAATCACGGGCGGTAGCGCCGGCATCGGTTTCGAAATCGCCAAACAGTTCGTCCGGAAGGGTAATCAGGTCATCATCACCGGCCGAAATCCCGAACGGTTGCAACAGGCAGCCGCCCAATTGACAAACACCACGGCTCTTGTTTCCGATGTCAGCAATCCCGCTGATGTAGACCAATTGGTGGAACGGTTGCAGAACGAGTTCCCGAGCCTGAATCTGGTCGTCAATAACGCCGGACGGGCGTTCTATTACTCCTTATCGGAAGATGGTGTTCAGGCGACCGATAAAGCCGCTGAAGAAATCACTACCAACTACCTGTCCATTATTCGCCTGACGGAAAAACTGCTTCCTTTGCTCAAAAAACAACCCGAAGCGGCTTTCGTCAACGTGTCGTCCATCGTTGCCTTCGTGCCCAACCACGCCCTGGCCACCTATGCCGCCAGCAAAGCGGCTTTGCATTCCTATACGCAGGCGTTGCGGTTTACGCTGGCGAAAGACACGGCCATCAAGGTTTTTGAACTGATGCCCCCCCTGGTCAATACCGAATTTTCGGAGGCCATCGGGGGAGCCAATGGCATTTCACCGACGGTGGTTGCCGAAGAGTTGCTGAACGCGCTGGAAACCGAAACGTACGAAATTCACGTCGGGAATACGGCTGATCTGTACAAGCTGTTTCTGTCGTCGCCTGCCGATGCTCTGCTGACCCTGAACAGTCGCCGGTAACGAATCTTTCCCCGTAAGCGCTTTCGGGCGAGTCGTTTATCCGTACCTTTGGCCGTTAATTCTCTCCACTGCATGGGTATGGAAAAACCGCTGGTCGACGGCGCTTATCGGCTGGAAAAGTTTCCGGGAAAAGGGGGCTGGACCTACGCAACAATTCCCGAAATCCGGCCCAACCAAAAAGCCTACTTTAACTGGGTCAAGGTTCGGGGTAGTATCGACGGCTACGAACTCCAGAACTTCAGCCTGATGCCGATGGGCAACGGCACCCTTTTCATGGCGGTCAAAGCCGAGATTCGGAAAAAAATCGGGAAAGAAGCCGGGGACTGGGTGCACCTTGTCCTCTACCCCGAACAGGCCCCGGTCGATACGCACAAAGACCTGCTATTGTGCCTGGAAGACGAACCGGTTGCCCACCGGACTTTCCTAACCTATAAGGCCGACGAACAAAAAGCCTACATCGACTGGATCGATGCGGCCAAGAGTGAACAAGGCAAAATCGACCGCATGGCCGAAACCATCAACCGGCTGCTCCGGGGACAGAAGTTTGTGGAAAAATAGAGCCGGTTTTCGGTATACGGTTGTGCGGTTTCCCGGGAAACAACGCGTTCACGGTAGCCTGCATCAGCTACTAAAAACCGTATACCGAAAACCATAATCTATAAACCGCTTTTAAATCTTCACCGCCTGCCGGGCCAGCAGTTTCCAGTCGCCTTTCTGTTTGACCCACACCATCAGGACCGCCAGTTTAGCCGTTCCGGCCACGCCCTTGTTGTTGGTGTTACCGGCCAGTTTGTGTCGTACCCAGGCGGTATTGTCGACCACCGTAACGGTCTGTTCGGTGAGGTCAATGGAGGTAAAATCCGACTCACCGGTCACCAGCGCCTTGATAAAAACCGCTTTATCTTCTATCAGGCCGTTCGAATGGCCGTAGGTCAACTGCTCGGTAGTCAGGGCGTCGAGGGCGGTTTTGTCGGCATCCAGAATGGCTTTCCGTAGTTTTTCCACTGCTTGTTCAAGGGCCGGTTTTTCGTTTTTGGGTGGCTCGGTCGCCAGCAGGTTACCCGCTACAAACAACAGCAGAATGAGGCATTTCAGGGTTTTCATGGGCATCTGGTTTATGGTACAATTAGAAAAAGAGACATAAGAGATAAGACAAGAGACATAAGACAAGAGAGAGGAAACCGGTTCTGACAATCCTGGCTCTCCTGGCTCACTTCTATCCATTAAATCGCTCCCAGCAGAACATACGTTTTTCCGGGTTCGGTCACCAGATCATAGATCCAGACACCATCGGCGGGTGTTTCGGGTGATTGGGTCTGGTAACGGTTTTCGGGCAGTTGGAAGAACGGATTCGGGTTGGCGCCTTCGGCGGTTTTCAGGGTGGCTTTCCCGTCTCCCCGGAGGGTGTTCGTCAACCGCAGCCGACAATTCCCGCCCAAAGCTGACCGAACCGCCACGCGTGTCAGCCTGCCCTCTTTCCAGCTCATATCCAGCTCAAAACCGCCCCGGGCTTTCAGCCCTTTTACCTCACCCATGGCCCAGGCATCGGGCCGGGCGGGTAGCAGGTTGAGCAAACCGTCGTGGCTTTGCAGCAGCATTTCACCGATGCCCGACGTGCCCCCAAAGTTGCCATCGATCTGGAACGGCGGATGAGCACAGAGCAGGTTCGGGTAGGTGCCGCCCCCCTTGGCGTAATCCGTCCCCTCCATACCGGTCAATTTCAGCAGTTCGCGCAGAAGTTTGTAAGCATGGTTGCCATCGTGCAGCCGCGCCCAGAAATTGATCTTCCAGGATTTACTCCAGCCCGTGCCGCCATCGCCCCGGATTTCGAGTGTCCGTTTGGCCGCATCGGCAAACTTCGGCGTCGTCAACGGCGACACTTCCCGGCCCGGATGCAGCACATAAAGGTGCGAAACGTGGCGGTGCTCGGGGTCTTCATCCTGCCAGTCTTTATACCATTCCTGCAAATTGCCGGTTTTCCCAATCTGCAACGGAAACAACCGGTTTTTTTTAGCCGTTAGTTCATTCCGGAAATCCGCATCGATGCCCAGTTGCGACGACGCCTGAATCACGTTGGAGAACAGATCCCAGATGAGCCCCATGTCCATCGTCGTTGCCACCGAAACCGACTCCTTCACACCCTGATCGGTGATAAAAACGTTTTCGGGCGAGGTGGCCGGAGCGGTTACCAACCGGCCCTGTTGGTCTTCCACCAGCCAGTCGAGACAGAACAAAGCCGCTTCTTTCATCAGCGGATAGGCGTAATCGCGCAGGTATTTTTTATCGCCCGTAAACAGGTAACGGTCGTACAAATGCTGACACAGCCAGGGGCCGCCCATCGCCCAGTTGGCCCAGGACGGGCTGCCTTTCCCGTTATCCCCTACCGGGTTTGACGTGCCCCAGAGGTCCGAATTGTGGTGAATGGTCCAGCCCCGGGCGTTATAAAAGTTCTTCGTGGTTTCCCGACCCGTCGCGGCCATATACCCCACCCAGGTCAGCAACGGAGAATGCATTTCCGACAGGTTGACCATTTCCGCCGGCCAGTAGTTCATTTCGGTGTTGATATTGGTCGTGTAGTTGCTGCTCCAGGGCGGGCGCACCATCGGATTCCAGAGTCCCTGCAAATTAGCCGGAATGCCACCGGGCCGCGAACTCGAAATGAGCAAATACCGACCAAACTGAAAATACAGCGTCTCCAGTTCGGGGTCGGCGGCTCCTTCGGCGTACCGTTTCAGCCGCTCATCCATTGGTAGATTCACCACCGACGCGGTTTCCAGCGTAAACGAAGCCCGGTTAAAATACCGCTGATAATCAACCACATGATCCCGGCGAAGCCCATCGACGGATTTGGCAAGGGCTTTTTTCAGGTAGCTGTCCGCCAGTTGTTTTTCGTCCCGACCATCGCGGTTGGGGCATTTATCGAAACCGTTGAAACTGGTAGCCGCCGTCAGCAGCAAAACCGCTTCGGTCGCGTTCTGAACCCGAATCCCGGCGGTATCGGCTACCACGGTTCCGTCCGTCGAACGCACATTTACCCGCCAGTCGAAACGCATCCCCCGGCAACCGGCTGCATCTTCGTAAAAAACCGGTTTTGAATTGTAATTAACGTAATTCGGATCGGCATGGGCGGGCGCTTTCCCGCGCACCACCAGTCCTTGCCGACCAGCCACGGTTTTGGTAATCGGGTGCGGGCTTTGCACGGCCGCCGTGACGTTGAGCGTTCCTTTTTTATCCGCCGTCAGCCGCACGACAATGACCTGATCGGGTGCCGAAGCAAAGATTTCGCGCGTGTACGTAACCCCATCGGCCCGAAACCGGGTGGTCGAACTGGCATTGGCGATATTCAGGTCGCGGTAATAGTCCGTCGGCTGTCCGGAAAACCGCTGTTTCAACAGCAAATCACCCAGGGGTTGATACGCTTCCGTATATGACCCCTGCATTTTTTGCGTCAATTTGGCCGCAGCCGCATAATCCTCCCGGAAAAGTGCTTCCCGGATTTCGGGCAGGTATTTCGCCACGCCCGGATTCGGGTTCCGGTTGACCGGTCCGCCCGACCAGAGCGAGGATTCGTTCAACTGAATCAGTTCGTCGGCGGGTCGTCCGAACACCATGGCGCCCAACCGCCCGTTGCCCACCGGAAGGGCTTCGTTCCAGTTGCGGGCAGGCTGGCGGTACCAGATCGCCGACGGTTTCTGGGCCGAAACGGAATGAATAATCAGGGCAAACAAACCGAGGAAGATAATTTTGCGGTTTGTAAAAGAAGGTTGTTGGGTAAAGAAGTGCATGATTTTAAAAGCGGCAACCGGAAAAGAATTACTGTCCAGCCCGAAGTTTACGGCAAATTTACGCATTCCGGCCTCACAACGGACTAAATAAACCACCGTCTGACGATTACCGTTCGCTCAATAATTTCTTCGCCTTCAGCCTTTACAGGAACCGGCTCTTCCCCTGATGGCCCCTTTGCGCCCTTCCCGGCAATTCTGGCGGTTTGCTACCTGATACAGACCACCCTACGAAAAAATCACGCTCTTATGGTTCCCGTTTATGTCTATTCATTCGACAACTGATGTAAGAACACGTTGATCTATACCCCATTGACGTACAGGCCCCTAACCGATCGCCGTAAAATAGTCAATTGCAGACTGTAATTATCCTAAAAAAAACCGCCTTTTAAATAGCGGGAATGGACATTTGAAAATATACTCAAAAACCGGTTAATAAGAAGATAATCAGTTAGTTATGATTTTATTCTGATTATTTATTAGTTCGTATAAAACCATTCTCTATCCTTTCAGAATACGGCAGCAGCCATGAAAACAGCACCTACGTACCTGACCACCCTGACGCCCTTACGGGGAATTGCCGCCCTGCTGGTCGTGATCTTTCACTCCAACCTGATGCTAGCTCCGTTCATCAATCCCGCCATCACGCTGTTCGTTCAGAACGGCTGGCTATGGGTTGACTTTTTCTTTGTGCTGAGCGGATTTGTCCTGTCCCACGCCTATGGTGCCAATTTTCAGGAAAAAGTTTCGTGGGCGAATTACCGGAAATACCTGCTTGCCCGGTTTGCCCGGGTGTATCCGCTGCATTTTCTAACGCTCTGGGCCGCCGTTGCCGTCATTCTGGTCATCCGGTCAATGGCGGATGGGCTTGCTCCTTTCTTTCAGATCATCTTCGGACTCGACACCATTCCGGCCTGTCTGCTCTTGATACAGTCGCTTCATCTCTACGGCACGGCCCCACTTAATACCCCCTCCTGGTCGCTCAGCACCGAGTGGTGGGTCTACATGATTTTCCCCCTGCTGGTTCACCCCTTTTTCCGGCTGACCGGCCTCGGAAAATGGCTGGTCGCGGTGGTCATTGTGGGTTTGTTTCTGGGATTAATGTATTACATCATTCCGTACTACAGCGCAACGCCCTTTACACAACCGGGCGTCCTGTCTCCCCCGACCATCAATACGCTGACCGATTGGGGGCTGGTCCGGTGCCTGGCGGGCTTCCTGCTCGGTATGTTATTTTACGAATTGTATCGAAGCCAGTGGGCATTTCGCTGGCTCAAAAGGGGTTGGGCATTTTTGGTCTTTTCCATTGGCGTGTGCCTCGCCATGCACTTCGGCATTCATGAATTACTGATTCTGGCGTTTTTCCCCTTCATCATCCTGTCGGCCGCCTACAACGACGATTTTATTAAAAAGACGCTGGAAACCCGCCCCCTGCAACGGCTCGGCGATTGGTCATTTTCCATCTATATGGTCCATATTCCCATTGCCTTTCTACTCATCGTCCTTTTTATTCTGCCGCAAAATCCCAGGATGTTCTCCAGTTTCGAAGCACTTGGCGCTGCGAAAACTCCTCCCGGTTTGCCGCTATGCCTGTTGCTGGTGACCTTAACGCTGGGAGTGTCCGCCCTGACCTATCGTTATGTGGAGGTACCGGCCCGGAATTATATCAATCAGCGGTATGGCCACCGGCGTCCGGGTTTTAGCATTCCGACGGATGGGATTGAACCCGCTTCCTGACCGGCATTACCGGTTTTCAGGCATTGTTGTACACTTTCAGAATCGACTCCCGCAACATTTTCCCCGACCCGAAGGTCACAAAATCAATCAGTTCGGCGATCTCTTCGGGTTTCACCCAACTGGCCGGATCAGCATCCGGCATGGCTTTCCGGTTGGTGGGCGTATCGATGACGCTCGGGACCAATGCCGTTGACACAATATTTTTATCCTTCCCTTCCGCATTGAGCATTTCCGACAACTGAATCACCAGCGATTTAGACAGTGCATAGGCCACCATGTGTTTTCCCGCCGAGGGCGTCAGTGCGGGCCGGGCCCCCACCATAACGAACCGGCCTCCACCGGCCTGTTGGGTCATCTGTTCAAAAACCGGACGGACGACCTGATAGGTCGTCTGGAAATTCAGCCGGAACATCTTTTCGATGGCCGCAAAATCCGTTTCGGCAATTGAACCCATCGCAAAACCGCCGACCAGCAAGATGGCCGCGTCGATGCTACCGTGCTCGTCCGCCACCTTCCGAACCAGCGCCCGGCAACCGGCTTCGTCGGTCAGATCGAGTTCGTGGGTAATCAGATTGGGCTGTGGATCAAGCCGGTGACCGCCCGGTTCGAGGGTGGCGACAACGGTATGTCCATTCTTCAACAGGTTTTGCGTAATGCTGCGGCCCAGGCCTCCGGCCCCGCCGGTCAATAAAACAGTAGACATTCTCGGGTGTGTTATGAATACGGGAAGAATTTCCCTCCCGCTAAAAAAGTTCGCTCAGACCGGTTTTACCGTAATGATAATTGATTTCGAAGTGGGCGTCAAACTTCCTTCGGCAACCCGGTTAATGGGCAGCAGCACGTTCGTTTCCGGAAAATAAGCAGCCGCACACCCGCGTGGAATGTTGTAGGGCACCACCACAAACCGTTCGGCCGTGCGAATTTTGCCCTCGTAGCGGCTCTGCAACCGGACGATCTGCTGCGATTGCAGGCCCCGGCTGGCGATGTCGTCCGGGTGCATGAACACGACCCGCCGTTCGTTATGAATGCCCCGGTACCGGTCGTCGTTACCATATACCGTGGTGTTGAACTGGTCGTGGCTCCGGATGGTCATCAGCAGCAATTCATCGGGCTGGAGTTCGTGCTGTTCGGGTACGTTGATGGAAAAATGAGCCTTGCCATCGTTTGTTCTAAACGTTCGTTCGCGGGGGCCGTTGGGCAAATAAAAACCGCCCGGTTTTCGGACCCGTTCGTTGTAGTGGTCAAAACCGGGAATAACGTTTTCGATCAGATCACGGATGTAGTCGTAATTGCCAATCAGTTTGTCCCAGTCGATACCGGTTTCCCGGTTGCGAAAAACCGCTTTGGCTAAACCGGCAACGATGGCCGGCTCGCTTTTCAGGTGCCGCGAAACCGGCTCCAGCCGACCGTGCGATGGCTGCACAACGCCCGTGGTGGCCTCGGTCGTCACAAACTGGTCGCCCGACGCCTGCGTGTCGCGGTCTGAGCGGGCCAGGCAGGGCAGAATCAGGGCGGTTTCGCCGTGCACCAGATGACTGCGGTTGAGTTTGGTCGAAACCTGTACCGTGAGTTTGCAGTTCCGGAGGGCTTCGGCGGTATAGTCCGTATCCGAAACGGCCATCAGAAAGTTACCGCCCATCCCGAAAAAGACCTTGGCGCTTCCATCGTGCATGGCCTGTACGGCTTCCACGGCACTAAAACCGTGTTGGCGCGGAGGTTCAAAGCCAAAGACGGTTTTCAGCCGGTCCAGAAATTCGGGTTTGGGTCGCTCCCAAATGCCCATCGTGCGGTCGCCCTGCACATTGCTGTGGCCCCGAATGGGGGCCGCTCCTCCCCCCTCAATACCAATACTACCCTTCAGCAACAGCAGGTTAATGACCTCATTAATGGTCTTCACAGAATTCCGGTGCTGCGTCAGCCCCATCGCCCAGCAGATAATGATTTTCTTTTTATGCTTAAGGATGTCAACCGCCTGCTGAACCTGCGCCATCGACAAGCCCGTCTGCGCCACCAGTTCCTCCACGTCATAGGATTCCAGACTGCGGATAAAATCGTCGTAGCCGGACGTATAATTTTTGATAAAATCCGCATCGATCACCCGGCCGGGCGTTTTCTTCTCTTCTTCCAGCAGGAGTTTGCACACCGCTTTCAGGAACGCCAAGTCGGCATTGATCCGGATTTGCAGGTAGAGGTCGGTTAGTTTTTGTCCCCCCAACAGGATATCGCGGGGACTTTGCGGATACTTGAACGCCAGCAACCCCGTCTCCACCAGCGGATTAACGGCAATAAGAGTCGCGCCGTTACGCTTGGCGTGCTCCAGCGGAGTCAGCATCCGGGGCGCATTGGTTCCCGGATTCTGGCCCATGATCATAATGACCTCGGCCTTCTCGATATCCTCGTAAACGATCGACGCCTTACCCAGGCCCAGCGTTTCGGCCAGCGCCACCGAGGTTGATTCGTGGCACATGTTGGAGCAGTCGGGCAGGTTGTTCGTTCCGAATTGCCGCACGAATAACTGGTAGAGGAAAGCCGCTTCGTTGCTGGTCCGGCCGGAGGTATAAAAAACCGCTTCGTCCGGCGAATCCAGCGCATTGAGGTGATCGGCAATGAGTTGAAAGGCTTCCTCCCAACCAATCGGCTCGTAATGGGTCTGCCCTTTCCGAATGATCAGGGGCTGCGTCAGCCGCCCCTGCTGCCCGAGCCAGAAATCATCTTTTTGCCGCAGTTCATCCACCGAATACCGCTGAAACAAAACCGGTGAAGCCGTGTGTTTGGTCATCACTTCATCGGCCACGGCTTTGGCCCCATTTTCGCAATATTCGGCCACGCGGGAGCGATGGTCATCGGGGTCGGGCCAGGCGCAGCTCGGACAGTCGTAACCGTCCTTCTGGTTCAGTTCAATCAGCGCTTTCCAGCCCCGGGCCAGGTCGGTAGTGCGGAAAACGTGCTGAAGCGCCACCGTTACGGCGGTCAGGCCGGCAGCGGTTTCCTTCGGTTTGGTAATTTTCAGGCCCAGTAAGGCGTCGGGGGCGATTTTCATAGCTTCTGTCTACGGGCGAATAACGTACCATCAACGTTTGGAGTCAGTACGCAGTCTTCATACCCGTCCGAAATTGTCAGGTGTAAGGTACTAAAACTCCTTTAATGTCACACAACGACGTAGCAATCAGGCGCCCCAGGTCAGCCCTTGAAACCGGTTATTGCAGCAGATTTCGAGGTCAGCGGATCGGCATCAAACGGTGCGGGAAGCATACGTGAAGGTATACTGGTTGTAGCGGTTATCCCGAACAAAACCGAGCAGCGTCATGCCGGCTTCTTTTGCCAGCTCAACGGCCAGGCTCGAGGGAGCACCGACTGCCGCTAGCAACGGAACGCCAGCCATCCAGGATTTCTGCACCAGTTCGAACGCAACCCGCCCACTGACCAGGACGCCAAACCGGCTCAGGGGCAACCACCCCTGCCAGAAAGCCGCGCCGATGAGCTTGTCCAGCGCATTATGCCGCCCGATATCTTCGCGCACCAGCACCAGTCGCCCGGTTTCGTCAAACAAAGCCGCAGCGTGCAAACCGCCCGTATGCGCAAAGGTCCGTTGGGTTTCCCGCAGTTTATCGGGTAAAGCATGAATCATTTCCGGATCAAACTGAAAGTCGGAAACGATTTGCGTCTGACAGATGGTCTGGATGGCTTCGATGGATGCTTTTCCGCAAATCCCGCAACTGGAAGCCGTATAACTATGGCGTTCCAGCCGCTGCCAGTCAACAACGGCCTCCGGCTGCAATTCCACCCGTAGCACATTGCCTTTTTTGTCGGAATCCGACCCGCAATGGCGGACAGAAACCACCTCCGATGGGTTGGAAAGAATATTTTCGGTGAACAAAAACCCCAGCGCCAATTCTTCGTCGTGGCCCGGCGTCCGCATCGTAACGGCCACCGTTCGTTGCTGACGGTCGTGCGCAGGACCGAAGCCCAGCCGGATTTCCAGCGGTTCTTCAACCGCCAGCAAATCAGCAACGTATTCACTAGCAGAATGTTGACTAATTTTCTGAATAGTTATGGGGGCAACGGATAGCATCGGATTGGGGTTGCTTTCTAGAAGAACTCATTTGGACGAAAAGAGTTCCTGCGGAATGAAATTGCAATTTTCTACCAAAAATTATAGGTTTTGAAGGACAAATATTGATTTTTTAAATAGAAAATAGGACAGTACATGAAAGTAAGGCTGTCAATAGCGCTTATCTTTGGGTATAATTCAGTGAAAACTACTTTTTAGGAAGAAGAGATCATAACTCTGAAGATTCAATCGCGTCGGCGTTCCGACATCAATTCGATATGCTCAGTACGAACAACACACGGCAGGCGAACGAGTTTCGTCATGTAAGTTACTTGTGGGATGAAGCCAAAGCCGCCGAACTGGCCGGTGACGAAGTAGCCCTCCTCATTTATCGTTCCAACCTTTTAGGTGCCGACCTCCGGCTGACCAATTACGGCGGAGGAAACACGTCCTGCAAAACCATGGCGAAAGATCCGCTGACGGGTAACGAAACCGAAGTGATGTGGATCAAAGGGTCCGGGGGCGACCTGGGCACGATGAAGCGCAGTGGGTTGGCCGCTCTGTACGTCGACCGGCTGCGGAGCCTGAAAAATATCTACCGGGGGATCGAATTTGAAGATGAAATGGTCGAACTGTTTAACCATTGCATTTTCGATCTGTCTTCCAAGGCCCCGTCGATCGACACACCCCTGCACGGTTTTCTGCCGTTTGCGCACATTGACCACCTGCACCCGGATGCGGCCATTGCCATTGCGGCAGCCAAAGACGGCAAAAAAATCACGCAGGAGTTGTTCGACGGCACCATCGGCTGGGTCGACTGGCAGCGGCCGGGTTTTGACCTGGGCCTGAAACTGGCCGAGTGTCTGGAGCAGAATCCGGGTATCCGGGGCATCATGCTGGGGTCACATGGTTTGTTTACCTGGGGCGACACGGCTTACGAAAGCTACATTAATACGCTGGAAGTCATCGAACGGTGTGCGGAATACCTGGAAGAAAACTACGGTAAAAACCGTCCGGTTTTTGGCGGTGCCAACTTGCAAAGCATTGACAAGGAAGCGCGTCTGCAACAAGCGGCCACCCTGGCGCCGGTACTGCGCGGTTTCTGCTCAAACCGGACGTCGATGATCGGTCACTTTACGGACGATGAGCGCGTACTGGAGTTTATTAATTCGAATGACCTGGAACGGCTGGCTCCGCTGGGCACTTCCTGCCCCGACCACTTCCTGCGGACCAAGATCAGCCCGCTGGTGCTCGACCTGACACCCGACGAGGACGTAACGAATACCGCAGCCATTCAGGAAAAACTGACACCGGCGTTCGAAGCCTACCGGGCGATGTATGCTGACTATTACGAAACCTGCAAACACCCGAACAGTCCGGCCATTCGTGACAAAAACCCGGTGATTATCCTGTGGCCGGGGGTGGGAATGTTCTCGTTTGCCAAAGACAAGCAAACCGCGCGGGTGGCGGCTGAGTTCTATACGAACGCCATCAACGTGATGAAGGGCGCCGAAGCCATTTCAGAATACACCTCGCTGCCGCGTCAGGAAGCATTTGATATCGAATACTGGCTGCTGGAAGAAGCGAAACTGCAACGGATGCCGAAACCCAAACCGTTATCGGGCAAAATTGCTCTGGTTACCGGCAGTGCGGGCGGTATCGGAAAAGCCATTGCCAAGAAATTTGTGGCCGAAGGAGCCGTTGTCGTTATCAATGATAACGATCCCGAGCGCCTGAAAGGTGCCGATGACGAATTCCGTCAGAGCTACGGTCGGGACACCCATACGGCGGCTACGCTGGATGTAACCAGCGCCGACACCATCAGCAAGGCGTTTGACGCGGCTGCGCTGGCCTTCGGCGGGGTTGATATTGTGGTCAACTGCGCCGGGCTGTCGATCTCGAAACCGATTGAAGAGCATACCGAAAAAGACTGGGATCTGTTGTACGACGTACTGGTGAAAGGTCAGTTCCTGGTGACCCAGAAAGGCGTTGAAATCATGCGGAAGCAAAAGCTGGGCGGTGATGTGATCAACATTGCCAGCAAAAACGGTCTGGTTTCCGGCCCCAACAATGCGGGTTACGGTTCGGCCAAAGCCGCTCAATTGCACCTGAGCCGCCTGAACGCGGCCGAACTCGGCAAAGACCACATTCGTGTCAACGTTGTCAATCCGGATGCGGTGATTTCCGATAGCAAAATCTGGGCGGGTGCCTGGGCGGAGGGCCGTGCCAAAGCCTACGGCGTAACGGTGGAAGAACTGCCCGCTTACTACGCGAAACGGACCTTACTGAATGAAATCATTTTGCCAGACGATATTGCCAATGCGTGTTTCGCGTTTGTGGGCGGTTTGCTGGGCAAATCCACCGGGAACGTCCTGAATGTGGACGGCGGAGTAGCGATGGCGTTTGTGCGATAAATTGATTACGTTGTTCCACAGAGTTGATCAGAGATTATCAGGGTTTATCAGAGAAAACTCCGATCAACTCTGTGGAACAACGCTCTTAAACCCCTAACCTTTCATGCAACTCGAAGCCTATCAGATTGCTGATCATAATAACAAGCTCCAGGAAACACACCAACGGAAGCTGTCGTACTGGACCGGGGAGGTCGCCAACGCCGAGGAGGTGATCCAGAAACTGATTGCTTTCCAGATTGCCATTCCGAGTTGGGCGCTGGGTACGGGCGGCACCCGGTTTGGCCGGTTTCCGGGCGGTGGCGAACCCCGTTCACTGGAGGAAAAAATCGAAGATGTTGGCCTGCTGCATGCTCTGAACAAGTCGAGCGGAGCCATTTCGCTCCATATTCCATGGGATATCCCGAAAGACGGCGAAGCGATCAAAAGCCTGGCGGCCAGCTACGGTTTGCAGTTCGACGCCATGAACTCCAATACGTTCCAGGATCAACCCGACCAGCCCCTGAGCTACAAATTCGGCTCGCTGCAACACGTAGATCGGGCGGTTCGGCAACAGGCGATTGAACACAATATTGATGTCATCAAACACGGCGTCGCCCTGGGCTCCAAGTCGCTGACGGTCTGGTTGTCCGACGGTTCGTGTTTCCCGGGCCAGCTGAACTTCCGGAAAGCGTTTGAACGCACGCTGGACAGTTTACAGGAAATCTACGCGGCTTTGCCCGACGACTGGAAGGTTTTTGTCGAATATAAAGCCTTTGAACCCAATTTTTATTCCATGACCGTCGGCGACTGGGGTTCTTCCCTGTTGTTCGCCAATAAGCTTGGCCCCAAAGCCTATACACTGGTCGATCTGGGCCATCATTTGCCCAATGCCAACATCGAGCAGATCGTTTCGTTGCTGCTGATGGAAGGCAAACTGGGCGGTTTTCACTTCAACGATTCGAAGTACGGCGACGACGACCTGACGGTTGGCAGCATTCGCCCTTACCAGCTTTTCCTGATTTTCAACGAGTTAATTGATGGCATGGACCGCAAAGGGATGAACCACGCGACGGATTTGGGCTGGATGATTGACGCGAGCCACAACGTTAAAGACCCGCTGGAAGATTTGCTGCAATCCGTCGAAGCCATTCAACTGGCCTACGCGCAGGCCCTACTGGTCGATCGTCAGGCGTTGGAAGAGGCACGCGAAGCCAACGACGTGGTGCGGGCACAGGAGATTTTGCAGGAAGCTTTCCGCACGGATGTGCGTCCGCTGGTGGCCGAAGCCCGTCGTCGGGCCGGGGGGGCGCTACAACCGCTTAGCTTATTCCGCCAGCTGGATGTTCGCCAGCAACTCATCAGCGAACGGGGCCTAAAAACCATTGCAACAGGACTTTAAATTAAAGAGCGAAAGAATGAAAGAGTGAAAGAGTGGCTGCCGCGTTAACCTTTCGCTCTTTCGCTCATTCACTCATTCACTCATTTATTCAATGAAAACGCCAGTAATTGCCATTTTTGACATCGGGAAGACGAACAAGAAGCTGTTTCTTTTCAACGAACGGTATGAGATTGTTTGGGAACGATCCGAACCGTTTACCGATACGGTGGATGATGATGGCGATCCCTGCGAAGATCTTTCCCGGCTGACAAACTGGGTGCAAACGTTGTTACGGGAGGTTTTAGAGCTCCCCGAATTTGAGATCAAAGCCCTGAACTTCTCGACGTATGGGGCCAGTTTTGTTCACCTGAGCGAAGAAAGCCGCCCGATTGGCTACCTCTATAATTATCTGAAACCGTATCCGGCGGCCATTCGGAAGAAGTTTTACGACACCTACGGCGACGAAACGACGCTGGCTATGGAAACGGCTTCTCCGGCCCTCGACAGCCTGAACTCCGGCCTGATGCTGTACCGGATCAAGTACGACAAACCGAAGTTATTCCGCAAAATCTGGTATTCACTGCATTTGCCCCAATACCTGAGTTATTTGTTTACCGGCCAGGTACTGACCGACGTGACCAGCATCGGTTGCCATACCATGTTGTGGGACTTCAGCAAAAATCAGTACCATCAGTGGGTCGTTGCCGAAAACCTCGACAAACTGTTTGGGCCTATTTTTACATCCGACAGCGTGTTGAGCGCTATCTGGCTGGATCACCCGCTCAAAGTCGGTGTCGGGCTGCACGATAGCTCGGCCGCCTTGATTCCCTATCTGGCGTCGTTTCAGGAACCATTCGTGCTGATTTCAACCGGCACTTGGTCGATTAGCCTGAACCCGTTCAACACCATTCCGCTGACGGCGGAAGAGTTGCAGTATGATTGTTTGTGCTACATGCACTACCAGGGGCAGCCGATCAAGGCATCGCGCCTGTTTGCCGGGTATGAGCACGAGCAGCAAACCAAACGGCTGGCGGCCCATTTCCAGACGCCCGACAACTACTACAAGCAGGTTGCCTATGACCCGGATACCATTCAGTATCTGCGCGAATCGCGGCCCAATAGCGACAACCGGTTTGAAGGGGTGAAGGCCCCTCCCCTGCAGGAATCCCTCTTCCGGCACCGGGATTTAGCGGTTTTCCGCAACTACGAAGAAGCCTACCACCAACTGATGCTGGACATTGTGGCCCAGCAGTTGATTTCGACCAATCTGGTGCTGGACAACTCGCCGGTGAAGCGGATTTTTGTCGATGGCGGTTTTAGCAAAAACCCGATTTACATGAACCTGCTGGCGGCCGCTTTTCCCCAAACCGAAGTGTTTGCCGCTTCGATGGCGCAGGCGACCGCCCTGGGCTCGGCCCTGGCAATTCACCACCACTGGAACACCAAACCGCTGCCGGGTGATACCATCGAGCTAAAGCATTACGCAACCGCCGGCCGACAGATCGTCTGACGCATCCGTATCGGCCAGAGCAGCCGGTTTTTCGGCGCGATGTAGAAAAGTCCTTTATAACGCCACAGGCGCGAATCCTGCCCGGGTGCCTGCCCTCCCTCCCTAAACTATATCATCCCCACGGACTAGAAATCCGTGGGGATGAACCGTTCATCCCGATTATTGGCCATATCCTCAAAAAACACAAAACTTTTTTCACAAGTACTTGGTTGATATATCAACTTACTATAAGTTTGTGACCATGATTGCGAAAGAAGAAAGTGTCATAAGAGAAAAGATTTTTGGCCAGATGAGTCGGTTCGTGGTGTTTAACATCACCCACGTTTCACACTTATTTGCCAAGAAGACCAATCGTGATTTAGCCAAATCCGGAATCTCTCTCCAATTAGAGCAGCTTCCGGTACTTTTTGTCGTTAGCTATTCGCCCGACGGCTCGCTCTCTCAACAGGATATTGCTAACCTCTTACAAAAGGACAAATCGGGCATTCAACGCTCCATTCGTACTCTGGAACGCGATGGCTACCTCCGTGTAACGCCCGACAGCATTGACCGGCGGAAGAATTTAATTCAAATGACCCCGGCGGGTAAAATGATCATCAACAAGGTAATGGAAACAGCGAAACAATTGGACGACGAAGTAATAAATCAGCTTGAACCAGAAGAAGTTGCTACCCTACTTAAACTATTGCATAAGGTAGCGGGTCTCATAGAATGTTGATTTTTTATTTTACCAAAATAGTTGATATATCTACTATTGATATATCCACAATAAAAGTTTTTCTACGTTTATTACAATTATGAAAAAGTTAGTTGCTCTTGTTGTATCGTTTTCACTTGCGGCTTCGCTGCCCGGGTGGGCGCAGACGAACTGGACGCTGAAAAGCTGCATTGATTATGGTCTACAGCATTTTGGAACCGTGCGTCTTGCGCAGTATCAGTCAGAAACCGCCAATCAGCAGGCCCGGGAGGCACTTAGTTCATACCTGCCACAGGTATCCGGAACGGGAAACTTCACCGACAACCTGAAACTTCAATCGACGTTGTTACCCGCCGGTTTGGGCGGCAGCACCGAGCCTATCCGGGTTGCGCTGGGTTCGAAATACCAGACGAACGTCAATGCGCAGCTTTCTCAACCGATTTACGACAAATCGCTCCTGCTGGGTCTGAAAGCCGCCAAACCGAATCAGCAATTGGCCGAGCTGAATACCCGCCAAACCCGTGAAGACATTATTTATAACATCACGAGCAACTATTATCAGGTGTTTATCGCCCAGCAGCAAATCGCCTTGCTGAAAGATAATATCGAACGAACGCAGCAGGTTCTGAATGTGCTGAAACTGCAACGGGACAACGGGGTGATCCAGCCCGTTGATTACACCCGGACGGAAGTGAACCTCAACAACACGCGTTCGCAGTTGTCACTGGCCGAAAACGATCTGAACCTGTCGCTCAACCGCTTGAAATACCAGATGGGATTACCGCAGGAACAGGCTCTTGTCCTTTCGGATTCGGTGATTATCAAGCAGGTTCCGACGCTGGAACAAACGCAGTTCGACGCCAAAAATCTGGTTTCATACCAACAGAGTGAAACTAGTCTGGCCCTGCAACGCCTGCAACTGCAACGCACCAAAGCAGGCTACCTGCCGACGCTGAACTTCGCAGCCAACTACGGTTCGCTGGTGCTCGCGAATGATTTTACGAAATCGTTCAGCAACTTCATGGGCTTCGGAAGCATTGGGTTACGCTTGAACGTTCCGATTTTTGACGGTTTTCAGCGCGACGCCAAAATTCAGCAGGCGAAGCTGACCGTACTGACGCAGGAAGAACAGCAACGACTGAATACGGCCTCCTACCGCCTTCAGTTTAACAACGCGCAGTCGCAGATTCAGCGGGCTCAGACCAACGTGCAGAACGACGACCGGAATGTGAAACTGGCTCAGGAGGTTTACAACGTCACGACCCTGCAATACAAACAGGGAACCAAGACCCTGACGGACCTGATTAACGCCGACACCTCCTACCAACAGGCCCAATCGAACTATATCAATTCGCTCATCAATTTTTACCAGGCCCAGCTTGATCTTGAGAAATCGCAGGGCTCGTTGTTAAGTTTTTATAATCAACTCTGAGAATACAACCGACTCCCATGAAAAAGACAACCATTATCGTTGTAGTAGCCATTTTAGCCGTTACGTCGCTCATCGGCTTCCGGTTGGCTTCCAACAAAAAGAAGATTGACGAAAAGAACCAGTTGCCGACCAACACCAATACGTCCATTCCGGTAACGGTTACGCAGGTTGAAGAAGGCGAGGTTAATCAGCAGCTTGTTAAAACCGGCAACCTGATTCCGTTCAAGGAAGCCAATATTACGGCCACCACGGCCGGTCGCGTAACGCAGGTCAATTTTGAGCTGGGCTCGCAGGTTCGTCAGGGGGCGGTTCTGGTTCAGCTGGATAACAAGCTGAAAGAACTGTCGCTGGAGGCCACGGAACTGAACATTGACAAGCTGAAGAAAGACGTAACCCGGTATAGCACGCTGCTGGCCGGTAATGCCACGACGGAAATTCAGGTGAACGAAACCAAATACAACTACGAGAGCGCCATCAACCAGGCCGAGCAGATCAAGAAACAGATCCAGGAAGCAAACGTAAAAGCCCCGATCAGCGGCCAGATTGTGAAGAAAGACATCGAACCGGGCGAGTACATTTCTCCGGGTACGGTATTGGGTACGGTCCTGGATGTAAACCGCCTGAAAGTGAACGTACTGGTCAACGAAAGTGACGTTTATCAACTGCGCAAAGGCCAGACGGTCCGTATCACCGCCGATGTTTTTCCGGGAAAAACATTCAGCGGGCAAATCACCTATATTGCTCCGCAGGGAACCGAAGAACATAACTATCCAGTCGAAATCACGCTGGCTAGCGCAGGCGGTCTGAAAGCCGGTACGTTCGTGAATGTCGATTTCTCGCAGAAATCCAACCAGAAAGCCCTGCAAATTCCGCGGATTGCTCTGGTGGAAAGCATCAAGAATCCGTATGTGTATGTTGTAGAAGGCAATGTGGCCAAACAACGCCAGATTAAAGTGGGCCGGGAATTCGGCGATAACATTGAAGTGTTGGAAGGCTTGTCGGCTGGCGACCAGGTGGTGGCTACGGGTCAATTGAACCTGAGCGACGGCAAACCCGTACAAATCACAAAATAAGTAAGAAATTATGTCTGTATCTGAAATAGCCGTCAAACGCCCTCTGCTGGTCCTCACGGTCTTCACCGTGCTGATTCTGTTCGGTGCCCTGAGCTACAAGCAGTTGTCATACAACTTATTGCCAAAATTCGAAGCCAACGTCATCAGCGTAGCGACAACCTACCGGGGTGCTTCGGCCGATGAGGTTGAAACCAACGTAACGAAGCGGATTGAAGACGCTCTGTCGTCGCTCGAAGGACTGGACCGCATGACCTCTACCTCGCAGGAAGGGGCTTCCATTGTGATTGTTCAGTTGAAAAACGGTGTCAGCACCACGCTGGCCCAGCAAGACGCCCAGCGGAAGGTAGAACAGGTGTTGAACCTGCTGCCCGACGAAGCTGATCGCCCGATTATCAACAAATTCTCGACCGACGAAATACCGGTCTTGCGGATGGGGGTCACGGCCAACCTGTCGCCCACGGCCCTGTACGATCTGATCGATGACAACATCAAACCGCAGTTGTCGAACGTAACCGGGGTTGGTCAGGTAAACGTTATCGGTGGAAATGAGCGCGAAATCCAGATCAATGTCAATCAGGATAAACTACGCGCCTACGGCCTATCCATCGGACAGGTGTCGCAGGCCATTGCAGCGGCCAACACCAGCTACCCGGCCGGTCAGCTCGAAACCCGCGAATCCCAGCTCTCGATTCGCTTCGATGCCTCCGTTGAAACCACCAACCGATTGCGTAACCTGATCGTTGCCCGCAAGCCCAACGGCAGCCAGGTATTGCTGAAAGATGTGGCCGAAGTGGTCGACGCCACCACCAAACCGACCGCCATCAACCATATCAACGCCCAGCCGTCGATCGGTTTGCAGATTCAGAAGCAGTCGGACGCCAATGCGGTATCGGTGAGTCAGTTGACGCAGGAGCGGATCAAGCAACTTGAAAAGCAATACAGTAACATCAACCTGAAGTTCAACATTGCCGCCGATCAGTCGATTTACACCCTGGCTTCGGCCGATGCGGTAGTTTTCGATATGGGGTTGGCCATTGTGATCGTATCGGTGGTGATGCTGCTGTTCCTGCACAGCTTCCGGTCGGCCATGTTCGTGCTGGTGGCGCTGCCGTCGTCCATGATTCCGACGTTTGCGCTGATGTATCTGATGGGCTTCTCGCTAAACCTGATGACGCTGATGGCTCTTTCGCTGGTGGTAGGTATTCTGGTCGATGACTCGATTGTGGTCCTGGAAAACATCAACCGTCACCTCGAAATGGGGAAAGACAAGCGGACGGCGGCCCTGGATGGCCGGAGTGAGATCGGCTTTACGGCCCTGGCCATTACGCTGGTCGACGTGGTGGTGTTCGTGCCGCTGGCGATGACCGGCGGTCTGATCGGAAACATTCTCCGGGAATTTGCCCTGGTGGTCGTGTTCTCCACCCTGATGAGTTTGTTGGTGTCGTTTACACTGACGCCGTTGCTGGCATCCCGGTTCGGCAAGGTTGAAATCCTGAGCCGCAATTCGCTCTGGGGCCGTCTGAACCTGGGCTTTGAAAACATGATTACCCGCCTGACCGAAGCCTACGGCCGTATTCTGGCGTGGGTGCTGGGTCATAAACGGTATGTTTTCCTGGGCACAATTGCCCTGCTGGTCGGTTCGATTGCCCTGGTTCCTGCCGGGTTTATCGGGGGCGCGTTCATGCCCCAAAGCGACATGGGTGAGACGGCCGTTACGATCGAACTGGCGCCAACGGCTTCGATTTACCAGACGAATGCCGTCGCCCAGCGTGCGGAAGAGATCATTATGAAACACCCGGAAGTAACCAATGTGTTTACTAATGTCGGTTACACGAGTAATGGATTAGCGACCTCCTCGAACAGCAATATTGCGGACATCAACGTCAAGCTGGTCGATAAAAAACATCGTACCATTTCGACCGAAGAGTTTGGGCAGTTGCTGAAAAAAGAAGTGAGTCAGATTCCGGGGACGAAAGTAACGGTTAGCCCGGTCGGTATAGTCGGTAATGCGCAGGCCCCGATCCAGATTGCGGTAAAAGGAACCAATCTGAAAGATATCCGGGAAGCGGCTGCCACGGTGATGGAGGTAACGAAATCGATACCGGGTACGCAGGACGTGAAGTATTCGGTAAAAGATCCGAAGCCGGAAGTAACCGTCAACCTCGACCGCGAGAAAATGGCGCAACTGGGGATCAATGCTTCCGAAGTAGGCATGGCGCTGCAAAATGCCTTCCGTGGCAACGATCAGTCGAAATTCAAACAGAACGGGAATGAGTACGATATCCTGATCAGTCTCGACAAGTTCGACCGCACGAATGCCGGGGATATCAGCCGCCTGACCTTTGTGAACAACCAGGGGAAAAGCTTCGAACTCTCGCAGTTTGCCCAGGTGCAGGAGCAGATTGGGGAAAGCGTCCTGGAACGGATTGACCGCCTTTCGTCAGTCACGATCAACGCGCAGGTTGTGGGGCGTCCGGTGGGTACGGTAGGAGCCGACATCCAGGCCAAAATGGAGCAGGTTAAATTGCCGGAAGGAGTTTCCATCCAGTACCTGGGTCAATTGCAGCAACAGGGCGAAGCCTTCGGAAGTCTGGGGCTGGCGCTGCTGATCGCTATCCTGCTGGTGTATTTCATTATGGTGGCGCTGTACGAAAGTGTGGTATATCCGTTCGTCGTTCTGTTCTCGATTCCGGTGGCGCTGATTGGAGCCCTGCTGGCGCTGGCGCTGACGATGGAAAGCCTGACGGTATTCTCGATTGTCGGGATGATCATGCTGCTCGGTCTGGTGGCGAAAAACGCCATCCTGATCGTTGACTTTGCCAACCAGCTCAAAGCCGAAGGGCACGATGTGATTCATGCGCTGATCGAAGCCGGTAAAGAACGTCTGCGCCCGATTCTGATGACGACGCTGGCGATGATTCTGGGTATGCTGCCGATCGCCCTGGCGAGTGGTGCCGGTGCCGAAACCAAGAATGGGATGGCCTGGGTCATCATCGGCGGTCTGACGTCTTCGATGCTGCTCACGCTGCTGGTCGTGCCGTCGATGTATCTGGTGGTTGACCGGCTGATGGCCCGCTTCGGTGGCAAAAAAGTAAAACCGAAAAAACCGCAGGAACTGGAAGTCGCGTAAGCGCTGAGGAATGTTCCCTGCTTCTTCTAAAAAGTAGAAAACCGCTCCAATAGGGCGGTTTTCTACTTTTTACGTTTCTACCAAGGCCTACTTCAGACCAGTTCGGCCACTCGTTTCGGACGACCTGATTTCCGGAAAATATGATCCAGCGCCCATTGATTATGCTCCATATTCATAAACATGAATACAAAAAACAGGCAATAAATCATCTGTGACGTAATCCAGTTCCACTCTTCGACGAGATTGGACCCAAAAATTAGCGACAGTAAAAGAAAGGTGGCGCCAATCAAACTGGCTCGGGTAAACAACCCGACGAGCAGCGTCACGCCCAAAACCAGTTCAATGACCGGAACGGCCATACTGTAGGGACGAACCAGAAAATCCGGCAGGATGGTTTTCTCAAACAAGCCCACCATCCAATCGCTAAAGGCCGTCAATTTCGGCAGACGCACGACACCGTGCCCGATAAAACTGGCCGCAACCGTCAGTCGGGCCGTCAGAAATGCGTACGAATAAGCGTTCATTATCACGTTGTTTATGTTCGTCACAAAAGTAGCGGGCTACCAACTCCCAACGCTTGTAAATCCAGCGGGAATGCTTGTACCTTTGGAGGGTGATCAAATGCATTCAACATCAGCTGTTTCAGATTGAGATGTTCAGCGCCAGCCACTGGCCCTTGCCTGAACATAACCACAACCACTACGAACTCACCTTTATCCACCGGGGCCGGGGGCAGCATCGGCTGAACGGGCGCACGCAAGCCTACGAAGCGGGCAACCTATTCCTGCTCCGCCCGTCGGATGTGCATTTTTTTGACATCGAAGACGAAACGGAATTCACCATCGTCAAATTTATCCACGTTTACCTCAAAGGCGCGGGCGATGCGCAGGTCCAAACCGCCTGGAACCGGTACATCGACGGGTTTCTGACCCACGCCATCCAGAAGAATCCGGCCCTTACGGAACCCTGTTTTGACCGGCAAACCATGGATACGCTGATGCGACTAATTGGGCAGGAATGGCAGAAAAACCGGGACCCAGGCAGCGAACTGATTTTCTTCCTGCTTCATTCCGTTTTATCGCTGATCAAAAATCACCTGATTGCCCAACGCCCGGATACCGGGAAGCATCCCGACAAAATCACGGGCCTGCTCAACTACATCCACGAGCACATCTACGAACCGGACCGCATTCAGATTAACGTTCTGGGCGACCACTTCAACCTGTCGCCAACGTACGTGGGGGAATTTTTCAAAGAGAAAACCGGTATTTCCTTGCGGGACTACGTGGCCGATTACCGCCTGAAGCTGATTGAAAACCGACTGCAGCACAGTTCCTTCAGCATCAAGGAAATTGCCGATGAATTGGGGTTTACCGATACGGCCCACCTGACCAAATTCTTCAGCAAACACCGAAAGATCACGCCCAGCTCTTACCGGAAAAATAAACAGCCATCCACGCAAAAGCGCCGGACAGCCTAGCCATCCGGCGCTTTTGTACGCCCTATAAATCTTCCAGGTGATTTAATCCTGACGAACCGTACTGGAACCCGACAGACGGGATTTCAGTTCGGGTGTGCCACGATACCGAACGCTGCTGGCCCCGCTGGCGTTCACATCCAGCCGTTTAGCAACCCGGACGCGGGCCGTGCTGGCCCCCGACAAATCCAGTTCGGCTTCGTCAACCGGATAATCAAACGCTTCCAGTTTACTGGCACCCGACAATTCGCCAAACAGCAGACCGCTGGCTCCTTTCAGGTCGAGGTCCGAGGCACCGGACAGGTCAATGTTGGTCCGGTCGGTGCCCCCATCAAAGCGGGCCCGGGAAGCGCCCGATAAGATGATATCCAGTTCACGCAATCCCTGAAAACCGGTCACGTCCGAACGCGAAGCGCCGGAAAAATCGACGGAACGCAGCGTGGGCATCGTGATCGTAATGGTCATGTCGTACCGGCGGTTGCGGGACCCGTTGCGGTATTTGGCGTGCAGCGTGCCGTTGCTGGTGTAAATATCCAGATCATCGAGATCCCGGCGGTTACCCCGGGCTTTGATGCTGTACTGGCTGCCTCGTTCAACGGTAATGGTAAAAGCGCTGCCCATATCGAGCCGGTCGAAATTGGTCAGGCCGTAGGTGCGGTCGTCTTCTTCGTAGGGACCAATGCGTTCGAAGTCACAGGAAATCAATGACACCAACGCGAGCATCAAAAAAGCGGATAGCAGGGAAGTAAGTTTCATGGCTGTTATAGCGGTTTGAACGGTATTTGTTGTTTTATGCCGCTATGACCCGCTTCGAAAACCGTACCCCTACGCGAACTCGAAAAAAAATTTACCCATGAACCGGCAATCCGGAAATACCTGGAAAAATGTAACCGGCACCGGTTTTCCGGCCAAGGCAAGGCCCCAGGTTAAAAAGAACCGATTCTATTCCATTAGCCAGATTCGGTCGGTTTCGGCCCCCTGCTCGGTCCATTCGACCAGTACTTTCTGCGATTCGAGTGTATTGACCCGTTTGCCGGTATAATCCGGTTTAATGGGCAGATCCCGGTTATACCGCCGGTCGATCAGCACCAGCAGCTCTACCGACTGCGGGCGGCCAAATGCCGTCATCGCATCCAGAGCCGCCCGAACCATACGGCCGGTTGAGATCACGTCGTCAATTAAAATAACCTTCTTATCCTCAATCAGAAACGGAACAAACGTATTGTTGGGCCGCAGCGGCAGCTCGCGCCGACGGAAATCATCCCGGTAAAACGTTGCATCCAAAAAACCCAGTGGAATCTCTTTTTGCAGGGTCTGGTTCAGTTCCGCCACAATCCGTTTGGCAAAATAAATTCCGCGTGGCTGCATGCCGAGCACGACGGTATTGGCAAAATCCTGATGATTCTCAATCAGCTCCTGACACAATCGGCTGATCACAATCTCCAGCAACGGGCTGGCGAGAATAAGGCGTTTCTGATTCATGAACGAAAGATAGTAGTCGGTTTTCAGTTTTCGGTTTTCGACAGGTGTTTTTTGTTGATTTGTTTCTGCGAACTTTGCAGGTGCAACTCATCCATTGATTCTTCAACGCGGTTTTTATGAAATTTCTGATTGTCGGTCTTGGTAATATCGGTCCGGAATACATGCTGACGCGGCATAACGCCGGTTTTATGGTAGTCGATCGGCTGGCGGCCCAATACGGTTTTGATTTTTCGCTCAACCGGCTGGCCTACACCGCCGAATGGCGTCATAAGGGAAAAATCATCCATTTGATCAAACCAACGACGTATATGAACCTGAGCGGCAGGGCCGTTAGCTTGTATTTAAAGCAATTCAATATCCCAACCGAGAATCTATTGGTTATTACGGATGACAAGGATTTGCCATTTGGCAAATTGCGGCTGAAACCCAAAGGTTCGGCCGGTGGACATAACGGATTGCGAAATATTGATGAAGTACTGGGAACGCAGGAATACGCGCGTTTGCGGTTCGGAATTGGCAATACCTTTCAGAAAGGACGGCAGATTGATTTTGTTCTGGGGAAGTTTCCGGAGGACGAAATGGCGCAATTACCGCAGCATCTCGACCGCGCCGGCGATGCCGTTATTAGTTTTTGTACTTCGGGCTTACAGCACACGATGAATTTTTTCAACCAATAATATAACTATTTGATGATTTTTTCAATTTTTGAAATAAAAATTTCCTTTGGCAAAATTGTGAAATTTGTAGTATTTTGTTTTAAAATCCTGTCCAAAAGCCCTACAGATGGACGTATAACCTATTACAAATCAATACTATACCAAGCAGGTACCTAAAAAATATTTAAAAATAAAATTTGTACTCTAAAAATTTGTTGCGATATTTGCATTGTTCTTCAACGGCAGGACAATTGAACAAAATCAGGAAATTATCAGTTAGTTTATAAAATTCTGATTTGAGAGTTGTTACTTCTGAATTGGTACTCCGTCTTAAGTACAGTTAACACCGGAAAAGGTCGGACACTATGAAAAAATTGAAGATAAGTTCTTAGAAAAGAAAAGGTTAAGGGTTTAGGAATAGTCAGTATAAAGCCTCTCGCAGTGATCGGGAGGCTTTATCTTTTTAAAGCCTTCTGAACCGGGATGAAACGGAAAGGATTGCCCAGGATAGGGCAACCTACGTTGCGACAGCCATCCTGGGCAATCCTTTACTCCGCGTCATCCCGGTTCCGGCAACTACGAAACCGTTCCGCCATTCCAGACGGTTTTGTCGGGGCTGATCAGCGACAGGCTACCGTCGCGGTCTTCGGCCATCAGAATCATGCCCTGCGATTCAAGGCCCATCATTTTCCGCGGAGCCAGGTTGGCCAGGAACGTCACCTGAACGCCGATGAGTTTTTCCGGCTCAAAGTGTTTGGCAATTCCGCTCAGAATCTGGCGCTGCCCCGTTCCGTCATCCACCTTCAGTTTCAGCAATTTATCGCTTTTCGGCACCCGCTCGGCTTCCACGATTGTACCGATCCGAAGGTCCATTTTGGCAAAATCGTCGTACTGAATCACCGGTTTGGCCTCCGGTACGGTTTTTACGGCCAGTTCGTTCATGCGTTTGGCTTCGTGCAGTTTATGGATTTGTTGGTTGATCACGTTGTCTTCAATTTTTTCGAACAGCAAAACCGCTTCGCCCAGCGTGTGGCCTTCCGGCAGCAAATCCGGTTTTCCGGCATTGATCCAGTGAAACGCCGATCCCGTTGCATCTTCCGGCGTAATCGTCGCCGTATTCAGCAACGTGCGCAGTTTTTCCGCCGTAAAGGGCAGGAACGGTTCACAAACAATGCTCAGATTGGCAGCAATCTGCAAGGCAATGTTCAGAATGGTATTGACACGCAGGGGATCGGTTTTGGCCACTTTCCAGGGTTCGGTCTCGGCCAGGTACTTGTTCCCCAGCCGCGCCAAATCCAGCAAATAGCCCAGCGCTTCCCGGAAACGGTATTGCTCGATCGCCTGCCCGATGCGGTCCGGAAACTGCGCCAGTTCGTCCAGAACCGCCTGATCCGTTTCGGTCAACCCGTCCTTCACGGGCACTTTCCCTTCGCAGAACTTCTGCGTTAGCACGACCGCCCGGTTAACAAAATTGCCAAATACGCCCACCAACTCGCTATTGTTGCGGGTCTGAAAATCTTTCCACGTAAACTCGCTGTCCTTGGTTTCGGGCGCATTGGCCGCCAGCACGTAGCGCAGCACATCCTGTTTGCCCGGCAATTCGTCCAGGTATTCATGCAGCCAGACCGCCCAGTTCCGTGAGGTCGAAATTTTGTCGCCCTCCAGGTTCATGAACTCGTTGGCGGGCACGTTATCGGCCAGAATATAGCGGGATCCCGAACCACTCCCTTCGTGCATCAGCATCGCCGGGAAAATGATGCAATGAAACACGATATTATCTTTCCCGATGAAATGCACCAGCTTCGTGTCCTTGTCGCGCCAGTACAACTCCCAGTCGCGGCCCTGCTGTTCGGCCCATTCCTTCGTCATGGAGATATATCCAATCGGCGCGTCGAACCAGACGTACAGTACCTTGCCTTCCGTATCGGGCAGCGGCACTTTAATGCCCCAGTCGAGGTCGCGGGTCATGGCGCGGGGGCGCAGTCCTTCCTTCAGCCACGACTGGCACTGGCCCAGTACGTTGGTTTTCCATTCCGGGTGGCTGTTAATGTATTCTTCAATGCGCGGCTGCATCCGGTCGAGCGGCAGGTACCAGTTTTTGGTCGCTTTCAAAACCGGCTTTGATCCCGACAGCATTGAGCGCAGCGGTTCTTTCAGTTCCGTCGGGCTGAGCGTCGAGCCGCAGCGTTCGCACTGGTCGCCGTAGGCATTTTCGTTGCCGCAAACCGGACAAACCCCAATAATGTAGCGGTCGGCCAGGAACTGCTTCGCGGTTTGGTCGTAATACTGCTCGGTAATTTCTTCCGTGAAGTTACCGCTCTCGTACAGATTCAGAAAAAACTCCCGCGACGTTTCGTGGTGAATCGGTTTGGAGGTTCGCGAATAAATATCGAACGAAATCCCGAACGCTTCGAACGACCGCTTGATCTGTCCGTAATATTTATCGACCACTTCCTGGGGCGTAATGCCCTCTTTCTGCGCACGGATGGTAATCGGAACACCGTGTTCGTCGGTGCCGCTGATGAAGGCCACGTCTTTGCCCGTTGCGCGCAGATACCGCACGTAAATATCGGCGGGCAGGTAACAACCGGCGATGTGCCCGATATGAATCGGACCATTGGCGTAAATCAGGGCCGCCGTGACGGTATAGCGTTGCGGATTTTCTAGTGACATGTCAGTTGGTTTACGGTTTTCGGTATACGGTATAGGGTTAAAACAATTCCAGGTTCCCCTTCGCCCCAGATCGTACCTTCCAAACCTTATTTTGGCGCGAAATTAGCAAATCGGCGGCAAACGTTGTTATGTTTACAAACCGGATGCTGAGCAAGTGCTCCCAACCGCGCCGGTCACGGATAACACCATGGAAAGCACGAATAATTTCCTGAACTGGGTTGAACTATTCTGAATGACTTTATCACTACCTGACATAACCCTCATCACCGGCGCCAACGGCCTGATCGGCAGCCATATCGTCCGGCGGTATCTTGAAGCAGGCCGGAACGTGGCCGCGCTCCGGCGAACCGGCAGCGACCTGAGTCTGCTCAACGACCTCAACGACCAGATCATCTGGTTCGAAGGCGACATTCTGGATATTCCGGCGCTGGAGGACGCCATTCAGACGCTCCAGACCGGCGGGACAGTGGACGTGGTTCATGTGGCTGCCATTGTTTCGTACCTGCCCAAAGACCGCAGCCGCATGGAGAAAGTCAATGTGGAAGGAACGGCCAACGTGGTTAATGTTTGTCTGGCAAAGGGAGTTCGGAAACTGGGCTACGTGAGTTCGGTGGCGGCCGTGGGTCGGCCGACAGGCAAGAGCGAAACCGGCCCGACCGTCATCGACGAAGAGCAGCGCTGGGAAGAGTCGCCCCAGAATTCCTTTTACGGGCAAACCAAATACCGGGCCGAACTCGAAGTCTGGCGGGGCGTTGCCGAAGGGCTCGATACCGTGCTGGTCAATCCGTCGCTGGTGCTGGGCGAGGGCGACTGGACGCGCAGCAGTACGCAGTTGTTCAAATACGCTTACGACGAAAAACCGTTCTACCCGGCCGGTATTGTCAACCTGGTCGACGTGCGCGACGTGGCCGACGCGGTTTTTCAGCTCATGCAAAGCGAGATAACGGCCCAGCGGTTTATTCTGACAGCCGCCAGTATGCCGTACAAGGAATTTCTGGACAAAATGGCGGATGCGTTCGGCAGGCGACGCACCCGGTTTCGCGTTCCTCCTACCCTCACCCGCCTGCTCTGGCCGCTCGAAGCCGTCCGCTCCTGGCTCACGGGCAAGGCTCCGCTGATCACCCGCGAAACCGCCCGCTCGGCCTCGGGATCGTACCGGTACGATGGCCGGAAGATCGAAAATACCCTATCCTTCCAATACCGGAATATCGACGAAACGATTCAGCGGATTTGTGTGTTTTTCAAACGTACCCACGGATAGACAACCCGGGTAAACCGGGTAATATCCTGATCGCCAAGTCCCCCAAAATGGGGTAAAAACCGGTCGGTACATTTTTTGCCGGAATACTTGCGAAATAGATTATTAGTTGTATATTTCTACTACAATTCCACGCTCAAGAGTGGTGTATAGTATATACGTAACCCCTGTACGATGTGAATATGGAGCAAGAGTTTGAGGAAAGAGAAAGCGAAATAAAGGCCTCTCTACAGCGGTTTGAGAGTATGTTAGAAGGCACAGAAAGTCAATTCTTCGACCTGGATGTTTACGAACAGATAGTTGAACATTACATGGAAGAAGGCGATCTGGAAAAAGCCATGAAAGCCTGTGAAGCCGGTCTTGGAAATTTCCCCTACTCACTGGAATTGATGCTGGATAAGGCCCAACTGCTGGCCACCAACGGCAAGTTTGATCAGGCCCTGAATTTACTCGACCGGGCTGCCCTGTACAATCCGAGTGACCCGGATGTTCAATACATGCAGGGCACCATCAGCAACCTGGCCGGTAACTACGAACAATCCATTGAAATTCTGAGTGATTTGCTGGAAACCGCCGACGAAAAGGACGACATCCACTTTCAGATCGGGCAGACCTACCAGAGTTGGGGCAAATACGAAGAGGCCATCGAGCAGTATAAAAAATCGATTCACTACAACATCAACAACGAAAATTCGCTCTACGAACTGGCGTTTTGCCTGGATTTGATGGGTGAACTGGAAAACAGCCTGGACTATTACCAGCAGCTGATCGATCGCGACCCGTATTCGCACAATGCCTGGTACAACATCGGAATCGCCTACAGCAAGCTCAACCGCTACAAGGAGGCCGCCCAAGCCTACGATTACGCGACGATTATTAAAGAAGATTTTGCGTCGGCGTATTTTAACCTGGGCAACACGTACATGAACCTCGGCAAGTATAGCAAGGCCGAGGAAGCGTACCGGAACACGCTGAAGTACGAGGACGCAACCCCGGAAACGTATTGTTACCTGGGTGCCAGTCTGGAGAAACAAAACCGCTTTGGCGAAGCCATCACCCGCTACCGCGACGCCGTTCATCTCGACAACCTGTGGGATGAAGGCTATTACGGCATCGGTGTTTGTCTGAGCGAATTGGGCAAGTGGCACGAATCCATTCCGTTTCTGCGGAAAGCCCTGAAACTGAACGAAAAAAACGCCGAATACTGGCTGGCACTGGCCGAAACCGAATACAAACTAGGCAACGGTATTTCGAGCATCGAAGCCTTTGAGAAGGCCGTCGAAGCCGATCCGACCAACCTGGATGTGTACCTGCAATGGTCGCTGGTGCTGTTCGATCAGGGCGATTTTGCCCGGGCGCACGAGATCATCGAGATGGGCATCGAAGAACTGCCGCAGGAAGCCGATCTGTATTACCGGGCGGTGATCTACCTCATTCACGCCGGATCGTACCGCGAAGCCCTCGTCAGTCTGGAAGCCGCTCTGACGCTCAATTACGAGCTGCACATTCAGTTGTTTGACTTTTTTCCGGAACTGGAGAAGCAAAAGGCGCTTTATAAGATTATCGAACAGTATCGAAAAAACTAATTTGACGAAATTCGTCGAAAAAAGCCGCTCTTTTTAGAGTGGCTTTTTTTACGGGCATAGTTTTTGCAATCGACACGTCGAAACAACCCATCCTCAACGCTATGCTAAAAATGCTCCCTTCTGTTTTCTTTTTCAGCTTATTGATCGGCCTGGCTACGTCATTTTCTTCCGTTGCCCAGAATCGGCTCAAGCGAATTGTCTATTCGGACGGCAGCGTTCGGCAGTTTTTTTACGATGCAAAAGGTAAACTGAGTAAGGAAGAAGTAACCCGAAACCAGAAAGCGCTGAGTCTGATTCAGCACAATTTTGGCACGACGGGCAAGCTGGTAACGTATTCCATGCAATACCAGCAACCCGAATCCCCCTGGAATTATGGTTATTCAGAACACTATACCTACAGCCGCGAAGGCCGGCTGAATGCCCGGGAGCGCTATATTCTTCGCAAAGGCGACCTCACCGGCAATCCCGAAAAAGCGCTCTTTTTTACGGATTCACTGATTTATAATACCGCCGGCCAGATTGTGGGCCGTCAGCGGTATACCTACGCGGTTCGGGGCGAAAAAACCAGTAGTTCACCGGTCACGCTGACCACCTACCAATATCGCTACGACACCCGGGGCAACGTGATTGAAGAAACCATGACGACCGTTCCGTTGCAACGCAGCCTGGCAGCCTCGACCCAAACGCGCCGGATTGTGTATGAGTACGATACGAAACCCAATCCGTACCGGCTGGCCGATTGCCCGGTTTTCGACCAGATGAGCTGGTCGAAAAACAATTGCGTCCGGGCCTCCACTTACCAGGTTGAAGCCGGTAATCAGACCAAACCGTCGGTCGACGAATACCGGTACGTGTACGACAACAACCTGCCGACGCGACGGGTACTGGCCGCCAGTTCAACGGTTCTGGAGCAGTACGAGTACGAAACCCTATAATCTTTATGCCTCCGGCGGTCCCTGGGCGCGCTTTTTTAGCTCGTAAGTGTGGGCGGGGAACATCATGAGCACGTCATTTTCCGCAAATGCTTTTTTAACGGCTTTAATAGCTTCGCTCAGGGCTTTGGCAGCATCGGTTTTGGCCGGATCGATCCAGAACCAAACCAGAAACTGAACCATTTCGAGCGTAAGACCCTTGTAGTGCATCTCCACCGGTTTGTCTTTCCGAATAAAGGGCAGGGCTTTGACGGCGCTGATCGCGACGCGCTGGGCTTTTTCCAGCTCATCAAGATGCGAAACCCCCGCTACCATTTCGATGCGCCGGCTACCGGAGCGTGAGAAGTTGATAATCGGTTTCTGAAAAACGTCCTTACTCGGAATTTCGATGGTTTGCCCTCCGCCATTGTCGAGCACAATGGAACGCAGTTTGACGCTGACCACCCGTCCTTCAAAACCGTTCGTGTCGACTACATCACCCACTTCGATCGGCCGCTGGAGCGCAATAATGGTTCCCGAAATGAAGTTGGCCGTCAGATCCTGAAACGCAAAACCGATGGCCAGTGCCAGCACCCCGGCCCCCGCCAGCAGGGAAGCCACGGTTTTTTCCAGCCCCAGAATATCCAGCGCAATGAACAGGCCAAGGGCCATTACCACCAGTTGAGCGACGGTTCCGGTCAGGTTGACGAGGGAAATGTTGTCACTGAAACGGTCGAAACCCCGGACGACCAGCCGCCGGACATACCGGGCAACGAAATTAAACAGCAGCACTACGACCAGCGCCACCACCAGATTCGGCACCAGCACCAGGGCGGTTTTCCCCCATCCTTCCAGCCGTTCAAAAATCAGTCGGACAACTTCTCCCAGATTCAGCATACGTTCAAAAAAAAGTCATTACCCGTAAAACCGCTACGCCATCGGCTTGGCGTCATCAGCCTGCCGGCCTTCGAGCCGGGTGGTCAATTGCTCCGTCCGAATCCCGTATGCGCACTGAAAATGACCCAGCGGACACGTTTTGCGCCCGTGTAGTCCGCAGGGGCGGCAGTCGAGGATCTCTTCGATTTCGACAATCTGTGAATCGTCGGCCAGAGGGCCAAACCCAAACTGCGGGATGGTCGAGCAGAAAATGGCTGTCGTTGGTGCATCCACCGCCGACGCCAGGTGCAAGGGCGCCGAGTCGTTGACGAAATTCATCTGAGCGCCCTGCATCAGAGCCGCCGACGCCAGAAACGGCAGTTTCCCGGCCAGACTCACCACCCGCACGCTGTCGAGCTGTTGCCGGATGCGTTCCACAGCCACCGAGTCCGAGGGTGCGCCCAGCAGGTAGACGGTCAGGTGGGTGGGCACCTGCCGCAGAAAATCGACCCACTTCTCTTCCGGGTATTGTTTCGTAAACCAGACCGAGGTGGGCGCCACGCAAATATACGGGCCTGTCTGGTACGGTTTAACCTGCTCATAATCGGCGAGCGACGGATACAGACGCGGTTTAAACGCCGTCCGGCTGGTAAATCCGCTGACCAGTTCGGTGTTACGGTTGATTTCGTGAATGTCCGGCGCAATATGGTGTTCGACGCTGTGCGTAAAAAACCGGGAAAACGGATTTTTACGGAACCCGATGGTTTCCGACGCGCCCGAGAAAGCCGTCAGCAGTCCCGTGGCCCCAAACCGTTGCAGGTTGATCATCTTGTCGTACCGACGCGGACGAATCAGGCGGAGCAAGCGGAGCAGATCGCGGTATTTGCCATTTTTTTTGTCCCAGATCAGAACTTCGTTGATATGCGGGTGGTTTTTCAGCAACCCTTCGTTGCCTTTCCGCAGCAGAAAATCAATGGTAGCGTCCGGGAAATGGAAACGCAGCTTTTCCACCAGCGAAGTAGCCAGAATGACGTCGCCAATGAAAGCCGTTTGACTAATCAGAAACCGTTGCGGTTGATTCATTGGGCAAGTTTCGGGAACGACGGGCAGGGAAACAAATTTACCGCCCTTTTAGTGTATATTGAACCAACGCAACACCCTGAACCGGCCTTCGGCCATAACCCGGAATGTAGATCGCCGGATTTTGCAAGTCCGGGTTATCCCCCAAAAACCGGTTGGCCTGTATACCGATATCCAAGGTCACTTGCGGCAGAAGGTTCACACGAAAACCGCCGGTAATACCGGCGCTCAGGGAATATCCCCCCTTTTTTCCTTCGCTTTCCATCGCGTAACAGTAGATGATCGAACAAATCACGGTGGCTGATTTCCCTGCCTGTTCGAGATAGCCCGCCGTCAGATGGGGGCTGATAAAAAACCGGAATCGTCCGTTTGGGTTAAAGTACGCTTTGGCACCCACCCGCAAATAGGCGCCCCTGGATTCTCCCTCCCAATAACGGGATCCACTCTCCCAGTATTGGGCATGAGATTGAGGAAATGTATAGCCCGCGTGCACAAACAGTTCCCGTTCGGCATTGCGCAACACGGTCGCGTTCAGTTCAAGCGTCCGGGCGAGCAGCGGGACGAGGTTGAGACCGATCTGCGGAGCCATTCGCTGCGCCATCAATTCGTAACTCAAGAGGAAAAAACCGGTGAACAGAGTAGAGATTGTCTTCATCGTTTTTATTGTGATGAAATTATCTTTGCTTAAATTTAGTTCTTAATTCTATACCCACAAGGGGCTCGCTGTAAAAGCACAGCCGGCAGGAATGGCAGTAGACTCTGGGTTTCCCAACAGGGTTGGAAAAAGAATGGAAGATTACGAACTATATACCTTACCGAACGGAATCCGGATTGTTCATAAACAAGTACCGCATACCCAAATTGCCCACTGCGGCATCATGCTCGACATCGGCAGCCGCGACGAATTACCGCAGCAGGAAGGCCTGGCCCACTTCTGGGAGCACATGGCCTTCAAAGGCACCAAAAAACGCAAATCCTTTCACATCATCAACCGGCTCGAAACCGTCGGGGGCGAACTGAACGCGTATACGACCAAGGAAAAAGTCTGTTTCCACGCGTCGGTGCTGGGCCTGCATTTTGAAAAAGCGACCGAACTCCTGGCCGATATTGCCTTTCACTCGGTTTTTCCGGAAAAGCAGATCGAGAAAGAACGCAGTGTGATTCTGGAAGAAATGGCGATGTATTACGACTCGCCCGAAGACGCCCTGCAGGATGATTTCGATCAGGTGGTGTTCAAGAATCACCCGCTGGGCGGCAACATCCTCGGCCGGCCCGAAACCGTTCGTTCCTTCACGCGTGAACAGTTGCAGCAGTTTATCAGCGAGAACCTGGATACCGAACGGGTGGTTTTTGCCTCGGTCAGCAACTGGCCGTTCAGCAAGGTCAAAAAGATTGCCACGAAATACTTCAGCGACATTCCGCACCGGACCTCCGAACGGAAACGCCTGGCACCCGGCGATTACGAACCGCAGCGGGTTACGGTGGAACGACCGATTACGCAGGCACAGTGCGCTATTGGCCGCCCGGCCTATGCCCTGCCCGATGCCCGCCGGTTGCCGTTTTTCATGCTGGTCAACCTGCTCGGCGGCCCCGGCATGAACTCCCGGCTGAACATGAACCTGCGCGAAAAATACGGACTGGTGTATTCCATCGAAGCCAGTTACACCCCGTTTCTGGATACCGGTTTTCTGGGTATTTATTTCGGAACGGACCAGAAACACCTCGACCGCAGCGTGGCGCAGATCGGCCGGGAGATGAAAATCCTGCGCGAAAAACCGCTCACCAAACTCCAGTTGCACAACACCAAGGAGCAACTGATGGGCCAGCTGGCGATGTCGGAAGAAAGCAACCAGAGCCTGATGCTGACAATGGCGAAAAGCATTCTGGACACCGGCAAGCTGGATTCACTGGAGGAAATCTTTGCTGAAATCCGGCAGGTCGACGCGGTTCTGTTGCAGAATCTGGCCAACGAAATGTTCGACGAAAGTCAGTTGAGCCATTTAATCTTTATTCCGGAGCCCGACGAAGACGCGTAACGTTCGCTCATTTTTCGGGTATAAATTCTGATCCAGCGGGTCCGAACAAAATAGGAGTGCGATGTTCCCGTTAACAGAATAATTGTATTTTTACAAAACCACCGGATTTCCTTTTATTTGCCTAAAGCACCCCCGTAAACCGGCATGGATTTTTTGCCCCCAGCTATTTCTGCGTACTCGGAAGCACATACCTCTCCCGAAAGTGACTTATTGCGCCAGCTCAATCGGAACACCTACGCCCGGATGTTGTACCCCCGGATGGTGTCGGGACACCTGCAGGGACGGCTGCTGTCGATGATTGCCCGGATGCTTCGGCCCCGCCGGATTCTCGAAATCGGGACGTTTACCGGCTACTCGGCGCTCTGCCTGGCCGAAGGACTGACTGACGACGGAACCTTGATTACGATCGAACGCGACGACGAGCTGGAAGCCTTCGTGCGGTCCTACTGGGACCAGTCGCCCGTGGGTCATTTGATCGACCTGCGGCTGGGGCTTGCGTCCGACATTATCCCGACGCTCGAGGGGCCATTCGACCTGGTGTTTATCGACGCCGACAAGGAAAATTATGCAACGTATTATGACCTGGTTTTTGATAAAGTCAGAACCGGTGGCATCATTTTAGCTGATAATGTGCTATGGAGCGGAAAAGTTGTGAAGCCAGTTGGCGAAGGCCGGACCGCAGCCGAACGACGAGCCGACAAAGACACGCAGGCTGTGCTTGATTTTAACCGCAAAGTAAGTGATGATCCGCGCGTCGAGCAGATTTTACTGCCCGTCCGGGATGGCTTAATGATGATTTACAAACGATAACAGCGTATGAAAAAGAGAACCTTTTCTCTCCTTCTTTTCCTTCTCCCTTTTCTCCTTGTTGCCGCTCCTTCCGGGGCTACTCCCGATGTGCCCCGGTCCATCCGGTTTGCCGACCTGAACGTTCGCTTCGACGAAAGCGCCCGGCGCATTATCCAGCAGGACATCACGGCGCTGGTTCAATCGAATAAAAAATACTGGGATGCGAAGCTCGACCGCGTGGCGCTCTATTTTCCACTGATCGAAGCCGTTTTGCAGGACGAACAGGTTCCGGTCGATCTGAAATACCTGGCCGTTCAGGAAAGCTCCCTGACACCCGATGCGGTTTCGTCCTCGACGGCGGTCGGTTACTGGCAGTTTAAGAAAGAAACCGCCACCGACCACGGCATGCGCGTCGATAACGAAGTGGACGAACGCAAAAGCATCGTTGCCTCCACGCGCGGAGCCGCCCGCTATTTCAAACGCAACAATACGGTTTATAACAACTGGGTTTCCTCCCTGTTCTCCTACTACCTCGGCACCACCGGCATTAGCAAACTGGTTCCGCCCGAATGGTCCTACGCCAAGGAAATCACGCTCGACAACAAAACCGACCGCTACATCCTGCGGTTTTTCGCCCACAAGATTGCGCTCGACAGCGTTTTGCCCACCTACCGCAGCGCGAATGCCGTGGCCCTCGTCGAATACCCGTACGCCAGCGGCAAAAGCATCGCCCAGATTTCGCGCGAACTGAACATTGACGAAACCGAAATCCGGAAATACAACCGCTGGGTGCTGGGGGATAACGTCCCGAACGACAAGGAGTACGTGCTGGCCATACCGGCGACGAACGATCAGGTGGCGGCCATTCGGCGCCAGTTGCAAGCCATCAATCGGAACCAGCCGGTGGCGACCAAAGCCGCGAAATATGTCAAAACCGATACCGGTTTCCCCATTCTGCGCAAAGTGAATTATTCAAAAGGCAAACCGGATGTGGTCTTATACGAAATCAACGGTTTGCCCGGTATCCAGGCCCTGGCGGGTGACAATGCCTCGACGCTGGCCCGGAAAGCCCGTATCAGCGTGTCTAGTTTCCTGCGCTACAATGACATGAGCGACCGCGATCCGGTCACGGAGAACGAAGTGTATTACCTGGCCAAAAAAATGCGGAAGGCCACGGTTCCTTACCACACGGTTCAGGCCGGTGAAACCTCGCAAAGCATTTCACAGATGTACGGAATCCGGCTGAAAAAGCTCCTGCGTTACAACCGCATCGACCGTTCAGACCGGCTGCAGGTAGGTCGAGTGATGTGGTTGCGCGAACGCCGACCCGGCAACAAACCGGTGGAAATTATTAAAATGCCAACCGCACCGGCTCCCGAATCCCAACCCCTGGCATCGGAACCTGCAACCAGCCCCGGCGACAACCGCCTGAGCCAGTCGTCGGCCGCCGATCGTCCGGCGAACCCGATTCCGCGCAATGCTTCTGAACGTAAGTTATATACGCCCAAATTAGTCGAACCGAAGGAAAACCCGGCCCCGGCCACTACGCCCAGCAGCGCACCGGAACCCAGTCCCGTTGAGACGGCAGCCCCCAAATCGCCGGTGACGACTCCGGCTAGCAGCACCCCGAACATGACCATGCAGAATGCGGGTACTACGCAGCGGGTGGTGATTGTGCGGCCGGAAAACTCCGGCACGGGGTATTCAAACCCGGAGTCAGCGCCCGTTCGGTCGACGACCACCTCCACGCCCATCAACCGTCCAGCCGAGCGCAAACCGGCCGAACCGGCACCGGTGATGGCCAGCGCCAAACGTCCGACGACGGAGGCTGCGACCGAACCGTCATCCAGCGTAAACCGTTCGACTCCCTCCACCCGTTCCGCCAAATCGCTGACACACCGGGTGGAAGCCGGGCAAACCTATTACAGCATTTCCCGGCTTTACAACGTCAGCGTAAACGACCTGCTGGCGTGGAACAACCTGAATCAGAGCGACAAACTGGCGGTAGGCCAGACATTGCTGGTGAAAGCCGACGGGGATGCGCCAAAAACCACCACCGTCTCGACCACCCGTTCATCGTCCACTACGGATCCCCTGGTTTCGGAAGAAATTGTGTACCATACCGTGCAGAAAGGCGAAACCATGTTCCGCATCTCGCGGCAGTACGGCGTCACGGTCGATCAGATTCAGGACTGGAACCACCTTTCGGGTGGTAATGTTACTGTAGGTCAGCGGTTGAAAATCATTAAAAAATAAGGCCGATTCAAATACAATGATCTTAATTGATAACACCTGCATCAGCGATGATGTAGCCGAGAAGTTTTTCGTTTGTAATCTGGACAAATGCAAGGGGGCTTGCTGCGTGGAAGGCGACCTGGGCGCTCCGCTGGAAGCCGATGAATTGCCGATATTGGAGGAAATTTATCCGCTCATCAAACCGTATCTGATGCCCGAAGGGGTCAAAGCCATTGAAAAACACGGTTTGTACGAATCCGACGGCGACGACGGTTTTGTTACGACTACCATCGACGGACGCGAGTGTGTGTTTGCGACTTACGACAAACGCGGCATTCTCAAGTGCGGCATCGAAGCCGCCTACAACGATGGGAAAGTGAATTTCAAAAAACCGATTTCGTGCCATCTGTATCCCATCCGCATCACCAAGTACGAGAATTTCCACGCCCTGAATTACGACCGCTGGCCCATTTGCAATCCGGCCTGTAGTTTTGGCGAGCAGTTGGGCGTCGAAGTCTATAAGTTTCTGAAAGAACCCCTTATCCGGATGTACGGCGAGAAGTGGTACGGAGAACTGGTGGAGGAGATCGAAAACCGGTAAATCCGTCCCCTTCGATGGAGCAGCGTGATTATTTTGAAGATGTTTACGAAGTGGTCCGGCTGATTCCGCCGGGGCGGGTGACCACCTACGGGGCCATTGCCCGTTACCTGGGTTTGCGCGCGGGTGCCCGCATGGTAGGCTGGGCCATGAATGCCGCCCACGGTCGCGATGTTCCGGCCCACCGTGTTGTCAACCGCCTGGGTGTGTTGTCCGGCAAACATTTTTTCGGAAGTCCGACGGCCATGCAGGAGCTGTTGGCGACCGAAGGAGTGGCGGTCAAAGACGATCGCGTCCAGCAGTTTACGCAGGTCCTGTGGGACCCGACGACCGAGTTGGAATAAGTTACAGCAAGTTCGCCCAGCGCACACTGGGAACTTCCAGAAAACAGGCCTGCATGCTGATCACCAGATGGTTATAATCGTCCATCAAATTGGGTTTCTGCAGATACCCATTGGCACCCAGGCTATACGCTTTCTGCACCAGATCCTCTTCAATGGAAGTCGATAACATGACGGTTGGAATGTGTTTCAAAGCGGGGTTGGTTTTGATCGCTTCCAGCACTTCCGTTCCGCTCATGCGGTGCATATTAACATCCAGAATAATCAGCGCGCACTGCGCCACTTTTTCACCGGCATCGTCATTTTCGAGCAGGCTTTTCATGAGTTGATCCCCGTCTTCAAACTGAACAACCTGGTATTTGGCGCCAATATTCTGGAAAGCCCGGAGAATAAACTGGCGGTCATCCTCGTCGTCATCCACAATAAAGACGGAGAGTTTGCGCTGTAAAGAGGGTGAATTCAGGTATCTGGCCGACCGTGCCATTGCTGTGATAATCAGTTCAAGTTACGGACTACACCCTTACAGGAAAATGGTTTAGCCGGTTAAAATAAGTTCGTATTTCGCCGAATAAAAGGAATAAAATCACCCGAGTATGTCCTATAATCCACTTACGTAAACGTAAGTAAGAGTACAGATTATCAGTGGCTTACTTCGACAGTATTCGAAATTAAAACTACTATTATTTCCACGAAACTACAAATTTTCCAGATAACGCTGCCCGCCCAGGTAACGCATCTGCTGGCTGATCTGGCGGGTACGCTTCTGGGTATAGGCCGACGGTTTTTTGATGGAAAATAAACGCGGATTGGGTAATACGGCCGCAATCCGGGCGGCTTCGGTGCGCGTGAGGGTTCGGGACGAATGGCCGTAATACCGCCGGGATGCCGCTTCGACTCCAAACGTTAGCGGCCCGGTTTCAGCCACGTTCAGATACACTTCCAGAATGCGTTCTTTGCCCCAGATCAGTTCGATGAGAAACGTAAAGTACACCTCCAGCCCTTTGCGCAGGTAACTCCGTCCGTTCCAGAGAAAAACGTTTTTGGCTACCTGCTGGGAAATCGTGCTGGCACCACGCGGGCGTTTCCGGCGTTGGTTTTCCTTGAGGGCGTCCTGAATTTCGTCAAAATCAAAGCCCCAGTGTTTGGGGAAAGCCTGATCTTCCGATGCCACCACCGCCAGTGCGGCTTCTTTTGAAATGTCTTCGTAGGGCGTCCAGTCCTTATAAAGCTGGCTATTCTGATTCTCCCCAATGGCTTCCAGCTTCCGTGAAATCATCAGGGGCGTCACCGAAACCGGCAGGTATTTCAGCAGAATCACCCACCCTAACGAAATCAGAAACGACAGCAAAACCAGTTTGGTAACCAGCCGCACCACCCATTCCAGCCACGGACGCTGGCGGATGGATGGACCTACGTGCGGGGATCGACCCGAACGGGGAGGAATCGACGGAGAAGTAGACGAGCGCAAACGATTAACCGGACGAGGAGTATTCATTAAACGCAAAAATAGTTAAGAGTGATGAGTTACGAGTATAAGAATTATTCTATAGCTCACTCAACTCTTTCTTCTTAACGTTTAGCAGACAGTCTGACCCTAGACTCGGCGGATCATCCGTATTCACCCCAGGCCTTGGGCCGGTCCAGGCAGTTGAGGCAGCACTGTCCCGAGACAGAGTGCCGCCCGGAAAAAATTAACAACAGTCCTGCAGAACACGGTCATGCACAATGACAAAGGTCATCCATAACACAACCAGGATTAACAGCAAATTGATAATTGTGAACGTTGCGTAATAGTTTCGCTGAAAACCCGTGGACCGGCTAACCATTTTTTTAGCATAAACCTTCGAAAAAACTGGAATGAGAGCCACAACCGATAACACAAAAATCCCCGGATAAAGACCCGTGATTGCAATACCAATTATGCTGAGGACCGCTACCGTCAGGGTTAATCCCATCGATAGGGCCGTAACAACGCTAAATGTTTTCGTTTCCATGGTCATCGCGATTGGACATTTAAAAAGTATACCAAATAAATAAAAGTACTTTTATTTACAAAGTAAAATAGAACGATTTTTACTCGTCTTAACGATAGATGGTTAATTCTCCAGTATAAAAAGGTCAGCGGCCACGCGGTCGGCGAAAAGTTTGCCCGCTTCGGTGAGCAGCAATACCCGGTTTTTGTTCGAAAGCCAACCCAGCTGATACAATTGTTGCAGTTCGGCGTGGCGAAGGACTTCAAAATCGGTTCCGGCCAGCGCCGTCAGCTCCCGCAAATCGCAGCCCCAGTGGGTGCGCAGGCCCGTCAGCAAATAGTCATTCACCCGGTCGGCCCGCGACAGTTCCTCCACGGTGGCGGGTAGTTCCCCGTTTTCGATGGCGCGGATGTAGTGGGTATTGTGGGCGATGTTATACTGGCGGTTTTTGCCGTCGAACGAATGGGCGCTCGGCCCGATGCCCAGGTAGGGCCGTTGTTTCCAGTAACTGCTGTTGTGACGGGCTTCCCAACCCGGTCGGGCAAAATTGGAGATTTCGTACTGCGCGTAGCCGTTCGCCCGGAGCGTCTGCACCAGGCTCGTAAATTGTTCGGCGGCAAAATCATCATCGGCGGCCTGCAAACGGCCTTTTTTCTGCCAGTTTCCAAAAACCGTACCGGGTTCGATGGTCAGGCAATACGCCGAAATATGCGGTACCTGAAGCGCCACGGCTTTCGTCAGATCCGCCTGCCAGATGGCGTGCGTTTCGGCCGGCACCCCGTAAATCAGGTCAATCGTCAGGTTTTCGAACCCAGCCTCCTGCGCCAGCCGCACACACTGTTCGGCTTCCGTTGCCGAATGCGCCCGGTTCATCAGCCGCAGATTGGGCTCGTGAAACGACTGAATACCAATGCTTAAGCGATTGACATATTTCCGCAAAAACCGCAGCGGGTGCAGCCGGTCGGCAGGAGAGCCAACCAAATCGTCCGGATTGGCCTCGAGCGTAATTTCGGCACCCGGCGCCAGGGTATACTGCCGGTGAATCGTTTCAAAAATCTGATCCAGTTCGCCTTCGCTGAGCAACGAAGGGGTACCGCCCCCGAAATAAACGGTTTCCAGGTGACGGGTGGGCAGGTAATCGTTTTGACGTTCAATTTCCCGGCACAGGGCGTTGACCAGAGCGGTTTTTTGTTGCAGGCTGGTACTGAAATGAAAATCGCAGTAATGACAGGCCTGTTTACAAAACGGAATATGGATGTACAAGTGCATCGGCAAGATTACAAATCTGATCCCGTTCCGGTTCCCGGCCAGCGGTTTACGGCTGTTCCGAATCCAGTTGCTTTTCCAGAATCAGTGTTGTAGGGCGATTGGAGTTGGCGATGGTGCCAATGATATCAAAACCGTGCCGCAGATTCAGAATTAACATGTCGCGCCACTGGTTGCGGGTGTGGGTCCGGACGGTATGAAACCCGTTGGCTCGGCACCAGTTATGCTGCTGGCGCATCAGCTCGCCCGCAATGCCCTGCCGCCGGTAATCCGGGCTGACGGCCCCCAGCCAGCTGTAGAAATGGCCCGGTTTGCGCGGGTAGCCCATCTTGTAACCCACCACTGTCTGGTCGTCGAGGGCAAGAATCGTGAACAGGTTCCGGTTGCTGACTTCCTCAAACTCCTGGCGCAGTTCTTCGGACGTCTGGCCGGAAAAAACCCGCTGGTGTACTTGAATCAGACCCTGAAGCAGCGACTCCGGCGGAAGACCAACAAAACATTCGTAACGGATTTGCATTCCGCAAAATTGGCAGAAATCCCGTTCGGCAACTTATCGAATGGTCAAAAAATAAACCGGCTTTTAAAGAGAAGGCTTATTTATCGGGGCATTTTTTGCAATGCTTCCCTTTCTTTTTCCACTTCTTGCAGCACTTTTTGAAGACGCATTCCATCTCCCCGAAAAACGGGTTGGTCCCAAAATCCTTCGGAGAATCGGCAAAAAAGGAGAATTCAGTGGTTTTTTCAAGTACTTCGTTCATGGCGCTTTCAACATGGCACCATAAAGGTATTGCTTATTTAGAATAAGTACAAATATTGTTTAGCTCCTGATAGACTGATTTTCCTCCAAGTGCCTGAAAATGGTTATGAAAAAGCAATCCGGTTCAAGAAACCGGGTTCACGACCTTCCATTCGCGGGGCCGTTAAAATTCAAGTTCCCCAACCAGGTACAGCTTCACCTGACCGCCAATTTCTACCCGATCGTCCACTAATTTGCAGCGCAGAAAACCGCCCCGTTTGGAAACCTGCCGCGCGGTCAGTTCCGTTTTGCCCAGTTTTTCCGCCCAGTAAGGAATCAGGGTGGTATGCGCCGAACCCGTCACCGGGTCTTCGTCAATACCCGACTGCGGCCCAAAAAACCGGGAGACAAAATCAACGGCACCCTCCCCGGGACTGCCGGGAGCGGTTACAATAATGCCCCGCGCCGGAATCGTCGCCAGTTCCCGGAAATCCGGCTTCAGCTCCCGTACGTGCTGTTCTTCCTCGAAAACAATCAGATAGTCGGTTTTTCCTTTCAGCACTTCCACCGGTTTTACCCCACCCAGGCTCGTTTCGAGGGCCGGGGGTTGAATCGCCAGGTGGGTATGATCGACCGGAAAATCCAGCGTTAGCCAGTCGGCTTCGCGCCGAACCCGCAACAAACCGCTTCGGGAATCGAACGAAATCGATTCGCCTTCCCCGGTTTTTTCCAGGAAAAACACCACATAAGCCGTTGCCAGCGTGGCATGACCGCATAAATCGACCTCCACGGTGGGCGTAAACCAGCGGATGTGATACAGGCCGTTTTCCTGATCGACCGGCACGTAAAACGCCGTCTCGGCCAGGTTATTTTCTGCCGCAATCGCCTGCATGGTTTCGTCGGGCAACCAGTCCGTCAACGGACAGACCGCGGCTGGATTTCCGCCAAAAAGCTGGTCGGTAAAAGCGTCAAGTTGATAAAGTCGGATAGGCATAGCGAGTTTAGTTCAGCGGATCGCAAACGATAACTGGTTTTGTAGCTCCGCCAACTGCTCCCGTTGAAACGCGGCCAGCGACGGTATTTTGAGCGTGGCAATGTCAAACTTCGGGTCGTTGAATTCGTAATCCGCCGGAACCGCTACCGCCAGCATTTCGGCCGCGTGGGCCGACTTTAATCCGTTGCCGGAGTCTTCAAAGGCGAGGCAGTGGCGCGGATCGACGCCCAATTTGCGGGCGGTTCCCAGATAAACATCCGGATGCGGTTTGTTGCGTTTTTCCAGCGTCGCCGAATGCCAGATGGAGAAATACGACCGAATGTCCAGCCGGTCGATGACCGCTTCGATCAGGTGCATGGGCGAGGCCGATGCGATAGCCATTGGAATGTTCTGTTGCCGGAATAACTCCAGAATAGCCGGAACGCCCGGCATCGGCCCCGCGTGCCGGCCAATCCGGTCGTAGGCTCCCTGAATGATTTCGGCGTCTACTTCTTCCAGGCTCCGGTTGTGCCACGGATGCCGTTCATACCAGTACCGCACCACGGCGTCGGTGGGCAAACCGGTCGTCCGTTTGCACATTTCATCGTCCATTTCCAGCCCCACCGTCCGAAACACTTCAATCTCTACTTCCCGCCAGTACGGTTCGGAATCGACCAGCAGGCCGTCCATATCAAATATTGCTGCCTGAATCATTCGTTTTTTTAGTATCCGGTTTACGGTTTACGGTGCTGACGCGCTCAATACGAATCCGCCGATGCCCGAAAACCGTAAGCCTTTTTCAAATCTCGGCCTGCCGGAACGGTTTGATGTCAATCCGTTCCCAGACCTTTCCCGTTACATATACTTCGTTCTGTAGCCAAGTGTTCAACTGCTCTTCCGAATCAAAATCCAGAAGCATCATCGAGCCAATCATTTTGCCGTCGGGATCGAGCAGGGCGCCACCGAGAATAAAATGGTTGGCGGCTTTCAGTTGGCGGGCACCGTCGAAATGGGCCGGGCGAACTGCCAGACGGCGGTCCATTGCCTGATCGTCGGTGTAATCATACGCGTGCAGAACATACTTCATAATGCCTCAAAAATACGACCGGGCTGTTGCAAAGCCGCGCAGCTGTACTTGTTTTTGACCAAATCTAATCCTTTTCCCATTTTCTCGCTAATTTCATAGCCTAAAAGCGTTAAAGTCCCACTTTCATCAATGAAACAATTAATTACCGGCCTGGGTTGCCTGCTGATCATCAATGTATCTGCCCAAACCCCTCCCCCCACCCAGCTCACGGTTGAAAAAATAATGCAGGACCCCAAAGTCTGGATCGGGACGGCGCCATCGGGTATTTTCTGGTCGGAGGATTCGAAAACGATCTACTTCAACTGGAATCCAACCAAAGCCAAAGGCGATTCGCTCTACAAAATCACCGTATCCGGTGATCAAAAACCCCTGAAAGTCGGCCCAACGGAACGATACACACTCCCCCCGGCAACGGGCGGCATCTATAACCGTACACACACGCTGAAACTGTACGAAAAAGAGGGCGACCTGTTTCTGCTCGATTGCAAACCGGGTAAAAATGGCGTATCGGCCCCGCGCCAGCTCACCAATACGGTGGAACGCGAAAGCAACCCGGTTTTCAGTGGCGACGAGCAGAAGGTGGTTTTCACCCGGTCGAATAACCTGTTCACCCTTCACCTGGGAACCGGCGAACTGACGCAGGTTACCAACCTCGACACGGGTACGAAAAAAGCACCTTCGAAACCCAGCGAGCAGGAAACCTGGCTGAAACGCGACCAGCTGGCGTTGTTCGAGGTGTTGCGGGAACGGAAAGCGAAGAAAGACGAAGGCGAAAAAATCAGCAAAACCGGTCAGCCGAAACGGCCGAAGCAGTTTTATACCGACGGCCGGACGGTTCAGAATCCGCATTTGAGTCCGGATGGGCGGTTTGTCACGTTTTCGCTGGTCAAGGCTGCGCAGGGGGCCAAAACCGCCATTGTGCCCAGCTACGTGACCGAATCCGGTTTTACCGAAGACCTCACCGCCCGAACGAAAGTGGGCGCCCCTTTCTCCAGTTCGGAGTTTTACGTCTATGATATTCAACGGGATACCATTCAGGCGGTTTCGACCAAATCGATTCCGGGCATCATGGATCTGCCCGATTACGCCCGGACGATCACGACGCCGGTACCGGTTCCCGACAGCAGCAACCGGCGCGGGCCATCGGTCGCCGAACCGGTTGCCGATTCGGCCCCCAAACCGAAAAAACCGACAGAGCGGAACGTAACCCTCAACGGCCCGATCTGGTCGGAAAACGGCCAGTACGCGGTGGTTATTATTCGCGCGTTCGACAACAAAGACCGCTGGATCATGCGTCTCGACCCGGTCACGCGCCAGTTGAAACTCCTGGATCGCCAGCGCGACGAAGCCTGGGTGAGCAGTTTGGGCGCTTCGGCGAATTCGTCCGGTTTTCTGGCGGACCAGCGGACGTTTTATTTCCTTTCCGAAGCCGACGGGTATTCCCACCTGTACACGGTCAATGTGGAAACCGGTGCTAAAACCCAGTTGACAAAGGGTAAATTTGAAGTGCAGCAGGTGCAATTATCGAACGATAAAAAATTCTTTTATCTGACCACCAACGAAGTTCATCCCGGCGAACAGCATTTTTACCGGATGGCCGTCACCGGCGGGGAGCGCATCAAACTCACGACGATGACCGGGGCCAACGACGTGACGCTTTCGCCCGACGAAACGAAACTGGCGATTCGGTATTCCTACAGCAACAAACCGTGGGAATTGTTTTTACTCAACCTCCGGGCGGCCCCGAATGACCAGGTAACAACGCATAAGAGGCGCGGAAAAACAGCCCCGCCCCCGGTTCAACTGACCCACTCATTAACCCCCGAATTTCAGGCGTATCCCTGGCGGGATCCGGCTCTGGTCACCATTCCGGCCCGCGACGGACAAACCATTTACGGGCGTCTTTATAAACCGGCCAACCCCAACGGCAAGGCGGTTTTGTTCGTCCACGGCGCGGGCTATCTGCAAAATGCCCACAAATGGTGGAGCCAGTATTTCCGGGAATATATGTTTCATAACCTGCTGGCCGACAAAGGCTATACGGTACTGGACATCGACTACCGGGCCAGCGCCGGCTACGGTCGGGACTGGCGGACGGGGATCTACCGGCACATGGGTGGCAAGGATTTAACCGACAACATCGATGCGGCCCAGTGGCTGGTCAAAACGCAGGGCATCGATGCAAAGCGGATCGGTTTGTACGGCGGTTCGTACGGCGGTTTTATCACGCTCATGGCCATGTTCACCACGCCCGATGTCTTCGCGGCTGGTGCGGCCCTGCGCCCCGTTACCGACTGGGCCGCTTACAACCACGGTTACACGGCCAATATCCTCAACGAACCGTATGCCGATACGCTGGCCTACCAGCGCAGTTCGCCGATTTACTTCGCCAACGGCCTGAAAGGGCACCTGCTGATCTGTCATGGTATGGTCGATGTGAATGTGCACTACCAGGATGTGGTGCGGCTGACGCAGCGGTTGATCGAACTGCGCAAAGAAAACTGGGAAGTTGCTTCGTATCCGGTTGAAGATCACGCCTTTGTTGAACCCACCAGTTGGATGGATGAATACAAACGCATCTTGAAATTATTTGAAGAACGGCTCTAGCCGACACGAACTAAGCCCCTGGCAACGTTGTTAAAAAAACAGGCGTTTTCTCTAAAAAACGCCTGTTTTTATCCGGTTTCCACGTTCTTTCCCGCAGCATTCGCATGACCATTACCCGCAAGGAGTTTTTGCTTTCGCTCCTGTTCTCCGTCACGGTTTTTCTATCCGGTTGCAAAACCGGCGGCACCGATCCGGACCCCGAGGAAGATGTTTATTTAGTTAGTAGTTCCGAAATTCAGTCGCTAACCAAAAACCAGCTGGCGGCTCAGATTGCGCAGCAGTTTCCGGCTCAGTTTCAGACGCTGGTGACGGCGTTCCTGCAATATGACGTCAAGGTGTATAAACTGGTCTACAACACCAAACTACCCGATGGCACGGCTACGAAAGCCTCCGGTGCTGTCCTTGTGCCGACGACACAAGGAAAAGCCGTGCCGATGATCAGCCAGCAGCACGGCACCATTTCGAGCGACGCGGACGCACCCTCTTATTTTGGTCCGAACAGCGATGCCGCGTTTGGGGGCGCGTTTTTTGCCTCAATCGGTTATATTCTGGTATGTCCGGATTACATCGGCTACGGCGAATCGAAAGCGATTCCGCACACCTACGAGCACCGCGAAGGGCTGGCTACGGCTTCGCTCGACATGATTCGGGCGGCCAGGGAATTCGTCAAAAAGAATTCGATCAAGTGGGATGAACGGCTGCTGCTGACCGGTTATTCGGAAGGCGGTTTTGCTACGATGGCTCTGCAAAAGAAAATCGAAGAAGAATTCCCTACCGAATTCAACCTGGTTGCGTCCAGCATGGGATCGGGCGCCTACCACAAATCGGCGTTCATGAAATACATCATCAACGAAAAAACGCACGGCATTGCGAGCTACAACCGGCTGTATTTGTGGACGCTGCTCACCTACAATGAGCTGTACAAGCTGAACAAACCGATGAATTACTACCTGAAAGAACCGTATGCCACGCAGGTTACCCAGAACGGCCGAAACGTTAATATCAACGTGAGTATCAGCGATATATTCACCGACAGTTTTAAGAAAGCCGTGAACGACGGCACGGAAACCGGTTTTCTGAACGCGGTGAAAGACAATGATGTCTACGACTGGAAGCCCAAAACGCCGACGTACCTGTTTGCTGGCACGGCTGACAACCTGGTATTTTATTTCAACACGCAGGATGCCTACGACGCCATGCAAAAACGGGGGGCCACAAACGTAACCCTGAATAAACTCGAAGGGAAAGACCACAGCACGGCCGTGCTGGAGTATCTGACGCGTACGTTTACGTTCTTCGCCAGCCTGCAATAACCGGCGGTTTAGCGATCCATTTCCGAAAAAGATCCCCACTGAAGAGGATCTTTTTCTTTTTTATCCAACATTTACCCGTTTTCACTGGTTGTAATACGGAGATCAAACTATACCAACCAAGGTCATGAAAAAATTGTGGATAGGTGCGCTCCTGGCTGTATTCAGTTTGACAGTCAAGGCGCAGACGGTGAAAGAGGAAGTGAAAGAAAGTGCCCATCATGCCGGTCAGGCCGTTAACAAAACCGCCGATAACGTTGCTGATGAAACCCGCGAAACCACGCAGGAAGCGAAACAAAAAGCCAGAAAAGCGGGCCGGAAAATAGATAAAGCCGCTGACAATGCCGGTGATGAAATCCGGGAAACCACGAAAGAAACGAAGCAGAAGGCCCGCGAAGCCAAACGTAAAACCGGCAAAAAAATAGAAAAAGCCGGTGAGAAGATGCAGGATAATTAAACCGAAGCAAGGAAAAAGGGAGGAGAGGATAAAGGAAGCCGTGTTGTAAGGCACGATGCCCCTTTTGTCCTTTCCTCCCTTCTGTTTTTCGTCTATTTGCCCGTCATTTTTTTGATGAAGGCGGTTTCGGCCGGAATATAGGGCTGGCCGTTTTCCCGGAAAATATCGTGGAACCAGACGGGCGGTTCGGCGGTATACTGTTTCTGCCACGAATCCCAGGGATAAATGGTGTTCGACTTACCGGACACAAATCCCCAGTTGATCATTCCCACTTTTTCGGCTTTGGCGATCGGCAACGACCCCTGGAACGTGCTGCCGGCCGGACGCGCCATGTATTCTGTACAGATCACCGGCCGACCGAATTTCTTCAGTTCGGCAACGCGTTTCTTGAATTCTTCGGGCGGGCCGTAGTTATGAAACGTAATCACATCGGAGTTCTGCACCAGAAACCGGTTCATGTCATCCATTTTTTCCAGCGACGACCAATCGCCTTTCCAGGGGCCCGCCGTAATCGGCTGCGTCGGTTTGGCTTCGCGCGCCCACCCAAAACCGGCTTTGACCAGTTCGACACCGAGCTGGGCCTTGTTCGGCAATTCGGTTTTTATCTTGCCGTTTTTGCCGTAGCTATTGGCATTTTCGTTATCGGGCTCGTTGACGATGTCCCAGGCCAGAATCCGTTTGTCATTGCGGTAGGTTCCCACAATATCCTTGACATAACTCCGCAGACTCTCCCACTTGGTTTTATCGCTCAGAATCGCAGCGCCGGGGCCCTGGACCCAACCCGAATTATGCCGTCCTAAAACCGGCGCGTGTTGTTTGCCCAGCTTCGGCTGCGGGTCCCAGCACGAGTCAAACAGCACCAGCATGGGCCGGATTTTGTGTTTGGCACAAAGGGCCAGAAACTGATCGATGCGTTTTTTGAATCCCTTCGCGTCCTGCCGCCACACCATGTCGTGCAGAAAAACCCGCATCGTATTCATGCCCAGGCTCTCGGCATAGCCCAATTCGGTGTCGATGCGTTTCGGATCGAAGCTCTCGGCCTGCCACATTTCCAACTGGTTGATGGCGCTGGCGGGTAGAAAATTACTGCCTACCAGCCAGGGTTGGGTTTTATACCAGTCGTTTGCCTTTTTGGGGGTCCACTGCTGGGCACTAGCCATGAAGGAGAATGCACCCAGCAAAACCGCCAACGCAATCATTCGTACGGATTGGGTTTTGTTCATAATCAAGTAGAAGAAAATAAATACAGAAATTTCGCAAAGGCGACTTAGGGGTTGTTACACAGAGTTTATCAGAGGCATCTGTGATAAGCCCTGTGTAACAACAAGTAATCATTTCACCGAAAACCGGTATTCCGTCGTCGTTTTGTAGGTTTCACCCGGTTTCAGCACCGTGGTCGGGAACTTCGGCTGGTTGGGCGAATCGGGGTAATGCTGGGTTTCCAGACAGAACGCGTTACGCTTTTCGTACGGTTTACCCGCTTTGCCGATGCGCTGGCCGTTCAGGAAGTTCCCGCCGTAAAACTGCACGCCGGGTTCAGTGGTGAGCACATCCATCGAAATACCGGTTTGGGGCGAAGTCACCGTTGCCACGACGCGCGGTTCAGCAGTTTGGCCGCCGTTCAGGACAAAATTATGGTCAAAACCACCCCCGTTCTTGATTTGCGGATGGTCGGCATCCTGCCGCTCACCGATGGCCACCGGGTTGCGCAGGTCAAACGGCGTCCCGTCCACCGGAGCCAGTTCGCCCGTCGGAATCAGCGTCGCATCGACCGGCGTGTACCGGTCGGCCTTGATCTGAATCAGGTGATCGGCCACCGAGCCCGAGCCTTCGCCGTTCAGGTTGAAATAGGCGTGGTTGGTCAGGTTGACAACGGTTGCCTTATCGGTAGTCGCCTGGTACTCAATCCGGATGCCGTTATCGTCGGTCAGGGTGTAGGTCACGTCAACGTTCAGCGTACCCGGATAATTTTCTTCACCATCCGGCGAAACATAGTGCAGTTTCAGCACATTATTCCCAACCGGAGTAGCGTCCCACATTTTGGCGTTAAAGCCCTTTTTGCCGCCATGCAGCGAGTTGGGGCCGTTGTTGGTCGCCAGTTTGTACGTTTTGCCCTCAAGGGTGAACTGTCCTTTGCCAATCCGGTTGCCGTAGCGCCCCACCAGCGTTCCGAAGAAGGACTCATTCGCCAGGTAGTCATCGATGCTGCCGTGGCCCAGGTTCACATCCACCAGTTTTCCGGTTTTGTCGGGCACCAGAATGCTGACAATTCGCCCGCCATAATTCGTAACGGCGACCGTCATTCCGTTGGCGTTGGTCAAAACATAAAGATCATTTTTCTTACCGTCGACGTCTTTCTGAAAACGCGACCGTTCGGGCAGTCCGCTGGCTGAATCCGCGGCTGCTGTTGCTGTACTATCCGACATGGTTGAGGAATCTGCTTTGTTGTTGGTGTTATTGCAGCCGACCAGCAGGCCCAGCAGGACGGCGGAGAGAATGATTTTTTTCATAATGAAGAATGAGAAGGTACCAGGTTTATCAAACCGACTTCCAACCGGAAAATCCGGTACCCAAGCCGGGCGTCAAATATCAAACTTATTTTGCAAAAACTACAATTCTAGATGATTAGATGCTGGATAGTCTGGATACTGGATGCTGGATGTTGGATAGTTTGGATACTGGATGGCTGGAACAGGATAGCCAGATCTACAGCTTCCATTATCTACTATTCAATATCCACATCCTGTATCCAGCATCCAGACTATCCAGCATCCAGACTATCCAGACTATTTTAATCATTAAATCCGTATCTTTGAGCATGAGCAACCGAGTTTCCGTTCAGCTTTTTGGCATTACCCGCGAGATTGTCGGCGCATCGGCCCTTACGCTTGATTTGCCGCCGTCTGGCCAGGTGAATGAACTATTGACCCAGCTGAAAACGCAATATCCCGCTCTGAACGGGTTGCGTTCGCTGCTGGTTGCGGTCAACGGCGAATACGCCGAAGCCAGCCAGCCCCTGCATCCCAACGACGAAATTGCCCTCATTCCGCCCGTCAGCGGAGGCTAAGATCAGTTAAAAATTAAAAGTGAATAATATAAGACCCATTGAATGGCTCGGGGATCTTTACTTTTAATTTTTAACTCTTAATTTTTAACTTCTCTATGGTTTCGATTACGACAGATCCCATTGATATGAATGCGGCTTACCGGCACGTTTCGACGGAGGCCGCCGGAGCGATTACGTTTTTCTTCGGAACGGTACGCGACAACACGCAAAACCGCCCCGTGGAGCGCCTGGAATACGAAGCTTACGACCGGATGGCGTTAGCCAAAATGCAGGAAATTGCCGACCAGGCCTGCCAGCGGTGGGATGTTCGAAAGTATGCTCTCATTCACCGTAAAGGCAATCTGTCCCTTGGCGATATTGCGGTTTTGATTGCCGTAGCCACCCCCCACCGCGCCGACGCCTTCGACGCCTGTCGCTACATTATTGACACCCTCAAACAACAGGTTCCGATCTGGAAGAAAGAGATTTTCGAGGACGGCCAGGTCTGGGTCGATGCGCATCCGTAGGTAGTAATGAACCGCTGCCGGGGCTAGTGATTTAGAAATCAAATTCAATGTGCGTTCGGGGCCTCCGGTCTTTGCTGATTTCGCGCGGTTTGATGGCGTACTGCGCCATGATCGGGTAATGGTCGGAGAACTTGACGTCCTGGTACGTCACAAAATTGAGGGGTTGCAGAAACCGGGCGTTGTAAAACTGGTTGTCGATGCGGAGAAAACCGGGTTCTTTGTTGTAACTGAACCCAAAACCGCGTCCGGCATCTTCGAACGCATTCCGCAGCACCCGGCGTAGTTTTCCGTACGTATAACTGTAGGGGGTGTCGTTAAAATCCCCGCAAATAATGATCGGATACGGACTGTTGCGGTAAAATTCTTCCACGCGGGCAATCTGATTCCGGCGCAGCGTGAAACCCTGTCGAAGTTGCCGCAAAATGCCCTGGGTTTGTTCTTTCACTTGCTTGCTTTCTTGCTCTTTCAGCATACCGCCCACCCGGATGCCCATCGACTGCAGGTGTACGCTGACCACCCGCAACGTATCCGTACCGACTTTGACGTCCGCCCAAACCAGCCCGTTAAAATTGTCGAAAACTTCGTCTCCGCGTTTCACAATCGGATACCGCGAAAACAAGGCTACCCCGAAGAAGGTGCCCGGTCCATCCCGCTCCGGCGAACGCAGAACGGCGTAATACGGATAGCCGGCCCGTTCGAGCCGGCGGATGGTTCTAAACACCACGGACCGGTTTTCGTTGTAAAATTCCTGGAAACACTTCACGTCCGATGGCTCGTTCAGCACCCATTCAATCATGTGATTGGCATCGTCGGGGCGCTGGGTATCCACGAGATCGTATTTATTAAACCCCATCACGTTATAACTCATCACCTGCAGCGTCGGACGTTTTTCGCTATTTAGTTCCGGACGGCTATACGTAAAGGTGCGACGCCAGAACGGAATGCCGATCAGCATCGTTACAACCGGCATGAGCGCCCGCCAGGGTTTCACCAGCAGCCAGAAAACAATATAAATCAGGTTGAATCCCCACGCCACCGGCAACGAAATCATCAGGACACTGGCCATCCAGTGACCGGTCGGGGCTTCGTAAAGCAGGTAATAAACCAGAAGCGTATACAGAAACAACAGTAAGTTTAGCGACCAGAACAGCGACAAAAAAAACGATGATACCAGTACGCCAAGCCTAAACGAAAATTTCATACGAACGGATCAGATGGGTCCGGATCTCGCAGACCGCCTTTTCTTGAGTAACGACAGATGTAGGGCGCAGGAATACAAAGGTACGAACGTTTGTTCGGAAAACGGACCGTTCAATCAGTCGTAAAATATTGTTACGGGCCGTTTATTATTTGGTTGAATAATTAATAAAATGCTTATCTTTGCTGCACTTATCAGCATTTATGCATGGCAAGGGAGTTTTCAACTCCCTTTTTTGTTAATTTATGGATGTAAAGGCAAAAGTCAACGAGCTGTTACAGCCGTATCTGAACGAAGGTCAGTATTTTGTCGTTGATATTCAGGTATCCCCTTCCCGTACGCGTGCTAAAATAACCGTCTTGCTGGACAGCGATACCGGAATTACCATTGACGAGTGTGCGGTGATCAGCCGCAAGCTGGGCAACCAGCTGGAGGAACTGGAAGTATTTGATGGGCAAGCATTTACGTTAGAAGTATCTTCACCAGGCATTGACGAACCGCTGGTTTTGAAACGGCAGTATTTCAAGAACGTAGGCCGGCAGATTGAAGTCTTACTGAACGATGGTCAGATCCGCAAAGGCAAGCTGGAAAGTGTGGGTGACGAGCAGATTGTGATCACGGAAATACCGATCAAAAAACCGAAAAAGAACGATCCGCCCCTTGACCCAACGGCCATCCCGTTTACGGATATAAAAAAAAGCACAATACAGGTTTCATTCAAATAAAGTACCGGTTTCACCTTTGCGTTTTCAGTTCGTAGTTTCTGTTGAGCCTGACTGGAAACCGCTCGCTGAAACGGTAAACTGACAAACCGAAAACAGAAATATGGATAGCGGAGTACTCATTGAGTCGTTTGCAGACTTTGCACGGTCGAAAAACATCGACCGACCGACCATGATCAAAATTCTGGAAGACGTCTTCCGGACGATGATTCGCAAGAAATACGGCACCGACGAAAACTTTGATGTGATCATCAACGCCGAAAGCGGTGACCTTGAAATGTGGCGCACTCGTGAGATTGTGGACGACAACTCGGAGGATATCTGGGATTACGATAAAATTCCGTTGGCCGAAGCCCGTAAAATTCAGGCTGACTTCGAAGTGGGCGAGGAAGTGGCCGAAGAAGTGAAGCTTGAGGATTTTGGCCGCCGGGTCGTGCAAACCGCCCGTCAGACGCTCATTCAGAAAGTGAAGGATCTGGAAAAAGAGATCCTGTACGATAAATATAAAAACCAGGTAGGCGATCTGATTAATGCAGAAGTTTACCAATTACTCAAAAATGAAGTAATTTTGCTCGACAATGAAGGCAACGAGATCAGCCTTCCGAAAGGCGAGCAGATTCCGAAAGACCGGTACCGGAAAGGCGAAACCACGAAAGCCGTCGTTCACCGCGTCGAAATGATCAACGGTACGCCCAAAATCGTACTGTCGCGCACATCGCCGGTTTTTCTGGAGCGGTTGTTCGAGAACGAAATTCCGGAGATTTACGACGGCCTGATTTCCATCCGCCGGATTGTCCGCGAACCGGGCGAACGCGCCAAAGTTGCCGTAGAATCCTACGACGACCGGATCGACCCCGTGGGGGCCTGCGTCGGGATGAAAGGCTCCCGGATTCACAGCATCGTTCGGGAGTTGGGGAATGAAAACATCGACGTTATCAACTATACCGATAACTTCGAACTGCTGATCAGTCGGGCACTGAGTCCGGCGAAAATCAGCTCCATGCAGGTCGACCGCGACGCTAAACGCGTATCGGTTTTCCTGAAACCGGACCAGGTTTCACTGGCCATCGGAAAGGGCGGTCAGAATATCAAACTGGCCGGTCGTCTGGTGGGCATGGAAATCGATGTGTTCCGCGATGTCGAAGGCCAGGAAGACGATGAAGACGTTGATTTGTCAGAATTCAGTGACGAAATCGACACCTGGATGATCGACGAACTGCGCCGGGTCGGTCTGGACACCGCCAAGAGCGTGCTGGCTCGTACCAAAGATGAGCTGGTCCGGATGACCGATCTGGAAGAAGATACCATTGAAGAAATCCTGGCGATTTTACGGCAGGAATTTGAATAAATGAAGACGATAAATGGAGAATGGTGAATTAAGTCGCTCTATTCATCGTTCTCCATATATAGGCTGTCATTAAAAAGCTTTTTTCATTCTAAACCATTTGTATGGCAGAAGATAAATCCATGCGCCTTAGCCAAGTGGCAAAAATACTCGGAGTAGGTTCGTCTACTGTGGTGAGTCGTCTTTCTGCCAAAGGGATTAAGGTTGATAGTAACCCTAATGGCAAGATTTCCAATGAACAAGTGGAAATCTTGGCAAAAGAATTCGGAAACACAGAATTATTGAATGGTGGAGTGGCCCGCAGACCCGCTCCCGAACCGGTCATGCCCGAACCCAAACGTCGGGATGACGATGATTTGCCGCAATATTTCCGCAATGAACCTGTCCGGCCCTCGCAACCGGCACCTCCGCAACCCGTTGCTCAACCCCAACCGGTTGCCCCAAAGCCTGCGCCGACCCCGGACGTACCGGTAGCGCCGAAACCGGAGCCCGTTGTCCAGCCGCAACCGCAACCCGTTGTCGCCGAAAAAGTAGCTCCAGTCGCCCCGACGCCCGAACCGGCTCCGGCACCGGTCGCTCAGCCACAGCCCGCGCCGGTCGAAGTACGGCAGCAAACCGCGCCCGTCGAACCGCGTGAACCAGTGGCTCCGGCACCCAAACCGGAAGCTGCGGCTCCGCTTGTAGAAAATAAACCGCAACCGGCTCCGGTGGTGTCCCCACCGGCTGAGCCCGAGCGACCCGTTGAACCACCCAAGGCCGAACCACGTCCGCAGGTGGCACCACCGGAAAATAAAGAACCCGTAAACGCAGACATTGCCAGCCCGCGTTTGCCGGGATTGACGGTTTTGGGTAAAATCGATCTGGAACGCAAGCCTACTCCGCAGCCTTCGCAACGGTCGAATGATCACCGCGATAATCGGGGAAATCAGCAAAACCGGGATCGGAATGAAGGCCAACGGGGCAACGCCCCCCGACCGGATGGCTCCCGGCCCGACAACCGTCCGGGGCAGCCTTTCAACCGGAACGAAGGTTCGCGTGACCGTGATCGGCGGCCCGACCGTCCGGGCGATCAGCCTAATCGATTTGACCGCCCGGCAGGGCAGCAGGGGCCGGGAAACCGCCCGGAGCAGAACCGGAATCGTCCACAGGATGCCCGGGGTCCGCAAGCTCCGCATCCTATCGAGCCGCGTCCGACGCCGACACCACCCCCACCACCGGTTCAGGAGGAAGCGATTGAACCCGATGAGCCGATCGAAACCATCCGGGCACGCGGTGAGCAATTGCGTGGTCTGACGGTTTTAGGAACCATCGAACTGCCGTCTGACCGCAACAAACGCCAGAATGGTCCGGTGGCTTCCACCGATGACCGGGATAAAAAACGGAAGCGGAAACGCCTTCGTCGGGACCCCGTGGGGGGAACCACAGCCTCAGGGGCTGCGCCCGCCCAACCGGGTCAGCCCGCCCGGACCCGGGATGGCAACACGGCCAATCCGGCAAACCGGAACCAGCAGGGACAAGGGAATAAACCGGCCGGAACAACAGGGACGGCAGGTGCTCAGAATAAAGCAAAAGCCGGAGGACGGAATACCCGCGATCGTCGCGAAGAACCCACCGAACGCGAAGTAAAAGATTCGATCAAGGCCACGCAGGCCCGGATGACGGGTAACAAACCCAACCGGGGTGCCGACCGGCGACGGGATCGTCGTCAGGAACGGGCCGAACGCGAGCGCGAACGGCTTGATCTGGAAAACGAGGAAGCAAAAACACTGAAAGTGACCGAGTTTGTCTCGGCTAACGATCTGGCTTCGCTGATGGATGTTTCGGTCAACGAAGTTATTGCAACCTGTATGAGTCTGGGGATGTTTGTCTCCATCAACCAACGACTGGATGCCGAAGCCATTACGGTTATTGCCGATGAATTTGGTTACGAAGTCCAGTTTGTCTCAGCCGAGGAAGAAATCGAATCGGGTCTGGTCGAAGAACCGGATGCGGAAGAAGATCTGATTACCCGCGCCCCGATTGTTACCATCATGGGTCACGTCGATCACGGTAAAACCTCCCTGCTCGACTACATTCGCCGAACCCGCGTTGCGGCCGGTGAAGCCGGGGGAATTACGCAGCACATTGGTGCTTACAGCGTAAAAACCACCGATGACCGGATGATTACGTTCCTGGATACACCGGGTCACGAAGCCTTTACGGCCATGCGGGCACGGGGTGCGAAAGTAACCGACGTGGTTATTATCGTGATTGCGGCCGACGATAGCGTCATGCCGCAAACCCGCGAAGCCATCAATCACGCGCAGGTTGCCGGTAGTCCGATTGTCTTTGCCTTCAGCAAGATTGATAAACCAGGTGCGAATACGGAAAAAATCCGGGAAGAACTGTCGCAGATGAACATGCTTGTTGAAGAATGGGGTGGAAAATACCAGACGCAGGAAATCTCATCGAAATCTGGTCAGGGTATTCCAGAACTGCTCGAAAAAGTATTGCTCGAAGCCGAATTGCTCGAACTGAAAGCGAACCCGAACAAACGGGCCAGTGGTACGGTGATTGAAGCCGAGCTTGATAAAGGCCGGGGGTATGTTACCACCATGCTGGTACAAACCGGTACGCTCCATCAGGGCGATATCGTGCTGGTAGGGGCTCACTTTGGCCGCATTCGGGCCATGACCAGTGACACAGGCCAGCGCCTGAAAGAAGCAGGGCCGTCAACACCGGTTCAGATTCTGGGTCTGCCCGGTGCTCCGCAATCGGGGGATAAGTTCAATGTCATGGAAACGGAGCGTGAAGCCCGCGAGATTGCCAACAAACGTGAGCAATTGCTGCGTGAGCAGAACCTGCGGACCCGCAAACACATTACGCTGGAAGAAATTGGTCGCCGGAAGGCTATCGGTAACTTCAAGGAACTGAACGTCATCGTGAAAGGGGACGTAGACGGTTCGGTGGAAGCCCTTTCCGACTCGTTGCTGCAACTGTCGACGGAAGAAGTACAGGTCAACATTATCCACAAAGCCGTGGGTCAGATTTCCGAATCGGATATTCTGCTGGCGTCGGCGTCGGATGCGATCATTGTCGGCTTCCAGGTACGGCCTTCAGCCAGCGCCCGCCGTCTGGCCGAGCAGGAGCAAATCGAAATCCGGTTGTACTCCATCATCTACGACGCCATCAACGAAGTACGCGATGCCATGGAAGGGCTGCTGGCTCCGACCACCGAAGAGGTTATCGTGGGGAACATCGACGTTCGCGAAGTATTCAAAATCAGCCGCATAGGAACGGTGGCAGGTTGTATGGTAACGGAAGGGATTATCCGCCGGAACAACAAGGTCCGCGTCGTTCGCGACTTCATCGTGGTGCATACCGGCGAGATCAGCGCCCTGAAACGCTTCAAGGACGATGTCAACGAGGTACGCAATGGCTACGAATGCGGTTTGAGTATCAAAAACTTCAACGATATTCAGGTGGGCGATACCATCGAAAGCTTCGAACTGAAAGAAGTGAAGCGGACGCTCTAAGTCACCCATCATTTGCCAAAAAAGCCTTTATCGCGGTTGCGGTAAAGGCTTTTTCAATATATTGTAACGTATGAAAATTGTTACCATTCCGGACCTCCACGGACGCGATAGTTGGCTTCAGGTAAATATCGATCGGTTCGACAAGGTGATTTTCTTGGGGGATTATACCGATAGTTACGATCTCAGCGATGAGGTTATCTTGGAGAACCTGCAACAAATCATTCGTTTCAAACAGCAGTATTTGGATAAAGTGGTGTTGCTGATCGGCAACCACGACGCGCAGTATCTGCATTTTCCGCACCACCGCTGCTCCGGTTTCCGCCCCAGTATGCAACCGGTTTTGACGGAATTATTCACCCAAAACCAGTCTTTGTTTCAGATTGCTCACCAGGAAAATTCCCATCTGTTCACGCACGCGGGTGTGTCGAACCGCTGGCTGGCCCACTTGCCAAAAGCCGATCTCCGATCGAAACTGGAACTAAATTTGCAGGAACTGGATCAGTTGGCGGCCCTGATGAACCGAATGCACGAAGACCGGAAGATGCGGACGACCCTCTTCGACGTGAGCTACCTGCGGGGCGGTTTTGACGAAGCGGGCGGACCGGTCTGGGCCGATAAACGGGAAACCTCGACCGATTACGTTCCCGGTTTGCACCAGGTGGTTGGGCATACGCCCGTGCCGGATTTTCAGACCATCGGTAACGAAACCGGTTCCATTACCTATACCGACGTGTTGCAGACCCGGGAAGCGTTTTTTACCCTGTTTACGAATTGACCTTACAATAGTGTTCTGCTGATTTATCCGCGTAAATCAGGGCGGGCCGTGTTTCCGTATACTATTCTTGCTAAATTCGTTCAATCCGAACAACATTGTTTTGTTTAGCCGTTATAAGAGAAAATAATCGTTCCAGCAAACCGTCTGAATGAGTTTCCTATATCCTTCTTTCCTGCTAGGGCTACTGGCGGTTTCGGTCCCCGTTGCCATCCATTTATTTAATTTTCGCCGGACGCGCCGGGTCTTTTTTACCAACGTCGCCCTGCTGAAAACCGTGCAGACCGAAACGAAGTCTTTTCGACGGCTCAAGCATTATCTGATCTTACTGTTTCGGTCACTCTTTGTCATCTGCCTGGTGCTGGCGTTCGCTCAACCGTTCATTCCCAGCAAAAGCCGACTGGGCTTGTCACGATCCGGCCTGACGAGCCTGTATCTCGACAATTCGTACAGCATGCAGAATGAACTGAACGAGAAACGGTATCTGGACATTGCGACGAGCAAGCTCGATCAATTGCTGGGGCTGTTCCGGAACGCAACCTCCCTGCAATTGGTCACCAATGACTTCAGCAGCCAGGAACAAACCGTAGGAACCGCCGACGCCCTCCGCGACCGGGTTACCACGATCCGGTTTGCGCATACTTCCCGGACGCTTTCCGACGTCTATCGCCGGCAACTCAACCTGCTGGCTACGAACAACCCAAGTGGCCCGAACCAGCTGTTCTGGTTTTCGGATTTTCAGAAAAGCACCGTTGGCGACCTCTCCCGACTGAAAATCGACACAACCAACCGGCTTTTCCTGGTACCGCTCGAGACGCAGCCGACCAAGAACGTTTTTGTGGATTCCGTCTGGTTAAGCACGCCCTTCATTCGGGAATTGCAGAATAATACGCTTAACGTCCGGGTCCGCAACAGTGGCGACGAGTCGGTTCGGAACCTGCCCATCAAACTGTTTATCGATCAGACGCAGGTTTCAACGGCATCCGTGACATTGCCCGGAAAAGGAACCGCCACTGCCACGCTGAACTTCAACGTAACCCAGAAAGGCTTTCGGCGTGGTCGCATCGCCTTTGAAGATTACCCCATTACGTTCGATAACGAATATTATTTCGTGATTCAGGCATCACCTTCCATCCGGGTTCTGCATCTGTACGACCAGAAAACGGAGGCCAACTACATCGAAAACGTGTTTGGCAACGACAGTCTGTTTGTTCGGCGGAGCTTCAATGCACAAAACGTGGATGTTGGTCAGCTGAAAGCGGCCGATCTGGTGGTTCTGGAAGGGCTCCAGCAAGTTGGCGGCACCCTCCGCAGCGAACTCGACCGGTTTGTCCGGCAGGGCGGCAGTCTGGTCATTATTCCCCCCAACACCCCGGACGCGGCAGTCTGGTCGTCGTTTCTGGGCGGTTTGGGCGTGGGCGGTTTACAGACGCAGGCCCCTCCGCTCCCCCCCTCGCAACCCCTGGCGCCACCCGTTCGGCAAAATCCGTTTTTCCGGGATATTTTTGAACAATCCAACCAGCAGGGCATCGAAAATGTCCCGAATGCCGTGCCCGTCTGGCAATGGCGGGTGGTCGGTGAACGGCTGCTGACGCTGCGCAATGGAACTCCCTTTCTGACCCAGTCCCGCATGAGCGGGTCGAATGGGCAGCAGGGCCAGGTCTATATTTTTGCCAGTCCGTTGAACACGGAATTCGGAAATCTTGCCCAGCACGCTCTTTTTGTACCGATCATGTACAAAATCGCAGCCCTGAGCGTCCGGCCCGAGCGAACAGCGTATTCGTTCGACGATAACACCATCGAAGTGCTGGTCAATAATCCATCGCCCAATGCGGTTTACAAGCTGAAACGCGATAAATTGGAAATCATTCCGGTACAACGCATCAACGGGAACCAGTTGTTGCTCGAACTCCCGAAAAGCAACCAGTTGAACGACGGGCAACAGCTGGCGTCGGGCTACTACGAATTGCAGTTGAACGACAAAACTGAAAAGTTACTGGCGTTTAACCACGGCAACCGGGAGTCGCAAATGGAGTTTTACAAACCCGACGAACTCCGCCGGATTTTTGCCAGCCAGCCCAACGTACAGATTTTCGACAGCATTCAGGACGACGATTTTGTGGAAGAACTGCGGCAACAAAACCTCGGCACCAACCTCTGGAAATACTTTGTCATTGCCGCTCTGGTTTTCCTGCTCGCGGAAATCGCCGTCATCCGGTTTATGAAAGGATAACCGACGTTTGTAGCGGGTTTTTAAGCTCAGCCTACCGGGCTGACTCCTGCTTTTTTCGTTCCCAAACGACAAAGTCAAACGCGAAAGCATGCCGCTCGTCGGCTGCATGGTGTCGGCGGCTGCGTTCCTGCCATTCCACCCGGTCGAATTCGGGAAAATGAGCGTCGCCCTCAACCGATGCTTTCACTTCCGTTACATACAGCCGGTCGGCCAGCGGAAGGGCCTCCTTATACACCTCGGCCCCGCCAATGACAAATGCTTCGCTGATCCCGGTTTTCCGGGCTTCGGCCAGGGCTTTTTGCAGCGAATCGACCACGACAACGCCTTCAGGCTGGTAATCCGGGTTCCGGGTAATGACCACATTCAGCCGGTCCTTCAACGGTTTTCCTAACGACTCGAAAGTTTTGCGACCCATCAAAACCGGGTGATGCGAGGTGGTCTGTTTAAAGTATTTGAAATCATCAGGCAGTCGCCAGACCAGATCATTATCCCGCCCAATAACGCCGTTTTCGGCCACGGCAGCAATTAAACTAATCAGCATCGAATCAGATTTTATTCCCGCGAAAGTATTCTTCAACCGTCATTTTGCGCTTGCCTTCGGCCTGCAATTCGTTCACGGCCAACCAGCCATCGGCGGCCTTGATGAGCAGGGTTTTCCTGCCATCGGAATACGCTTCGCCGGGCTCAGCCGCAAAGGGCGACTGGTCGGCCAAAGAAACCGCGTAGAGTTTATACACCTTGCCGTTGATTTTCGTCCAGGCCGTCGGGTAGGGCGACATCCCCCGCACAAAATTACGCACCGTTTCCGCCGGCTGAAACCAGTTGATTTCGCAGGTTTCGCGGTGAATTTTGGGGGCCATTTTCAGTTCCGCCACCTGCGGTTGAGTCGTACGCGGATAGGACCCGGTTTCAATCGCCCGGACGGTTTTCAGCACCAGGTCGGCGCCCTTCTCCATCAAACGATCGTGGAGCGTTCCGGCGGTATCGTCGCGATGGATGGGCTCCGTTTCCTGAAAAATCAGCTGGCCGGTATCGATTTCTTTCTCGATAAAAAACGTGGTCACGCCGGTTTCTTTTTCGCCGTTGATCACCGCCCAGTTGATCGGAGCGGCTCCGCGGTATTGCGGCAACAACGACGAATGCAGGTTGAACGTGCCAACCCGGGGCATGGCCCACACCACTTCGGGCAGCATCCGGAAAGCCACCACGACCTGTAAATCAGCCTGATAATTTTGGAGCTGCGCCAGAAAAACCGGGTCACGTAGTTTTTCCGGCTGTAAAACCGGAATTCCGGCCGCTACGGCGGCCCGTTTTACCGGCGACTCCGTCAGCTGCTGACCACGTCCGGAAGGGCGGTCGGGAGCCGTCACAACCGCCACAACCTGGTATCCGTTATTCAGTAGTTTATGCAGGCTGGGCACCGCAAAATCGGGTGTTCCCATAAACACGATGCGAAAAGAATCACTTCTCAAAACCGTAAATTGTTATTTGATCGAATTGCTGTTACAGGCATTGGGAGAATGCCACGGAATTGTTACTTTTGTCTTCCTAAGTTCCACTATGAGTAGTCGAACAGCTATACAACCGATTCCGCAGAAAGGCTCCTGACGCTTCCTACAAAGAAACAAGATTTTGTACGGAGAACGGTCAGCGAACCGTTCTTTTCTTTTTTGTAGCCAGTTCCCACCGGGTAATGTGCTACAAATGGAAATAGTAGGGTCTTGGGAACACCGAAACCAAAGGCAAAGAAATTATAGAGTAGATGTAACATGGGTAAAATTTCGTATTACACTGAAGAAGGACTTGCGAGGCTCAAAGCCGAACTAAACGACCTCAAAACCAAAGGACGGACTGATATTGCCCGCCAAATTGCTGAAGCCCGCGACAAAGGTGACCTGAGCGAAAATGCTGAATACGATGCAGCAAAAGATGCGCAGGGGTTGCTGGAAATGAAGATTTCGAAGATGGAGGAAATCATTTCGAACGCCCGGTTGCTCGACGAGTCGTCCATTGATACCTCCCAGGTATCGGTTTTATCGACGGTCAAGATCAAAAACCGGAAAAACGGCGCAACGGTGACGTATACGCTGGTTTCGGAAGAAGAAGCGGACCTCAAACTGGGCAAAATATCCGTTGGTTCACCCATCGGAAAAGGCCTCCTCGGCAAAAAAGTGGGTGATACCACCGAAATTAAGGTACCAGCCGGTACCCTTGAGTTCGAAGTACTCGAAATCGGACGCTAGTTATGAACGAACAATGAATAATGAACAGGATTGCATCCGTCAGTCATCGTTCATTATTCATTGTTAACCATTTCTTCTTAATCCTTTGCGTATGCCCTCTATCTTTTCCCGTATTGTCAGCGGTGAAATCCCGGCGTATAAAATTGCCGAAACCGACGAGTTTCTGGCGTTTCTGGATGTGTTCCCAACCGCCAAAGGGCATACACTCGTGATCCCGAAGCAGGAAATCGATTACCTGTTTGATCTCGACGACGACCTCTATGCGGGGTTAATGAGGTTCGCCAAACAGATTGCACCCGCTATTGAAAAAGCCATTCCCTGCCAGCGGATTGGTGTGGCCGTCGTGGGGCTGGAAGTGCCACACGCGCACGTTCACCTGATTCCGTTGAACAGCATGGCAGACATGAATTTCAACAACAAGCTGAAAATCAGCCCGGAGGAATTCACCGAAATCGCGGCTAAAATCCGGAGCTTTCTCTAGCGAACCACGGGACTATTTTAATACGGTTTTCAATTTATTCGTCGCCCAAACCGGTGACGTTTTTTCGTACAAAACCGTGTAGACCATTTCGACGATCGGCATCGGAACGCCATACTGCTGGTTGATTTCGTGGATGCTTTTGACGGCATAATACCCTTCCGCAATCATGTTCATTTCCATCTGCGCCGATTGCACGCTATACCCCCGTCCGATCAGATGCCCGAACGTCCGGTTCCGGCTGAAGGGTGAGTAGGCCGTTACCAGCAAATCGCCCAGATAAGCCGACGCACTCAGGTCGCGCTGCATCGGAAAAAGCGTATCGACAAACCGCCGGATTTCCTGCATGGCATTGGATACCAGAACAGCCTGAAAATTATCGCCGTATCCCAGACCGTGGGTGATGCCGCAGGCCAGTGCAATAATGTTTTTCATCACGGCGCAGTATTCCACGCCGTAAATATCGCCAAGCGCCGACGTCTGCACAAACCGTCCGTTCAACAAGCCGGCCACTTCGGCGGCAAACGCCAGGTTCTGTGAAGCGATCGTCAGGTACGATTGTTTTTCAAGGGCCACTTCCTCGGCATGACACGGTCCGGCGATCACCGCAATCCGCTCCGCCGGCACCGAAAATGCCTGTTCGGCCCAGTCCGTGATGAGCTGATTTTTCCCGGGAATCATCCCCTTGATCGCTGAAATAACGCTTTTCCCGGCCAGTTGCTCCGGTTTAACCCCTTCTAGCGCATCCCCGATAAAAGCCGCTGGAACGGCCAGAATGACGTGGTCACTGACGCTCAGGGCTTCTTTGATTTTGGTACAAACCCGCACCTTTCGCGGACTGATCTGCACGTCGCTGAGGTAGCTGGGGTTGTGGTGAAACTTTTTAATATACTCAGCATCCTGCTGGCTGCGGAGCCACCAGCGAATATGGTTATTGCCTTCCGACAGAATTTTGATGATGGCCGTGGCCCAACTGCCACCGCCCACGACGGTAATCCGAGCGGGTTGAATCATAGGTTTTATCCGGGACGATAGAAGTGGGAATACAGGCCAGCGGCTTCTGCAACTTGTTGATCACATCTTTTGTTTCCTGGCTTTCTTCTTCTTTCTGGAAACTTCAAGGGTGCAAATTACAAAAAACGCCTGCTCCTCTCAACCGGGCAGGCGTTTTCGCTTTCTCAACCTTATTGTTTCATTCGTTACTCATCCGTTTTTTCCGGTTTTTTCTCCTTATTCGGATCCCGCTTCACCACCGGATCGCCGTCTTTCAGGCGCTTCGAAACCGCAATAAAAGGACCGGAAACCACTTCTTCACCGGCTTTCAGACCTGATTTTATCTCGATATTATCAAAATCGCTGATCCCGGTTTTTACCGCACGCTGAACCACTTTGTCGTTCTGGCGAACAAACACAATCTCTTTCACTTCTTCCTTTTTGGCCGGATTCTGATTGGCCGGTTTTTCGCCGTTATTAGTGTTGTCATTATCGTTCGGAGTCCGGTTCATCGCTTCCTGGGCCGCCCCGCGCGTCGTCACGGCGGCAATGGGGACCGCCAGAACCCCCGGGCGACGATCCGTAATAATTTCCACAGAGGCCGTCATTCCCGGTTTGAGCGGATAACTGCGCTTCGCACGTTGGGCCATCAAATCTTTATACGAGCTGTTCAACACCTTAATCCGCACTTCAAACTCGGTAACGGCATCCGTCGAAAGGCTCGAGGAGGCTCCGCTCGTAGCACCGGATGCGGCCAGCCCGTTGGCCGTGTTGGCAATTTCGGTTACAATGCCTTTGAATTTACGACCGGTTGTCGAATACGAATCGACGTCGATGTCTGCCGTATCGCCCAGGCTCACCCGCACAATGTCGTTTTCGTTGACGTTCACCCGCACTTCCATGTTATTGAGGTTGGCAATCCGGAGCATTTCCGTCCCGGCCATCTGCGAGGTTCCAACGACGCGTTCGCCCAATTCGACATTTAATTTGGAAACCGTACCGTTGACCGGGGCATAAATCGTGGTTTTGCGCAGGTTCTCCGTAGCATCCTTCAAACCGGCTTCCGCCCCCGCGACGTTAAACTCGGCGGCTTTGATATTGGCCTGCATGGATTCGATCTCCTGTTTGGCCACGTTATAATCGGCTTCGATCTGTTCAAAATCAGATGTAGAAATGACTTTGTCGGCCAGCAGCTTCTTGTTCCGCTCGTACGTAGCCTTGGCCCGAATCAGACGAGCCTGGGCCTGGGCGGCCAATGCTTTGGTTTGTTCATACTGAGCCCGGCTGGAGTTGACCGTAGCCCGGGCCCGGGCCAGCAACGATTCGTAGTTGTCGGGCCGGATTTTCAGCAGCAATTGCCCCTGTTTGACCGAGTCACCTTCGGCTATGTAGAGCGCAATAATTTCCCCCGACACGTCCGGGCTGATTTTTACTTCCACTTCCGGTTGCACACGCCCCGAAGCGCTGACCCGCTCGATGATATCCACTTTTTTGACGGCGGTGAAATCAACTTCCGTTGGTTTCGCCTTGCCAATCAGGCCCGCTTGTTTGGCCGCAACCAGGCCACCCACTAAAAGAATAACGACCCCTCCCAGTATCCACCAGATACGGTTTGATTTACGTTTCATAAAGATGAACAATGAACACGGATGAATAATGAATAATGAATGTACCGGTTTACCGGAATGAACAAACAGGCTCCTGATTTTCTAGGGATAGTCCTGCAACGTATTCATTTTCATTCGGTGCCGCCCGTGCGGTTCATTATTCACTAAAAAGATAATGGTTTATTCTGGTAAAAATCAAGAATCTTGGTCCGAAAAACGTAATCGTATTTGGCCTGCACCAAATTAGCCCGCGAACGATCCAGGTTATTTTTCGCAATGTTATAATCGACCGAATTGAGCGCCCCGGCGTTAAACCGGCTCTCGGCTGCCTGGAACGCTTTCTCCAGCGACTCGACCTGAATCTGGGTAGACCGGTAGCGATTGGAAGCCGCCAGCATGCTGGTATACGCCGTTTCGATATTCTGACGCAGCGTCAGCCTCGTATTGTCCGCCGTAATTTCGGAGGACTTTTGCAGAATAGTCGCATTTGTGATCCGGTTTCGGGCTGCAAACCGTCCGAAGATCGGAATCGTCAGGTTCAGCGAAGCGCCCCGGTTCAGGTTGTTTTTCAGTTGTTCACCGTACGTAAATTTCTCATTCCGGTAAGCAGGCTGAACAATGGAGATCGTTTGCTGGGTACCACCGATAATAACGGTCATCGGAACAAGTGTGGTACCGTTTTCAAACTGTTTCTGAAGACCTACATTGGAATACAAGGTACTCAGACTTCCACTCAGGGTCAGCGTTGGATACAAACCGGCTTTGGCCACTTCCACACCCGCGGCATCGCTCCGTACCCGAAGTTCAGCCGCTTTCACATCCGGCATAAACTGGAGAGCCGATTCGTATACCTGTTGAGCGGTCGCCGTATACGGTTCCAGGGTCGGATCGTCCAGCTGGTATTTTTCAATTTCAATACTCCCGGGGGTTGGCGCTCCACTGTTTCCGGCGGGCAGGTTCATCGCCTGCAACAACGCCAGTTTGGCCAGATCCAGGTTATTCTGCGCATTGACCACCGTCAGTTCATCATTGGCCACCTGCGCCCGGAGATCGTACAACTGGGCTTCGGCCAGTGTTCCGGCGTTGACCAGCTTGGTCGTCCGGTCCAGTTGCCCCTGCGTGGTTTCCACCTGACGGCGGGCAATGTCGAGCTGCTCTCCATACGTCAGCACGTTCAGATAATTCTGCACGACCAGCAGGGCAACGTTATTTTGCGTGGCCTGCAAATTCTGCTGATTCGATTGCAGCAACAGGTCATTTTGCTTGATCGCCTTCTGGAGCGCAAACCCATTGAAAACCGTTACCTGCCCCGAAAGCTGGTAGTTATTGGAATTCACCGACGTTTCAACAAAGGTGTTGGTTACCGGGTTGATGTTCCGGCCGGAGCTAAACGACTGGTTGGCAAACCCGTTGAGGGTCGGCAGAAGGTTCAATTTCGATTGTCGCAACTGTAATTCGCTGCCCTGCACGTTCAATTGGCTCTGCTTGATTTGCAGGTTGTTCTGTAACGCAATATCGATGCACTGCCGCAGCGAAAACCGGTTGGATACCGGAGCCGCCTGACTGGCTTGCACGGTGGTCTGGGCGTTCGCTGAGTTTACGACAAGTCCCAGTAGCGATGCCAGGATCGTAATTTTAAACCGGATCACCGGGCCGTTGTAAATAGTCAATCGCTTCATGGTTGTTCAATGTTACAAAGTATCTTGCGTACTGATGAATTATTTTAGATAAACGGTGAAAATACAAATGAACGTGGTTTTAAATGGGGATGTATTGCCGGAAGAAGCCATTTGCCTCTCGCCAAATGACCGGGCCTTCCAATACGGTGACGGATTGTTTGAGACCCTCCGCTACGAACGGCGTCAAGTCCGGTTCTGGCCGGATCACTACGACCGGCTCAACCGTGGCATGGCGGCTCTTTCCCTTCAGTCTCCCCTCCCCTTCGACCCGGATTCGCTGCACACCCAGATCATTGATCTCCTGCAAGCCAACCAGCTGGAGAACCAGACCTCGCGCATCAAACTCCAGGTCTGGCGTCAGCCCGGTGGCCTGTACACCCCGACCGGTTTTCAGGCCGATTACCTGATCACCGCCCGGTCGGGACCCGGTTTTGCCCTTACGGAAAAAGCAAAAGCCGGTTTTTTCGAAGACCTCCGGCTTTCGCCCTCGCCGGTTTCGGCCTACAAAACGCTGAACGCGCTTCCGTACGTGCTGGCCGGTCTTGCCAAACAACAGCAGCAGGCCGACGATATGATTCTGCTGGATACACACGGCCACCTGGCCGAATGCATCGCATCGAACCTGTTCTGGCTTCAGGGGGATCACCTCTTCACGCCGGCACTGGCCAGCGGCTGTATCGACGGCGTTTTACGCCGTCAGCTTTTCCGCCTGGCGCCCCAATCCGGGTTGACGGTTCAGGAAGGCCTTTTCCGGCCGGATGCCTTAGCCGGTGCCGATGCGGTTTTCTGCACTAACATCAGCGGCATCCAATGGATCCGACAGGTTGGTCCCTACGAATTCAATACGCCCTCGCCCGCCCGCCTTGAACCGCTCTGGGGGGCGCTTTAGCGCTCCTGCCCTTCCACCGAAACCGGGAACGATTCGAGCCAGCCGTCTTTCAGCCGCAGAATCCGGTTGCCGTATTCTGCATTGACTTCCGAGTGCGTCACCTGCACGATGGTGACGCCGTCTTCCTTATTCAGTTTCTTGAATAGGTCCATGATTTCCTTTGCCTGGTCGGAGTGCAGGTTACCGGTGGGTTCATCGGCAAAGATCACCTTGGGCTGCGAAGCCACGGCGCGGGCAATGCCCACCAGTTGCTGCTGACCGCCCGAAAGCTGCGTCGGGAACAGGTCTTTTTTTGCCACCATGTTAAACCGGTCGAGCAATTCGGCCACCCGGCTTTTCCGCTCCGACGACGATAACCCCTTGTAAAGCAGGGGTGTTTCGATGTTTTCGTACACCGTCAGTTCGTCGATCAGGTGATAGGCCTGGAACACAAAACCGATGTAATTCCGGTGTAATTCGGTGCGACGTTTCTCCGACAGTTTCTGTACCGGCTGGTCAAAAAAGAGGTACTCCCCTTCCGATGGTTCTTCCAGCATCCCCAGGATGTGCAGCAGGGTGGATTTCCCCGACCCCGACGGGCCCATGATGGAGACAAACTCTCCCTCGTTGATATCGAGTGTGATGTTCCGCAGCACATAAGTCTTGCCGAAACCGGCGGGGTAGTACTTGGAGACGTTCCGTAGTGAAATCATAATTTGGTATAGTTGAAACTCGTAAACTCTATTTTGGGAATGATGAAGGATGGCGGGGCTGGCACTTTCATTCATCATTCATAACTCATCCTTCGTTCCCTACTCGCTTCGTAAACTATCCGCCGGATTGGAAAGCGCGGCCCGGTAGGTGCGAAAACCGATGGTCAGCCCGCCGAGGGCCAGCAACAGGCCGATGCAACCGCCCAGCGTTTCAAAACCGATCGACACGTGGTAAGCAAAATTAATCAGAAAAGCCATCCCGGCCAGATACCCCAGCGGCAGGGCGATCCCGCCCGCAATGAGCAGTAATTTAACAAAATCCCAGGATAACAGCCAGATGATTTGCCGAACCTGCGCGCCCATCACCTTCCGAATGCCGACCTCCTTGACGCGGGTTTCGGTCGTGTAGGTAACCATTCCGAGCAGACCCAGACAGGCGATGGAGAAGGCCAGCGCCGTCAGCAGTCCCATGAAATTAACATCGTCTTCATGACTGTGCCGTTTGTAGAGAAAATCCCCGTACCATTCGCCCGCAAACGGCTGGTGCGGATTCAGGCGTTTCCAGACGCTTTGTACGTTAGCCAGCGTCGCTTCCGGAGCACCATCGGCAATCCGGACATTGACATACCGGAACTGCTTCGGCTGATAACTCAGGACCAGCGGCTTGATGGCCCAGTTGAAGGTGGTAAACCGGAAATTTTTTACGACACCGGCGATCTGAACCTCCGTGCTGTCGTTCAACCAGAACGTCTGCCCCACAACCTCCCGTGGATTCCCCATCCGGAAGGCATTGACCGCTTCTTCATTGACCAGAACAAACCGGCCCGGCGAACCTTCTCCGCTGGTATCGGTCGTCATCTCCGGCAAATTCTGGCCCGCCAGCAACGTAAGGTCCATATTGGCGACAAAATGCTGATCAATGGCCGTAATAAAAACCGCCGTCGAATCGCCCCCGGTTTTTTGCCGGCGAACCTTTCTGTATTCTCCGCCGTGACTGCCAAACAGTTCCGAGGTTGCCGATACGCGGTCCACCCCCGGTATGCGGTTGAGTTCATTCGCCAGCCGCTGGTAAGGAACCGTGTTCAGGGGAATATTTAAAATGCCTTCGCTCCGAAAACCGTAGTCCGCCGTCGCCATGTAATTTTGTTGCCGCGCCATCGACAACAGCGCAATCATGGCGATCAGGGCAATGGCAAACTGGGCCACAATCAAGGATTTCCGAAGAGTAATTCCTTTAAACACCTTCAAACCGGTCTGGCTCCGCAACACCTGCGCCGGGCGAAAACCGGACAATACGCGCGCCGGAACAAATCCCGCCAGCAAACCGGTCGCCATACTGAATCCGACAAAAACCACCCAGAGGCTGGTACTCAGTTCCACGCCCCCAATCAGCCATTGCTGCACAAATGGCATCGGTTCGATCAGCATCAGGAGCAGGTAAGCAACACCCAACGCGAACACCGACAACATCACTGACTCGGCCATAAACTGAGCCATCAGTTGCCAGCGGACAGCCCCCGACACTTTCCGGATACCGACTTCGCGGGCGCGGCTCAGCGACCGGGCCAGGGTCAGATTGACATAATTGAAAACCGCCAGCAATAAGGTTACCAATCCGACCGCCATCTCGGTCGCCAGTTTACCCCAGGTTTGCTCCCAGGTCCCCATCATCAGACTTTCATGGGAAGGCGAGAGCGAGGTCAGAGACTGCGCCCGGAACGTATACCCTTTTTCGGACCCAAAGCGAATGTCTTTTGTAGCCCGTGCGGCAATGGTAGGCAATATTTTTTCAAATTGGTCAGCCGGCGCCCCTTCTTTCAGCAAAACATACGTATAACCGCTCGTATACTGTTTCCAGTCGGTTTGTTGCCGTTTCCGGTTTTCTGTCGAAAGTGTCGGCATTGAAAGTACCAACCCGAAATGAAGGTGCGAACGGGTTGGAAGAGTCTGAAATACACCGGTTATGGCGATGGAACCGTATTCTTTCGTGTGAATGACCTTGCCAATCGGATTCGCCAGCCCGAAGAATCTTTCAGCCGTCTGGGGGGTCAAAACCGCCGTATTGGGTTCCGTTGCCGGTTGCCCGGCGGCCAGTTTATACCCCAGAACGGTAAAAAAATCCGGATCGACGGCGCAGTAATAATCTCCCAGTTTTTTTTGATCGACGGTAAATTCGGCGTAATCACGAATAACCCGGGCGGTTTTTTCCACAAAACCGTACTCCCGTTTCAGGACGTTGGCCAGCGGGAGGGGCGTGGAGGCAAAAGCCGCCATCTGGTTGTCACTGCTGGTAACATCAGTCAAAATCCGGTACGTCCGATCCGAATGCGGGTGAAAATTGCCGTAATCAAACGCGCCCTTGATGTCGATCAACGCCAGCAGGCACACCATCATCCCTGACGCCAGACCGAAGATGTTAATGAACGAAAACAGCCGGTGTTTCCAGAGATTTCGAAAAGCGATGACGACGTAATTACGAAACATAAAGTGTCGGATGAACGAATTGCTTACCAGGACTCAAGGCTTATGCCAGAAAAACAAAATGCTGGTAATGAACAAAATAGCCCTATAAAAAACAAAAGAGTGTCCGTCACCGGACACTCTTTTGTTCACAAACGGACAAGAAAGAGAGTTATGAGTGAAGAGTGATGAGTTGGCTGACGCACACAAGCACGCGTCAGCCAACTCATCACTCTTCACTCATAACTCTTACCTGTTTACGCGTACGCTGCCACTGCCGGCCGAAATCCGGACGGGGACTCCGCCCCCGTTCAGCCGACCGCGGACCCGGTCTTTCTCAACCGTTCCGTCGAACTTGCTCAGGGGAATGTCAACCCGGTTTCCGGAAAGATCCAGGTCGATGCCCTGATCCAGCGGCATTCTAACATTGACGCTGCCCGGGCCACCCGACAGCCGGACGTATTCGCCCAGCTTCGTAATTTCGACATCCATACCGCCACCGCTGGTGCTGGCTTCAACACTCCCCGAAATATTGTACAGCCGGACGGAACCGCCCGAGGTACCGGCCACCAACTCGCCTTTTACGCCTTCGCCCTTCACACTGCCACCACTGGTATGGGCATTGACCCGGCCACTCAGGTTAGTGAGGTTAACGCTGCCGCCCGAGGTCCGTAAATTCAGGTTGCCGTCGGAATCTTCGGCGTGGATGGAGCCCCCGCTGGTTGCCAGATCAATGTCTTTCCGGCAACGATCCAGGTGAATGCTGCCGCCCGAGGTCCGGCCTTTAATCAATCCCTCTATGCTGCTCAGGTGCAGACTCCCCCCGCTGGTCGCAAAATTCTGGGTCCCCACCAGATTACTAATCCGAATGCTGCCCCCGCTGGTGTGCAGATCGGTCGCAAAGTTTTTAGGCGTGTAGACTTTAAAAGCGATGCTCAACGAACGCTTCCAGTCCCAGTTGTTCCGGCCTTTCCGTTTAGCGGTGGCAACGACGGTATTCCCTTCGACCGCCATTTTGATATCGTACTCTTTCAGGCGTTCTTCAATTTCTTCCTTTGATACTTTATTGCTCGGCCAGTTGTTGGGCCGTACGTACATTTCAACCTTGACCCCACTCGACTGATTACCGTCGACGGTAATGCTCCCCCCCGACGTTTCTACCCGAACGTTGCTGAGATTACCGGAAAAGTTTTTAGTATCGTAAGGAGCTTCGTCTTTATCCTGAGCCAGGCTCTGGATGGCGAAGGGCAGGGCGAAAAGGGTTGTTAAGAGGAAAGATGAGCGTTTCATGGTATTTGTTTGAGATGTTTAAGGGGTTTGTGACAAGGATGCACGCGACGGACCGTCCGTTGCACCGCTTCCTTTATACGGTTCTCAAATAATATACCACATAAGTTAAAACACTAATAATCAATCCATTACTCCAAAGACAATTTTCCTAATTTGTCCGAGAACGGACGGCGGATATCCGTCTGCCGGTTTACTCCGCTCGCAAACTCTTGACGGGATTTGTCAGAGCGGCTTTGATGGATTGGAATGAAACCGTTACAAACGCAATCAAGACGGCGACAAGGCCCGCTACGGCAAACACCCACCAGGGGACATCAATTTTATAGGCAAAATCTTCCAGCCACTGGTTCATGCCGTACCACGCAATCGGCGTAGCGATGAGAATGGCAATCAGCACCAGTTTCAGAAAGTCTTTTGACAACAGCCCGATAATGCTGACCGTACTGGCACCCAGCACCTTGCGAACGCCAATTTCCTTGGTACGCTGCTCGGCCATGAAAGCCGCCAGCCCGAACAGGCCCAGGCAGGCAATCAGAATGGCCAGCACCGAGAACGTCAGCACAATCTGGCCCACGCGCTGCTCGGCGCGGTACATCGCATCGAAACTGTCTTCCAGAAAGGAATACGTAAAGGGCATTCCTGGCGCCAGTTGCCGCCACTTGGCCTCGATCTGGCGGACCACCGCCGGAATATCCTGGCCGTTAAGCCGGAATGAAATAGCCCCCCGGTTCGGCTCCATAAACAGGGCTACCGAACCAATATTCTGCCGCAACGATTCGAAATGGAAATTTTTTACCACCCCGATTACCGTGTAGGATTTCATGACTTTGCCCTCGTTGTCCATCATCCGCGACAGCCGTTTTCCGATCGGGTCTTTAAAACCGAAAATCTTGACGGCGGTTTCGTTCAGAATAACCGCCGTGGAATCGGCCCCGAACTCCCGCGAAAAATTCCGGCCCTGTTTCACCTCCATTCCGAGCGTGGGAATGTAGTCGTAATCGACTTCCCACTGCTGAGTTGAAACCGCCTTGTTCTGCTCGATCTGGCCCTCCGGAAACAGGGGACTATCGCTCCGGTTCGAAGGTACCGGCAGATAACCGGACACCGAACCCGACGCAACGCCGGGCAGTTTCAGCACCTCATCCCGAAAAGCTTCCGCCTGGTTTTCCAGGGCATACGCATCGTTGATTGTCAGCACCTGATCGCGGTTGAAACCCAGCTTGGTGGTCTGAATAAAGTTGATCTGCCGATAGACCACCATCGTGCCCACAATCAGAATGACCGACATCATAAACTGAAAGACCACCAGCCCGCTGCGCAAACCGGCGCTTTTCAGCCCCAGGTTAAGGCGTCCTTTCAGCACGCTGATAGGCCGGAACGACGACAGGAAAAAGGCCGGATAACTGCCCGCCAGCAAACCAACCACCAGAGGCAACCCCACCAAAACCGGCAGAAATTGCGGAGAAAATACGCTATCGATGGTCAGTTGTTTGGCCGAAATTTCATTGAAGAATGGCACCACCAGGGTCACGATAATCAGCGCTAATCCCATCGCCAGCACGGCCATCAGCACCGATTCGGTCATAAACTGCCCAATTAACTGCCGCTGCACCGATCCCAGCACTTTCCGCACGCCCACCTCCTTCGCCCGATTGGCCGAACGAGCCGTCGAGAGGTTCATGAAGTTAATGCAGGCAATCAGCAGGATGAAAACCGCCACCGCCGAGAAAACATACACATACTGCATATCACTGTTCGGGGCGATTTCAATGTTCTGCCTGGAGTGTAAATGGATATCCGTCAATGGAATCATCCAATAGTTCATCCGGTTGCCCGCTTTGCGGAACTGATCGACGGTGGTTCCGATGAACTGCACCGCCTGTGGCCCAACGTATTTCTGAATCACGGTTTCGAAATTACGGCTGAACGTCTGCGGATCAACTCCTTCCTTTAGCAGGATGTACGTATAATGATTGTTACTCAGCCACCGTCCCCAGTCGTAATTATCACTCCGCATACAGAGGAAAAAATCGGTCCGGAAGTGGGAATTGGTGGGCATGTTCCGCATGACACCCGTTACCCGGCAGGTCAATTGATTATCAAACACCAGCGTTTGCCCTACCGGATTCTGATTACCGAAATGCCGTTTGGCGGCCGATTCGCTGATTACGACGGTATTGGGCTCCGTCAGGGCCCGTTTCGCATCACCCGCCACCAGCGGTAACGTAAACACATCAAAAAGTGTCGAATCCGCAAAAATGATGTCTTTTTCCCGCAGATTATTCGGCTGCCCCGCGCGTTTGACCAGCCAGTCACCCCGGTGGTGTAACCGCACGAAATTCTCGACCTGCGGGTAGTCCTTCAACAGGGTCGGTCCCATCGGGTCGGGCGATACGGCCATCCGCATGTCGTTTCCGCCAAACTTGATGTCGGCGTTGATCCGGTAAATCCGGTCGGCTTTTTCGTGAAACCGGTCGTAGCTCAGTTCATCCACGACATACAGCGTAATCAGCAGACAACAGGCCAGGCCCAAGGCCAGTCCAAAGACGTTGATGAAGGTGAATCCCCGCTGCTTGCGGAGGGTACGAATGGCGATTTTGAGGTAGTTGGTTAGCATTTTGAGCGTTATGAGTTGAGCAGTAAGACGGGGCCGCCCGGCGGTTGGCTGGCCCATTAACTTTTCACTCTTTATTTATCATTCCTCACTCCGAGCGAAGTGATTTCACGGGATTGGTGGTGACGGTTTTAAAGACCTGAAGATTGACTGTAATCAGGGTGACCAGCACGGCGGCTACACCCGCTATCACAAAGAGAATGGCACTCTGGTCGGTACGGTAGGCAAACCCGTCCAGCCAGCGGTTCATCAAATACCAGGCTAACGGAGACGCAATGACGAAGGCAACCAGCACCAGCCGGATGAATTCGCGGGACAGCAGATACAGCAACGACCCGGTTTCGGCCCCCAGCACCCGGCGAATGCCGATTTCTTTCCGGCGTTGCTCGGCCGTAAAAGCCGCCAACCCGAACAGACCCAACACCGCAATGAATAACGCCAACACCGTAAAATGACTGAACATGGTCGCGAAGGCCTGTTCACTCCGGTAGAGTTTCCCAAAATCCTCATCCAGAAAACTGTATTCGTAGGGCGTTTCGGGATTGATGCGTTTCCAGGTTTTTTCGATGAACGCCAGCGTTTCGGGCGCATTGGCGGTATTGATTTTGACGGCCAGTTGATTGTTGTTTTTGTTGTAAAGCATAAGCAAGGGTTCGACCTTGTGCCGGATGGTGGCAAAATTAAAGTCTTTGATCAAACCCACTACCGTATAGGCCGTCGCATCCGTTGGATTAGGGCCAGTCGGCAGCCGGATGATTTTTCCGATCGGATCGTTCCAGTTGAGCAGCCGCGCCATTTCTTCGTTGATCAGCATGGACGAGGCCGAGTCGGCCGGCAAATCGAGGGAGAAGTTGCGGCCTTTCCGGATTTTCATCCCCATCGTCGGCACAAACGATTCATCGACCGCCATCACACTCGCGATATAATTGGTGGTGGTCGGTTTTCCTTCCGGTACAAAGTTGGTACGACCCAGTTGCTGCCCCATTCGATTTGTGGTGGTACCGGTACCCAAAATATGCGGATTTTGCTTCAACTCGGCCTGGAATGTCCGGGCGCGGCCAATCGCAGCCTGTCCCTTAAACGGAATCGTAACGACCTGTTCGCGACTGAAGCCCAGGTCTTTGTTCTGAATAAAGTTCATCTGCCGGAAAACCACCCCCGTTCCCACCATCAGCGCAATGGAAATTGTGAACTGAATAATCACCAGTGACTGCCGCAACCGGATCCCGCTGTCGGTATTCTTGAAAGCGCCCTTCAGCACCGTCACCGGTCGGAACTTCGACAGCACAAACGCCGGATAGCTACCTGCCAGGACGCCAAGGATCAGCACAAAACCGGTTATTCCGAGCATCACCGAAGGATTGAACAGGGCTCCCAATCGGGCATTTCGTTGATAAATCGTGTTCAGAATGGGCAAGGCCCCGGCCGCCAGCGCGAGTGCCAGCACTGCCGAAAGGACGGTCACTACCACCGATTCCAGCAAATGCTGCCCGATGAGTTGTGACCGAACGGCGCCGACAACCTTCCGCAAACCGACTTCCTTGGCCCGCCCGGTGGCGTGTGCCGTCACCAGATTCATGAAGTTGACCGCAGCCAGCAACACCACCAGCAGGGCAATGGTTGCCAGCACGTACAGGTTGGCCGCGTCGGTTTTGTTTGTATTGTGTTCGAACAGAATCTCTCCCGAATGGAGGTGAACGTCTTCCAGATACTGCAGGGTCGGGACAAAAAACGCGTAGCCCTGGTTTTTATCCGCCACCTGTTTCAGTTTCGGAATGATCGTATTCAGGTCGCGGGGGCGGTCCAGCAGCAGGTAGCTGTAAACGCTGATGCCGTTGAAGGAATTCAGAAACTGGGCGTAACTCGAATCGCCCTGCGCGGGCACCATCGACCGCAGCATGTCGAACTGCAGGTGCGAATTGGTCGGCGGGTCGGCCATAACGGCCTTTACCTTGAAATTCTGCGTGCCCGACTGAATGGTTTTTCCCAGGGGATCCGTATTCCCAAACAGTTTTTTTGCCAGCGTTGTCGTCAGAACGACGGTTTGCGGTTCATCCAGAATGCCCTTCGACGGTCCACTGAGTACCTTGTAATCGAAAATCTCGAAGAAAGAACTTTCGGTGCGGAAGGTCCCTTCGGAGCTGATGAGCGTCTCGCCCACCTTCAGTGGCACCCGCCCCTGGTTCGAAATCCGGACACTGTTGACCACTTCGGGCAGATCGCGCGTAATGGCCGGTGCCAAACCGGGATAGCTCACGCCTACCAGCTTGCTCTTGACGCCCTCAGCCTGGTCGATGGTCAGGATACGCACAATCCGGTCTTTCTTCGCATTAAAACCGTCGTACGAAAAATCTTCGTACACAAACAGGGCAATCAGGATGCCAGCCGCCAGCCCCACGGCAAGCCCGGCAATTTTAATGACGGAATAAAACCGGTGTTTAGCCAGATTCCGCAGGACAATTTTAAGGTAGTTTTTGAACATAACTGAATTAATTATGAATGAAGAGTTGTGCTTTATGAGTGAAGAGTTGCGCTGCGGTAGCTAACTCATAACTCTTCACTTCTCACTCTGAGCGTAGCGAAGTAACCGGATTGGCAATGGCGGCTTTAATCGATTGATACACGACGGTCATCCAGCAAATCAGCAACGTGAGAACACAGGCCGCAACGAACACGCCGACGTCGATGCCGGTTTTATACGGAAAATGCTGCAACCAGCGATACATTGCGTACCAGGCTACCGGAATGGCAATCGGAAACGAAAATAGCACCAGTTTTGTAAAGTCTTTCGAAAGCAGCAGGACCACGCTCGACACCGAAGCCCCCATTACTTTCCGAACGCCGATTTCTTTTACGCGCTGCTCGGTCGTGAACGTGGCCAGCCCGAACAGCCCCAGACAGGCAATCAGGATGGTCAGTCCCGAGAACGCCGTAAAAATTCGGCCCCGAAGTTCGTCGGCGCGGTAGGCCGATTCAAAATCCTGGTCCAGAAACCGGTATTCAAACAAGCGGTCGGGATACGTTTCGCGCCATTTCTGGCCGATAAACGCAACGGTTTTGTCGGCGTTTTTCGCGTCAATTTTAATGTGAATAACCCCGTTGTTCGGGCGATACAGCATGATCATCGGTTCGATGGGGCTGTAGAGCGACTGCTGGTGGAAGTCCTTCACCACGCCCACCACCCTGGCCTCCGGCGGAGCCGGTTGACCGGCCTGCGGCAAGCCACCCAGCAGCACTTTTTTGCCGATCGGTTCCTTCCAGCCCATGCGTTTAACGGCGGCCTGGTTCACCAGCACGCCATTGCTTGTATCGGCGGGAATTTTATCCGAAAAATCGCGCCCGGCCACCACCTTCATGCCCATCGTTTGGAGGTAATCGTGGTCAATGCCCATCGGTTTGAAGCCCATTTCTTTCAGACCTGCATTGGATTCAACCCCAAAAATAATCCGCCCGCCAATGTTGCTGGTAGGCGACGAGGCCGTGGCCACACGCCGGATGTTCGGATTCGACAACAGCGTGTGGCGCAGCAGGTCATAGCGATCGCGGGGCTGGCGATCCTGGTAATCAATCGTTAGCACCTGCTCCCGGTTATACCCCATATCCTTGTCCCGCATGTAATTCAACTGGTCATAGACGATCCAGGTACAGATCAGCATAATCAGCGAAATGGCGAACTGAACAACCACCAGCGTTTTCCGGAAAAAACTGCCGCCTTTGGCGTTGAACGATCCTTTCAACACCGTTGCGGGCTCGAAGGAAGACAGGTAAAAGGCGGGATAACTGCCGCTGATGAAACCGGTAAACAACACAATGACCAGCGCAATCAGTAAAAACTGGGGTTGTAGCAATTCCCGAAACTGAATCTCTTTGCCCGACACGGTATTGAAAAACGGCAAGGCCAGGGCCACCAGCACAAAACTGGCCGTCAGCGCCAGTACCGTCATCAGCACCGACTCCGTCAGGAACTGGGCCATCAATGCGTTCCGGAGCGACCCCATCACTTTCCGCAGGCCCACTTCCTTGGATCGTTTGGCCGAGCGGGCGGTGGCGAGGTTCATGTAATTAATGCTGGCTAACAGCAACATAAAGAAAGCCACCGCACTGAAAATGTATACATAACTGATGTCGCCCCCCACTTCCCCGTCCATTTTTGAATACAGGTGAATACTCGTCAATGGCTGCAATCGATACGTGATCTTGATCCCCATCCGTTTGAAGATCGACGCCATGTTTTTGTCGTACAGCTGCGGAAACTTGCTTTCCAGAATGTTCGTATCGAAGTTTTTCGGCAGAACCAGGTAACTAAGGATGTAAAAACCGCCCCAGCCGTTGGCCTGCCGCTCATTTGGGCTCAGCGACAACAGCGCGTTGAACGTAAAATGGGAGTTCCGGGGCACGTCCTCAATCACGCCCGTCACCTGATAGGACGTCGTGTCGTTGGTTCGCAGCGTCTGGCCCAGCGCACTGCTCTCCCCGAAAAATTTCCGGGCGGTTTTCTCAGTCAGCACCACGCTGCCGGGCCGGGCGAGCGCGGTTTTGGGGTCGCCCTCGATGAATGTATGGGTAAATACGTCGAACACCGTGGAGTCGGCCGCGTAGACATCTTCTTCGTAAAACCGCTTCTCCCCCTTCCGAAAGGCTACCCGGCCATTGGGAAAAAACCGCACGTAGTTTTCCACGAAGGGATAATCCTGTTTCAGCGATTTCGCCAGGGGGGGCTGCGTGCTTGCCCAATTGTTGATCTTGTCCGGCTCGGTGATGTACGAGACAATGCGGTAAATCTGATCGGCTTTTTGATGATGACGGTCGTAACTCAGTTCATCGGTCACGTAGAGCAGCAGCAACAGGCCACAGGTCACGCCGATGGTCAGGCCCAGAATATTAATCAGGCTGTAGAATTTATCCTTCCGGATATTTCGCCAGGCAATGGTCAGGTAATTACGCAGCATCGGATCTGTCAGTAGAGGTTAGGCTGAAAACACCCGCTCAACTTTCATGCCGCGCCAGAAAATCATTGATTTACAGATAATTATATAACAAAAAAATGTCTTCTGTCCGAATTCGTACATTTCCATTGTCCGCCGGTGTACACGAGAACTGATGCCTTCGGACCGGTAAACGATGAACGGGCGGCCGCCTTTTAATTCATCGTTTACCGTTTCGAAGGCATCAGTCCCTTTTTTGTCCCAACGGAACCCTGGAAGGAGAGCCGGACAAGCGTCGCGCACAATGTCCCCCTCCGCGCGGCCCCTAAAGCTGATTCAGGTAACCGGCTAATGCAAAGGCCATATCCCGGCCAAAAAGCCGGGAGTTTTCGGCCGTCATGGGCTCTTTGTTGTGAACGGAATACGGAATCTCAAATGAACTGGCGAGTTTGATTCCCGGCACGGTGGCCGCCCACTGCGTGGATGACATGCCCTGGGTTGTATTTTTTGCCGTGTTCCACGCCGTTCCGTACGCAACCAGTCCCTGAGCCCTATCAAATTTCAACGGCCCTTCATTGTGAGCCGCAATTTGATCCATAAAAACCCGCTGTTGTTTCTCGATCGCCGGTTTTGACGAACCAACCAGATAAATCACTTCATTCAGCGGACCTTTTATCCAGGGACAGTGCAAATCCATCATAACTTTCAGTTGGTTATTACTCCAGCTGGGCACCTGCTCCCGAAGCGCAGCGGTACTGCAATACAGGCTCTTGCCATCATAATCGCGGTTATGGTCGCGGGGGGCGCGGTATTTGCCCTGATCCCCGTCTTCTACCCCGTCTTTATCGATAAAAGGAATCACCCAGAACTCCGTTGATTCGCGGAGCTTGCTCATGACCGGATCGTCGGAGAGAATGGCAGAAAGCATTCCTTCTATGACGTAATTGGCCATCATCTCGCAGGCGTGGTGCCGGGCCGTCAGGAGAACTTTCTGCTTCGCGGCCGTCGTCGGACGGATAATGATTCGTTCCGTTGCGCGGCCTTTGGGCGTCACACAGAGCGTATCCAGCCGGACGGAAGCGTGCGTCCGGTACGGCTCGATAAAGGCGTCGAAATTCGCCTGCGTATACGGCATTCCCATGCTAAACCGAATTTCCTCATCGGCTTTCAGGTAGGCGGTAAACTCATTGACGGAAACCGTTCCGTCAAACAGCCACGCCCAGGTTTTACCGCCATCCCGGCTTACGGCGGGGCCTTTGATGGTCAGGCAGTCTTTGGTATCAAATACAAACCGTACACTATCGCTCTGGTTACTTTTTACGGCATAATACCAGTAAAACCAGGGATGGTCGGTATCGCGCAGGTCGGGCTGGAGGTAAACCGTATTCCCCCGAATGGAATCGACGGTAATGTTACCACCGGGGAAATCAGCAGTAATTTTAAGGTCCGGTGCTTTCTTCTCGCCCCCGCAGGAAACCATCAACAGCGTACTGATGAATCCAATAACGAACACAAACGATTGCTTCATGAGATTTTGGTCAAGGGTTTAGGAAAATGGGTTACTTGTCCCAATAGAACCGGGGTGTCTGAACACTCGGGTTATCTTTCGGGGCACTCGGGTTATTCAGTCGTTCGCCCAGCGGCACAGGCAATCGCCGGGGAATCTCACCGCCAGGATTCAGGCCGTTGGTGCCACCAAAGGCGGGTTGCAAGGCCGGATAACCGGTTCGGCGCCAGTCGGTCCAGACTTCCGGCTGGGTGAATAACGCAATGTATTTCTGGGTAATCACCTGACGGAGCCGGTTGGCCGCATCGCCCGTGAACGTGCCGCGATTGGCCACAAAAGCGGTCAGGTCGGCGGCTGGAACCGCCCCTTTGGTGACCTTCTCAACCGAGGCTGAAATGGCCGCCTTCAAGGCGGTTTCGGCCTGCACATCCGTTCCGTTTACCCGTAACCGGGCTTCGGCTTCAATGAATTTTGCTTCGGCGTAGGTGATCAGAGAAACCGGTGTCGTGGCGGTTGTAAAATAAGAGCCAATCTGCGAATCGGTGGCCTGGCCCTGTCCTGCGGGACTGCCTGAATAGGAGCTGGCGGCATTCGGTTTGGCAAAAAGCGGTAAACGCGGGTCGGCGGGTGTCACTTTCAACAAATCCACAAATTGTTTCCCTAACCGGAAATCGTTGCGCTGTTGCACGAGTTGCGACCAGGGGTTTGATTCGGTGACCCCGGTTCCGAAGTTGAAGTCACAGTCGTCAGCAGTCCGCGCGATTCCGCGATAGGTGGTGCCGTCGTACAGGGCAGCCAGTGCTTTGGATGCCGCTTCAGGGTTCGCTTTGCTCAGGTGCAGCGCATAACGGGCTTTAAAGGTATAGGCAGCCGCGATCCATTTGGGCAGGTTGCCTTTGTAGATCAGGTCGTCATTGCCCGGGCTATTGGTCGCGTCAGCCGATTTCAACAACGTAATCCCCTCGTCGAGCAGGGTTTGAATCTGCTGATAAATGCTCTCCTGGCTATCGAACTTCGGATACGGATTGACAGCCCCCTTTAAAGCATCGCTATACGGGATATCCCCGTACAGACTCGTCATCGTTCCCAGGCTATACGCCATCAGAATTTTGCCAATGCCTTCGTAGCCATTTGCCTTTGTGTCCTGCGCCTGCCGGATCAGCGTACTCAGGTCCTGCATGGGACCGGCATAGAAGGTATTAAACGGACCTCCGGCTTCGGCGTCCACATTATACCGGTCCCAGGCAGCAGCCTGTAACACAATGCCGGAAAGGTGCTGGGTAAAGGTATTGGTGATCTGGGCCAGGTCGGCTCCACTTGAAAAAGCTATCACCCCCTGGGAGCCGGACAATAGGCTCGACAGCGGTGCCGTTGACGGCAAATTGGGGTTCAGATTTAGGTCGCCGTAGTCGCAGGAGAAAAGACTCCCCAAGAGCAACCCTTTGATCAGTATGGTTTTATAGCGTTTCATAAATATATCGTCTACAGGGTTAGGGTTAGGGCTGCGCCATAACTACGGGTGTTGGGCATGGTGAAATAATCGTATCCGGCCGAGTTGTTGTCCCCATTCAGGTTGGTTTCCGGATCAACACCGCTGTAGTTGGTCAGCAGGAATATATTCCTGCCTGTCAGGGTAAAGCTCGCGTTGCTCACGCCGATCTTTTTGAGCCAATTACCGGGTAGCCGGTAACTCAGGTTCAGTTCGCGCATCCGCAGCCAGCTACCATCTTCCACAAACTGGGTATTGACCCCGCTGCCAAAACCGCCCCCTACGCCGGTATACCAATACTGGCCTTTGACCACTTCGATATTGTTGACCCCACCGTCGCTTTTCTTGACGCCCTCGAAAACCGTCGGGAGGTACCGGTCTTCGGATTCTTTCGATGTTCCGGACTGGTTCATCGAACCGAGGGTCCCGTTGTAGATGTCAAATTTGTACCGGGCATCCAGCAGCGTGGTCAAACTGAAATTACCGTACTGGAAGGTATTCCGCAAACCGGCAATCCATTTCGGATTCGTGTTACCGATGGGTTTCGGATTCGGATCGCGGGACGGAAAACCGTAGTTGGCGTTGAGCGTTTTGCCATCGGCCATGTACCGGGCATCGTCGATGACCACCCGTCCCTGCGCATCCCGCACAAAATCATTTCCGTAGATGACGGCAAACGGTTGTCCTTTCACCAGCCGGATCTGGCCCAGCGGCCCCACCGAGGTAACGCCGATGCTTTCGATTCCGTCGGCAATTTCCTTCACCAGACTAACATTCCGGCTCCAGTTCAGTGCCAGATTCCAGGTAAACTTACCAGTCTCTACCGGAGTGGCATCCACGACAACCTCCCAGCCTTTGTTGGAAATTTCGCCCACATTACGGATGGTGCTCGTAAATCCGGACGAGTTGGGAAGTGGTACGGAAACGATCAGGTCTTTACTGATTGAGTTGTAGTAGGTCAAGTCTACACCAAGGCGGTTTTTCAAAAACCGGAATTCACCCCCAAATTCGCTGGAAACCCGGATTTCCGGTCGTAGCTGCGGGTTGCCGGAACTGTTGCCAACGGTTAGCCCCAGCTGGTTCTGGAACGGAAACAGAATACCGCCGGAGGTAATCAGGGTGGCATTGATCGAAGCCGGGCTGTAGGTGTTGTACAGCGAGTAGATCGGTGAATCGTTCCCTACCTGGGCGTACGAGGCTCGTAGCTTTCCCGCCGTCAGCCAGTTGCTTTTAATGTTAAAAGCATCCGTAAAGGCAAAGCTGGCGCTGATGGACGGATAGAAGAAGGAACTGTTTTCCTTCGGCAGGGTTGACGACCACTCGTTCCGTCCCGTAAAGTTGAGAAACAGGTAGTTCCGGTATGTTAACCGCACATCACCATAGGCCGCGTTCAGCTTCCGGCGGGCCAGATTGGTGCCCCCGGTCAGCGTAGAGGCTCCGGATGGGTTAAAGAAATCCGGGATATTCAGGCCGGAACCGGTCGTGGTTTGCCGTCGCTCGGTGCGGTTGAAATAGTTGTGGCCCAGCAAAACCGTCAGGTCCAGGTCTTCGGTCAACCGGCGATTGGCCGTTAGAATCAGGTCGGAATTGATCGCCCGCTGGAGGTAATTTTCCTGGCTAACCCGGCCCGCGACCAACCCCCGGGAGTTTTTGCTAAACGCTTCGAGCCGGTTGTCGTTGTACATATCCAGTCCCAGACGACCCATCAGCTTCAGCCAGGGTAACACTTCGTAGTCCGACTGCATGAAACCGATCACCCGGTCCACTTCGTCTTTGTACTGGTTTTTCTTAACCGACCAGAAGGGGTTATCATACCCACCGATGTTGCCCCCGCTATTCCGTTGCGAACCGTCTGGTAACGAATAAGCAAGCGGTTCATTCAGCGGGTCGCTGTACCCGTTGGTATTATCAAACGTAAACGGTGCCCGCATTAAGCCCATAATGACCCCCGACGAATTGGAGCCCTGCTGGGCGCGTGTTCCGCCGGTTTTGCTATAGGTCACCGAGCCGGAAACGTTCAGTTTCTTGGTCAGCGAAAGATCTCCGCTCATTTTAAACGTCAGCCGGTCAAATTCCTCCGTGGGGATGATCCCTTTCTGCTTCAGTTTGCCCAGCGAGAAGTAATAGTTTGAATTTTCGCCCCCACCCGAAAAACTGAGGTGATTGTCGAACGTACTTCCTTTGACAAAAAAGTTGCCAAAATTATCGAATGCCTGAACCGGTATGCCGTTGGACGATGGGTCGGTACGGGGAACGATGAGGCCCTGATTGGAAAAGCGGCTGGGCTGACTGGAGTACGTTAACGAACTGTGTTCCGGCCCAAAAGAAGTAATGACGCCCGTGCTGGGGTCGCGGTACTGGGGTACGCCGTTCACTTCGGCTCCCTGGGCGTATTTATCCTGCCATTTGGGTAACCGGTTGATTTCGTTGACGATATACGAAGAGGAAAGCGATATTCTGGACTGTTTGACGGCCGACCGCGATCCCCGTTTCGTCGTGATGATGATGGCTCCGGCTGCGGCCCGAATCCCGTACAAAGCCGTTGCTGCCGGCCCTTTCAGAACGGTCATGGTTTCGATATCGTCGGGATTAACGTCAATGGAACGATTGGAATGCACCACCCCCGCATTGCCATCGCCCCCACTCAGCGTCCGGTTTTGCCCGTTGTCGATGGGGACACCATCGACCACAAACAGCGGGCTGTTGTTGCCGGTCAGCGAAGCACTGCCCCGGATACGAATCTGGGCGGCACTGCCGACAGCGCCCGATGAAGTCGTCACCTGCACCCCGGCGGCCTTGCCACTCAGGGCCGAAGCCACGCTGGTTTCGCGGGAGTTGACCAGCTCCTCACTGTCGACCTTCTGCACCGAATAACCCAGCGACTTGCGACTGCGTTCCAGGCCAATCGCCGTCACCACCACTTCTTTCAGGGTCTGCTCATCCGGTTTCAGCGAAATATTGACAACACTTTTATCCCCTACTGCCGCTTCACCGGTTACATAGCCGATAAACGAAAACAACAGGACACTTTCCGGGCCCGAAACCGACAGGGTATACGCGCCGGTGGCCGAGGTAGAGGTTCCGTTCTGGGTGCCTTTTTCGATGACGTTAACGCCCGGCAGCCCCTGACCGTTTTCGTCGGTGACCCGCCCGCTGACCTGGACCTGTCCCTTCTCGTTCGGGAGCAGCTCCACGGCCCGGTTCAGGGAAACCGGCGCAACGGGCAGCACTGCGTTGGGATGCGAGATGCTGCTGACACTCCCAGCAGGTTTGCGCTCCAGACCAATCGCCGACGTTTTAGTCGAATAAATCAGGTACGTATTTTTCTTGATACGCTGAAACTGCAGACCATGAGCGTGCAGCAACGCATTCAGATTGTCGTCAATACTTTTTGTTTTGTTAATCGCGTCTTCGCTGACACTGAAGCCATCCAGTAGCTTTTCTTCAAATAAAACGTTAACCCGGTACCGATCACGCAGGAGCAGGATGGCATCACGGAGCTTGAGCGTAGCCGGCCGTTTTACCGCTGACTGCTGGGCTGACTGGTGAAAAGCCAGCGTCTGGGCAAAACTATCCGTGGGAACGGGTAGCCACGGGAGTAAAAAAATACTCCATTTCCAGTAGCATAATTTATTCATGGTGGTAAAAGTTGAGATTAAGGGGAATAATGAGTTATTGGGTTAGTTGAACAGGATTAGGGGTCGGGGCAGGCTGTAGCAGAATAACCGTATCCTGCTGAACCTGTCGCAGGTTCATGACTTTGGTGAGCGCCTGCACTAATTCGTCGGCGGTTTCGGCTTCAAACGCACCGGTGAGGGTCCGATGCGCCAGTTCGTCGTCACTAAGCAGGATAGACACCCCGAAAATATCTTTGATCTGGGCGGTAATGTCCTGCAAGGGTGTGGCTTCGAAAACAAAGAGGTGATTTTTCCAGGCGGTATACGGTGCCAGTTCCTGCCTGCTTTGTACCTGGAACGTTCCTTTTTCGCTGACGGTAACGACATCACCGGGCAGAATGGTCAGGGGTTTGGCGTGCGTATCTTTCAGGGAGCGTAAACGAACCTTGCCTTTGGTCAATGCCACCTTAGAACCCCGGTTTCGGGAATAAACGACAAACTCGGTACCCAGCACTTCCACCTGCAACTGGTCATCGGTTTTCACCAGAAACCGGCGATGGTCGTGGGTGTGAATGACCGAAAATTCGGCTTCGCCTTTTAAAAAGACCTCCCGGTCGGCCGACGGCCAGCGGGGGATCGACAACCGGGAATTGGCATTGAGGGTAACCCGGCTGCCATCTTCCAGGATCAGGGAGCGTACCTGACCGTAGCCGGTTGTATGGGTTTGGTACAGCAGAAAATCCTGCCATACATACGCAGCCATCGACAGCAGCACAACCACCGCAGCCGCCATCCAGCGGTACGAATTCCTGAAAAACCGGCCCAACGGCCGGTCTATACGTTGAGGAGCGGGAACGGGTGGGCGGTTATTTTTATCAGAAGAATGGAGATACCGTTGAATCGCAGCATCGGTATCGGTCTCAAACTGAAGGTTTTCCTGCTCCCATTCTTCCAGAGCCTGGTAATAACGTTCCAGATTTGAATTCTCGCGTAGCCATTCCGTCACTCGCTGTCGTTCCGGAAGGGTTACGTTCCCCGAGAAATACCGCCACAAAAGGTTCTTATTGACACTCATTGGAATCATACTGGTTGCTCTCTGTATGATCCAAAACCGCCGAATTACCCTAACGGTAATTCTACGAATCTGCCCATTAAATTTTTTTCGATAAAAATTTGCCTTTTTATTAGGGTATTCGTTCCAAACTGGATCTTACGAGTACGAGCCTCCTATTCCTAAACTTTCAATCAGCCCGGCGTTTTGTTTGAAAAACAACCTTCCTCTCAGCCCGACCCCTTCGATCCTCAGCCACACGCGAAGGAAGAAGGCGTATTTTCGGTATCGGATGATAAAGAATGGTTTATCCGCCAGGCCTTTGAATCAGACCCGCAGAAAGGAGTTGAGTTGCTGTTTCGGAAATACTACAATGTCCTGTGCAGCCATGCCGTTCGGTTTGTTTATTCGAAGGAACTAGCCCAGGATCTGGTTGGGGAACTCTTTTCGACGTTCCTGCACAAAGAAATTCATCGCCAAATTCGCAGTTCGTTCCGGGCCTACCTGTTTTCCGCCGTACGGTTTGAATCCTTAAAGTATCTCCAGCGGGAATTTAACCGGGAGACCGAGTTGTCCAGTCAGGTTGAAGAAGGGTTGCCCTCCATCTTACCCACCCCGGAAGAAAGTATCGAATACGATGAGTTGTATCGCAAGATCGAGCAGGTCATTCAGTCGCTCTCGCCCGCCGTGCAGCGGGTTTTTATCCTAAACCGCTTTGAAGGCCGGAAATACCACGAAATTGCGCAGGAATTACTGCTTTCTCCCAAAACCGTGGAAGCCCACATGACCAAGGCCCTTCGCGCCCTGCGGCAGGTTCTGAAAGACTACTGACCTTCTGCATACGTTCAGGATTCGGTTGACGGGTGTTGGCGGTCGTATGCACCAGGCAGAAACCGACCGGCCGGTTTTCTGCCCGATCCCCTGCGTGATCGTGACGCCGTACGCGACTTCGTCGAACACGGCGACAGCTAACAGGACAACCGCTTCAAATTCTCCCAAAAAGGCCGAAGAAAGGCAGTGCCAATGCTGGCCAAGGGGTCAGACTGGAGCAGAAACGCGGTTTTCCGAAACGAGAAGCCCAATGCTGTGTCCGCTTCTGGACAGTCCGTGTCCGTAAACCGGACACGGCGCATTGACTGTCAACCGATCCCGATTTGCCCCGCAACAAATGTGTATCTTTGCCCCATGCCCTACCAGTTATACGACATAGAACCCCGGCTAAGACCCTTTGTAAAAGCCATTTGCGCGCTGGAAGACGACATCGTGGCGGCTCCGGCGGCTCCCATCCGGGTTTTGCCCGATACCTGCGTGGAGCTTTTTATCAACTTCAGCCCACCGCAGCAAGTCGCCTATACAGATGGTGTCATAGCCTCCTGCGGGCGGAGTTTCATCACCACCCGCCTGAACCATTTTATGGATGTCCGGACGCCGGGGAAAGTGAGTTTTGTGTCCATTTGTTTCGCGCCCGGTCAGGCCTACTTGTTCTTTCCGGTACCGATGCACGAGCTGGCCAACCAGCTCGTCGACCTGCGCGACCTATGGGGCCCGGTGGCCGATGAGCTACAGGAGCGCACCGAAACCGCGAAAGACATGCCGCACCGGGTGCAGCTTCTTCAGCAGTATCTGCTTGCGCGGCTTCGGCAAGCGGGCCCGCCGGATTCGGGCGTCGATTTCTGCATCAACCAGATTCGGCAGGCCGGCGGACAGCTTTCCCTGGAAATGTTGGCGGCAAAAACCGGCCTCAGCAACCGGCAGTTGATTCGGCGATTTAACCCGCGCATCGGTCTTTCGCCCAAAGAATTTGCCCGGATTACCGCTTTCCTGAATGCGCTTAAAAAATTAAAAAAACACCCTTCCCGGAGCCTGACTGAAATCGCGTACGAAAGTGGTTATTACGATCAGGCCCATTTTATCCATTCCTGCCGGGATTTCACCGGTTTAACCCCAGGCCAGTTACGCACAACCGACCACATTCTCTGCTGATGTCCGATTTTTACAATCACCCCAGCTGCCCCTTTCGCAATTTTGCAGAAATACTGGGAGGCTTGGAGGCTGGATGTGCTGGATGCTGGATAGGTTAGATGCTGGATGCCGGACATACTGGATACTAGCCAGTTATACCATTTATTCAGTATCCTAATATCTAACCTATCCAGCATTCAACATCCAGCATCTAACCTATCCAGCAAGCATCCAGCACATCCAGTACATCCCAACCATCTAATCACTCTCTTCCCATGCGCAAGGTAATTTTAGGATTGGCCATTAGCCTGGACGGCTACATTGAAGGCCCCAACGGCGAGTACGACTGGTGTTTTACGGATCAGGATTATGGCCTGACGGCTTTTCTGGAGCGAATCGATGGTCTGCTGATCGGGCGGAAAAGCTACGACTTACTGAACAATCCGAACGAACCGGCCAGCAACAACCCGTATTCAGGGTATAAAAAGTACATCTTCTCGAACACGCTCACCCAGGTTGGAGAGGGTGAGGAACTCATCCGGGGCGACATCAGAACGCAGGTCAATGCGCTCAAGAACCAACCCGGTAAAGACCTCTGGCTCTTCGGTGGTGCCAACCTGACGACCTCCTTCTTCAACGAAGGCCTGATCGATGAGTTGTTTTTAGCCGTCCACCCCATCCTGCTGGGGGCCGGAAAACCGCTGGCCCCGAACCTCAAAAACCGGGTCAACCTGACCTTGCTGGAATCGAAACCCTACGAAACCGGCCTGGTATCACTGACATACCGGGTTAGCGCGTGATGAATTATGAGTTAAGAGTTAAGAGTTGGCTGACGCATTCTGTTCCTGTGGAGTCAACCGCCGGGCGGCCCCGTCATCACTCTTAACTCATAACTCATAACTTTGTGAATGGATTATTTCAAACAGCTTCTCGAATTATTGAAAATTGAACGGGAAGAAGACCGCAATCAATACCGAAAACTCACCGAAACCACCTCCGTAGCCGAGCGCCGGGCCAACGGACTGACCTGGTATCCCATCGCCATCCGGGGGTCCGAACTGGGGCGGGGCGATTACCTGACGGTCGAAGTAGAACGGACGACACACCAGGACATTGCGCATCAACTCCGGGCGGGCATGCCCGCGCTGTTCTTTAGTAACCACGACCCGAAAAACGACCGCGTCGAAGGCACCATATCCCACCAGAGTGGAAACCGGCTAAAAATCACCCTGCTGACCGACGAATTGCCCGACTGGTCGCGCGACGGCAAGCTGGGCGTGGAGTTGTTGTTTGACGACAAGAGCTACGACGAGATGCAGGACGCCCTCAAGCTCGCCAATACCCTGAGCCAGGACCCGAAAAACCGCCTGGTCCGCATCCTGACCGGCCAAACCGCTCCGACATTTCAAACGGATATGCCTGCCCTGCCAATCCCGCAACTGAATGCCAGCCAGCAACGGGCGGTTGACAAAATCCGGGCGGCCAATGAACTGGCCATCGTCCACGGGCCTCCCGGAACCGGCAAAACGACCACGCTGGTGCAGGCCATCAAAGCCTTGTGGAAGGATCAAAACCAGAAAATACTGGTGGTAGCTCCCAGCAATACGGCCGTTGATTTGCTCAGTGAGAAACTTTCCGAACAAGGTCTGAACGTGCTCCGGGTGGGCAATCCGGCCCGGATCTCGGAGCGCCTGACGGGCCTCACGCTGGACCATAAAATGGCCGAGCACAGCCTGATGAAAGAAATCAAAAAACTAAAAAAACAGGCGAATGAGTTCAGGAGCATGGCGCATAAGTACAAGCGCAATTTTGGCAAAGCCGAGCGGGATCAGCGAAAAGCCCTGTTCGACGAGGCCCACCGGATTCTGAAAGAAGTCGGTAATTCGGAGCAGTACATCATCGACGATCTGGTTGCCAAAGCGCAGGTCATCACGGCCACGCTGGTGGGTTCAAATCAGTACATGATCCGAAACCTCAGCTTCCAGACCGTGGTCATCGACGAAGCCGGGCAGGCGCTGGAACCGGCCTGCTGGATTCCGATTCTGAAAGCGCAGAAGGTGATTCTGGCCGGGGATCACTGCCAGCTACCGCCCACCATCAAATCGAACGAAGCCGCCCGCAAGGGACTGAACACCACGTTACTGGAAAAGTGCGTAACGCTGCACCCGGAGGCCGTGAGTGTGCTGGAGGAGCAATACCGCATGCACGAGCACATCATGGGGTATTCGTCGAGGGTCTTCTACGACAACCTTCTGAAAGCCCACCCGTCGGTAGCCACCCACGCGCTGTTTTCGGGCGATTCGTCGCTGCGGTTTATCGATACGGCGGGTTGCGGTTTTGAGGAAAAACTCGACGGCACGAGTTCCACCAACCCCGAAGAAGCCGCCCTGTTGATCCGGCATCTTACGCATCTGGTGACGGAGTTAGGCCCGTTTTATCGCCCACAAAACTTCCCGACGATTGCGATCATTTCACCGTATAAACAACAGTTGGCCGTTCTGAACGACCAGCTTATCCACACGCCGGAGTTGCTGCCGTATCTTCCGAAAATTTCGGTCAATACCGTCGACGGTTTTCAGGGGCAGGAGCGCGACATCGTTTACATCTCCATGACCCGCAGCAACGCCGAAGGCGAGATCGGTTTTCTGGCCGACATTCGCCGGATGAACGTCGCCATGACCCGCGCCCGCAAGAAACTGGTCGTGGTGGGCGACAGTTCCACCCTGGCGAGTCTGCCTTTCTACGCCGATTTTATCACCTACGCCGAACAACACGACGCCTACCAAAGCGCCTGGGAGTGGCTATAAGGAGTTATGAGTTAAGAATTAAGAGTTGGCTGACGCATTTAACACATAACTCTTAACTCATCACTCTTAATTCTTAATTCATTATTCCGAGCGCAGCGAGCGAACCGGATTCGCCAAAGCCGCTTTGATGGCCTGATAACCCACGGTCAACAGGGTGATGAGCGTGATGGAAACACCGGCGATGATGAATACGCCCACGCCCAGATCAACGTGAAAAGCAAACGCCTGAAGCCAGCGACTCAACGCCCAACCGATAACCGGGAAAGCGATCAACAGCGCGATCAGCAGCAATTTCAGGAAGTCCATCGACAGCATGACGGCAACGTTGCCCACCGTGGCGCCCACTACCTTCCGAATGCCAATTTCCTTTTGCCGCCGTTGGGCCGTAAATGCCGCCAGACCAAACAAGCCGAGACACGAAATCAGGATGGTGAGTCCGGCAAAATACCGCGACAAAATGCCAATCCGTCGTTCGGCAGCATACAGCGCATTGTAGTTTTCGTCCAGAAACTGATAGTCGAAAACCAGCCCCTGGTTGTAGGATTCAAACGTTTTCTGAATTTGGGCAATCGTCGTTTTTTCAGTCCCGCCCTGAATCTTCACCATGATGTTGGGCATGACCGGATAAACCTGAAAAAAACAAGGTTTTACGTCTTCATACAGCGATTCGAAATTGAAATTCTTCACCACACCGATGATTTGCCGTTCCTGATTCCAGAACTTAACGGTTTTACCAATCGGGGCTTTCAGTCCCATGCTTTTGATGGCGGCTTCGTTGAAAATAATCTCTTTGTTCGAACCCGGACCATTCGTAAAATGCCGCCCTTCTTTCAGCTCCATCCCGACGGTTTCGATGAAATTGTAGCCCACTTCTAGGTTCGAAAATTCAATGTCTTTGCCCGCCGGTTTGCCTGGCCATTCAAAACCGGAAATGGCGCCGTGACCACCGATCAGATCATGGTAATAGCTCGACGCGTTAAGCACGCCCGGAATCGCTTTGATTTCCCCCAGAAAAGCCTCGGCAGATTTCAGCTTGACGGAATCCATGTCGAGCGGAATTTCGAAATGAATAATGTTATCGCGGTTGTACCCCAGGTTTTTGGTCTGGATGTAATCGATTTGCCGGTAAACCACCAGTACGGAGACAATAAAAAGGATCGAAACCGTGAATTGAAACACCACCAGTCCTTTGCGAACCAGCAATTCGCCAACCGACGTTTTAAGCTTGCCTTTCAACACCGCCGTCGGGTTGAAACCGGAAAGGTACAAGGCCGGATAACTACCGGCGATTAAACCGGTCAGCAGCGTTATTCCCAGAATGGACAGGATCAGCGTGGCATCAAAGCCCAAACGGATGTGTTTGCCCGTGATGGCGTTGAATTGCGGAAGCAGCAAAACCAGCCAGAAAACCGCCAGCACCAGCGACAGAAAAGCCATCAGAATGGATTCTCCGAGGTATTGAACGATGAGCGAACTCCGAAAGGCACCCATTACTTTTTTGACACCCACTTCCTTGATCCGGCCCGACGCCTTTGCCGTCGATAAATTCATGAAATTGATGCAGGCAATGACCAGAATGAACAACGCGATGGTCGAAAAAAGCCGCACATAAGCGATCCGACCGCCGGTTTGCACGCCGTTTTCGAACTGTCCGTGGAGGTATTTATCCGAGTACTTAAGGGCGAATAACTGCGTTTTTGTTTTGTTTTTTGTCTGTAAAAAATCCCGGATTTGGGCATTAAACCGGGCTAAGTCGGTGCCCTTTCGCAAAATTAGAAACGTACTCGGGTCGCTGTTGCCCCAGTTTTCCATACCCGGCCGTCTGACAAAAAAGACGTTAAAACTGAATAGCAGGTCAAACTGCTCGGTCGAATTAGCCGGGCTATTGGCGAAAATACCGCCCACGCGGTAGGTCCCGCTGAATTCGCCATAGTTCCATTTGACGGCTTTACCGAGTACGTCCTTCGTTGATCCAAACAACTTTACTGCCATTTCTTCGGACAGGGCAACTGTATGGTTATCCGCGAAAATGCTGTTTTTATCGCCCTGCAAAAACGGACAGGTAAAGACATTGAAGTAATCCTTTCCGACAAACTGCCCACCCGCTTTCAATTGGTTTTCGCCCGCCGTAATCACGCCTTTACTTGAAAACCACGAAGCCGGAACCACCGTCACCGCGTGCTCCACTTCGGGCATTTCAGCCACCAGCGCATCCGCCAGCAAACCGGGCGTGTGGTTGATCGTTTTAATGTCGTCGTCGTGGAAATGATTGGCCATCACCTGAAAAAGCTGGTCGTCTTTTTCGTTGTACTTGTCAATCTGCAATTCGTCATTTACCCAGAGGTAAATCAACAGCGTACAGGCTAAACCGGTCGATAAACCGATCAGATTCAGCAGCGTAAACTGGCGGTCTTTCAACAAATTCCGCCAGGCGATTTTCAGGTGATTCCGGAACATAAACGGGTTCGTTAGACTTGTTGTCGAATAATCATCTTGTTTTCGTCTGATCGCGAATGAGAGCACAAACCCCAGCACATCCCACCAATACCGCCACTTCGCCCGGCGCGCCCCCATCCGCCGAAACTGGTACTGAAATTCCTCGTGCAAATCGCCCTGCACTTCTTCCAGCCGATCGGCGGAGCAGAAAAACCGGAGCAGTCGGTCGGCAAAGCGGGGCGGGGTCATGAGTAAAGAGTTATGAGTTACAAATAGGCCAGGGTTCTAATGCATTCCGATGCGTTTTAACTCTTAACTCATAACTTTTAACTCATAACTCTTCCTTCCTCTTCTGAGCAGACGGCTCCAGAAGCTGACGCGCACCTCATGAATTTCCTGCAACGTCCGGCGTCCGTAGGCCGTGACGGTGAAGAGTCGTTTCCGGCGACCACCGCGTTCGGCCGTCGGTTCGCCCATTTCCGATTTCACCATGCCTTTGTCTTCCAGTCGTTCGAGAGCCGCGTGAACCTGATTCAGCCGCACGGTCCGCCCGGTTTGTTCCGTAATTTCGTGCGTGATTGCCACCCCGTACGCTCCACCTTCCATCACGGCCACGGTCAATAGAACAATTTCCTCAAACTCACCCAAATAGCTGCGTTTCATCGCTATCAATTAGTTCTATTTTTGCTGATCAAATGCCTTGCCAACTTGCAAAACCGGCCCGGAATACGGTTTTGAGCGGATTGGCGAAAAATCGTTGTACGATTTCGGACAATAATTGTCCACTTATGAACAAGGCGGTTTTTGATCGCCAACTACCATTACCGCCCGTAATTGCTTACTTTCGTTGCTGATTCCTAAACCGTTCTTCTTTCCCTAAAATGAAATTCCTGTTCCTCGTTTTCCTGCTCGGTTCGACGGTAGCATTTGCCCAAAAGAAAACCGTCCCGGTCATTCAAACCCAAGCCATTAAAGTCGATTCGTTACTCTGGGATTTAAAAGCCTTAAGCAAGGCCCCGGCGGTCGAATGGCTCAGCCAAACCGGAACCGTACACTCCCTGCTCTACCGAAGCGTCGATTACCAAGGGAAACCCACCCAGGTGTTCGCGTATTACTCCAATCCGGATCTGATTCGGGGAAAGGCCACGGGCAAACGGCAGTTTCCGGGCGTGGTGCTGCTCCACGGCGGGGGCGGTAAAGCCTTCAGAGAGTGGGTCGAAAAATGGGCCGCCGACGGCTACGCGGCCATTGCGATGGATTTTGGCGGAAAAGGTCCCGATGGCCAACGGCTGGCGCAGGCCGGACCCGATCAGGGAGCAGACGAAAAGTTCTATCACCTCGAAAAAGCCGCGCTGAACGATATGTGGACCTACCACGCGGTTTCCAGTGGGATTCTGGCGCATTCGCTGTTGCTGAGTCGGCCCGAAGTTGATGTTACCAAAACCGCCGTAACGGGCATCAGTTGGGGTGGCTACCTAACCTGCCTGGTTGCCAGTCTGGATAACCGGTTTAAAGCGGCCGCACCGGTCTACGGTTGCGGGTATTACGACGAATCCGATGTCTTCAAAGAAATGATCAGCAAGCTGTCGGCGGGAAGCGCCCGGAAGTGGATGAAGTTCTTCGATCCTTCGACGTATCTGCCCTACGCCCAGCCCCGGTTTTTGTTCGTCAACGGCAATACCGACCGGTTTTACAACGTAGTGCCCTACCATAAAACCTACAGCCTGGTACCCGCCAGCCAACGAACCATCTGCCTGATTCCCGACATGGCGCACGGCCACGAAGCGGGCTGGGTGCCGCACGAAATCCGGTATTTCTTCGAAAGTGTTCTGAATGAGGGCGTTCCGCTGGTGCAGGTGTCGCCGGTTTCCGTGCAGGATTCCACGCTCCGGTTTTCGTATCAATCACCGGTTTCGGTGCTAACCGCCGAGTTTTATTACTCCAACGATACCACGTCGCCAAACGAACACCGGGTCTGGTCGAAGCAGAAAGCCACCATTGATCCGAAAACTCAGACCATCACCAGTCCGCTGCCCAAAGAAGGCTTCCAATACGGTTTTTTCGCCCTGAAAGACCACCGGAACGTCGCGGTTTCCAGTTCTTTCGTATTCAAATGAACGCATAACCATGAAGACTGAACGATTGACGGGCTGGCGCATTCCGCTGGTTTTACTGTTTTTCTGGGCAATGTACCTCTCGCTGGTGCTGCTCAGTAACACCGCCGACGCCCTGAAGGCGCTGGGGATTTTGCCGCCGGATGCGGTTTTCGTTTCGGGCAATTTCGGCCTGATTCAGAAAGTGGTCAGCATTTATCATTCACCGGGCTGGCTGGCCGGTTTGCTGTACGCGGGCGTGCTCATCTGGCAAACCGTCGGTAGCCTCTGGCTCTGGCAAGCGTTTGCCGCCACGATCCGGAAAACCCCGAATCACCTGACCGTTACCTACAACGCTCTGACGATGCTTATCGGTTTGTGGGCCGCCTTCATCCTCGCCGATGAGTTTTTCCTGGCCTACGAACTACCCGGTTTGTCGGCCACCCATTTCAGCCTGCTCATCGCCAGCGTTGCCACCGCCATTGCGGTTAGAATTATGAGTTATGAGTTATGACGGGGCCGCCCGGCGGTTAGCTCCGCGGGAATAGCATGCGTCAGCCAACCGCCGGGCGGCCCCGTCATCACTCTTCACTCTTACTTCTTAACTCCTTTCACTGCTTCCATCAACCCGCGCATGTAACCCAGGGCGTAGAGGGTGCCGATGGTGCTGTAGCCGGGGTGCTGGTTGCTGTCGCCGTACATTGTCGGGACGTGGTCGGGACGGATGGGGCCTTTGAAACCGATGTCGTAATACGCCTTCATGCTCGCGTACATGTCGATGATGCCCTCATCGTGGAAGGTTTCTTCGAACGCAAACTTACTGCCCCGTACGTTGCGGAAATGGACAAAGTGGATTTTCTTCCGCTTGCCGAAATACGCAATGAGCTTGGGAATGTCGGTGCCCATCAGCGCGAAATTGCCCTGACACATCGTAATGCCGTTGCTCGGACTCGGGTAGATTTCCAGCAGGCGCTTGAAGGAATCGACGGTATTCATGATGCGGGCAATGCCGCGGATGCTGTCTACCTGCGGATCGTCGGGGTGCATCGCCAGTTTCATCCCGATTTTCTCCGCTTCCGGCACCACGGCTTTCAGGAAGTATTCCAGGGTTTTCCACAGGGTTTCTTTCGATACTTCGCCGTACTGGGTCGGCGGCAGATTTTTTATGGCTTCGTAGTCGAAGGCCGTCACCAGCGCCCCACCCCGCCCGGGTTTATCGTTCTGCGTGCGGTACCAGCCAATCACCGGCATCCAGTTGTAGCAAATCGTATCGATCTCGACCGTCGCCAGGTTTTTCATGAGGGTAATAAAATTCGCTATTTCCTCATCGCGTCCTTCCAGCCCAAGCTTGGTTTTTTCGCCCAGCGACGGCGGTCCTTCAATCACGCTCAGTTTCAATCCGACCTTGTCCCAGGCTTCTTTGACGGCCTTCACGGCTTTCAGCTCCCAGGGTCTGACATCCTTCAGGCCCGCCATCGCCGGGTTGATCCCGCCCAAGGCCCCAAAAACGGCCATCTGCTTCGTCAGGGCAATTTTCTGCTCTTCCAGTCCCCAGAAATAGGCTTCGCACAGTTGCATACCCGCATCCCGCACGAGTTCGTTCGTTTGGCGGTTTTGATCAGCCAGCGACGGAACATTGCCCCCGCCCACCGTCAGGGCGGCCAGGGCGGAGCTTTTCTGGAGGAACGTTCTGCGGGAGTCTCTCATCGTAAACCGGGATTACACGGATGAAAGGATGAACGGGAAAAATCTTACTTAATCCTTTCGTCCGCGTACTCCCCGTCCAGGACGGTTTTACTCGGTTTTCAAACTCTTCACCGGATTCATCAAAGCCGCTTTGACACTCTGAAAACTGATGGTAAAAAGCGCGATGAAGAGGGCAGCGACGACGGCCACGGCAAACATCCACCACTCAATCTCGATGCGGTTGGCGTATTTTTCCAGCCAGCTGCTCATGGCCCACCAGGCCACCGGCAATGCCACCAGCGACGACAGCAACACCAGCAACAGAAAATCTTTCGAGAGCATCAGCACAATGTTGGTCACGCTGGCACCCAGCACTTTGCGGATACCAATCTCCTTGGTCCGCTGTTCGGCCGTAAAAGTCGCTAATCCAAACAAGCCCAAACAGGAAATGAAAATGGCCAGAAAGGCGAAGTAGTTGGCCAGTTGGCTGATGATCTTTTCGCTCTTGTAATTATTGCCGAACTCCTGATCCGTAAACTTGTACTCAAACGGATACCGTGGATTGAATTTCCGGAACGTTTTTTCCAGACTCTCCAGAGCAGTCTGCGTCTGCCCCGGCTCCGTCCGGGCCAGCACCACGCCGTCAAACTCCTCCCGCTGCATGTGCAGAATCAGCGGATCAATGGCAACGTGTAATGAATTGATGTGATAATCTTTCACCACACCCACAATGATTCCCTTGCGGCCCCAGAACGTCAACTCCTGCCCCACCGGGTTTTTGTAACCGATTTTCCGGGCCGCGGCTTCGTTGATGATGTAATTGGTGGTGTCCGTAGTGTAAGCGGGCGAAAAATCCCGGCCTTCCTTCAGCCGGATGTTCATAGCCTTGAGGTAACCGTAATGCACGGCGGTCTGGTTGAACAGAATCCGTTGCGTGGTATCCTTGCCGCGCCAGGTAACACCGATGGTGGAACTGCCCACTTCCAGCGGATCGGACCACGAAGCCGAAATTTCTTTGATCCCCGGCTGCGTCTTCAACTCATTGCGGAAGGTCTGGTAGTTCTTTTTCAATTCCCCTTCCAGCGGCATGTAGACCAGATTCTCCTTGTCGAATCCCAGGTTTTTAGTCTGGATATACTGAATCTGCCGGTAGATGATGATCATGCCAACGATCAGCAGTATAGACAGCGAAAACTGAAACACCACCAGCCCTTTCCGAAAAACCGTTGCACTCGGTTTAAACTTCAGAACCCCTTTCAACACCACAACGGGTTTGAGCGACGACAGAAACAGGGCCGGATAGCTGCCCGAAACTACCCCCGTAATCAGCGTCAGGCCCAGCAGTAAGGCCCATAACGAGCCATCCGTAAACCGAAACGCCAGCTTCTTCTCGGTTAGTTCATTGAAAATGGGCAGCATGAGCATGACCACCAACACCGCCACGCATAACGCCAGAGACGATATCAGCAGCGATTCGCCCAAAAATTGCGCCATCAGCGACTGCCGCACAGCGCCCACCACTTTCCGAACGCCCACCTCCTTGGCCCGTTTGACCGAGCGCGCCGTGGCCAGGTTCATGAAGTTGATGCAGGCAATAATCAGAATGAAAACCGCCACAATGACAAACATCCGCACGTATTCAATCCGACCGCCGTCGAGCGTACCGTTTTTGAAGTTGGAATGCAGATAAGCCTCGCTGTTTTTCTGAAGAAACAATTCAATATTGGTCGTCTGCTGGTTGGTTTTCTGCTTGATATAATCCTTGATCTTAGCCGAAAACTTCTCCGGATCCGTTTTGGGGCTGAGCAATACAAAAGCGCGCGGCCCATTATTGCTCCACTCCTTCACCCAGGCGTTGTTTTTGACAAACTGCTCCCAGGCGATCAGGTAATCGAATGTCAGGGAGTTGTTTTCCGGCAGTTCTGCCAGCACGCCCGTTATCATCAGATCGGTCTTATTGTCCACGCGAATCGTCTTCCCGAGTGCATCCTGCTGCGGAAAATATTTGCGGGCCAGCTTTTCGGAAATGACAATGCTTTCGGGCCGCGTCAGGGCCGTTTTCGGGTCGCCCTGCACCAGCGGAAACGAGAAAATACTCAGAAAATCACCACTCGCAAACCGCCCTTTTTCTTTGCCAAAGGTATTGCCGACCGTCAACAGGAGGCTATTTTCCCAGGTCATCATGGCGGCTTTTTCCACGTCCGGGAAATCTTTCTTCAGGTTTTCGGCCAGAATACCGGGCGTCGATGGCGTGGTGCCCACATCCTGCCCCGCCCAGGCCTGGTTTTCCATCACCCGAAAAATCCGGTCATCCTTCGCGTGAAATTTGTCCATGGCCAGCTCGTCCTGCACCCAGAACAGAATAAGCAGGCTACAGGCCATGCCCAGCGCCAACCCCAGAATGTTGATCAGCGAGAACATTTTGTTGCGCAGCAGGTTGCGCCAGGCAATTTTAAAGTAGTTCGTTAGCATTGTTTGTTAGTTAGTTAAGAGTGATGAGTTAAGAGTGATGACGGGGCCGCCCGGCGGTTGGCTGACGCATGAACTCATCACTCTTAACTCTTAATTCTTTATTCCGACCGCAGGGAGGAAACCGGGTTCATTAAAGCGGCTTTGATGGACTGGAACGAAACCGTCAGGAGCGCAATGAGAATAGCCAGCGCACCCGCCAGCGCAAATACCCACCAGTCGATGGAAATCCGGTAGGCGAAATCCTGCAACCACCGGTTAATCGCGTACCAGGCCACCGGCGAGGCAATCAGAATCGCGATCAGCACCAGCTTCAGGAAATCCCGCGAAAGCAGGGCAATGATGCCCGTTACCGAAGCACCCAGTACTTTCCGAATACCAATCTCCTTCACCCGCCGTTCGGCCGAGAACGACGCCAGACCAAACAACCCCAGACACGAAATCAGAATCGCCAGCGACGCCAGAATGCCAACAATTTCGCTCACCTGACCATCGGCGCGGTAGAGTTCCGCGAAGTGTTCGTCCAGGAAGGTGTACTCAAATGGCTGATCGGGAGCCAGTTTGTTCCAGACTGATTGCATGTAGGCCACAGCCGCCCGGGTGTTCCTGCCGTTGATCCGAACCGACATCTCGCTGTAGCCCCAATCCTTCTGATTGAAAATGCAGAGCGTTTCGATTTTGTGGTGCAGTGAATTGAAATTGAAATCCTTCGCAATCCCGACAATCCGCCCCAGCGAATCCAGCCCGCCAAAGCCAAAATTCCGCCCGATCAGCGATTGCATCGTGGCTTTTGGCTGCTCTTTCAACAGTTCTTTGGCCAGCGTTTCATTGATGATGTAAGCCTTGCCGTTATCGGTTTCCCGGTCTTTCAAAAAATTCCGCCCATAAAGAACCGGAATCTTGTACAAGGTCAGGTAATCCGGGTCCACAATGACCTGCGACGTTGCCATTTCGCGCACCGGGCCGTCGCCGTGAAACCGGACGCCGGTCTGGTGCAGGTTATTACCCAGCCGCTGCTGCGAACCCGTCACGGCCGTCACCAATGGACTCGCTAGCAATTCCTGTTTGATGGCGCTGAATTTGGGGTTGGTCAGCGAATTCAGCGGCAGAATCACAACCTGATCGTGGGAAAAACCGGGGTCCCGCTCCTGCATATACCGCAGTTGTCTGACCACAAAAGCCGTGGCAATAATCAGAAAAACCGCCCCGGTAAATTGCCCCACCACCAGCATATTCCGCAGAGAACCTTTGTTACGGCCGGTTTCGACAATCCCCTTCAGCACTTTTGTTGGCTGGAAAGCGGAGAGGAAAAAGGCGGGATAAATACCCGATATGAGGCCGATCAGCACCGCAAAACCGGCGAACAAAAGCAGCAGACCGGGATTCGTCAGGAAGGAAAATTCCAGTTGCCGCTGGCTCAGGTTGTTCACGTACGGCAAAAACAGCTTGACCAGCAAGACCGCAAAAAGCAGCGCAATGAACGACAGCAGAATGGATTCGCCGATGAACTGAACCGACAACTGCGCCCGTTCGGCTCCGACCGACTTCCGAACACCGACTTCCTTCGCCCGCCCGGCGGATTTGGCCGTGCTCAGGTTCATAAAATTGACGCAGGCAATCAGCAGGACGATGAGGGCGATGACCGAAAAAATGTAGGTGTAACTCTGATCGAATTTCTGGAAATTGATATAATCGTGGGTAATCGTCGTTGAGTGGCCGTGTACCGCCCGTAACGGCTGGAGAAACAGTTCATAAAACTTCCAGCCCCCCTCCTTCATGTGTTTTTTCAGATACGCCGGAAATTTCTTCTCCAGCGAAGCGACATCCGTATTGGCGGCCAGTTCGAGGTAGGTGACCAGCCAGTTGCCGCCCCAGTTGTTCATGGCGTCGGCCTTGACAAAGGTGTTGAAGGAAAACAGTCCGTCGAACTGCAAGTGCGAGTTTTTGGGCGCATTCTCAATCACGCCGGTCACTTTAAACGAGGTCGTATCGGAACTGTACACCACCAGCGTTTTCCCGATCGGGTCGTCGTTACCAAAAAAAGCCGTTGCCCGTTCTTCCGTCAAAACCACGCTGTTCGGGTTTTTCAGGATGCTTTTTTTATCGCCCTTGAGTAGTTGATAATCAAACAGATCCAGAAAAGTCGAGTCGGCCCACAGAATCTGGGGCAGCACAATCTTTTTATCGCCGTAGGTCAGCGGCACTTTCTGGTTGGGCCGAACCCGGACGAAATTGCGAATTTCGGGGAATTCCCGGACCAGCGTCGGCCCCATCGGAAACATGGACAGCGCCACATTCTGGGGGGCCACCATACCCGGAAACTTCTGCACCTCGTCGAGCCGATAGATGTTCTTTTTATGAATACCATCAAAACTGTTTTCAAACGTAACGAACAGCAGGATCAGGATACAGGCCGCCATCCCGACGGCCAGACCAATGACGTTGATAGCCGAAAAAACCTTGTTTTTCCACAGATTGCGCCAGGCGATTTTGAGGTAGTTCCGTAGCATGATGGTTTTAGTGAAGAGTTAGGAGTGATGAATGAAGAGTGATGAGTTATGAGTTGGCTGACGCCTTAACTCATAACTCATCACTCTTCATTCCGACCGCAGGGAGGTAGCCGGATTGGTCAGGGCAGCTTTGATAGACTGAACCGAAACCGTTATAAGCGCAACGCTACCGGCCAAACCGCCCGCCAGCACAAACGTCCACCCGTCGATCTCAATTTTGTACGCATAGCTTTGTAAAAACCGGTTCATGGCGTACCAGCCAATCGGTGCCGCAATCGCAAAGGCCAGCAAAACGAGTTTGAGAAAGTCTTTCGACAGCAGCGAAACGATGCCGGAAACCGTTGCGCCCAGCACTTTCCGGATACCGATTTCCTTCGTACGCTGCGTCACCACAAACGACACCAGCCCGAACAGGCCCAGACAGCCGATCAGGATGCCGACGGCGGTAAAGAGTGTCAGGAAGTTGGTAATTTTGCGTTCGTCGTCGTAGAAGGCTTTAAGGTCCTGATCCAGAAAACCGGCTTCAAAATAATGGTTCGGAAAAACCGCTTTCCAGTCCTGTTCGATGTGCTGCAAAGCCGTCGTCTGTTGTTGGGGATCGATGCGGATGCTGGCCTGCTGAAAATTCCAGTCGGCGTAGAAAAAAATGTGCGGCACAATCGCCGACCGCAGGCTCTGCGAGTGATAATCCTTCACGACGCCCATCACCGTAAACAGTTGATTATCGCCCAGATTGATCCGCTCCCCAATGGCTTTTTCCGGATTCTGATAGCCGAAATCCCGGGCGGCTTTTTCGTTGATAACCGCCACCGTATTCGTATCGGCCCGCGTCCATGACCGACCGGCCACCAGCGGGATTTTGAAAAAATGGAAGTAGTTGGTATCGACGTATTGCATCCGAAATTCGTTCATGCCGTTGGGCAGATTAGGATGGTGAACAGTTCGCCACCACCAGTTGTGGTTGCTCGACGGCGTGGTTAGGGCAAAAGCCACCTCTTTTATTTCCGGATGCTGGAGCAGTTGCCGCCGGAACCGTTCCCGCAAAACACCCTTACCCCAGTCCGGCACGTCGACCGTCACGACGGCTTTTTTATCAAAGCCCAGGTCGGTTTCGTAGAAATAGCGAATCTGTTGATTGCCGATCAACATACAGATGACGAGCACCTGCGCAATAACGAATTGGGCAACCACCAGCGACGACCGCAGCGAAATTCCGGTAGGCCGGGCCACCAAAAACCGCCCCCGCAACACCTTCACGGGCTGAAAACCGGACAACACCAGCGCCGGATAAAAACCGGCCAAAACCGTGACGACCACGCCCAATGCCAGCAGAAACGCGATGGTGTTTCCGTCCCAAACGGCCGATTGCGTCACCTGCGTAGTCAACCACTGATCAGCGAACGGGATCAACTGCGTAGCCAGCAAACCGCCCAGACCGATGGCCACAAACACCAGGAAAGCGGTTTCACCGAAAAACTGAACCATCAGTTGCTTCCGGCTGCTGCCCAGCACTTTCCGGACGGCAATTTCGCGGCTGCGCTGAACGGCCTGAACTGTGGCCAGATTGACAAAATTGATGCAGGCAATGAGAATCAGAAACAGACCGATAACGGCCAGGGTATTGAGCATCCACTGTGGAATCACGTAATTGAACGGATCCGGGTCGCTTTCCGTGTCGCGGTGAACCTCGGTGAGCGGCAGCAAGCGGAAGCCGCTGCTGGCCGAGTCGTTCTGGTGTTGCCGGGCAAGCGTCGTGAGCGCCGTTTCAACGGCAGCCGCCGAAACGCCCGGTTCCAGAACCACATAGCCGTGGTGCATCGAGTCGCCCCCACCCCAATAGTCTTCGTGCCTGAACTCGGGGCGGATTCGTTTCAGGGTTTCGCGGGACGCCACCACCTGAAATTGAAACTCGGTATTGACCGGCATTTTGCGGATAATCCCCGCCACCACCAGATCAATCTGGTTATTCAACCGGACGGTTTTCCCCATCGCTGTGCCGTTGCCGAAAAACCGCCGGGCCGTGGGTTCGTCGAGCACTACCTGACCGGGCTGGCTGAGCGACGACCGCGCCGATCCGGCCACCCAAGCCACGTCAATCATTTCCAGAAATTGCGGGGGTGCGAAAAAGACATTTTTCACGTTAAAAATAGCCTGTCCAACCCGCAAGCCGCTGGACTCGGTGCCGTAGACACTGGCCGCACCGTCAACTCCCGGAACCTGCTCCTTCAGCGCCTTGATCGCGCCCTGCGGCACATACGTACTCTGTTCCCCGTAGCGATTCTTGGAAATAATCCGGTACAGTCGGTCGGCTTTCGCATGATACCGGTCGAAGCTGTATTCAAACCGCACAATCCAGAACAACACGATCGCAACGCCCAGCCCCAGGGTTAGTCCCGTGAGGTTGATCAGCGCGTAATTCCGGTTGCGGATCAGGCTGCGCCAGGTGGTTTTGAGGTAATTGCGAAGCATGCGCTTTTTGGGTATGTTTGTTTAATCAAATTAGGTTTACTACTTAAAAATGTACTCCAATGTATTTCCCATCCACAAATCCTTTATCAGTTGTTAACGAAGATCAGGGTGTTTGGGCTCCTGTCGATCATCAACGGATTATTGCCAAGCTAACAATGGGTCTGGGCGTCCTCTTCCACCGCGAAAAAACCATCCGTCTGGAACCGCTGCCCGAAACCATGCTCGATGAAGGCAAAGCGAGTCTTGTTCCAGACATCTTATTGCGTGACAATGCAACAGCTCAGACCCTTGTCATTATCGAAGTATGTCATACAAACGGACTAAAAGGTGATTTGCATAAAGTTGTTCACTTAATTGATGACGGTTTCTACGGTATTCTCGAAGGATTCATTTATGATTACAGAACCCAACAATGGCTTCGTTACCGCAAAGGCGACGGCGGCCTGACCGAAAACTCCTCCTTCTCCGAAATCCTCCAACTCGATTTGAATAGCTTTCTTTGAGTTAAGAGTTAATGCGTCAGCCAACTCTTAACTCTTAATTCCTCATTCCGACCGGAGAGAGGTTACCGGGTTCATCAAAGCCGCCCGGATACTTTGGAAACTCACGGTCACCAGCGCGATGACGGCGGCCATCAGACCCGCTACGGCAAACATCCACCACTGAACCGTAATTTTGTAGGCAAAGTCCTGCAACCACTTGTCGGTAAAATACCAGGCAATCGGTGCCGCCAGCACCAGGGCCACCAACACCAGTTTCAGGAACTGGAACGAGAACAGGCCGAAAATGTGCGTCGTGGAGGCTCCCAATACTTTCCGGATACCAACCTCTTTCGTCCGCGATTCGGCCATGAACGCCACTACGCCGTACAGGCCCAGACAGCCGATAAAGATGGCAATGCCCGCCAGCAGCCGAAACAAGGCATATTGTCGTTCCTCAGCCGCGTAGAAGTTCGCGATGGTTTTATCCAGATAGTCGTACTTGAACAAAAACTCCGGGAAGGTCTGCGCCCAGGCGGTTTCGACAGCCGCGAGCGTCTGGCCGACCTGAGCCGCATTACCCGTCACCCGAATGCCCAGATTCCAGTACATATTCCGGTGCGTAGTCAGCACGCAGGGTTCGGTTTCCTGATGCATCGAAAACGTGTTGAAGTTTTTGACAACGCCCACAATCGGCAACCGCCGACCGTTCACCAAAATCGTTTTATTCAGAATCTCGTTCGGCTGCCGGAAACCAAGTTTGGTAACAAACCGCTCGTTCACCACCGCTTCCCGCATGGTATCGGCGGGCAGGTAGCCCCGTCCGGCAAGCAGTTTCACCCCGTAAGTATGGATGTAGGATGTATCGGCGGGACGCATCACAATGGCATAATCTTCCTCTTTTTCACGGTTTTCGTACCGGAAGCTTGTCCACCAGTTCCCCCGGGCGGAAGGCGACGAAAAGCCGAAGCTCATCGCCCCGATGCCGGGTAAATCCGCTATTTTGGCCTTCAGGGATTCAAGTTGTCCCGGTTTTCGCTCCGGAATCGGAATCATCACCACCGACTCTTTGCGGAACCCTAAATCGGCATTCCGGAAATAATCCATCTGGTTATAGACGATCACCGTACCGATAATCAACGTCTGCGAAATGGTAAATTGCAGAACAATCAGGCTCCGGCGCAGCGCCAGCTGCCCGCTGCCCAGTCCTTTCATTTTGCCTTTCAACGCCAGCACCGGCTGGTAGCCCGACAGGACGAGCGCCGGATAGAAACCCGCCAAAACCGTGGTGAATACCGCCAGCAGAATCAGAAAAACCAATACCAGCGGATCGGCAAACAGGTTGGTCGGTATTTTCACGTTCAGTAGTTCGGCCACGGATGAGACCGAGAAATGCGCAATCACCAACGCCAGCAAAACCGCCAGCCCGGTCAGGAAACTGGTTTCGCCCAGAAATTGCCGCACCAGTTGCACCCGCGAACTGCCCAGTACTTTCCGGACACCCACTTCTTTCGACCGCCGGATGGCCTGGGCCGTTGCCAGATTCACGAAGTTCACGCAGGCCGTGATCAGCAGAAACAGGCCGACCAACGCCATCGCCCAGATCATCCGTTGGCTGATGGACCGTTCGGCATAGTTATTCATCTCGGTATTATAATGGATTTCCGTCAACGGCTGGAGCTCGTATTTCTGATCCCGGGCGTCTTCTTCCCGCACATATTTCCGGAGAAAAGGCACCAGTTTTGTTTCCATTGCAGCCGCCGTAACGGTTTTTGGCAACGTCAGATAGAGCTGTGAACCGCTGTAGGATGACCCCCAGTCGTCCCAGTTCGTATTCGCGCCGTACTGCTTCAGCGACGCAAACGAAACCAGCATTTTAAACGGAACGCTGGTCGTCACGGGCGGGTTGGCGACAATCCCCGTAACGAGCACATCCAGTTTGTTATCGATCTTCATTTTTCGCCCCATCGGGTCGGCATCGCCAAAGTATTTCCGGGCGATTTCATCAGAAATAACCACCGTACCGGGGCGGTCCAGGGCCGTGGCCGGATCACCACTAATCCACTGGTAATCAAACAAATTAAAGTACTGCGGTTCCGCAAAGGCCATAATGCCACTTTCTTCCTGAAACCGGCGCATGACTCCTTTCCGCGCCACATCTTCCACCGCAATCAGCGGGTTGCGGACGTCATTGATTAGCGTAACCTGCTGTTTGAGTTCGGGAAAATCATTGCGGATGGCGGCTACCACCGGCAAGGGCATCCCTACGTTATAGCCATCTTCCGGTTTGGTGAAATGCCGGACCACCCGATACGTCTGATCCGCGTTGGCATGATGCCGGTCGAAACTCAGTTCGTACCGAATCACGACAAACAGCAGCAGGCAGCACGCCAGGCTGAGGGTCAGGCCAATGACGTTGATGAAGGAGTAATTCCAGTTGCGCCGAAACGCGCGGAGGGCCGTAAGGAGATAGTTTTTTAGCATTGTTGTTTTAGGAGTTAAGAATTATAGAGTGATGAGTTAAGAGTGATGAGTTAAGAGTTGGCGCTGCCCAATTACCTGAAAATGGCGGAGCCAACTCTTCACTCTTAATTCATAATTCCTTCATTCCGAACGGAGTGAAATAACCGGGTTGGTTAAGGCCGCTTTGATGGATTGATACGAAACCGTTACGACGGTAATGATGGTCACTAGCAGAAGTGCCAGCGCGAAAACCCACCACGCCACCTGAATCCGGTATGTATAATCTCGTAACCACGCATCCATCAACCACCAGCCCAGCGGAGCGGCCACCACAAAGCCCAGCAAAATGAGCCGACCAAACTCCCGGCCAAACAGCCAGAGAATCTGCGGGACCGTGGCCCCCAGCACTTTCCGCACGCCAATCTCCTTGGTTTTGGATTCGGCCATGAACGACACCAGCCCGAACAGGCCCAGACAGCCGATCAGGATCGCAATCCCTGAAAATACCTGCGCAAACCCGAGCATGATGGTTTCGGCCACGTAAAACTGGTCGAGGATATCGTCCGTAAATTGGTAATGAAAAGCGTGTTCCGGGAATAGGCTATTCCAGGTTTCTTCCACCTGTTTCAGCGTTTCGGGTACCTGGCCGGTGCCGATTTTCAGGGCGGCCATCTGGTTGGCCGACGGCTGGTTGAAAAGAACCAGGGGGCCGACGGCCATCCGGAGCGAATTGACGTGGAAGTCGTTGACGACCCCCACAATGGTCCGGTCTTCATCCCACACATTCAGCCGTTTCCCCAAAACCGCCTGGATCGACGTAACCCCCAGTTGTTTCACCATCGTTTCGTTCACAATCACCTCCCGGTTTGTCGAATCGTTGGTCAGGAAGTTCCGTCCGGCGAGCAGTTTCAGCCCAAAAAGCGGGATATATTGCGGATCGCCCACCTTGGTCTGGGTATCGAATTTTTCTGGTTCGGCCCGGTTATCGTACGTAAACGACGATTGGCTGATGGAGCTCGAGGCCGGTGGGCGGTTGCCCAGCGCCACGTTCTGAACCGTTCCCAGTTCGAGCAGGCGGTTGCGCAAGGTTTGCTGCCGGACCGGGTCGCTGGTCGGCACCGGAATGGTCAGAATGGGATCTTTCGTAAAGCCCAGTTCGGTTTGCCGGATGTGCCGCAGTTGCGACATGATGACAATAACAACGATCACGAACAGTTGGGTAATAAAAAACTGAACCACCACCAGTCCACGACGCACCGAAATACCGCCCACCTGCTCCACATTCACGCGGCTGCGCAGGGCCGCAATCGGGTTAAAACCGGACAAAACCGTGGACGGATAAAAACCGGACAAACCGATCACCAGCCCAACCAGGGCCAGCAAAAGCGCCAGCGGTTGGGGAGCCAGTAAATCCGTCAAGGCCAGATTGGCGTTAAAAACCGCCATCGACTGATTGATCAACGGCAGCCCGGCCTGGGCAATCGCCAGCGCCACGCCCACCGCGACGAGCGTAATGAGGGCGGTTTCGGCCATAAACTGCCCGAACAATTGCCCCCGCGTGCTGCCCATCGCCTTGCGAACGCCGACCTCTTTCGAGCGCCGGAGCGCGTGAGCCGTCGACATATTGACGAAATTGATGCAGGCCGCCAGAATCAGAAACAGCCCGACGGCCCCCATCGCATAGAGCAGTTTCCGCTGTACTTTGCCTCCAAACCGGGTATTATAATGCACATCGCTGAGCGGCTGTAAATAAAACCGGTAGATTTTCCGCTCTTTTCCGTTGTAATACCGATTAATCAGGGCCGGAAAAATAGCATTTACCTGAGCCACCGGCGTCGATTCAGGCAGCACCACGTAGGTCATTTCTTCGCTGTCGAGGTCGGTCCAGCGCCGGAGCGACTGGGCTGATTCTTCGCTCAAAACCGCCAGCGTGTTGTAGGAGATGTAGGCTTCGTCGCTCAGGTTCGTATGAATCGGATGATCTTTCAGCACACCCGTTACGGTCAGGTTCCACTGATTATCCAGCCGGATCAGCCGCCCAATCGGGTTGGCATCGCCAAAATACTTCCGGGCCATTTTTTCCGTCAACACCACCGAATTCGGCGTGGTCAGGGCGGCTTCGGGGCTTCCGGTTTTCCACGCAAAATCGAACGCATCAAACAACTGCGGTTCGGCAAAACAGACGCTGCGGTCCTCCTGAAATTTCTTTTGAAAACCGCCCGCGGGGTTCGGGATGCTCAGCAGGCAGCTCCGCAGCCGTTTGATCCGGGCCGTCGTCTCGATCAATGGATAATCCCGCCGGAGGACCTCCCCCAGAACCTTCGGCGTTCCCCGGTTATAGCCCCGGTTTTCGTGGTGCAGCTCCGTCACGACACGGTAAATCCGGTCGGCCTTCTGGTGGTAGGCATCAAACCGAAGTTGGAAGCCAATCACCAGAAAAATCAGCATGCCGCAGCCCAGCCCCACCGCCAACCCAATGATGTTCAGCAGGCTATACGTCCGATACCGTTGCAGCGTCCGCAGGGCGATTTTGAGGTAGTTCCTTAGCATTTTAGTGATGAGTGATGAGTGAAGAGTTGGCGCTGCCCAGTTCCCTGAAAATGGCGGAGCCAACTCTTCACTCTTAATTCATAATTCCTTCATTCCGAGCGCAGCGAGGTCACCGGGTTCGTCAGCGCGGCTTTGATGCTCTGGTAACTCACGGTTATAAAAGCAATCAGAACGGCCAGCACGCCCGCCATGACGAACAGACTCCACGATAGCTGGATGCGGTACTGGAACGTTTTCAGCCATTCCGTAACGGCCCACCACGCCAGCGGAGACGCCAGCACCAGCGCCACCAGCACCAGTTTCAGAAAGTCTTTGGAGGTCAGGGCCACCAGACTACCGACCGATGCTCCCAGCACCTTCCGAACGCCGATTTCTTTCTTCCGCTGCTCCGCCGTGAAAGCCGCCAGGGCAAACAACCCCAGGCACGAAATCAGAATCGCCAGCGTTCCGAAGTAATTGATCAGCGTATTCACCTGCTGTTCGCTGCGGTACATCCACTCATACGCTTCATCCAGAAAATGGTATTCGAACGGATAGTCCGGATTGAACGTCCGGGTTACCTGCTCCAGTTCGGCAATGGCTTCGGCGGTTTTGCCTTTTTCGGGACGCACCAGCAAATAGCTCGTATTGGTGGGAATCAGCGTCAGAACCAGGGGTGTAATCGGGCTGTGCAGCGATTGCAGGTGAAAATCTTTCATGACCCCAATGATGGGTCCTTTGCCCATCCAGAAACCGACCTGTTGACCCACCGGATTTTTCATCCCCATCATTCTGGCGGCCGCTTCGTTGATGATGTACGAGGCCGAATCGGCTTTCCGGGCACTCGAAAAATCCCGCCCATCCACCAGCTTGATGTTCATGGTTTTCAGAAAATCATAGCCCACCGACATGGTCGAAACCCAGGAAGGGACCTCCGGTTTTTTGCCAGCCCAGGTCAAATCCCCGGAAGTAGCCTGAATCTCCGTTGGCAAACTCATCGTGACCGAAGCCGAAGCAATGGAGGGTCTGCGGATCAGTTCTTTCCGAAACGCTTCCATCCGGTTATACGTTTCGCTCTCCAGCGGTATATACAGCACATTTTCCCGATCCAGGCCCAGGTTTTTCGTGCGGATGTATTCCATCTGGTAGCCGACTGCCAGCATGCCGATGATCAGAAAAATAGAGAGTGTAAACTGAAAAATTACCAGCGTCCGCCGGAAGAGTGCGGCCCCGGCCCCAAATTTCATCGTCCCTTTCAAAATGCGGATCGGTTGCAGGCCCGACAAAAACAGCGCCGGGTAACTACCTGATATAAAACCAGTTATTAACACCAACAGCACGACACCCAACCAAAGCACCGGATCAGCCAGGTTCAGACTTAATTGTTTGGAAAAAACCGTATTAAAAACCGGCAGGACGACGCTCACCATCCCCAGCGCCAGAAAAACCGCCAGCAGACTCGTCAGCACCGACTCACTCATAAACTGCCCGATCAGCGACGACCGCAGCGCACCCACCACTTTCCGGACGCCCACTTCTTTGGCCCGCATGGCCGAACGGGCCGTCGCCAGATTCATGAAGTTGACGCAGGCAATCAGCAGCATAAACACGGCCACCAGCGCAAAAACCCGGACGTACTCAATCCGCCCCCCAACGGGTTTGCCGTTCTCGTATTTCGCGTAGAGATACACGTCTTTCATCGGTTGGAGCGTGGGCGTCGATACGCCCTTCCAGTCGGTATTGCGTCGGTAAATGTCTTTCATGTTGGCCTCCGCTTTGGCCGGGTCCGCATTCGAATCCAGCCGAACGTACGTCAGGAAGGAGAAGTTACCCCAGGTTTTTTTCCAGTCCGCTTCCTGCACGTCGTAATTGATGAGCCAGTCGAACCGCAACGTCGACTGGCGGGGCATATCTTCCAGAACCGCCCCGACGGTATAAAAGGTGGTGTTGTTAAATTGCAACCGCTTGCCCACGGCGTTGACCGTTCCGAAAAACTTTTCGGCCACTTTGCGGGTGATAATGATCTGATCCAGCCGCGAATGCGCCACCAGCGGACTTCCTGCCAGAACCGGGTAGTCGAAGACCAGAAAGAAGTCTTTTGTTGCGTAAAAACCGGTTTCCTTCGTCGATTTTTCGCCTACCTTAATTAGGATTTGATCCGGAAACTGCACCTTGGTCGCGTAGCGAACTTCCGGCACATCCCGCTTCAGAACACCCGCCAGCGGGCCGGGGCTCAGCGTGCCTGTTTCCATTTTTCCTTCGTAAACACTGGTGGTCCGAACGAAAAAGATTTCATCGAGATGCGGCAAAAACCGGTTGTAGCTCAGTTCGTCTTTCACCCACAAACCGATCAGCAGGCTGCACGACATGCCCAGGGCCAGACCAAAAATGTTGATAAACGAATAAAGCCGGTTTTTCAGCAGACTCCGCCAGGCAATCTTGATGTAGTTTCGTAGCATGGTAAAGCAGAAGGGTAGATCGTTCTCTTTTTCTCCCAAATGGTATACCAGAAAAACCAACTTGCTAACTATCAGTATATTAACTTACTACAGAGGAAATTAAATGTCCGCAAACGGACGCTTTTCCGGCCATTTGCGGACAATAACGGGAAGGGTAATTCGCAGCCTGATCTACAGCTATTTACGCCAGCGGGTTATTCAGCGTCGCCGGGAAGTACGGCATCCGGATTTCGGGGGCGGTTTTCGGGTAGGTTATTTGACCACAAACTCCACCCGGCGGTTTTTCGAGCGACCGGCTTCCGTCCCATTATCCGCGACCGGCCGGGTGCCGCCGTAGCCTCTGGTTTCAATCCGCTCCTGATCAACGCCGTTGCGGACCAGATACGTCTCGATCACGCGGGCACGGTTTTCAGACAACGCCAGATTCAGCCGCGGATCGCCCACGTTGTCGGTATGCCCGCTGATTTCGATGGTCAGTTTCGGGTTCTGTTTCATCGTCCGCACCAGTTTATCCAGTTCGGCGTACGATTCGGGCAGCAGGCGGTATTCACTTTGTTCGAAATTCACCTGATTCAGCACCAGTTTATCCCCGGTTTTCAGGTTTTCAAACCGTTCGGCGGTTTTTACAGGAGCCTTGGCGACGGCCGAATCGTGGGTTGCCCGCGCGGGTGACGCGGTTTCCCGAATGACGATCACGCGCGGCTTCGGCTTTTCGGATTCCGGTTTTTCCGCCAGCCTGGCCGCCATAGCCCGGGTTCTGGGCGGTTTGTAGTCCGGTCGGAACAGCAGATGCCGCGACACGTAGGCCGGGAGCGTTTCCGTGGGCGGAATCCAGTATAAACTGATGCTGCCACCGTGCCGGTCGTTGAAGAAATCAACCCGCAGATCGTAATACCGACCCGCCACCAGCCGGATTTCGCCCATAAAGGTCTTGGAATCATTGAGGCTCCAGACATCGATGACGCGTTTGCCGCCCACCCAAAGCCGGATGCCATCGTCGACCTTGGCCGTAAACAGGTAAACGCCGGTTTTGGGGGCGTACAGTTTGCCGGTCCAGCGAATGGAATAATACGAATGACCCAGCCCCGGTCCCGGACTTCCTGCCCACTCCCAGTCAAAATTAATCTGCGGATCTGTCCGGGTGAAAACTTTCTGTTCGAAGTTCGTTCCGTTGTAATAATCACCTTGCAAGCCGTTTCCAGTCAGCGGTTTCGGCTGGCTGGTTGCGGTCTGCCCCAGCAGCACTCCCAGGATTCCCCCAATCAACCAGCGCGCCTTCATAGTCCTTTAACGATCAGATTCCCGATGGATTAAAGATAACGATTAACGCACTGGGCGGATGCTTTTTTTAGGGTATGGCCCCGTAAGGGCATAGAGAGCGCAATGAGCGGCTGAACTGGTAACGACCCTTTCCGCTCTTGTTCTACCCTATGCCCTATGTCTTCACTCCGAACGCAGGGATTTCACCGGATTCGAGAGGGCCGCTTTGAGGCTTTGGAACGAAACCGTCAGCAGGGCGATCAGAATCGCCAGCCCTCCGGCCAGCCCGAACACCCAGCCACTCAGGCGGATGCGGTAATCGAACTGCTGCAGCCAGTCGTTCAGGAAATAAGCCGCCACGGGCGACGCCAGCAGGCAGGCCACGATGACCAGCCCCACAAATTCGCGGGACAGTAAGCCCCACAGACTCGTGACGCTGGCTCCCAGCACTTTCCGAATCCCGACTTCCTTGGTCCGCTGCTCGGCCAGCGAAGCCGCCAGCCCGAACAAACCCAGACAGGCGATAAAAACCGCCAGAACGGCAAAGGCGCCCGCCAGCTTCCCGATCAATTCCTCCTGTCTGAATTTACGGTTATATTCGGCATCGACAAACTGGTAATCAAACGGATACGCCGGATTGAATTTCCGAAAAACGGGTTCGATCCGCGCCAGCGCCTGCGCCGTGCCGACCCCGGCCGTCAGCCGGAAGATGAGGTAGTTTTCGTACGGAAGCCCGGTCAGCAGGATGAGCGGATGGACGGGTGCGTACGGCGATTCAATGATCGAATTTTCGACCACGCCCACCACCCGCAACGTCCGGCCGGGGTCCCAAACCAGGCGCATTTCCTGATTCAGCGGCTCCTTCAAACGCATTGCCCGCACGGCGGCTTCGTTCAGAATCACCGAGAGGGAATCGGCTCCGCTCGGACTGAAATTGCGGCCACTTGTCAGTTTGATGCCCATCGTTTGCAGATAATCCGGCGTGGCCGCAATCAGGTTCAGGCGCATGATTTCGTCGGGGGCTTTACCGGGCCAGTCCACCCGCGTGTCCCCCGTTATCGTCGTGGCCGGACTCGACGCTTTGGTGACGCTCGCCACCACCCCCGACCGCAGCAACTCGTTCCGCACGGCCTCGTAGTTCCGGTTCAGATCGTTGGTCAGCGACACCGTCAGCAGCCGGTCGGGATTGTAGCCCCTCGGGCGGTTTTTCGCATATTGAATCTGCTGATAAACCAGCATGGTACTGATGATGAACGCGATACAGATCGAAAACTGCACCACCACCAGAATTTTACGCGGCCAGTTGGCGCTCCGGCCGACGTGCACACGGCCTTTCAGCACCCGCACGGCCTTAAAACCGGAGAGGTAGAAAGCCGGATAACTGCCCGCCAGCACGCCCGTCACAACCGTCACGCCCAGCGCCAGCGGCCAGAAGACAGGCAGGAATCCCGGAAACGAAAGCTGTTTCTGGGTGAGTTCGTTAAAAACCGGCAACAGCAGCACGACCAGCCCCAGCGACAGCCCGAACGCCAGAAACGCAGTCAGCAGCGACTCGCTCAGAAACTGGCTGACCAACTGCGACCGAACCGACCCGACCGCCTTCCGGACGCCGACCTCTCGGGCCCGTTTTTCGGAGCGGGCCGTGGCCAGGTTCATGAAATTGATACAGGCAATCAGCAAAACCGCCAGCGCCACGATGCCGAATAAGCGCACATACCGAATGAAACCGCCGGTATTTTTTCCGTTCTGAAACTCGCCGTATAAATGCCATTGCGAAACCGGATGCAGAAACGCTTCGAAGATTGATTCCGGATTGTGCCGCTTGATGATGCCTTTCAGTTTGGCCTCCACAGTGGCCCGGTCGGCGTTGGGATGCAGTTCGATCAGAAACTCGATCATGTTGTTGTTCCAGTTGGTCCGGCTGGCCTGCACCCAGGGCTGGGTTAACTCCAGGTGCCGGAACGGAATCAGGAAGTCGAAATCCCAGGCGGTGTTGCCGGGCAGCTTTTTCAACACCCCGCTCACTTTCAGATCAACTTGATTATCAATCCGAACCGTTTTCCCCACGGGGTCGGTATCGCCAAAAAGTGACCGGGCCGTTTGTTCGGTCAGGACAATTGCGTTCGGATCGTGCAGGGCCGACTGTCCGGTGCCCGCCCGCATCGGAAACCGGAACATCGTCAGAAAGTCCTCTCCTACGTGCTGGCCTTTTCGCAGGACTTTTTTCTCGCCAGCCTGAAGGGCGGTTTCACTCCGCATCGTCGCGGGAAGACTTTCAGCAACCCGTTTGATTTCCGGTAGCTCGGTTCGCAACACATCGCCCAGCGGCAAGGCGCCGTTGGGTTGGGTGGTGGTTTCGCCGTTGGCCGTGCGGTTCAGCATCACCCGGTACAGGTTCGCTTCGTTTTCGTAAAACCGGTCGAACGTCAGTTCGTCCCAGACCCAGAGACCGATCAGCGTGGCCACGGCCATCCCGACCGCCAGGCCCAGAATATTGATGAAGCTGAACCCCCGGTTTTTCCGCAGGCTGCGCCAGGCCATTTTCAGGTAATTTTGTAGCATCGTTTTCTGCCTTGATTTTCGGTTCCAAGGTACGGACAACCGAAAAAGGACGGACGTTAAAAAAAGTTAAGGTTATCATCCTCACCCACCAGAGTCCCTGTTCTATCCGAAAATCTACGCTCCGGAGCGCATAAGTTTACCCGGTCAAAAGCCTTGGATAAGGCTTAAATCACTATTTTTGGCCATCATCCCGGTTTTTCTTCATCACCCATTCATGATACAACGGCTCAATTCCGCTCTTTTTGTCTGTTTCCTTCTTTGTTCCTCCACCACGTTGCTGCACGCGCAGGAATCCGTCCCGATTGACAAACGCTATACCGACGAGATCAAGGCGCTGACGAATCGACCGGCGGTTAAAACGGTTTTTCAAACGTTCCAGGAGCTGGAGCCGCAGACGAAGCAGGATTTGATCACCCTCACCGAAATCCCGGCGCCCCCGTTTAAGGAAGAAGCCAAAGCCCGGAAATATGCCGCCATGCTGCAAGAAGCCGGGGCGGATTCGGTCTGGATCGACGAAATCGGGAATGTGATTGCGAAACGCAAAGGCCGCTCCGGAAAGAAAACCGTGGTGGTTGAAGGCCATCTGGATACGGTTTTTCCGGAAGGAACCGACGTGAAGGTGAAACAGAAGGGCGACACGCTCTACGCGCCCGGCGTGGGCGACGACACCCGCGGGCTGGTGGCCATTCTGACGGTTTTGCGGGGGCTGGAAAAGGCGAAGATTGAAACCGACGCGGATGTCTGGTTTGTCGGGACGGTCGGCGAAGAGGGATTGGGCGATTTGCGGGGGATGAAACACCTCTTTAAAACGCACGGTTCGAAGATCAATGCCTGCATCTCCGTTGACGGGGCCGGTTACAGCGGCATCGTTCACCGGGGACTGGGCTCTTATCGCTACCGGATCACGTTCAAAGGCCCCGGCGGGCATTCGTACGGTGCGTTCGGCATTGTGAACCCGCACCACGCCCTGGGCAAAGCCATCCATTACTTCAGCAGCGAAGCCGATCCGTTTACCCGCCAGGGCATCAAAACCACCTACAGCGTCAGTGTCATCGGGGGTGGCACGTCGGTTAATGCGATTCCGTTTGAGTCGTGGATGGAAATCGATATGCGCTCCGAAAGCCCCGAGCGGCTGAACGGCATCGACCAGTTGCTGCAAGCCGCCGTTCAGCGGGCGTTGAAGGAAGAAAACAGCCTGAAACGCAGCGGCCCGGATTTGACCGTTGAGGTTAAGAAAATTGGCGACCGGCCTTCGGGCAAAACCGAACCGACGGTTCCGCTCGTTCAGCGGGCGATGGCGGTTTCGACCTACCTGGGGGCCAAACCCCGGCTGGAGGTTTCGTCAACGAATGCCAATACGCCTATTTCGCTGGGTGTTCCCGCCGTTACGATCGGCAGCGGAGGCATCGGCGGCAACGTGCACGCCCTGAACGAATGGTGGCTCAACGACAAGGGTCTGTTGGGCTTACAAAACGTTCTGCTGGTGCTGCTGGCCGAAGCAGGTATAAAATAAACCAACGGAGCAGAGGAGTAAGAGCCGAGCCTTTACCCCTCCACCACTTATTCGGAACGCAGCGACTTCACCGGATTCATCAGCGCCGTTCGGACCGAATGGTAACTGACAGCCGCCAGCGCCACGAAGAAGCCCAAACCGCCCGCGAGCGCAAAAATGGGCCAATTCAACGGAATGCGGTAGGCGAACCCATCCAGCCAGCGGTTCAGCAGCCAACCTGACAACGGAATGGCCAGCGCAAAAGCCACCGCCACCAACGCCAGCGTCCGGCGGTTAAGCAGGAGCCACAGTTGCCCCACCGTCGCCCCCATCACTTTCCGGATGCCAACTTCCCGAACCCGGTTCACCGCCTGAATGCCCGCCAGGCCGAACAGGCCCAGAGCCGCAATCAGCAACGCCATACCGGTAGCCAGCTGGGTCAGCATCATCCAGCGTCGGTACTCCTGGTAACGGGCCGCCAGATCCTGGTCCAGAAACGAGTATTCAAAGGGCTGTCCGTCGGAAAGTTTCGCCCAGTCGCGGGCGATCCGCTCCACTTTCGCCGAAAGATTGCCGGGGGTAAGTTTCAGGTAAAAGACGCCCTGGAAACCCAGCTCCAGTTTGTAGTAGGCGGGCTGAATGGCTTTCGTCAGCGGTTCGATATTATGATCGTTGACAATACCGATGATGGTCCGGCCATTGAGCGTCTCCACCGGTTTATTGAACACCAGTTCCTCTCCCAGCAGCTTCGCCAGCGTTTCATTGATCACGACGGCTTTCACGCTTTTCGCGGTATCCGACCGGAATTCCGGCGAAAAAAGCCGCCCTTGTTTGAGCTTGATGCCCAGCAAATGAAAGAAATTATAATCGACGCCCTGCTGAAGCGCCCAGTATTTTTGCCCATTGATGGTGGTCCCGTTGCGGTTGAACGCATCCTCGCCGAAACCGCCGGCACTGCTGGCCACCAGCAGCACATCCGGATTCGTGGTCTGATAACGCAACAACCGCTCGTAAATCCGCGGACCGCTGCCTTTTTCCAGCCGTTCCAGGTTTTTGATCTTCAATACCAGTTCTTTCGTCAGCCCCAATTCTTTTTCCTGCACAAAGTTTAACTGCCGGTGCATGGTGAGAGCCGCCATGACCAGCACGAGCGACAGCACGAACTGTGTTCCCATCATCCCCTGAATCACCAGCGGATTGATTTTGTAGGTCCGGTTCTGCCCCAGCAATAACGTCGGTCGAAACCGGGCAAACAGCAGAGCCGGATAGACGCCGGCAATCAGGCTGACGGCCAGCACCATGCTCAGCAGCCCCAACAGATTGCCGGTTTGCCACACGTCCCAAACCGTCAGCGTCCGGTCGGTCAGGCCGTTGAACGTCGGCAACAGCAGAAGAGCCAGCACCAGACTAATCACCGCTGCCAGTGTGACGGTCAACACGGTTTCCAGCCAGAGTTGCCCGGCCAGTTGCCGCGGAGCCGCGCCCACCACTTTCCGAACCCCCACTTCCTGCAAGCGGCCCGCCAGTTTCGACAAGGCGATGATGATGTAATTGAGCCCCGCAACGAACAGAATCAGCACACTGATCGACACCAGCAGGTACACATTCGTCGGCGAAACCGTCCGGTTCCAGCGTTCATAAAACGAGAAATGCGTATCCTGTAACGGACGCATGGTGAGGAGAAGCGGGTGGTGGGCCAGGCGGCTTTTCTGCTCCGGAGACGCCTGTTTCAGCAGGTTATCGATCAATTCCTTAAAAAGCAGCGGGCCTGACCGGGCCAGTCTGGCGGATACCTGCGACACCGAAGCCGTTGGACTCAGCTTGCCCAGTGTGTAGACATTACTGGTAGTATACCGCCGTTCGAGTTGTCCGGCGTAGGAAGCATCGCTTTCCAGCCGCACCACCAGTTCGGCGCTCAGGGCCGTATTCGAAGGCGGATTTTGCATCACTCCCGAAACTGTGTAGAGCTGACCGTCATAATGAATCGTCTTCCCGATCGGATTCGCATGGGCAAACAGTTTTTGCCGAAGCCGTTCCGAAATCACGGCATGGTGCAAACCGGCCAGCACCTGCTCCGGGCGTCCGATCGTTAACGGCAGCGAAAAAAACGTGAAGTAATTGGCATCCGTATGCAAAACCGCCTTCTCATAGACCGCATTCGTTCCGTATTTGACGATGCTTTCGCGCAGCCCCGACAGACGGATTATGGCCTGAAATTCGGGCATTTGTGCTTTGATTTCGAGACCAAAAACCACCGGAAAAATAAGGCTTCGGTGTTCTTCCGCCGGGAAAAACGACAGGTTGAGCGGATGCCGTTTTGGCTTGCCTTCAAAATCAAACAAATCGGTCGACTCGAGCCGGTAAATGCGGTCGGCGTCGGCATGAAACCGGTCGAAGGCGTATTCATGCCGTATGAAGGCGTACGTCAGCAGGCCAAAGGCGAGGGCTACGGATAAACCGGTTAAGGGAATGGCCGAATAAACCGGATCGCGCCGGAGACCACGGAGCGCCACTTTGAGGTAGTTTTGAAGCATGGTTTAGGAAGGTCTAAAACGTGTCATGGCCGGTTCAGGACCGGCTTTTTTCCAAGGACACCTTTCATCGCCCGCCGTTGCAATCCGATGAAACTATTGTAGACGGTCAGCCAAAAGACCCCAGCGTAGCCAAGGAATTTGTAAGCCATTCATCTTCCATCCATTCCCTTCTTCGGTTGGCTGAAAACAGAAAATCCCAACCGAAAGCGAGTTCTTTCGGTTGGGATTTTCTGGGGGCGGTTCCGTTAAAACCGGTTTTCCGCTTACTTCCGGGCGTTGGACAAGCCCAGACCATGTTCGGTATCGGTAATCAGGCGTTGTTTTTCGGCTTCACTTTTCCCCTGCAGGTTCAGGGTTCGTTCGAACACGTGCTCCTCGCCGTCCAGCTTATATTCATACTTGAGTTTCAGGCGGTTATTTTCAGGATCTTCGATGACGGTTTTCGTATAGGGCGTTCCGTCCGGCGCCACAATCACGTTTTTAGGAAGTTGGTTGTCCTCGTTTTTCGACCGGTTTCCGACGGTCCGGCTAGACGTCACCCCCTCTCCCGATTCGTACCGGGGCGGTTTTGTGTTGCGGGAAAACGCGGGGGCTTTGGGCGGGCGCGGTGGACTCACAACAATGTGCACCCCCAACGAATCCTGGATATGGCTCACCAGATAGTCTTTCTCCTCCTTGCTCATGTCGGTGGCGTCGAATTCTTCGTCGAAATGAATCTCCCGGTTGGGCTGTTCGACGTCGATCTTTATACGCAACGTTTTTCCGTTATCACTGATGTTCCGGCTAATGGACGAGCGTTCCTGCCCGACGGCGACCATGCTGATTCCTAAGAGTGCGAGGGTAAGTGCTGTTTTCATGTGTGTTTACTGTTGTCGGATGGCTGAACGGAGTTTCGCCGATTTAAGGATTAACGGGGATAGAAACGATTAGAAAAATACGGTAGCCATCTCATGTAAAATCCTGAAATCCGTGGACTCCCGGTACAGATTATTCATTTTTCAAACTCTTCACTGGATTCATTAAGGCGGCACTGATCGACTGAAACGACATCGTCAGCAACGCGATCAGGATCACCAGACCGCCCGCTGCGACAAAGAGCCATTCTTCCAACCCAACCCGGTACGCAAAATTCTGCAACCAGCGATCCAGTGCATACCAGGCAACCGGTGCAGCGATGAAAAAGGCAATGAAAACTAACTTGAGAAAATCTTTGGAGAGCAATATCAACACGTTAACGACGGATGCGCCCAGAATCTTGCGTATGCCGATCTCTTTTGTTCGTTGCCCGGTTGTAAAGGTAACAAATCCAAACAAACCTAAACACGAAACCACGATTGTTAATGCGGCAAACCCGTTAAAAATTTTCATCATCACCTGATCTTTACGGTATTGGCCCTCAACCGACTGGTCCAGAAAGGCATAATCGAACGGATGCTGCGGGTAGTGCTGCTGCCAGATTTTTTGCACGACGGCCAGCTGATCCGGTTTTACCTTGAGCATAACACTACTGGCGGGCTCGGTCTGGTAGACCAGCACCAGGGGTTCAATGACGGTATGCAGCGACCGGTAGTGAAAGTTCTTCACCACGCCGACGACGGTTCCTTTGTGATTAAAACCCGCCAGCGACTGCCCGACGCCCTCTTTCCAGCCCGCCATTTTGACAAAAGCCTCGTTGACCAGAAAACCGCCCGATTGGTCGGCCCGGGATTGCGACGAGAAATTCCGGCCGGTTTTCAATGGGATGTTCAGCATTGGCACAAACTGATCGTCCACGAATAGGTAATTGCTCATAATTTCGCGTTTCCGTCCGTTGGTACGCAGGGTGGTCGAAGCCATCGGCAATAACCCGTCGAACGACAAACCCGAACCCAGCGTTACTCCGTCGATTTCACTACGCCCTTTCAGGCTGTTGGCCAGGGCCACCGCACCCGCCCGCGCCGTCGAATCGTCGGGCAGATAGAGGCTCAATATGCGTTCTTTCGTAAAACCCAGATCGTGCTTTTGCAGGAAGTTCATTTGCCGCCGGATCACCAAAACACCCGCGATCATGCCAACGGCCAGCACAAACTGAAAGACGATGACCGATTGGCGCAGCCACGCGCTTCTGCCATAGGCGCCCAGCCGGAACGCCGGACCACGCCCTTTCAGCCCCTCGACCGGCCGGAACCCGGACAGCACAAAAGCCGGGTACAAACCGCCCAGCAAGGTGGTTATGAGCCACGTAAAACCGGCCAGTCGCAGGGTTTCGACCCCGGAAAGCGCCAGACGGATTTGCAGTAATGCATTGAAACCCGGAATGGCAACCAGCACCAGCCCGACAGCCAGGGCAATCGAAAAACCGCTCAGAAGGCCCGATTCAACCAAAAACTGCCGGACCAACTGACTGCGCCGGGCACCGTTGGCCTTCCGGATTCCAACCTCTTTGGCCCGTTCGGTTGCCTTGGCCATCAACAGGTTAATATAGTTCAGCAACGCAATTGCCAGCACAACTACCGACAGAAACGCGAACAGATAACCATACTGCCGGTTGCCCTTGGGCGTGTCGGCCATTTTGCCTTCCCGATAATGCACCGCTTGCAGCAGTTCCGTCGGAAAGCGGATCGTATACCCCTCCGCGCCCATCTTTTTCAGTTCGGGATTGGCATATTTCCCGGCGAGTTGCGTCAGCTTCTTATCAAAATCCGCCAGATTGGGCGGCTCACGGAAGAGGACGTACGTATAACACGGAAAATCGTCTTCCACCCACGAGCGGGGGCCGGCAAACGTTTTCGCCAGCAGTGCCTGCACGGGCAAATCGGTATTGCTCGGCAGATCGGCCATCACGCCGGTGATCCGGCAGCGTTGCCGGTTGACTTCAAGGGTTTGCCCCAGCACGTCCGTCGTTCCAAAATACGTCCGGGCCAACCGTTCGGAAATAACCATACTGTTGGGATTGGCCAGCGCCGAAACCGGATTGCCGGCCAGCAGCGGCCAGGAGAACACCGAGAAAACCGCCTGATCGGCATAATAGACGTCGGATTCTTTCCGGAGCTGATCCCGCAGCCGAACCACCGCCGTGGAAGGCAGCAGACGCACGGCGGTTTCGACCTCCGGGTAATCGCGTTTGAGCGCATCCGACAGCGGCACCGGACTCGACGCAATTGCCAAGGACGACTCGGGCGTTTTCAAAACCGTCGTTACCCGAACAATCCGGTCGGCTTTCGGGTGGAAACGATCGTACGAAAACTCGTGGCCGACATACAGGACCATCAGCAGACAGGCCGCCAGCCCAATCGCCAGCCCACCCGTGTTCAAACCGGTGTATAATTTGTTGCGCCAGAGGCCGCGAAGGGCGATTTTGAAGTAGTTGCGAAGCATCTTTCAATGAGTTAAGAGTTATGAGTTATAAGTTAATGCGTCAGCCAACTCTTAACTCTTAACTCATCATTCATCATTCCGAACGAAGTGAGGTAACCGGGTTTGTGAGGGCGGCTTTGAGGCTTTGGAACGAAACTGTCAGCAGCGCCACCAGCACCGCCAGCCCGCCAGCCAGGGCAAACATCCACCACGCAAGCTGGATCTTGTAGGCAAAATCCTGCAACCATTGATTCATGACATAACCGGCAATCGGCGAAGCGATCACCAGCGCAATCAGGACTACTTTGAGAAAATCTTTCGAAAGCAGCATCACAATGCTGGCCACCGAAGCGCCCAGTACCTTCCGGACGCCGATTTCTTTCGTCCGCTGAACGACCACCAGCGACACCAGACCGTATAAACCGAGGGCGCAAATCAGCATGGCAATCCCGGCAAACGCGTTGACCAACCGGAAAAGCAGGTTTTCGGTTTCGTAAAACCGGGCCAGTTGATCATCCAGAAATTCATATTCAAATACCTCATCCGGGTAGATTTTTTCCCAGGCCGCCCGGATGCGCTGAACGGTTTGCGAAGGATTATGGCCAGCAATCCGGATACCCGCGGTTTTGTACTGACTGGCATAACTGGTAATCAGGCAAGGGCCAATCTCGTCGTGCAGGGAACGCTGGTGAAAGTCTTTGACAACGCCGACAATGGGTAACAAAACCGGCGACAGGTGGTACTGCATCCGGCGGCCCAGCACCTGTTGTGGGTCCCGAATATTCATTTTGCGCAGAAACGCTTCGTTGACCAGGTACTCCCGGATCGTGTCACTCTCCGAAATGTTGCGCCCGGCCACGAGCTGGAGTCCGTAGGTTTTCAGGTAATCGGCATCGGCCAGTCGCTCCCGAATCGGAAAATGGGCCCAGTCATCACTCTCAAACTTAAACGAGCCGCCGTTCATCATCTGCGCCGAGGGGGGCCGGTAGCTGGCACTAACGGTTGTGATTTCGGGATATTGCAACAGGTTGTTTTTTAACGTTTCCCGCAGGGATTTATCGGGTCTGGGCAGCGGCACCACCACGACGTTTTCTTTATCAAGCCCCAGATCGGCATGTTGCAGGTAACGAACCTGCATGGCCACCACCAGCGAACCGATGACCAGCGCCTGACAAACCACAAACTGCGCCACCACCAGCGACTGCCGGACCCTGTAACGGCCCGACTTCCGGCCGGAAAACCGGCCTTTCAGGGCCACCCACGGACTAAAACCCGACAAAACCGCAGCCGGATAGCCCCCCGCAAGGCCAATTACAATGACGATCAGCAGGAGGATAAAACCGAAGGTCAGGCCGTCGAGATGCAGCGATAACGGCAGGCCAACCCACCGGTTAAAGACCGGTACCATCAAAACCGCCAGCAGCAGCGCGAACGTCGTAGCCGCCAGCACAATCAGTGCCGTTTCGAGCAGAAATTGACGGATCAGTTGCGCCCGCGTACTGCCCAGGGTTTTCCGAATGCCCACTTCCTTGCTGCGTCGCAGGGCCTGTGCCGTGGCCAGATTAACGAAATTGATGCAGGCCGTCAGCACCAGAAATAACCCGACGAATCCCAGCGACCAGAGCAGCGACGGACGAATCGCCGTGGCCCCCGTCGCCACGCGCCGGATGTCGAAATGCACATTCTGAAGCGGTTGAAAATGAAACCGAAAATAGCGGGCGTCCTTGCCAAACTGCTTCCTGGTCAAAGCGGGCATGGCGGCTTCCAGGGTAGCGACCGATTCCGGCTTTTTCAGCGTGCAGAAAAGCCGGTAATTGCTGTTGAGTTGATACCAGCTTGTTTGATCGTAGTTGGGGTCCAGTTCCTTGAGGGTTGCCAGGGAAATGAACAGTTGCAGGTCCACGTCGGTTGTCCGGGGCGGATCGGCCAGCACACCCGTCACTTTCGCATTGACGGTATGATTCAGCTGCAGCATTTGCCCGATCGGGTCGGCGTCACCAAAGTATTTTTTCGCCCAGGCCTCGGTCAGCACCACCGAATTCGGGTCGCGCAGGGCGGTTGTCGGACTGCCCCGTAACCAGTGGTAGTCCATTATCTCAAAATAGGCCGGTTCGGTCAGACCGGTGCCCGTGTGTTCCTGAAAACGGGTCAGGACGGTTTCGCCCGGTTTCCGGTAGCTGACGAGCAAGGCGCGATTCATGATCAGGAAAGCCGCCTGCTCGACCTGCGGATATTCGCTCCGCAACACCTGGGCCATCGGAAGCGGGGCTTCGGGATAATATTCAACCGAGCCATCGTCGAGGTGCAAATCCGTTACGACCCGGAAAATCCGGTCAAACCGGGTGTGGTGCCGATCCGTACGCAGGTGGTAGCGAATAAACAAAAACAGCAGTACCCCGCCCGCCAGCCCGACCGACAAACCCAGGATGTTGAGCAAGGTATAACTCCGGTTGGAGGTCAAATTCCGCCAGGCGATTTTGAAGTAGTTCTGCACCATGGTTCAGGATTGCCAGAGGGTTGAGGTACGCCAAAGGTACTGGCCATTCCCGCAACGATTGTCCTTCAAACTGTTAATAAACGTTAAGCCCGTACCGAATGGCCCGGTTTTACGGGACAATCAAAAAAATGCTGGGGAAGAACATCCGAATGCCGCTGCCGGGACGACAAGGATACGTAGCCACCTGACGGATTAACGACCGAAAAGAAGGTCGAATCGAGGTAACTAAAATAGCGCAGAAGTGACTTCTTTTTAACCGGTTTTAACTGCTTTTTAACTATTATTGTTTTAATATTTTAATAATTAATATTCTATTATTAATTTAACGTTACAATTGTGGAAGCGAGCAAATAAGAAATATAATTTTTCGAATTAGTAACCCGGTCCTTTGAACCCTGGAATGCTTGCAGAGCAGGCAACCGTTACCGGGTCTGGCCCAATTCGATGAAAACGACATGGTACTGTTTCTCACGGATAGCTTTTAACGGCTGATTTCGTCTGGACGAAATACGTTTCCTTTTGCAGTTTGCAATTTGTCATTAAACCATCTCTATTAATTTTTATTATGATTGAAATCTACGTTAAGCGTTCGAGTTTCTTCCCTGCATTAGTTGTTCCCTCTTCGTTTTTGAATTCTTGTTCCGGTTTTGGTACAAAACCGGAATTGCGTTGACACGTACCCACTTTTCATCACTACACTTCTCTGATTCAGAAAGCGTATTGCCTGATTACCAGTTGTACTTTTCTAATTCCTAATTAAACCAATCCTTCTTATCTGTTATGAAAAAGTCTACTCATCAGGTACCTCCCAAAACCAGGTATCTATTAGTACTTTCTCTATTGCTTCTCAGCCTGAATACGGTTCTGGCCCAAATTACCATTAAGGGGAAGGTGACCAGTACCCAGGCTGAAGCGCTGCCCGGCGTTAGCATTGTCGTCAAAGGAACCACGCAGGGGACTACGACGGCGTCCGATGGTACCTACTCGCTTAATGTTCCCAGCCGGAACTCCACGCTGGTCTTTTCATTCATTGGTTACGTCACCCAGGAAACAGTAGTTGGAAGTCGTTCCTCCATCGACATCAAGCTGCTCGATGATATCAGCCAGTTGAACGAAGTCGTGGTTGTGGGTTATGGGGTGCAAAAGAAAGAAACTGTAACCGGTTCGGTTGTTTCCGTGAAAGGAACGGACCTGATCAAATCGCCCACGACGAACCTGTCGAACTCCATCGCGGGGCGGCTGCCGGGTGTAGTCGCCGTTAACCGGAGTGGAGAACCCGGTTATGACGGTTCGGCCATCCGGATTCGGGGCACAAACACCCTGGGAAACAACAGCGCCCTGATCGTTGTCGATGGCGTTCCGGCTCGTTCCGGCGGTCTGGAGCGGATCAACCCGGCCGATATCGAAAACATCTCGGTTTTGAAAGATGCGTCGGCGGCCATTTACGGTTCGCGGGCGGCCAACGGGGTTATCCTGATCACGACCAAACGGGGTAAAAGCGGCAAACCGCAATTGTCGTACTCATTCAACCAGGGCTTTTCGCAGCCGACGGTTGTTCCCAAACTGGCGAATGCCGCTGAGTACGCCAAGATGCTGAATGACCTGAACGTATACGAACTTCCGGTTTCGGAATGGGCGGCCGCAACACAGGCCTACACGGCAACGGGTAAATACACCCGTCCCGACGGAACGGTTCGGACGGCGCCGTATTCACCGGACGATATTACCAAGTATAACGACGGCTCGGACCCCTGGGGTCACCCGAACACTGACTGGTATAAGTCTACCCTGAAAACCTGGTCTCCGCAACAGCAGCACAACCTGCAGGTTACGGGGGGAACGGAAGATTTCAAGTACTTGGCCTCGCTGGGCTACCAGAACCAGGATGCCTACTACAAGCGCTCGGCAACGGGTTACAAGCAGTATGACCTGCGTGTCAACCTCGACGCCAACATCAACAAATACATCCATCTAGCGGTGGGTTTGCTGGGCCGGGAAGAATTCCGGTTTTACCCAACCCGCGGTGCGGGTGCCATCTTCCGGATGCAGATGCGCGGGAAGCCCAACCAGCCAGCCTTCTGGCCCGATGGCCGTCCCGGTCCGGATATCGAAAACGGCGAAAACCCGGTGGTCATCACAACCAACGATACGGGTTACGACAAAGACAAACAGGATTATTTCCAGACCAACGGCCAGTTGGATATCAAAATTCCGGGGATTGAAGGGCTGAAATTTACGGGTACGGCCGCCATCGATAAACGGATTCGGGGCCGCCGGTTGTGGCAGACTCCCTGGACCTTGTACGAGCGCGGAACCGGTGTGGATGCCAACGGGAACCCGAACCTGATCGCCAGCCGGCGGGGACCGGCCGAACCGCGGTTGAACCTCTACAACGAAAACCAGTTGAACATCCTGCTCGGTGGAATCGCGAATTACGAGCGGAAGTTTGGGGAAGACCACGGCCTGACGGTACTGGCCGGGGTAAACCGCGAAACGATTACGGGTGATAACTTCGAAGCCTTCCGTCGGTACTTCATCTCCCCGGCCATCGACCAGCTATTTGCCGGTGGTGACCTGGAGAAAAACAACAACGGGGGTGCCTACGAACGCGCCCGGATTAACTACTTCGGCCGGGTTGCCTACAACTACAAGGAGAAATACCTGGCAGAATTCCTGTGGCGGTACGATGGTTCCGACATCTTCCCGGAAGCCACCCGGTACGGTTTCTTCCCGGGCTTCCTGGCGGGCTGGGTAATTTCGGAAGAAAACTTCCTAAAAAGCTCGATTCCGGCCATCAATTATCTGAAACTGCGCGGTTCGTGGGGTCAGTTAGGAAACGACCAGATCTACCTGCCGGGGACAACTAATTTAGCGACCTATCAATATCTGGCCACCTACGGTTTCAACACGTACATTATCAATAACTCGCAGGCTAAAACCCTGACCGAAGCCCGGATTCCGAACCCGACCATTACGTGGGAGGTAGCCAACAACGCCAACATTGGTCTGGAAGGTCAGTTGTTCAACGGAAAAGTCAACTTTGAGTTCGATTACTTCAACAACCTGCGGACCTCGATTCTGTATCCCCGGAACGCATCGATTCCGCGGACGACCGGTCTGGTACTGCCGCCGGAAAACATCGGAAAAGTTCGCAACAGCGGTTTCGACGGTCAAATTGGTTACAACGGTCAGGTACAGGATCTGAAGTTTACGGTCAGCGTAAACGGTGGGTATGCTCAGAACAAAATCATCTTCTGGGATGAAGCACCTGGGGCACCGGCCTGGCAACGGACGACGGGGATGCCGATCAACTCGTACATTGCTTATCAATATGATGGCGTGTTCAAGGATCAGGCCGAGATTGATGCCAACACCCTGGACTATTCCGCGATCGTGAAAACGCTGCGCCCGGGTGACATGAAGTACAAGGATTACAACGGCGACGGTAAAATCACCCCCGACGACCGCGTACGGAACAAACGCACCAACCTGCCGCTGTTCCAGGGCGGTATGAACATCACGGCTGCCTACAAGAACTTCGACCTGACCATCCTGTTCCAGGGATCAGCCGGTGCTCAGCAGTACATCAGCCTCGGTGAATCCGGAAACATCGGAAACTACCTGAAAGAGATCTATACGGATCGCTGGACGGTCGAAAATCCGAGCAGCGTTCACCCGCGGATTGCTAACCGGAGCGACCAGTATTTCTCGGGTGGTAACACCTACTGGCTGCGTTCGGCCGATTACATCCGCCTGAAAAACCTCGAACTCGGTTACACCATTCCGGAAACCGTCACTCGGAAAGTTGGGATGAGTAGCTTCCGGCTGTACGCTAATGCGTTAAACCTGGCTACCCTGGTCAACAAACTGGGTTCGTTTGACCCGGAAGTTGAAAGTACTACGGGACAATATTATCCGCAAGCTCGGGTGATCAACTTTGGTGCGTCGATTCGTTTCTAATTTTTCTTTCAACATGCTACGAAAATTTAAAACCATAAGTTTAGCCGTTGCCCTGTCGGCCTTCGCCGTAACCGGTTGTAACGACGATTTTGTGAATACCCAGCCACTGGACCAGGTTTCTGGTACAGCCGTCTGGTCGGATGCGGCCTTGGCCGAAGCCTTTGTAACGGGTATCTATGCGGGTCTGGGCCAGGGCGGTTTTAACGAACAGCAACTTGCGTCGCTGACCGACGAAACCCAGTTTACGCACCCCGGCCGGAACATCACCACCATTACGGAAGGGCGCTCGAACCCCGCGGATCCGGGTTGGATCAACGAAACGATCGAGTGGAACAACATGTACCTGCGCATCCGGGCGGCCAACCTGGCCCTTGCCAATTTGGCTAAACCGAACTTCCCGAATACGAATAAAATCGTAGAGCGTTTGATCGGAGAAGCCAAGTTCCTGCGGGCCTACTACTACCACCAGCTGGTGCGGTATTACGGGGGCGTTCCCATCGTCGATCGTCCGTACGACCTGGGTGAAGCCGATTACCTGGTCACCCGCAACACGATGGAAGAATGTATTAACTTCATCGTGAAAGATTGCGAAGACGCGGCTGCCGCGCTGAAGGGGGTGTCGATGGCGAGAGGCCGGGCCAACGAAGCCGCTGCCCTGGCACTCAAATCCCGCATCCTGCTGTACGCAGCCAGTGATCTGTACGATGCGGCTACGGCGAAAACCAAATCATCGGTGCATGCCGCCTACTCCAAACCGGAATTACTTGGCTACACGGCCGGAACCCGGGCCGAACGCTGGACCAAAGCACGGGATGCCGCCAAAGCGGTGCTGGATCTGACGGCCTACGGGTATCAGTTTAACCTGACGGCGCCGGTCACGAAGGATGAAGGTTCCACCAACTACAACAGCATTGCCATGTCGCGCAATGGTGGTGAGCGGGATATGATCTTCTCGCGTTCGTTCATCAACGAAAAACAGGAAGACGGGGGTCGTCAGGGCCAGTTTAACGGTCCGAACGGCTATCACAACTGGGCCGGTAATACGCCGATTGCGCAGATGGTCGACGATTATGAAATGATGGACGGCACCAAATTCAGCTGGACCAACCCGGCCCACGCAGCCTCTCCCTACGTCAACCGCGACCCGCGCTTCTACGCGTCCATTCTGTACGACGGTGCGCCCTGGAAACCCCGTACGGCCGACGTAGCCGCCAAAGATCCCGCCAACCAGATTCAGACGGGTAGCTACGAGATCACGGGTGCGGGTGGTGCCAAAACCGTCATTGCGGGTCTGGATACGCGCAAGAGTACGGTCGAAGACTGGAACGGTAGCTACACGGGCTATTACATGCGGAAATTCATCGATCCGAACCCGGCTATCGTCGATCAGAACACCTATCAGCAAATTCCCTGGCCGTTCTTCCGCTACACGGAAGCCGCACTGAACTACGCCGAAGCCTGTATCGAACTGGGCCAGGATGCCGAGGCCAAACTGTGGCTGAACCGCATCCGCTTCCGGGCGGGTATGCCGGCTCTGACTGAAACGGGTGCTGCGCTGAAAGAACGCTACCGGAACGAACGCCGGATCGAACTGGCCTTCGAAGAACACCGCTACCACGATGCCCGGCGCTGGATGATTGCTCCGACGACACTGGGCCGCAAGGTGGGCTGGATTTCCATTACGGGAACCCTGAAACCGGGTAAATCGGTGACCCTGTATAAATATGACCCCACCAACTACGATTATACGTACAAAGTAATTGAAGGGGACCCTGGCAAGGAAAACCGGGCGTGGGCCGACAAACAGTACTACTTACCAATCCACCGGGATGAAATGAACCGGAACAACAAACTGGTTCAAAACCCGGGCTATTAAGCGTTCAGAGTTCATCACGTTCATTACAAATCTATGCCAGCCCGATTGGAGCTGGCATAGATTTTTTGGTAGCATCCGACCGGTATACCCATGAAGACTAGCCTCCTTATTCTGGGCCTTGGTTTATTAAACGCTACTCTGTTGCGGGCGCAGGATTTCGGCATTCTTCGCATCAAGGGAGGGCCAAACTGGCAGCAATCCGTTCCCATCCGGGACCGCTACCGCTACGAGCAGTTCCGCCAGGGAATCATTGCGTATGGCAATGGGCAGCGGGCCACCGGGCAGCTCAATTACAATATTCTGATCGGCGAAATGCAATTCATCGTCCCCAATGGTGACACACTGGCGGTCGACAATGAATCGACCATTCGGGCCATTCAGATCGGCGAAAACAGTTTTCGGTATGACCCCAAATACGGTTTTATGGAAATCCGGGCCGACTTTCAACCGATTTTGCTGGTGTTTAAACCCATCTTCAAAACCATCAGAGCGGAAAAAAACGGCGGCTACAACCAGTCGTCCGGTACTTCCTCCATCAGCCAGTACAAATCATTCATAGGAAGTAGCGGCCAGCTCTCCCGACTGGAGCAGGAAGGCGATCTGTTGCTGGAAAAAGATATGCTCTACGGCATGATCGATCAGAATAACCGCTTTCACAAGCTTACCAGAAGCACGGTTTTAAAGGTTTTTGCGAAACATAAACCGCTCATTGAAACCTACTTGAAAACCGAAATGATTGATTTCAAGAAAGAAGGAGATCTTAAAAAATTGCTTCATTTTTGCAGTACATTGTCCTAAACACCGTCTCTTGTTTGATTCATCTATGCAATTCCCTTCCCTTTCGCTTTTCTTTTCCAGCTCTGTCATCATTGCCCTGACGCTGACCGGCTGCCGGGATTCGTCTTCGAAGGAAGAAAAAACCGCCGTCGAAAATACCGGTCCTCCGTTGTTTACCCTGCTCTCGCCCGACGAAACCCAGGTCACCTTTGCCAACAACCTGACCGAAGGGCTGAATACCAACGTCCTGATGTACGAGTATTTCTACAATGGCGGGGGCGTGGCCGTCGGTGACCTGAATAACGACGGGCTGGACGATTTGTATTTTACCGGGAACATGGTTCCCAATAAACTCTACCTGAATCAGGGTAATATGCGGTTTCAGGATGTTACCGATTCCGCCGGGGTGGCCGGTCGGGAAGGCCCCTGGAAAACCGGGGTTACGATGGCCGATGTCAACGGCGACGGCTGGCTCGATCTGTACGTCTGTTATTCCGGAAATGTATCGCCCGAAAAGCGGATCAACCAACTCTTTATCAACGAAGGAACGAAAACCGGCGGCATGCCGCATTTCACCGAAAAAACCGCCGAATACGGTCTGAACCATCCGGTTAATGGTACGCAGGGTTTCTTTTTCGACTTCGACAAAGACGGCGATCTGGATCTGTTCCTGCTGAATCACAATCCGAAATCGCTGCCGGTTCTCGATGAAGCCAGCACCGCCGATCTATTGAAAAAACCAGACCCGGAAACCGGCCTCCGGCTTTTTCGGAACGAGCCGAAGAATGGCCAGCCGTATTTCCAGGACATTACCCGGCCGGCCGGTTTACGCAACACCACGCTCTCCTACGGCCTGGGGGCGGCCCTTTCGGATCTTAACGGCGATGACTGGCCGGATTTGTACATTTCCAATGATTACACCATTCCCGACTACCTCTACATCCACAACAGCCGAAAAACCGGCCCGCTCTTTTCGGATAAAATTCAGGCCAGCCTGGGCCATTTTCCGCATTTTTCGATGGGCAACGACGTCGCCGATGTCAACAACGATGGCTTGCCTGACGTGTTCGTGCTCGACATGCTGCCCGAGGACAACCGCCGGCAGAAACTGCTCTTTGCGCCTGACAATTACGAGAAGTTCGACCTCAACCTCAAAACCGGGTTTCATTACCAGTACATGCGGAACATGCTGCAAATCAACAACGGTGATGGCAGCTTCAGCGAAATCGGGCAACTGGCGGGGCTTTCCAATACCGACTGGAGCTGGGCACCCCTGCTGGCCGACTACGACAACGATGGCTGGAAAGACCTGTTTGTGACCAACGGTTTTGTCCGGGATTTCACGAACATGGACTTCATGAAATACATGAACGACTACCTGCAGAACAACCAGAGCAACGTCCGTCGTCAGAACATTCTGGAGCTGGTGTTCAAGATTCCGTCGTCGGATGTGATCAATTATGTCTTTAAAAACAACGGCGATCTAACCTTCACCGACGTGAGCCGGGCCTGGGGCATGTCGCTGCCGTCGAACAGCAACGGGGCCGCTTACGCGGACCTGGACAACGACGGCGACCTGGATCTGGTGATCAACAACCTCAACAATCCGGCGTCCATCTTTCGGAATGATGCCGACCGAACGCTCAAAAACCATTACCTGAACGTCAAACTGGAAGGAACCGGCGCCAACCGTTTCGGGCTGGGTGCGAAAGTAATGCTTTACCAAAAGGGCAAACTGCAGTTGCTGGAGCAGATGCCGTCGCGGGGCTACCAATCCAGCGTGTCACCGGTTTTGCATTTTGGCCTGGGAAAAGACTCCAGCATTGACTCGCTACGCGTGGTCTGGTCCAGCGGGAAACAACAGCTCCTGACCGGTGTCAAAGCGAACCAAAAACTCGTTCTGGCCGAAAAAGACGCCCAAACCGGCCCGATTTCCCGGTCCGCACCCCCTACCCTGTTTACAGAAACCGCATCGCCGGTTGCCTACCAGGCCAGCCGGAACAATGTCAACGATTTCAAACGACAGCCGCTGCTCGTCAACCCGCAGTCGTTCGTCGGCCCCTGTCTGGCAAAGGCCGATGTCAACGGCGACGGACGGGACGATGTTTTTGTGGGTGGCGGAAATGGTCAGGCCGGTATGATTTATCTCCAGCAGGCCAATCAGCAATTTGCACCCAAACCGCAGCCGGCTCTGGAAGCCGACAAAGCCAGCGACGATGCCGATGCGGTTTTCTTCGACGCCAACGGCGACGGCTTTGTGGACCTGTACGTCGTCAGCGGAGGGTACGCCAACTTCCTGCCCGACGACGCGAAGCTCCAAGACCGGCTGTATCTGAACGATGGAAAAGGCAATTTTACGAAAAGCCCCGGGGCGTTACCCCTCATGCGGGTCAGCAAAAGCTGCGTGCGGGTGGCCGATGTCAACGGCGACGGCAAACCGGACCTGTTCGTGGGCGGGCGGGTGATTCCGGGGCGGTATCCCGAAACGCCCCAGAGCTTTTTGCTGGTTAACGATGGCAAGGGCAATTTCAGGGACCAAACCGCCACGCTGGCGCCCGATCTGCAACGAATCGGCCTAGTGAGCGATGCCGCCTGGACCGATCTGAACAATGACAAAAAACCGGAACTGATCGTCGTGGGCGAATGGATGCCCGTAACGGTGTTCGGCCACAGCGATGGGAAATGGGTCGATCAGACAAAAACGTATTTCGACCGGGCGTTTAAGGGCTGGTGGAATAAACTGCTGGTAGACGACCTGAATGGCGACGGCAAACCGGATCTGGTGGTGGGAAATCAGGGGCTGAACACGCAGTGCAAAGTCAGCGAAAAAGAACCCGCCGAACTGTTTTACAAGGATTTTGACGACAACGGCTCGGTCGATCCGATCCTGTGTTTTTACATCCAGGGCCAAACCTACCCGTACGTTTCCCGCGACGAACTGCTGGACCAGCTCAGCATCATGCGGACCCGCTTTCCGGATTACAAGAGTTACGCCGATGCGACGATGACGGATATTTTCACGGAAGAAGAACGCAAAGATGCCCAGCGACTGGAAGCCAATTACCTGAAAACCGCCTATTTTGAAAGCACGGCTTCGGGGACGTTCCGGGAAAAAGCCCTGCCAATGGAGGTGCAGACCTCACCGGTTTTTGCGCTGACGGTTGTTGATTACGACCGCGACGGGAAGAAAGACCTGCTGGTGGGCGGCAACGTCAACCGGGCTCGCCTTAGGTTTGGCAAGTCCGACGCCAACTACGGCATCCTGCTGAAAGGCAACGGCAACGGCCAGTTTGCATACGTTCCGCAGCGGCAGTCCGGTTTCCAGCTCAAAGGCGATGTGCGGAGTATGCTGCCGGTCGGCAACACGGTTTTATTCGGGATTAATCAGGTAGGTATCAAAGCGTATCGGTTTAAATAAGTTATAACACAGAGTTAATCAGAGGGTATCAGCGTTATCAAAGTATTTCTCCGATTACCCCTGATTTCCCCTGATCAACTCTGTGTAACAATTCCTTCCAGTTCAATGAAAAAAATCTTATTATTCTTCCTCATCCTCAGCAGTTGCCAGACAAAGAAGACCCCGGAACTCAGTCACCGCGAGGTCAGCAAGGTCATCGACGAGATGACGGAGGTGATGATCCACGACGTAACCAACCCACCCCTGGCCGCCCGGTTTTTCAGCTACGCCTGTCTGGCGGGCTACGAAGTGGTGGCGCAGAACGACCAGGCATTTCGGAGTATGCACGGGGTTTTGAACGACTATCCTTCCCTTTCGAAACCGCAGGATGTCAGCGGGTATTCCACCGACCTGAGCGCCTTGTTAGCCATGATGAAAACCGCCCAGAAAATGCAGCCGTCGGGCTCGCGGCTGGCAACGCTGGAAAAGCAACTGCTGGATTCCTGCCGCACGGTCGGTTTTTCAGACGAGGTCATTGAACGCTCCACGGCGTATGCCACCCAGATCAGCGCGCAGATTCTGAAATACGCGAAGGCCGACCGGTACAATAAAATCAGCAACTACCCGCGTTACACCCCTTCCGAAAAAGAGGGGCACTGGTACCCGACACCGCCGGGCTATTTTGCGCCGGTCGAGCCCTATTTCAACACTGTCCGGCCGTTTACGCTGGATTCGGCCGCGCAGTTTAAGCCGGTTCCGCCCGTGGCCTTTTCCAAAGACAGGAAATCGGCTTTTTACCGCCTGCTCGAAGAGAATCACAGGGCGGGTAGCACAACCTTATCGGACGAACACCGGCAGATTGCGGCTTTCTGGGACTGCAATCCATTTGCGCTCGAAAACAATGGTCACCTGATGGTGGGGCTAAAAAAAATCTCACCGGGTGCCCACTGGCTCGGCATTACCGGCATTGCCTGCGCCCAGGCGAAAAAGAGCTTTGCCGAAACGCTGAAAATCCACACGGCGGTGTCGATCGGGTTGATGGACGGTTTTCTGGCCTGCTGGGACGAAAAATACCGGAGCGACCGCATCCGGCCCGAAAGCGCCATTCGCCAATTGATGGACCCGTCCTGGAAACCGTTTCTGCAAACGCCCCCGTTTCCGGAGTACCTCAGCGGCCATTCCACGGTTTCGTCGGCTACGGAAGTTATTCTCACCCATTTTTTCGGTGACAACTTCAACTACACCGATACCGTCGAGGAGCGCTACGGTCTGAAAGCCCGCACTTTCCGTTCGTTCCGGGAGGCCGCCATTGAAGCCGGCCTGTCCCGGTTTTACGGCGGCATTCACTTCATGGACGCGATTGATAACGGCCGGAATCAAGGCTTAAAAGTAGGCGAATGGGTGGTGAAGAAACTGGAGCAGTGATAAAACACAAACTCCCCGAACGGCAATCGTTCGGGGAGTTTGTGTTTCGCAAAAGGGACGCCTGTTCTATACCAGGACGGCGTTCAGCAATTGTTCCAGAATCAACCGGCCATCCGTATTGCCCAGCAGCGGATCGGCGGCCCGTTCGGGGTGAGGCATCATGCCGAACACATTCTTGCGTTCGTTGGCAACCCCCGCAATGTTGTCCAGACTGCCGTTCGGATTGGCCGCATCGGTGATGTTACCGGTTTCGTCGCAATAACGGAAAATGATCTGATCGTTATCGTTCAGCTCGTTCAGGGTATCGGCATCGACAAAATACCGGCCTTCGCCGTGCGCAATGGGAATTTTATAGGCTTTATCTTCCAGATCCGCCGTCAGCAGCACACTTTTCGACTGCGGACGCAGGTAGATATTCTTGCAAACATATTTCTGGTTGGTATTCCGCAGCAACACCCCCGGCACCAGCCGCGCTTCGGCCAGAATCTGAAAACCGTTGCAGATACCCATCAGGTAACCGCCCCGTTCGGCGTGTTTGATCACCTCATTCATGATGGGCGAAAACCGGGCCACGGCTCCCGTACGCAAATAATCGCCGTACGAAAAACCGCCGGGCAAAATGATGAAATCACAGCCCTGCAGGTCGTGGTCTTTGTGCCAGAGTTTCACAACGTCCTGCTTCAGTTGGTCGCGCAGGGCATGGACCGCGTCGTCGTCGCAATTGGAACCGGGAAAAACTACTACACCGAATTTCATACGTTCGTTGATTAAGCTACAAAGTTAACACTTATCGGCCAGAAAGTCTTGAAAAAATGCGGTTTCAAACCAGCGCCCGGCTTTCCATCACTACTTTTTCGTAGTAGTTCTCGTACAAGGGCAGAATCCGCGAAATCTCGAATTCTTTCGCCCGCTCCAGCGCGTTATGCTTGAAGGTCGGCAGGTTATCGTCATTGAGCACGTACAGGGCGTTTTTCACCATATCGTCAACATCGCCCACATTGCTCAGAAAACCGGTCATGCCCTGCACGTTGAGTTCGGGCAAACCGCCCGCGTTGGACGTAATCAGCGGTACTTCGCACGCCAGTGCTTCCAGGGCCGCCAGTCCGAAGCTCTCGTTTTCCGAAGGCATCAGAAACAGATCGGCCACCGACAAGACTTCCTCCACCGCATCGAGTTTTCCCAGAAACCGGACATCCTCGTAAATGCCCATGTCGCGGCATAACTTCTCGATCCGAACGCGTTCCGGCCCGTCGCCCGACAATAGCAACTTACTGGGAATCTGCTTATTAATCTTATTAAAAACCTGGACGACATCGTCGATGCGCTTCACTCGCCGGAAGTTTGAGGTATGCACGATGAGCTTCTCGCCGTTCGGGCAAATGGCGGTTTTGAAATGTTCTTTTTTCTGGCGCTTGAACCGTTCCAGATCAATGAAATTCGGAATTACCTCAATTTCGCGCCGAATCGCGAACTGGTCGAGCGTTTCCTGCCGCAACTGGTTCGAAACCGCCGTTACCCCGTCCGACTCATTGATGCCGAACGTCACCACCGGTTCGTAGGAGGCATCTTTCCCAACCAGCGTAATATCCGTTCCGTGCAAAGTAGTTACAAACGGTATATGCCGCCCCTGCGAACGCAGAATCATCTTGGCCATGTAAGCCGCCGATGCGTGCGGAATGGCGTAATGCACGTGCAGCAAATCCAGGTTTTCGTACTGCACCACGTTCACCATCGCACTGGAAAGCGCGGATTCGTAGGGCGGAAACTGAAACAGCGGATAAGTCGGTATATTAACTTCGTGGTAAAAAACGTTCTCGTTGAAAAAATCGAGCCGGGGCGGCTGCTGGTAGGTGATAAAGTGAATCTTATGCCCGGCTTTTGCCAGCGCTTTGCCTAGTTCAGTCGCAACAACCCCACTTCCCCCGAACGTCGGGTAACATACGATGCCAATTTTCATAAAATCAGATAAGTGATTGAGGGACTGAGGGATCGCAATAGCATCAATGGATGTCAAAGCAAGCAAGGATACCATCCGATCGTCAATCACTTTCCATAACATCAATTGCGGCTAATTGTGTTCACGGATTCGCGTCAATGGAGAAAGATTTTAATGTCGCCGGGGATTCGGCCCGGAAACCGTATCTTTGACTGAATTTTGTTTCTGGTTATGAACCCCAAAGTTCGGAGCAAAGCGGCCCGCACGGGTAATCCGCCCTTTTATGTGTTTGTCCTGGGTTTTCTGCGGCTGATTCGGGTGCAGAATCTTCTCATTATTGTGGGTACGCAGTACTTCGCCCGGGTAACGCTCATCGGCCCGCGCGACAACTGGCCCAGCCTTTTGCTCGACACCAAACTCTTTTTGCTTTCACTCTCCACGGTTTGCGTTGCGGCTGCCGGGTACATCATCAACGATTATTTTGACGTCAAGATCGATATCGTCAACAAACCGGAACGGGTCATTATCGGGCGGTATCTGAAACGACAGCTTGCGATGGGCGCCCATCAGGCGCTCAATTTTCTCGGCGTGGTCATCGGGTTTTATCTCAGCAAATGGATTTTTGTCGTCAATGTGCTGTCGGTCACGCTGCTGTGGTTTTACTCCTCGACCTTCAAACGCCAGCCGTTCATCGGCAACTTTATCGTGGCTTTCCTGACCGCCCTGGCCCTGATCGTGCTGGCGGTTTATTACCGGCAACAGGTTGATTTACTGCTCATTTACGCCCTTTTCTCCTTCGTTATCACGCTCGTCCGGGAGATCATCAAGGACATGGAAGACGTCAAAGGCGACGCCCGCTTCGGTTGCCGCACCCTGCCGATCATCTGGGGATTGCGCCGAACCAAGCAGGTTCTGTATGGCATCATTGCGGTCTTTATCGTTTCCCTGTTCGTCATCGCCCATTCGCTCCAGAATCCGCAGTTGTTCTGGATTTTTGTCATTTTGCTGGTGCCGATTGCCTGGCTCGTTTACCGGCTGGTCCGGGCCGATACCAAGCGGGATTTCTCCTACCTGAGTTCACTTTGCAAACTGATCATGCTGATCGGCGTGGTGAGCATGGCCTGGGTCTAACACCCGTTCCCTCAATCCTTTGTTGCCAGAATCGAAGAACTGCGTATTTTCGGGCCGTATCCCATAAACCCGATTGTATGAAATTCCTCGTTCTTTTTTTCGCCCTGGCGTTCACCCTCGTTAAAACATCGGCTCAGGACTGTCTGGGTATGAAATTCAAGGCCGGTTCCAGCTACGAAATGCTATCGTACAGTCCCAAAGACAAAATCATCGGCCGGATGGTGTACACGATCAAAGAGGTGAAAAGTGAAGGCGGTTCGACCCTCATCGACGTCACGATGCAATCGTTCGACGAAAAAGATAAACCGTCCCCGGAAATGGCCGTTCGGTATACCTGCAACGGCAACGAACTCATTGCGGACTTATCGGGCCTGCTGCTAGCCACTAACGATGGCCTGAAGGACATGGAAGTGAAGGTGAAAGCCAACCAGCTGATTTACCCCAAAGAACTGGGCACTGGCAGTAAATTACCCGATGGGAACATGGCGGCTGAACTCTACAGCAAAGGCACCAAAATGATGGATATGGATTTTCAGGTGGTCAACCGGGCCGTAGAAGGCCAGGAAAACCTGACCACGCCCGCCGGACAGTTCAGCGTATCCAAAATCAATTCGGAGATCAACATGACCAACCGGGCGATGGGCATCCCGATTCGGGCCACGTTCCGCTCGACCAGCTACCGGGCCAGCCAGGTGCTGTTCGATATCAAAACCGAAACCTACAACAAAAACGGAAAACTGAAAGGCTACACGGTTTTGAGCAAACTCAGTCAGTAGCGACGGTTTTCGGCGAAACTCTAAATCTGTTTCCGGCTAATCAACTTGCTGATCGCCGTGCCGTTGACGGAAATAATTTCCTTGGATTCCATCGCCGGTTCCAGATCAACGGCGCGGAAGTTCACGCTGATACCACCTTTGGGCCGAACCAGGGCGACGTATCGTTTGTCGTTGCCCGAATCTACTTCCCGAAACTCCTTGATCACGGCGTACTTGTAACCGTACCCTTCTTCCAGATGGGCGGTTTTCTGACCAAATTTGTCAAACGACACGTAAATGTGCTGATAGCTTCCGTCTGCCAAACCGCCTTCACCAAACCGGACCGTATCCCCGATTTTCAGAGCAATCCCCCGTTTCGTCGTAATCGGCCCGGTTACTTTCTTGCCGGATGCCGGTAACTGGGCCACACTTTGAAGCGAAACACTGATAAGTGCCAAAAAGAAAATCCATTTCATAGCGGTTTACGGTTTTCGGTATACAGTTTTCAGTATTCGGTATACAGTTTGCGGGTCGGTTCTCCGCCGGGACTGACGCCTACTCTTCTTTGAGCGTCAGCTACCGAAAACCGTAAACTGTATACCGTAAACCAGTCAGGCAATCTGTCCGGCTAAAACCGCAATGCCTTCTTCAAAGCTTCTCGGTTCGTAGCCCAGGACGCGACGCGGTTTGTCCAGAATGAATCCGGTGCGTGGTGGGCGCCGGGCCGGCTGGGTAAAGGTAGTCGAGTCGGCCTGCGTAATCAGGGACTTATCGAGCTGGAAATAATCGGCGGTTTTGATGGCCATTTCATACGGCGTCAGAAAGTCTTTCCCCGAAATGTTGAAAATCCCTTCGGCTTTCTGGTCGGCAATCAGCCAGCAGCCCAGCGCCAGGTCCTCGGCCAGCGTGGGCGTCCGCCACTGGTCCGTTACCACCTTGATGGTTTTGCCGTCTTCCAGCGACTTTTTTACCCACAGGATAATGTTGGTCCGGCTCATATCGTGCGCGATGCCGTAGACCAGAACCGTCCGGGCAATGGCCCATTGGATCCCCGAATGAATAACGGCTTTCTCGGCGGCATATTTGCTCCAGCCGTAGAAACTGATCGGATTAGCCTCCGCTTCCTCGTCGTAGGGCCCCGCCGAACCGTCGAAAATGAAGTCGGTTGAAACGTGTTCCAGAAATACATCATGGATCCGGCAGGCTTCGATCAGGTACTCGACCGCCGACACATTCTGCGCCCAGCAGGCGGTTTTCTCCGATTCGCACTGGTCTACGTTGGTCATGGCCGCCGTATGAATAATGACATCCGGTTTGGTCTGACCAACCACCGCCAGCACTTCCTCCCGGTTGGTAATGTCCATCGACTGAAAAGTGTAGCCTTCCGAAGCGGGTAAGCGATTGGCCCCACGGGCGGTGGCAATCAGCTCGACAGCAGGCTGCTTCGTCAGCAAATCGACCAGTTTCTGGCCCAGCAGACCGTTGGAACCGGTAATCAGAATGCGTTTTTTCATAAAAAGTTTAAAACCGGGATTTCGTTATTTTTGGTAAACGTACCCGTATTGTTTGGTAATTTTTTTCTTCTTCATCCACTCGCCCGAAACCGTCATTTTCAGGTCTTTCAACGGCCGGTTGAGCGGATTGGCGGGTTGGCGGGCAATGCTGTCCACAACGGCCAGCCCGTCGATCACCTCCCCAAAAACCGTATAGTTTCCGTCCAGGTGCGGGGTACCGCCCAGCGTTTGGTAGACCTGTTTCTGCGCATCGGTCGGCTGACGACCTTTCAACTGGGCAATGCGCTCGGTTTGGGCCCGGAAACTCTCATCGTCCCACACCCGGCCCTGTACCACGTAAAACTGGCAACCGCTCGACGCCTTTTCGGGGTTGTTGTTGCGGGCAGCCGCCAGCGCTCCTTTTTTATGAAACCGTTCGGGCACAAATTCGGCCGGAATCAGGTAGCCAACGTCGCCGTTGCCCAGCATCTGCTCCGGTTTGGCGTTGCGCGATTCCGGGTCTCCCCCCTGAATCATGAAATTCTGGATAATCCGGTGGAACAACAGCCCGTCGTAAAACTTTTCCTGGGTCAGCTTGATAAAATTCGCCTTGTGCTTCGGGGTCTGATCGTACAGAATCAATCGCATCGAACCCAAATCCGTGTTGATCGTCACCAGATAATCTTTCTTTTTGGGCGGTTTTTTAGCCCAGGCCGGACTAATCAGGAACAAGGTAAGAAGCAATACGGATAGCCGCATAAGGAATATAGGGGAAGAGGGTCGCTTTCGTCTTTTCTCTCTTTTCTTTGGTTCGAACTACAACTTCAACGCAAAATGGTGGCTGACGATGTTGAACCGCTTGTTCAGGTACAACCGGTGCGCATCATACCGCTGCGGATTCTGCCCCGAATCGAGCGTCACGGCCGTACAACCGGCTTTGCGCGCTTCGTCGATCACAAAGTCGAGCAACCGGCCCGCATAGCCTTTGCCGCGCTGGTCGGGCAGCGTCGACAAATCGTCAATATAGAGGGTTTTGCCGCTGAAAAGCAAATTCATGTAGCGGTACCCAATCACGGCCGGCGCCACGGTTTCCGCCGGTTGCTCCACGGTATTATCAATGTAGGCAATGAGATACCGGTCCGTTTCCTGTAACGACAAAATATGTTCCAGCGCCTGGGTTTCGGTCAGCTGCGAGCGTAACGCTACCATCGCGGGCAGGCACCGGCGAACGTCGGCTTCCGTTTGGGCAATTTTAACCATTGTGGGATCAGGTGGGACTTTCGCGGGCCAAGTTACAAGTTTTGGCGCACAGCCCGCAAAATTTCGCCCCCACCTTTTGCTAAAATGCTTTCGGCCAGGTCGTGACCGATTGCCCCGGCTTCCGCCAGCGGTCCGCTAAACTGCTCGCGCAGCAGTTCACTCCCGTCCAGACTGACAATCCCGCCGGTCAGGGTCAGTTCCTCGCCCTGCAAGGTCGCCAGGCCAAAAACCGGGATACTGCACCCGCCTTCCAGCCGACGCAAAAACGCGCGTTCGGCTTTCAGACAGGCCTCCGTCGGCTCGTGGTTGGTCAGTCGGCGAATGAGTTCCAGTTTCTCCAGTGATAAGGTACTGGCGGCTTCGACGGCCACACTGCCCTGCCCCACGGCGGGGGTAAAATCCTGCGTGGGCAGGTATTCGGCAATCAGCTCGTCGTATTCCATCCGGTGAACACCCGCAAAGGCCAGCAGCAGCGCATCACACTGGCCTTCTTCCATTTTCCGCAGGCGCGTCTGGAGATTGCCCCGCATATCGACGGTTTTGATGTGCGGGCAAAAATGCTTCAGCATCGCCACCCGGCGCGTGGAAGACGTTCCGACCACAAATTCGCGGCCACTCGTCAGCGACAAACTTTTGTCGTGGCTCACCAGCACATCGTTGACCCGCTCCCGTTCCGTGAAGGCGATGATGGATAAATCGTCGGGCAGGGACGACTGCAAATCTTTGGCACTATGCACCGCAATATCGATGGTGCCAGCCCGAAGCTGGTCTTCCAGTTCCTGCGTAAACACCCCTTTACTGCCAATTTTTGACAGGGAACGATCCAGAATCTGATCGCCTTTGGTTTCAATCAGCACCAGTTCCGAATCAACGTCGGCGGTTTTCAGCAAGGCCTGAATGTGGTAGGCCTGCCAGAGCGCCAACCGACTGCTCCGGGTTCCAATTTTTATCTTCATAAATGAAAAGTGAGTTAAGAGTGATGAATAATGAGTGATAAAAGCGTCAGCCAACTCATCCCTCTTCATGCATCACTCTTAATTCCGTGTTTTAAACGCCGACGGTATCAATTTCGTCGGTCGGAATTTTTTCTTCAATATAGTCGACAATCTGGCCGGCGATGTCGATGCCGGTGGCTTTTTCGATGCCTTCGAGCCCGGGTGATGAGTTGACTTCCAGCACCAGCGGCCCCCGGTTGGATTGCAGCAGATCGACACCCGCTACCCGTAAACCCAGCGCCTTGGCAGCATTCACCGCCGTCCATTCCTCGTCGGGGGTCAGCAAAACCGCCTGGCTGGTGCCGCCCCGGTGCAGGTTCGAACGAAAATCGCCTTCCTTACCCTGCCGCTTCATGGCACCGACTACCCGGTTTCCGACCACGAACGCCCGGACATCGGCCCCTTTTGCTTCGGCAATATACTCCTGAATCAGCACATTTGCTTTCAGTCCGTAAAAAGCCTCGATTGCCGACTTGGCGGTTTTGGCCGTTTCGGCCAGCACTACGCCCAACCCCTGCGTTCCTTCCAGCAGTTTGATCACCACCGGGGGGCCGCCCACCAGCGTGATCAGGTTATCGACGTCCTTGGGGTGTTTGGCAAAGACGGTTTTGGGCAACCCCACGCCCGCTTTCGACAACACCTGCAAACTCCGCAATTTATTCCGGGAACGCGTAATAGCCTGAGAACGAGCCGTTGTAAATACCTTTTTCATTTCAAACTGCCGGACCACGGCACAGCCGTAATCGGTGACGGAAGCGCCAATCCGGGGCACAATGGCGTCGATTTGCTCCAGCGGCTGCCCTTTATAAAGCACTTCCGGTTTGCCGCCTTCGATCATAACCTGACACCGCAGGTGGTCGATCACCAGGGGTTCGTGGCCGTGCTCCTGGGCTGCCTTGACCAACCGTCGCGTGGAATACAGTTCGGGATTGGTCGACAAAATCGCAATACGCATATACGTTTTGGTAGAAAGTCGTTGATGGAAAAATGGGGGAGAAAAACCCCGGATGGGTGACAACGTCAGGAAGCCGGGCTCTGTTGTTTCATTTGGTACGAAACATTTTGCAGTGATACGTCAACAACAAATTTGTTGCGCAATAGTTTACGGCCCAGCAAAACCGGAAACCGCATCGTTCCGCGGTTTGCCAGCGAGAATTCGGCCCGGATAAGCCGCCCCATGATCAGGACACGGGTTTTAATGATAAATCGCTTTTCGGATTGACCAAACGAATTTTTAACGGTTTTGTACTGAAACAGATCGGTTGTAAAGTGTTTTTTCTTTTTCCCCCGCCCGGTCACCAGCGCAAACCGCAGTCGGAAGCCATCGCCGTGGGGCACCAGCCGGACATCCGTACAATGCAGCGCCGAGGTATACGCACCGGTATCGATTTTCGTCTCGACGTCGGTCCAGCCCAGGTCCGGAAAATCCAGCCGGTCAGCAAAACCGATTACCTGTTTGAGGGGTTCGCCAGCCACCGGCTTTGTCGGGCGTTTCATTTTCCGTTGCGGATCAAACTGCTGAAGGTAAGCGACAAATCCATCATCACCATTTTGGCGCGGACATTTCGTTCAATGTGAAAAACCGCTTCGTTCAACCCGCCGACCATGTTTTCGAGGTGATGGGATTCAAGCACTTTGCCAAAGTTTTCCACAAACGTACGTTCCTCGTCCGGGAGTCGCAACAACGCCGTGACGCCATGCTTCCACAAAAATAAATCCCGGCAGAGGTTCAGGCTGTAATCGAGCAAACCGCGCTGTTTTTCCTTGCCCAGCGCATCGAACTGGTCGGCCTGTTTGACGAGGGCAATCAAATCCTGCCGGTAGCAAAACCGCATCCATTCGGCAAACCACGCGTGCCGATCGTTACCCGGTTCAGCGTCGGCTTTTTCCGGTTCTTCCTGCGCCATCCGAAGGGCCTCCGACAGGTTCCCGTCGGCCAGGTAGGCCAGCTGGCGGGCCCGTTTTTCGGGCAGATTCAAATGCTGTCGCAGATGCATCGCTACTTCGTCGTCGGTAAAAGCCCGAACCGCCACGCGCTGCGTCCGCGACAGAATGGTAATCAGCAGTTTATCGGCCTGGTTGGTCACCAGCAGAAAAAGCGTGCGGGCGGGCGGTTCTTCCAGCAGTTTCAGCAGGGCATTGGCCGTGGCCGTATGCAGGTTCTCGGCGCACCAGATCAGCACGATCTTGTATTCGCCTTCGTAGGCCTTCAGCGACAGTTTGCCCATCAGTTCCCGCGCTTCCTCGACGGGAATATTGCCCTGCTTGAGGTTCGCAGCCGCCAGCCATTCGTCCAGCACCCGGTAGGGATGCCCCAGCACAAACTTACGCCAGTCGGCCAGGAGGGTTTCGCTGGTTACCTTGCTGCCCGCGACCGGAAAAACAATCGACAGATCCGGGTGCACCAATTTCTGCATTTTGGTACAGGACGGACACCGGCCGCACGAATCCCCCTGCCCATCCGGCAATTCCTGCCGGTTTTCGCAATTGATGTACGTCGCAAACGCCAGCGCCAGCGCCAGGTTAGCACTCCCGGGCGGGCCATCGAAAAGCTGGGCGTGGGCCAGGTGATTGGTCTGAACCGCCCGGATCAGTGCCCGCTTTGTTTCGTCATGTCCGATGATTTCGCTGAATTGCATACCTGAAGGAGGAAGGCAGGAGAGAAACCGGAATACTGGCTTCCTTCCCACTTCCCTCGTTTTAAATACCCGTTTACGTCAATCGTTCTTTATTCTTTTCCTCCATCCGATAAACTTCCCGCAGGATCTTTTCGTCGGCCTTGCTAAATACCAGTCCCCGGCGGCTGACGGTTTCGCGAATCACCTGCAGGGCTTTTTCAAACCGGTAATCGGCGAACCCTTCCGCGCCCCCGCCCCACGAAAACGACGGAATGTATTTGGGCTGAAAACCGGCGCCAAAAACGTTGACGTTAACCCCCACCACCGTCGCCGTATTGAACATGGTGCTGATTCCGGCTTTCGTATAATCGCCCATGATCAGGCCGCAGAACAGGCGGTCGGTTTTTTCGAGCCGCCCCGTTGCGTAACTGTACAGGCTTACGTTCGTATAGTCGTTTTTCAGGTTGGAATTGTTGGTATTGGCCCCCAGGTTGCACCATTCGCCGATCACCGAATTCCCCAGAAAACCGTCGTGTCCTTTGTTGCTGTAACCCAGAAAAACCGAGTTGCTCACCTCCCCGCCTACTTTGCCGTACGGACCGATGGTGGTGTTGCTGCGCATTTTGCCGCCCCAGTTGACCGTGGCGTGGTCGCAGAGGGCAAACGGGCCTGTCATCACCGTTCCCTCCTGAATCAGCGCGTTTTTCCCGATATAAATCGGGCCGTTTTCGGCATTGAGCACGGCCGCGCGAATTCGGGCCCCTTCCTCCAAAAAGATATTTTCGGGTGCATAACAACGCGTGTGCGGATCGGTGATCGGTTGCGAGAGCCGGCCCGCCGTCAGGAGTTCAAAATCGGCGCGAATCTGATCGGCATTGTGGGCAAAGATCTCCGGCAGATTTCGGATGATCGTCAGCGGTTTTGCAAAGGTCAGGGTCCGTTCAGCATCGGCTACCGTCGGCGTCGCCCTGAGCGGTTTTGCCGTCCGCAGGGCCAGCAGAAAACCGTCCGGCCTGACCAGGGCGGTTTCGGGCGACAACCCGTTCAAGGCCTCAATCAGCGGTTTTGACGGGCAAACGGCACCGTTTACGAAAAAGCTGTCGTGACTTTCCCGGCAGGGATACTTTATTTGCAGATACGGGTCCGTGAGAAACGACGGAATGGTCTTGAGCCGCCGGGCCCATTTTTCGGTGATGGTGCAGATGCCAGTCCGGATCTCGCTCACCGGCCGGGTAAACGTCAGGGGCAACAAGGCCGTGCGGATCGTCGGATCGTCAAATAAAATCAGGTTGTGCATACACTGTTTGACAGTCGAATTGCAAATATCCGAGTTTAATCGGTAAAGTGACAGTCCGGCTTTTAGCAAAAATTTTAATTTTTTACGGTGTCTTTTAAACCTTTCGGGCGTCTAAATGGTCATAGTACACAAGACCAATATTCCCACCCATACCATTTATGAAAAACCTCCTTTTACTGTCCTTGATTGGTTTTTTGCTGAACTGTGACAATAAAAAGATAGGCGTACCCCAACTTCCCAACTGCGGCAATTTCATGGCGCTAAAGAACCAGCAGGAATGGTCGGCAGCCTCAACGGCCACGTTTTTTAACCGGGACAGCATCAACATCATGGTCGAAGAATGCGGCACGTTCCGCTCCCAGGGCGAAGTACAATGGCTTAGTATCAATCAGTTACCCACAAAAACCGGCACCTATACCCTCCGGCCCACCCGCTGGGATGACCTGAAAGGCACCCCGCTATCGGCCTGGGTGTATACGCGGATCGGCGACAATGCCACCGGCGACCGGTACAATCTGTACTCCGCAGCAACGGAAAAGAACGAAGTGACCATCGACGCGTACAATCCCACCAGCCGCGAAATCGAAGGGCACCTGAACGCAACGTTTGTGATCGATCCCGACAGCGATTCGCCCGGCCGGTCGCAGCCCGACACCATCCGGATTCGCGATGCCATTTTTTCGGTAGTGGTCAACGGCGCAATTTAATCTTGCTTTTTATCCGGTTTTTGGGTTTTGGTTGTAGCTTTGGGCAACCGATAAAAGCCCGTTTATGCGTCGTTATGGACTGATTGGGTTTCCCCTGACCCACTCGTTTTCCCAGAAATATTTTACCGAAAAGTTTGAAAAAGAAGGCATTCCGGATAGCCGTTACGATTTATTCGAACTGCCCGATCCGGCGGCTTTTCCCCAACTGCTCGCGTCGACCCCCGATCTGGTGGGGCTGAACGTCACGATTCCGCACAAACAGGCCATCATTCCGTTTCTGGACGAACTCGACCCGGCTTCGGCGGGACGAATCGGGGCTGTCAACACGATTCGGATTCTGCCCGATGGCCGCAAAATTGGCTACAATACGGATTATTACGGTTTTCGCTCGTCGCTGGAAGACTGGCTGCGCGCCCAGGAGATTGGCCCGGCAACCCTTCACGCCCTGGTTCTTGGGAATGGCGGGGCGGCCCGGGCCGTCGTCGCAGCCCTGAACGATCTACAAATCCGGTACCGGTTGATCTCCCGCCAGCAAACCGCCGAAGCCCTGTCGTACGAGGCCCTGACGCCGGAGATTCTGGACGAATACCGGCTGATTATCAACACCTCGCCCGTGGGTACGTACCCGAACATTGACGCCAGCCCGGCCATTCCGTACGGTATGCTAACCAGGCGGCATTTGCTGTACGATCTGGTTTACAACCCGGCTGAAACACGGTTTTTGCAAAAGGGCCGCGAACAGGGAGCCGCCACCCATAACGGTTTGCCAATGCTGCATTTGCAGGCCGAAAAAGCCTGGGAAATCTGGAATCAATAAAGTCATAACTGATCCGGCCATGCAGGACTTCGCCCTCACCAACGCGACGGTTTTCACCGGCACCGAAGTGTTGCCGGGTGCTTCCGTCCGGATTGCGAACGGATTGATTCAGGAAGTTACCAATGGGGTCGTCAACAAGCCGGAAGCCATTGACGTACAAGGACAATGGCTGCTTCCCGGTTTGGTGGATCTGCAGGTATACGGCGGCTCTGATGCGTTTCTGAACGAATCCCCCACGGTCCAAACCGTCGATCACTTATACCAGACGCACCTGAAAAACGGAACAACGTCGCTCCTGCCCACGCTCTATTCGACCTCACCCGATGTTATTCTTACGGCCATCGAAGCCGTGCGGGAAGCCCGCCAAACCCATCCGAACGGGGTGCTGGGCCTGCACGTGGAAGGCCCGTATATCAACCCCGAAAAACGGGGCGTTCACAGTCTGGCCTCCCTTCGGCAACCGGTTGAAGCTGAACTGGATGAGTTACTTAATAAAGGCCACGGTATAATCCGGCTCCTGACGATTGCGCCCGAAATTTTCTTGCCGGAACACCTAGCCAGCCTGCTGGAACGTTCCGCAAAAGCCCATATCCGCCTTTCAGTAGGGCATAGTAACGCTACGTATCACCAGGCAACCTCCGCCTTTGAGCAGGGAATTACGTTAGCCACACATCTGTACAACGCCATGCGGCCGTTTGAAAGCCGCGAACCGGGTGTGGTGGGGGCGGTTTTTGACCATCCAGCGGTTTGCGCCAGCATCGTTGCCGACGGTTTTCACTGCGACTGGGCTACCGTTCGAATAGCCCGAAAACTCCTGGGCGAACGTCTGTTTCTGATTTCGGACGCCATTCTGGCCAATCCGTCCAAACTGACGCATGCCTTTGAGGATTTCACCCTTTATTATAACGAGGGCCGGTTTACAAACCATGAAGGCAAACTGGCCGGTTCGTCCATCACGTTGCTGGATGCCGTTCGGAATTGCATTCGACACGTGGGTCTGTCGCCGGCCGAAGCCTTCCGGATGGCGTCGACGGTTCCGGCCGAAATCATCGGTGCGGGCGATACGTTAGGAAAAATTCAACCCGGTTTTATAGCCAATCTGGTGGTACTGACTGAAACCCTGACCGTTTCTCACGTTATCACGAACGGGCGGTTTCAGCACCTGGAGCAATAATAGCGCGTGCCAACCCCTTAATTCACCAGTGTTGGCTTTTGGGCACGCCGGTTCGAAACGAACCGAATCGTTGAGGCCAGGGCAATTAACAAAACCGCCAGCGCCAGCAGGTAGACATAACCCTGCGACAGATCCGTAACGGGTGCCGTTTTTTGGGCGATCAGCAGTTCATACGTCGGAATAACCCACTGAAAAACATAGGCTTGTGTCAGAGTAATGAGGCAAATGACCCCCAGCATAATGAAGCTGTGTTTGACCGTAAAGCGGAACAACTGTGATTCCTTGCCGACCAGATCGCCGGCCGCTGCGGCCACGGCAATGGATTGGGGCGAAATCATTTTACCTACCACGCCCCCGGACACATTAGCGGCCACCGTTACCACCGGATCAACACCAATGGACTGAGCCGTAGCGAATTGCAATTTACTGAACAGGGCGTTGGCCGAGGTATCGGAACCGGTGATGAACACGCCCAGCCAGCCCAGCACCGGCGCGAAAAATGGAAATAGAAAACCCGTGTTGGCCAGCGCAGCGGCCAGGGTCAGCGTAATCCCGGAATCGTTGGCGATGTAGGCAAAACCCAGCACGGCCGCGATGGTCAGAACCGGGAATTTAAGCTGGTTCAGCGTCGCACCAAAGATTTTCAGCCCCTCGCGGTACGTCAACCCAATCAGCGGAATGACGACCAGGTTCGCAATCAGGATAGCCGTTCCGGCCGCCGATAAGAAATTGAATTTAAACACCTTCGGTAAGGCGACACCTTCTTCGCTCAGAATGGCGTTGTGCAGGCCCGGCACTTCAAACTGCACCTGTCCGACCGCATTGAGCACCTCCTTGATCGGCGGCATTCCCCAGGCAATCACCATGATGGTCAGCACCAGGAACGGCGACCACGCCCGCAGCATCTGCCCACCCGTGTACGAACGGTCGGTCTGAAAAGTCGGGGCTGGTTCGTTGGCAAAACGCCAGACGGTTTTGGGCTTCCAGAACCGCAGGAAAACCATCATGCAGATAATCGACCCCAGTCCGGCAATAACGTCGGGCAGCGCAGGCCCCAGGTAATTCGACGAAAACCATTGCAGAACAGCGAACGAAACGCCCGACACCAGAACCGCCGGTAACACCTCCCGGGCTTTTTTAAAACCGGCCACGATCGTTACAAGGTAAAACGGCAGGATGATCGACAGAATGGGCAGCGTGCGGCCCACCATCTGGGAAATCGGTAATTCGGGAATGCCCGACACCTGCGAAGCCACCGTAATCGGAATGCCGATGGAGCCAAACGCCACCGGGGCGGTATTGGCAATCAGACAAATCCCCGACGCATAGAGCGGATTGAAGCCCAGCCCGACCAGCATGGCCGCCGTAATGGCGACTGGTGCTCCAAAACCGGCGGTTCCTTCCAGAAAGGAGCCAAACGAAAACGCAATCAACAGCGCCTGTAGCCGCCGGTCGGCCGTGATGGACGCCATGAAGTGTTTAATGATTTCGAATTGCCCGCTTTTGACCGTCAGGTTGAAGAGGAATACGGCCATGATAACCAGCCAGCAAATGGGAAACAACCCGTACAGTGCCCCGTGGGCGAACGATAAAACCGCCAGTTTCACCGGCATTCCGTACACCAGCAGGGCAATGAAAGCGGCCATCACCGTCGCGATGAGACTGGCCTGGTAGCCTTTCATTTTCCGAATGATCAGGGCCCAGAAAATGAACAGAATGGGCACTGCCGCGACCAGCACGGACAAGGCTATAGCGTTAAACGGATCAATAACCTGGGTCCACTTCATGGATAATGCACATGTTAAGGGTTTTAGGAAAATCTGGATCAGGCAGCAACGGTATTGGCTCCCAGCCCGGCTCATCGTTCAATTTACGGGAATAGGACTAACTTCACTACTTTACCGGCCTTTTATCCAGCCAGTTAGTTCATAAAGTAAAAAATGAAACGATTTACTGTCTGAACTCTGCCGAAGCAGCCGGTTTTGGGCGGTCTCTCCCCGTTGGGTCATCCCGTCCCCCTATCCCGCGGTTTATTGACTGTGGTCAGCGGTTTTTGTTCAGGCTGACCAATTGCCGGACGGTTTCCACCCATAATTTCCCAGCCCATTCGACCGACCTGACCGGCGAATAAAAACGGCAAAATACGGCTTCTGGCTTTTCTATAGATTTTTTAGCACGAAAACCAGGCTCATCAATTCAGGCACATTCGTAAAAACACCGCGCACTCACGTAGTAAATCGATCTTCCTGAACGCTTTAGAAGAAAAAAGCGCCCAAGCAACCCCGCCCTATGACTGTCGGACTTTTTATCCCCTGTTATGTTAACCAGTTTTACCCTCAGGCGGCCATAGCAACCCTGCAGTTGCTGCAAAAACTTGGGGTCAATGTGGTGTATCCGCCCCGGCAAACCTGCTGCGGACAACCGATGGCCAATTCCGGTTTTGAGCACCTTACGCAGGAATGCAACGATCTTTTTCTGGCGAATTTCAGCGGTTTCGACTACATCGTGGCCCCGTCGGCCAGTTGCGTGCTGCACGTGAAGCAACACCTGCACGCGGCCGACGACCCGGCCAAAGCCGAAAGCATCCGATCGCGCGTGTATGAGTTGGTCGAATTTCTGACCGATGTGCTACAAATCGATACCCTGAAAGCCCGGTTTCCCCACAAAGTCGGGATTCACCAGAGCTGCCACGGCCTGCGGGGGTTGTATCTGGCGCAAATGAGCGAACTCAACGCGTCGCCGTATTCCAAACCGGTTCAGTTGCTCAGCCAGGTGGAAGGGCTGGAGTTGGTAGCCCTGGACCGCCCGGACGAATGCTGCGGTTTTGGCGGGACGTTCTGCATCGCCGAAGAGGCCGTTTCGGTCAAAATGGGGAAAGACCGGGTAACCGATCACGTGAAGAACGGTGCCGAATACATCACTTCCGTGGACCTTTCCTGCCTGATGCACCTCGAAGGCATTTTACACCGGAATAAAAGCGCCGTGAAAACGGTTCACATTGCCGAAATTCTAAACGCGAACCTGTGATGGAAAAAGCAACGAAAGATCATGCCGCCCTCGCCGAAGCCTTTATCAAAAAAGACGAAGAACACGTCAACTGGCACGATGGTGCCCTCTGGTGGATTCGGCAAAAACGCGATTTGGCCTCCAAACAGATTCCGGAATGGGAGGATTTGCGGGAAACGGCTTCGCAGATCAAAAACCACGTGCTGTCGAATCTGCACGATTATTTACTGGAGTTTGAAGCCAATCTGACCAAAAACGGCATTACAGTCCACTGGGCTGCGGATGCGGAAGAACACAACCGCATTGTCTATTCCATCCTGAAAGCGAAGGAAATCAGGGAGATGATCAAGAGCAAATCGATGCTCACCGAAGAATGTCACCTGAACGAATACCTGGCCGAACGCGGCATCGACGTCATCAATTCCGATCTGGGCGAATACATTCAGCAACTGGACAACGAACCGCCCAGCCACATTGTGCTGCCCTGTATTCACAAACGGAAAGAGGAGATCGGGGAAATTTTTCATGAACACCTCGGGACCGAGAAGGGCGTTTCGGACCCGACCACCCTCACCCGGTTTGCCCGGCGGCACCTGCGCAATGCGTTCATCACCCGGCGGGCCGCTCTGACCGGCGTCAACTTCGCGGTGGCCGAAACCGGCGAATACGTGGTCTGCACGAACGAAGGGAATGCCGATATGGGCGCCCATTTGTCGGACGTTCAGATTGCCTCCATGGGCCTCGAAAAAATCATTCCCAAAAAGAAACACCTCGGCGTTTTCCTGCGGCTGCTGGCCCGCAGTGCCACCGGCCAGCCGATCACGATTTATTCCAGCCACTTCCGAAAACCGCGCCCCGGTCAGGAAATGCACCTAATTCTGGTCGATATGGGACGAACCCGCCAGTTGGGCCGCCCGGATTTCCGGAATTCGCTGAAGTGCATCAAGTGCGGTGCGTGTATGAATACCTGCCCGGTGTACCGGAAAAGTGGCGGTTTGAGTTACCACAACACCATTACCGGCCCCATCGGCGCGATTCTGGCCCCGAATCTGGACATGAAACGGCACGCGGATCTGCCGTTTGCCTCGACGCTCTGCGGTTCCTGTTCCAACGTGTGTCCCGTCAAAATCGACATCCATGACCAGCTGTATCAGTGGCGGCAGGTGATTGTCCGGGAAGGCTATGCGGCCAACACGAAAGTGCTGGGGATGAAAGCCATGGCCTGGACACTCTCGTCGCCGGATTCATATACCCGTCTGGGCCGGGCCGGTCGCTGGGTATTGAACAATATTCCGTTTGCGGTAAACAACAAGTTAAACCCCTGGTACAGGCAGCGGGACATGCCGGAAGGGCCCAAAGAATCATTCGCCGAGTGGTATGCCAAAAATCAGTCTGAAACCGGTTCCGAAAAAGTTTGAACGACCGCCTGTAACCCCAAAACCGCATGAGTACCCGAGAAAGTATTTTAGCCGCCGTTCTGAAAAACCAGCCGCCCGCCAGCCCGTTACCGGATATCTCGGTTTTTAAGGGCAATCCCCAGAACATCGTTTCGAACTACCAGGCTGTTTTTAACAGCATTGGCGGAACCGCCCTGATTGTAGAAAGCCTGACGGAAGTAGCCGCCTGGATTCGGGCGAATTTTGCAGCGACCCAACGCGTGATTACCACCTTACCGGTACTGGGCGACTCGTTCGAACGGCTGTCGGAAACGGTCGATCCGCACAGCTTCGACGATGTGGAACTGGCCGTGATCGAAACGAAACTGGCCGTTGCCGAGAATGGCGCGGTCTGGCTGCCCGAACAGCAGATGGGGCAGCGGATCGTGCCGTACATCTGCCAGCATCTGGCGGTGGTGGTCGAAGCCGCCAACCTGGTGCCGACCCTGCACGAAGCCTACGAGCGGATCGGGATCGGCGACTACGGTTTTGGCGGTTTCATCGGCGGTCCTTCCAAAACGGCGGATATCGAGCAGGCGCTGGTGCTGGGGGCGCACGGCCCGATCACCATGACGGTGTTTATTTTGGCATAGTGTGCTGTGCGGGTTTTGAAAACCCGCCCGATTCTGTAGCCGATTTTAAATCGGCTTTTTAAAACGCTTGATCACAACCTATTTATTTCAAACCATGACCCTTGTCATTCGCGACAACCTACAGGAAATTTATTCGGATGTGTATACGCCCCAAGCCCTGGCCGCCTTAACTGCCCTGGCCCCCTTGAACCAACGCATCAAAACCGTCATGGAGGCCCGTCTGAAACGACGCGCCCACCGCGGGCAAACCCACACCCGCATCCAGTTCCTGGATCCTCAGTCAACCATTCCCGGCACCCCCATCCGCGTCCAGGATGCCCGCGAGGGCCACTTTGAGGGATCGCCCATCCCCGCCGATCTGCAACGCCAGTGGATTCAGGGTACCGGACCAGCCGCCAAACCCAACGCCCCCCTCGAATCCAGCCTTCGCAACGTGGCCTACGCCCTGCTCTCGGGCGCCGATGGCTGGATGTTCGACGGTGAAGACGCCCTGGGACAAATCACCACCATGTCGCTCGACAACCAGCGAAACCTCAAACTGGCCATCCACAAAGACCCGGTTTTTCTCAACACCGCCCGGCAGGTGGCGCAGGAAATGAACCGCTGGGCCGACGGTTTTCTGGGCCGGACCATCATCACCGACTGGGAACAACAGCTGGCTTTTACCACCAAAATCTTTCGCGCCCGGGGACTGCACCTGGATGACCGCCATATCCGCGATGCCGACGGCGTGGCCCTGGCCGCTTCCATTGTCGATACCACCCTGTACGTGGTCAACAACTACCAGGCCCTGCAACAAGCCGGTTCCTCCATCGTCTTGTACCTACCCAAAATCCAGACCGCCGAGGAAGCTGGCGTCTGGAATCAGCTGCTGACGGCGCTGGAAACCCACCTGGGTTTACCGGTCGGCACCATTAAGGTCTACGTGCTGGTCGAGCAACTGGAAGCCACCCACCAGCTGATGGAAATCCGGGCGGTGCTGGGGCGGCATTTCGTGGGCGACAACACCGGTCGCTGGGATTACATCAACAGCGTCTCGGATGCGATGGCTTGGGACAAAAGCTTCGTCAATCCCAACATCGAGGCCATTACGATGACCTACGGCTACATGCGCAACTACGAAGACCGGGTTCGGCGGGCGGTCAACACGCCGGATCGCAACGGGAATTATGCCTTATGGCAGGGCGGGATGGAACCCAACATTCCGGTCGGCTCCGAAGCTGGCGTTGAGGCCAGTATGCAGAAGGCGGTGGCGGGGGCGCAGCGGGAGCAGGCCGCCGGGGCCAGTGGCAAGTGGGTGGCCCACTGGAAGATGGTGCACATCGTGCGGCCGGTGTGGGAGCAGGTGGGTGAGCCCAACCAGTTGGGCCGGG
>NZ_JBHSMA010000004.1:0-613679 GCF_042655385.1 Larkinella bovis | reverse complement strand
AGCTGGGATGGTGGTAAGGGTGCGGGGGAACACCTCTTCCCATACCGAACAGAGCCGTTAAGCCCCGTTACGCCGATGGTACTGGAGTCACTTCCGGGAGAGTAGGTTGCCGCCACCACAGATTTTAAGGGTCCTCTCCGAAACGAGAGGACCTTTTTTTTGGCCACACCACGTTTCAAAACCGTATAGGGATTCATTATTTCCTCACAGGTGGTCTTCATGTGCCTTCTGTTTCAACATCGCTTGATTCATAGCGATTTCCTTTCATCTTCCTAAATCCGGCTGTTCATCCGTAAAATCAGCCGCTTCACGCCTTAAACATTGATCAAAATACAGCTTAGACAGACCTTTGTAGTATCCAACTGCTAAATGAATTGTAAAAACTCAGGAAACTATGAACTTTATAATAGTTTCCTGAGTTTACGACTTAAAAATGTCATAATTCATTGGAGATCAAAGAACGGATATTGGAAAAGGCTGAAGCCTTGTTCTGGAAATTTGGGACCCGTAGCATAACAATGGATGATATTTCGCGGGATATCGGAATTTCCAAGAAAACCTTGTATCAGCATTTTGTCGATAAAGATGATATTGTCTACCAGGTCATTCTGTATCGAATGGATAAAAACCGGGAGAACGTGAGTTGTCATATATCTACCGCTCATGACCCGATTGAAGAAATTTTGCTGGGTTCGGAAATGCTCCGACAACAACTTTCGGATATGAATCCGGCTTTGATGATCGATATTCAACGCCATTATCCAAGGGCCTGGGAAATTTGTACAGAGTTCAAGGAGAAATTTATACTGGAGTCGATCCGGCTGAATCTGCGTAGAGGAATTGAACAGGGGTTGTATCGATCAGAAATCGATGTTGAAATTATGGCCAGATTACGTGTCGAACTTATCCGTATGGCTTTCGACACGGATGTGTTTCCCAAAGGGTTGGCAGCTATGATCGAAGTCCAGATTCAGTTACTTCATCATTTTGTGCGTGGCATACTTACCGAAAAAGGATCAATTATCTACAACCAATATGTTCAGAAATATCAGAATGTCCCCGCTTCGACCACCCGGTAGAGCTATCTTAAGTGCGTTGCTTCTAACTGGGATAGTGGGGTCGGCGATGGCGCAGGCTCCTCGTGAATTCTCGTTGAATGATGCCATTCAATTTGCCACCCAACAGAATATTAATGTCAAAAACACCCAATTGGATGCCTTAAGTGCCGAAGCCCGGATTAAAGAAATCCGCGGAGTCGCTCTACCACAGGTCAACGTAGGGGGTGCCATTACCTATAATGCCATCATTCAGCGGGTGATTTTTCCGGCGGGCGGTTTTGGGGCTCCGGGGGATTCAACGGCAAGTAAAGGTAAGGATGATGTAACAGCGATTCCGTTCGGGGTAAAACTTCAGGGAAACGTTGGGGCCAACGTCAATCAAATCGTGTTTGATGCCTCTTATAAAATTGGTCTGAAAGCCGCGGCAACTTACCGGGAACTCGCTCAAAAAAATGTTACAGCGTCTAAAATCAACGTAGCCGAACAAGTTGCCAAGGCTTATTACGGGGTGCTGGTGAGCGAGGAGCGGATGAAATTGCTGGACCTGAATATCGCGCGGGTCGATACGCTGCTGCGCGAAACCCGGGCGATGAACGGGCAGGGGTTTGTTGAGAAAATTGATGTGGATCGGCTGGAAGTTCAACTGAATAACCTGAAAACCGAACGGCAAAACGTCAAAAACCTGGTTGATCTGAGCTACAATCTGCTGAAATTTCAAATGGGATTGCCAATTAATGCACCCATTCAGCTGACCGACCGCATTGAAACGTATAGCCAGCAGGATCTCGACCGGGCGGCCCTCCTGGATGCGTCCTTCGACTATGGCCAGCGGATTGAATTCTCGACGCTGCAGACCCAGCTACAGTTGGCAGATCTCGATTACCAGAGCATAGGCAAGCAGTATTATCCGCGTTTGACGGCCTCCGCCACCTATGGACACAATAACGGTCGGAACAATTTCATGGATTTCTGGACCACGCAGTGGTTCAACTCGGCGGCTATTTCCTTGAACCTGAATGTGCCGGTTTTTGATGGATTTCAGAAACGGTATCAGGCCCAGCAGAAAAAGATAGCCCTTGACAAAGCCCGTCAGAGCGGTGAATTGCTGAAAAATTCCATTGATCTGCAGATCCAACAGGCCAGCGTTACCCTGGCGAATAATCTTCAATCGCTCCAGAATCAGAAACGCAACATGGATCTCGCCCAGGAGGTGGTGCGGGTTACGCGGATCAAATACAAAGAAGGAGTTGGCTCCAATATCGAGGTACTGAACGCCGAGACGTCTTCGCGGGAAGCGCAAACCAACTACTTCGCGGCTTTGCTCGATTACATGATTACGAAAGTCGATCTGGATAAAGCTCTGGGAAAACTCTACACCGGTCAATAACTACCCCATATTTTCACGCTGTTCAAGGCAGTTTTATCGAATTAATCAAAGATGAGAACATATTACGCAATCGGATTGGCAACGGCCTTATTGATGTCCTGCGCTTCGGAGGAGAAAAAGACGGATTTAGCATCCAAAAAGCAGGAATTAGCCGATCTGAAATCCCAGCAAACCGAGTTGTCGACGAAAATCAAAGCGCTGGAAGCCGAGGTTGCTAAACTCGATCCGAATCAGGCTGCGCAGGTTAAAGTGAAAGAAGTGACGGTGTCACCCTTAACAGCGACCACCTTCAAACACTTTGTTGAGTTACAGGGAACGATCGATGCGAAGAATAACGTGCAGGTAAGTCCGAAATCGGGCGGGTCCGTTACGGCGGTTTACGTGAAAGAGGGCGATGCGGTAAAAGCCGGTACGGTTCTGGCAAAAATCGACGATCAGATTCTGCGGGAGTCGCTGGAAGAAGTTCGGAACCAGCTCACGCTGGCAAATACGGTTTATGAAAAACAAGCGAACCTCTGGAAGCAGCAGATCGGGACGGAAATTCAGTATTTGCAGGCCAAAAATAACAAAGAAGGGCTTGAAAAACGGCTGGCCACGCTGAACGCGCAACTCTCGCAGTCGAACGTTACCTCGCCGATTTCCGGCGTTGTAGACCGGGTCAATGTGAAAGCGGGCGAAACCGCCATGCCGGGTGTAGGCATTGTGAACGTGGTCAATCTGGCGCAACTGAAAGTAACAGCAAAAGTGGCCGACACCTACGCGGGCAGTGTGCGTCGGGGCGATGCGGTTATCGTCCGGTTTCCGGACATCAACAAGGAACTGACTACCCGGATTAGTTTTGTTTCGACGACGGTGGACCCGCTGAGCCGGACATTTACCATCGAAGCTCCCCTGCCGTCGGACAATAGCCTGAAACCAAACATGCTGGCGCAGATCAAAATCAACGACATTTCGAAATCGAATGCCATTGTGATCAACCAGAACATGGTACAGAGCACCGAAAACGGCCAGCTGGTGTACATTGCTGTGACCGAAAATAACAAGAAAGTAGCCAAAGCCCGGCAGGTAAAAACCGGTCTCAGCTACGGTGGTCAGATCGAGATTACAGACGGGTTGCAGGCAGGCGATCAGCTCGTTACGCAAGGTTATCAGGAATTAGTTGACGGACAACCGATCAACTTCTAAGTTCCCTTTTTCACTAGTGGCTATAAACCAATCAACGCCATGAAATTTGAACAGTATAAAACCCTGAGTTTTACCAACTGGTGCGTAGAGAACCGGACGGCTATTTACATCTTTACGATTATCATTACGCTGGGCGGTCTGGTGGTTTACAATAACCTGCCGAAAGAACAATTCCCGGATATTAAAGTACCCCAGATCTATATCAATACGATTTATCTCGGAACGGCACCGGCGGATGTGGAAAACACCATCAACAAGCCGATCGAGAAACAACTCAAGTCGATCAACGGGGTTAAAAAGATAAAATCGAATGCCTTGCAGGATGTGTCGGTCATTCTGGTTGAATTTAACCCGGATGTACAGATTCCGGATGCCTTGCAGCGGGTTCGGGATGCCATCGACAAGGCCCGGCGCGATCTGCCCCAGAAAATTGATAGCGGTCCGACGGCGCAGGATGTGAACTTCTCCGAATTCCCGATCATGAACGTCAACCTGGCCGGTAATTTCTCGCTGAAACAGCTGAAGGAATACGCCGAGGATTTGCAGGATGGGATCGAAGCCATGCCGGAAATCAGCCGGGTGGATATTGTGGGGGCGCTGGAACGTGAAATCCAGATCAACGTGGATTTGCCCCGGATGCAATCGGCGGGTCTGTCGTTTTTCGACATTCAGCAGGCGGTTCAGGGCGAAAACATCAACGTGTCGGGCGGTGAACTGAACGTAGATGGTGTTCGCCGGACGCTGCGGGTGAAAGGCGAATTTAACGCCATGCAGCAACTCCAGAATCTGCAAATCCGGACGTCGACGGGTGCTACAGTGCGGCTGGGCGACGTGGCCGATGTGCAGGATAGTTTCGAAGAACAGCAGGATTTTGCCCGTTTGAACAACAAATCGGTCGTGACGCTGAACGTGATCAAACGTTCGGGGGCCAACCTGATTTCGGCTTCGGACAAAATCGAAAAAATCATTGATGACTACAAAGAAACCCGATTTCCGCAAGGACTGGATATTAAAGTAACCGCCGACCAATCGGAACGGACCCGGGCCGATCTGCACGATCTGGTCAACACGGTTATTCTTGGTTTTATTTTCGTGGTTCTGGTTCTGATGTTCTTCATGGGCGTTCGGGATGCCATTTTCGTGGGCCTTTCCGTACCGCTGTCGGCGCTGGTGGCCTTTGTGTGCATGCCGGTTGTTGGGCCCATCGTCGGGACGGTTTTTACCCTGAATACCATCGTGCTGTTTGCCTTCCTGCTCGGTCTGGGTCTGGTGGTGGACGATGCCATCGTGGTAATCGAGAACACCCACCGGTTATTCAACCTGAACAAGGACTGGGATATTAAACAATCCGTAAAAGCGGCCGCCGGTGAGGTGTTTATTCCGGTTTTGTCCGGTACGCTGACGACCATTGCTCCCTTCTTCCCGCTGCTGTTCTGGCCGGGGATTGTGGGCGAATTCATGAAGTTCCTGCCACTGACGCTGATTCTGACGCTGTTTTCATCGCTGTTCGTCGCTTACGTCATGAACCCGGTTTTTGCCGTGACGTTCATGAAGCGGCACGACGACGACCACCACGAAGATAACCAGGGTTTCCAGCCGATTCGGCGGCCGTTGATCATCATGGCGGTTTTGACCGTTATCGGTTACCTGATCGACCGTGGTATCGGTAACTTCATGGTGCTGTTCATAATTTTATATGTATTCAATCACTATATCCTCACCCCTCATATTATCGTTCCGTTCCAGGAAAAACTGCTGCCGAAACTGAAAAACGGCTACCGCAAATTGATTTCCTGGGTGCTGGTCGGTTGGCGACCGGTGGGCGCCATCGTGAGCATGATCGGGTTATTGTTTCTGACGTTTTTCCTGATGGGCATCGTCCAGCCGAAAGTGATCTTCTTCCCGAGTGGGGATCCGGATTACATTTATGTGTACAATGTGATGCCGGTCGGGACCGATGCCCGGGTGACGGACTCGGTAACGAAGATTATTGAGAAACGCGTTTTTGACGTGCTGGACAAACACAAGGCAACCGATATTGTGAATTCAGTAATCGCCAACGTTGGGAAAAATGCCGGTGATCCGTTCAACCCGGATCGTTCGGATACGCCCCATAAATCGAAGGTGACGGTGGCGTTTGGGAAAAAAGAAGATCGGCGCGGGATTTCGTCCGAAATGTTGCTGAACGAAGTCCGGACAGCCATGCAGGGCATTCCGGGAACCGAAATCTCGGTGGAACGCGAGAACAACGGTCCACCGACCGGAAAACCGATTGCCATTGAAATTGCCGGGGATGACTTCAAGGTTTTGCAAAGCATCGAAAAACAGGTGCGGCAGAAAATCGCGCAGTCCGGGATTCAGGGCATCGACCAGTTGAAGTCGGACCTGGTGACCAACAAACCGGAAATAGTCATCAACATCGATCGTGAAAAAGCCGAGCGGGAAGGCATTTCTTCCTCGCAGGTGGCGATGGCGGTTCGGACGGCGCTGTTCGGTCTGGAAGTATCGAAATTCCGCGATGACAAGGACGAATACCCCATCATGGTTCGGTTAAAGCAGGATGACCGTAGCCAGATTGAGCGACTACTGAGCCTCAATATTGTGTACCGGGATATGAACATGGGTGGGCAACTGCGGCAGGTTCCGATTCAGTCGGTGGCCAGTATAAGCTATTCGACCACGTTCAGCCAGATCAACCGGCAAAACCAGGAGCGGGTTATTACGCTGGGTTCCGACGTTGTGCCGGGCTACAACGCCAACGAAATTGTGGCTCAGATTCAGGAGCTCATCACCGATCTCGATGTTCCGAATGGCTACGTGATCCGGATGGGTGGTGAACAGGAAGAACAACAGGAGTCGATGGTGTTTTTGATGTCGGCATTCGGCATGGCGATGCTGCTCATTTACCTGATTCTGGCAACGCAGTTCAACTCCGCGGTGAAACCGGTCATTATTTTCTTCACCATTGTGCTGTCGCTGATCGGGGTGCTGCTGGGCTTCATGCTTACCGGGAAAACGTTCTCGATCATCATGTCCGGGGTTGGTATTATTGCCCTGGCCGGGATTGTGGTGAAAAACGGTATTCTTCTCATCGAGTTTATCGAAGAACTCCGGGATCGGGGAACGCCCCTGCGCGAAGCGATCATCGAAGGGGGAGCCATCCGTCTAACCCCGGTTTTGCTGACGGCTTCGGCTGCCGTGCTCGGGCTGGTACCGCTGGCCCTGGGTCTGACGATCGACTTTGTGGGTCTGTTCCGGGATTTTGCTCCGCACGTCATCATTGGGGGCGATAGCGCCGTCTTCTGGAACATTCTGGCCTGGACCATCATTTACGGGCTAACCTTTTCGACGGTTTTAACGTTAGTGATTGTGCCGTGTATGTACTGGGTTAGCGAGAAGGTTAAAGGCCGGATAAAGAAAACAGTCCCCCAACCGGAGCGGGAACCTGAATTAATTAATGAATAACTAACTGTATTGAACCGAAAAACCCACAGTGTCTGTTTACGCTGTGGGTTTTCTTTTTCGACCACTATGAACCGTATCGTTCTGTTTTTCATTGTATCTGGCCTTTTACTTCTGATCGACTGGTACATTTTCCAGGCTATAAAAACCGTCACCCGCTCGGCTTCCGAAACCACGCAGCGTGCTGTTCACTACATGTATTGGGGGTTTACGGCGGTTTCCATCATCACCTACCTGACGATGCAATTGCTGCCACCCGATGCCGTTGGAAGAATCACGCGCAGTTTTATCTGGTCGGCGATTTTGATCCCATACTTTTCGAAAGTATTTGCCATTCTGTTCATATTCGTGGATGATCTGGGGCGGTTTGTTCGCTGGGTTGCCTCGCTCTTTTATCGTCCCGACATTCGGGCCGCCGTTAACGATACCACTCAGGCGACCATTCCGGCCACGAACCTCATTCCCCGCTCCGAATTTTTGATGAAAACCGCCCTGGTCGCGGGGGCGGTGCCGTTGGTGGCCTTTACGTACGGCATTATTTCGGGCGCGCACGATTACCGCATCCGGCGGATTAAGGTACCGCTCAAAAACCTGCCGTCGAGCTTTGACGGTTTGAAGATCGCTCAGTTATCGGATATTCACTCGGGAAGTTTTTTTAACAAAGTCGCAGTCAAAGGCGGGGTTGAGATGTTGCTGCGCGAAAAACCGGACGTCGTTTTTTTTACCGGTGATCTGGTCAACAACACCGCCGACGAGGTCGAACAGTACATTGATATTTTCAGTAAGGTGAAAGCACCGATGGGCGTTTATTCGACCCTGGGCAATCACGATTACGGCGATTACGTGAACTGGCCGAACCAGCAGGCCAAACGGCAGAATTTGCAGAACCTGATGGCGGCTCACAAACTGCTCGGCTGGGATTTGCTGATGGACGAAAACCGTATTTTAGAACAAAGTGGTGACAAAATCGCTTTACTAGGTATTCAAAACTGGGGGTCGGGCCGGTGGCCCAAATACGGTGACCTGGCGAAGGCCCGGAAAGGGGCCGAAGACTACCCGGTTAAGTTGTTACTCTCCCATGACCCGAGCCATTGGGACGCCCAGGTTCGGCCGCAATTTCCGGATATCGACGTGCAGTTTGCGGGACACACCCACGGCATGCAGTTTGGCGTCGAAGTCGGGAATGTCCGCTGGAGCCCGTCGCAATATGTCTATAAACAATGGGCAGGCTTGTATCAGGAAGGGCAGCAATATCTGTACGTCAATCGTGGGTATGGATATTTAGGCTATCCGGGCCGAGTTGGCATTCTGCCGGAAGTGACCATCTTTGAATTGAAAAAAGTGTAAGCCCAGTTCAGGACCATTCGCTTAATCCTTTAATCCGTGTAATCCCGGATCTAGAAATGTATGAAAAAGCTCTTATTCCTTGCCAGTGGACTTTTCGTCGCGCTGACGACGTCAGCGCAGGGGCCTTCCTGCTGCGATCAACCCGTTGCTGATGTGTCCAATGACATGGCGTTGCTGGCCAGTAATCGTTCGTTTGTCATGTTACACGAAGAACCGTTGCCGTTTACGTTCCATAGCGCGGCTGGGGAGATGGTGAAGTTCAAAACACCGGATGGCCAGGAAGCCAACGGTTTTTTGCTGAAAGCGCCAAAGGAAACCAACAAATGGCTGTTTGTCTACCAGGAATGGTGGGGGCTGAACGACTACATCAAACAGGAAGCCGAAAAGTTGTACAACGACCTGAAAGACGTCAACGTACTGGCGGTTGACATGTATGACGGCAAGGTGGCGACAACCCGCGAAGAAGCCTCAAAGCTGGTTCAGGTTCCGCGCGAACGGCTGGGTGCCATTATGCAGGGCGCGATTGCTTACGTGGGCCCACAGGCACAGATTGCCAGTGTCGGCTGGTGTTTTGGGGGCGGTATGTCGCTGCAATCAGCCATTCTGGCCGGGAAACAAACCGTCGGTTGTGTGATCTACTACGGTCAGCCGGAGAAAAATGTGGAAAAACTGAAAACACTGAACACCGATGTGCTGGGCATTTTTGGCGCGAAGGATTCCGGAATTCCACCCGCAACGGTGGCCGAGTTTGAGAAAAACATGAAAGAGGCCGGAAAAGACATTGCCATCAAGATGTACGATGCGCCCCACGCCTTTGCGAACCCGAGCAACCCCGGTTTTAACAAGGAAGCGACGGCCGATGCCTACCAGATTACGCTGAATTACCTGAAAACCCACCTGAAGGTATAGGCGCTTTTCCCGGGAAAAGCGAACGACTTTTTCGGTGTGTGCGTTAAACCTAAGTGAACCAAACGAGTCTAAGGGGTATCAAGCGTGTACCAAATAGACTGTTAGTATCATGAAAACGCATAGTCTGATTTCAATGCTGGTGATTGCGCTGCTGGGCATCGTTTTGACCAGTTGTGCCCCTTCGGTCGGTGTGAGAGCCGATTATGGCTACGGACCGAGGTATGGATACAGCCCCTACATGTACCGTCGCCCGCCGGTTATTGTGACCCCTCCGCCGAGAGTGATCTATCGGTCGCACCCTCATCGGCAGAAGCACTACCGCAATTATCGGCGCGCTCCGCAGCAATACAGCTACCGGCCGTACCGGGGACCCCGTTAAAAAAGAAAAACCGTCGCGAAAGGGGCGGTTTTTCTTTTTTAGGCCAATCGCTAACGAAGCCGACGAAATTTCCGGTAAAAATCTTTCCTTTTTTACGTACTTTTAGTGAGTCTTTGCGTTGTAAGGATAGAATAGTATAGCCGTGAAAGTATGAAGAAGCTCCTGTTGCTGGGTTTAACGATGAGCCTGATGCTTCCGCTGGAAGCACCGGTCGAAGCGGCCGATGTGAAGTCCGCCCACTCAGAACTAAAAAGTGCGCCGATCTTTAAACGGAAGAAAGCACGTGGCTATCGCAAGAAAAAAGGCTTTATGTGGGGTCTTTTCAAGAAAAAAAACGGGTGTGGTTGCCCCAAGTTCTAATCCGTACGTATCGTAAATTGTACTTATAGCCGGGGTAACCCGGCTTTTTCTTTTTCTGTAGGTTAATAAATTGTAAAATACTGTTATTCAGTAAAAATTCCGTATCTTTGCGCCCTAATTAAGAGGACAACAGAAAACCGCCGGAAAACCAGCTTGTTTACGAATCAGACAGCCCTCGTCTATTCTCTTTTGTCGTTACTCTATTTCAAGGTTGTATGCAATCCATTCGCAACATAGCTATTATAGCTCACGTTGACCACGGTAAGACGACGCTGGTTGACAAAATTATTCACGCTTCCAAGATTTTTCGGGAAAATCAGGAATTCGGCGATCTGATTCTGGACAATAACGACCTGGAGCGGGAGCGGGGTATTACGATTGTCTCGAAGAACGTTTCGGTGCGGTACAAAGACGTTAAAATCAACATCATCGATACGCCGGGTCACTCCGATTTCGGGGGTGAAGTGGAGCGCGTTCTGAAAATGGCCGACGGTGTTTGCCTGCTCGTTGATGCCTTTGAAGGCGCCATGCCCCAAACCCGGTTTGTATTGAGCAAAGCCCTGCAACTGGGCCTGAAACCGATTCTGGTCATCAACAAAGTCGACAAAGAAAACTGCCGCCCGGAAGAGGTGCATGAGGAGGTCTTCGATCTGATGTTCAACCTCGGCGCCACCGAAGAGCAATTGGATTTTCCGACGGTTTATGGATCGTCGAAACAGGGCTGGATGGGGCCGGACTGGCAAAAACCGACCGATAGCATTACGTACCTGCTGGACACCATTGTGGAAACGATTCCGCCCGCGCCGGTCGTGGAAGGAACCCCGCAGATGCAGATTACCTCGCTGGATTATTCGGCCTTCGTGGGCCGGATTGCCATTGGCCGGGTCGTACGCGGTTCGCTGAAAGAAGGCGCCAACATGGCGCTGGTCAAAGCGGGCGACGTGATTAAGAAAGTCCGGATTAAAGAACTCCAAACCTTCGAGGGCCTCGGCAAACAAAAGGTGGCGGAAGTGCAATGCGGTGATATCTGCGCGGTAACCGGTCTGGAGGATTTCGAGATTGGCGATACGCTGACCGATGCCGAAAACCCGGAAGCGCTGGAGCGTATTGCGGTCGATGAACCAACGATGAATATGTTGTTTACGATCAACAACTCACCGTTCTTCGGCAAAGAAGGCAAGTTTGTGACCTCACGGCACCTGCGTGATCGGTTGTATAAGGAAACCGAGAAAAACCTGGCGCTGCGCGTTGAAAATACCGATAGCGAAGACCGGTTTCTGGTCTACGGACGTGGTATTCTGCACTTGTCGGTTCTGATCGAAACCATGCGTCGGGAAGGCTACGAATTGCAGGTAGGCCAGCCGCAGGTATTGTATAAGTTTGATGAGAATGGCAACCGCCTGGAACCGGTGGAAACGCTGGTGGTGGATGTACCGGAAGAAACTGCCGGAAAAGTAATCGAACTGGCGACGCAGCGGAAAGGGGAGTTGCTGATTATGGAACCGAAAGGCGATTTGCAACACCTCGAATTCGAAATTCCGTCGCGCGGTCTGATCGGACTGCGGTCCAACGTGCTGACCGCTACGTTCGGGGAAGCCGTGATGACGCACCGCTTCAAAAGCTTTGAACCGTATAAGGGCGCCATTCCGGAACGGATCAATGGGTCACTGATCTCGATGACGGGTGGGGTGGCAACGGCCTATTCCATTGATAAATTACAGGATCGGGGGACGTTCTTTATCGAACCGGGCGACGAAGTGTATACCGGCCAGGTGATTGGCGAACACAACCGCCAGAACGATATTGTCGTGAACGTGCAAACTGCCAAGCAGTTGACCAACATGCGGGCCGCCGGCTCCGACGCCAACGTTCGGATCGCACCAAAGGTGTCGTTCTCGCTGGAGGAGTCGATGGAATACATCCAGAAAGATGAGTATCTGGAAGTAACGCCGAAGTCGATGCGGATTCGGAAAATCTACCTCGACGAAAACGAGCGAAAACGCAATCAGCATAAATTTACGATGGCATAAAACACAAAAGCCCCGGCCTAAACCGGGGCTTTTTCATTAGAGCCGTTTTACAACGTGCAAACCAAGCGCAAAACCGTCGTCAACGGGAGGAGTATACACATGGAAGGACACAGATCGGGGCGTTTTTTTGTACGCACGTCGATTAATCAGGCTCAACAACGTAGTGGCGGCTCCCGCTCCAATATTGACCATGGAAAGGGTCCGCTTCGACTGATTACTGGGCAGCTCCCGGCCATAATAAGTGCTTTGAGTCAGGACGCTGTAATCGTAGGAGAACTTTTCCAGGTTAATGATCCCCAATGTGGTTGTGGCAAGGCCAGTCAGCATCCCCCAGGTGCTAAGTTGTTTAGGGGTCATACCGGGCCGATTCATGAACTGCGCTCCACTCAGGGCCACATTGGCTCCATTCAATAAACCCGAGGATATGGCGTACGCGTTCGTGATCTTGTATTGATTCGAAATAGCGGGCGGAGGAGGTGGTGAATACGCCGGCTGAATCATCTGGCACTCTTCCCGCGTCAACCCCGACTCGGCAATCCAGTTCACTACGTCCGGGTCGTTCATTTCATAAATCGTGGCGTATTGATACCGGAGGTTGATGGATTCGGCTGCCTCGCGTCCGGCGGTTTGCTCAACCAGATACCCGACGGCGCAGATGCTGCCATCCTTGTCGATGAAACACGGTTTTCGCTCGTTGGGATAATCGTAGTTTTTCGGAAAAATACCCCGTTGACGGTATTCTTTCAATTTGTCCAGCAGAAAAAGTCGCTTCTTCTGCTGCTCCTTAGGTAACCCAGGCGTAGTCCGTTGCCGTAAGAGCTGTTCGACGTATTCCAGATGAGTATGAATGCGCAGTTTGTCATCAATGGTTTCATCCGGTTCGGAGCCAAAACGCGCCACGAAACTTTTGTCGCCAATCAAGGGATTGATCGCGGTCGTCATGATTTGTTCGTTGACCCGTAAGCCGACCAGGGCCAGACAGAGTCCCGTCAGGAGTATAAGTGCTGATTTCATGCGGGTTAAAAGCGTTAGAAACTCAACCCCAGCCGAAGGGCCACCCGGTTATAAACCCGGGTTTCGTGTTTGGAAATTTCATTCCAGCCGAGCGGTTTGTCGGCTTCGGCTTCCTGGCGTTTGTAGCTGAGCGAAAGAATGAAATTGGCATTCTGCGGTTTTCCGATGCGGAAACCGATGCCGGGGGCAATTACCCAGCCCCCCCGGGTTTCGTAGCCCGTCGGATCTTCGTTCAGCCACGCAAAACCGTAACCGGTATCGAGGCTTGTAAATACCCGTAGGTTCTTTTTGCCCGGCTGCGCCAGATCATACCGAACCCCCGCGCAAACCGGCATCAACAGGGCCGAATTGTACCAATCGACACCCACCGTCGCCCCTACGGCCAGCTTCGGCCGCAGTTGAACGCCATTGAATGTCTGCGCCGTAAGGTTCTGGCGTTTTCCCACGTTTTCGGAGGCCGAACCGACGTTATAACGCACTTGCCCAAACAGGGCACCAAATTCAGTCATGTTCGTAAAAACGGGCTTAAACGGGGCTTTTTGAGCGCAGGCAGGGAACGCCAATAGGCACCACAGCCATAGGGCTTTGCTACCAATCTTTTTCATGGGATCGAATGGTTAGCTGGCGGGATAGGGACGTTGCACCGGAATCTTGCTCAACAGCCGCAATTTCTTCGGATTGCTGTAATCATACTGGTAGAAACCGTCTTTCCCGATCATCAGCAGCGTTTTGCCCATCGGAATGACATCGTAGGCCTGGAAGCCTTCCAGATGCTCCAGTTGGTCGATTTTCAGCGCGTCGCTGGCGTTGAAGGTTTTCAGGCCATACGCCCCTTCGCAGATGAATAGCGTCGGGAAATCGATACCCAGGCCGTGCGGGTTTTTCATCGGATAGCTTTTCAGCAAACGCGGGTTGTACAGACTCGAAATATCGACCACATCCAGCTGGTTGGTAAAACCCTGGCAGGTAGTGCCGGAACGCAGCGTGACGTAGGCTTTGTCTTCGTGAACGACCACCGGGTCGCACACGTTCGCGTGCGCAAAGGTTGACATCCGTACCGGTTTTTCCGGGTTGCTGTTGTCGTAGATGTGCATCCCAGACTGCGCACCGATAAACAGTTTGTCTTTATACGGGAAAATGGTTTCGATCCCCCAGCCCAGGCTAATCTTATTGCCTATTTTCGGGTTAGAAGGCGTTTTGATATCGAACAGTTGCATGTCGGACTGGCTGATCGTATACAGGTAATTGTCGTACAGCGTGAAGCGCGCCATAGAACCGCCCGTTCCGCTGGTATTGGGCGTAGTAGAGCCTGTTGAGAACGCGCTCCAGTTGCCCCGTAGGTCAAACACCACACCACAGTTTCGGCAGCCTTCTGTTACGGAGCTTTCGCAATTGGTCTGGACGGTTTGCGTTACGTAATCTACTTTCTGGTCGTTGATAATAGCCTGTTGGTTATTTACGCTCCAGTAGCCCCCCTCAAACTGACCATTCGGAAAGACGTCGTTCACCCGGTTAATTTCCCGGACATTTTGCGGGTCGCTGATATCGAATGCAACCAGATCCATATAGCTGTCGGCGTACAGGATGTTGTTGCGGATGGCCATGTCGCCGTTGCCCGGAATCCGGATGAAGGACACCATTTTGGGCGACGACGGATTCCGGTTGTCGATGATGTGAATGCCTTCCTTGATTTCGTTGATCAGCAGAAAACCGTCTTTCGTGTAGATTTTGCCCGGGTTGACGAGCGTGCGGGCTTGTTCGGTCTGGACACCGTTCCGTACCTGAGCGATGGTTAGCGTGAGCGGGGTAAATTGTCGGAACGTGCGGGTTTCTTTGCATTTGTCGGAGCAGCTGTTCAGGCCGACCAACACGATTGCGAGGATAAGATAAAGAGTTCGTTTCATATGCAACAGGTCGTTTAGGGATATCTACTCAGACCCTGCTGCTTTAAAAAACGTTGGAATATACCCATAAAAAATTGCCCGGAAGGCAAAGCCCCCGGGCAATCCGGTTTGCACAATGAATCAGAGGTCAAAGCTTTTCTAAGAGTACGGGACTCCGTCAGCCCAAAAAATGGAGCAGACCGGCTGGTGTGGATTCGTACCGGCCCACTCCTTATGTTCAGGTTGTATTATTTTTCCTTTTCGTACACGAGTACGTTGCTACCGTCAATGATCAATTGCAAGCGGTTACCCGTTATTTCGTACCGTTTGACAGCCTGTAGTTTTTTAAAATAATCGCTTTCAAACTGCATCGCATCGGCCGGCCCCGCCATTTTGGTGCTACCGATAGCACTAACCTGCACGTCGTTGGAACCCGTTGTGCCGACAAAACTGCCGAAGTATTGATTAACCGACGAACGCCCGCTCAGGGTATACGCCACCCGGTTTTTGATTTCGCTGCTGGACGAGTCCGGCGTCATGACCAGCGTGACGTCAAATTTCGATGCTGGTTCAACCAACTTAAAGGTACCGGCTATATGGGTAGTAGACAGTAATTGGGGCGGAATGGTTGTATTGGTTTTATCCTGACAGGAAGCCGAGATCAATAGAATCGCTGAAAAAAGACAGAGAATCGTTTTCATTCGTTCGTTATTTTGTTGTTTCCGGATTGACGATCTTCCCCATAAAAAGTACCGAACCCGTTCCTTTTTCGGTAATCAGGAACACAAAAGGACGGTTGCAAATGAGGGATGGCGGCAACGAAGTGACTTCAACCCCAATGCTGGTTACCGCTGCGGCTTCCGTACCTTTTTCATCGACGGCAACAAAGGTGTTTTGCTTTACGTAACTCACCTTCAACCCTTGCCTGGTACTAATTCTGGAAAAGTTGGCCGCATCTGTAAACGCGGACGGCATTCCCATCTGTTTGAGTACGTTGTTGAGATTGGCTTCGTACTCCAGGGTAAACTTGGGCAGGCCGACCGCTATTTTGCTTTCCCGCATGGCCTGTTGCAGATCCGCCCATTCCGTTGCGTTCAGACTATTGATCAACGCGTCTGGCGAGTTGCTGTGTGGCAACAGCACCGTCATGGCATAGGTACCGTCGCCGTAGGGCAGTTCGAAGGCCCCGTACGTCGGCCGGAACGCGTGTCGAATCACCGAATTCATGGTCATGATCGGGACCCGCTTATCGACCCCCGAAACCAGCGTGAAAGGTTCTTCGCCGGTATTTTTCGGATCAAACTGATACTTCCAGTCGCCTTTAAAATACAGGGCATTCAACAAAAACAACACCTGCTCATCTTTAACCTCCGTGATTACTTTCTTGATTTTCGCGTTGGTGTTGTCGCTGGCCCATTGATTGATTTTGTTGATAACGGGCGTCGGGTTGCTGAAATCCTCCCCTGAAATTTGGGCATCGAAGGTTTGTTTTGTGACGTCGAGATACGACGGTTCAACGGAAAACCCGTTGCGGTACCAGATTGAATTAGCCAGTTTTGTTGTTACTTTCGGATCAGCGGTGGGCAGCCCTTTTCTTAAAAACTCATAGGTTTGGTTGGCATCGGCCAGCGAAACACCATCCAGGTGCATCGCCTTTTTCATTTCATCCGCGGTCTGGCCATCGGCACCGTTCAGCAACATGCCAAGCGCCATATGAAGACTCAGGGGCGAAACAAAAATATTCTCATCTTCCTTGTGTTGCGCGTTGATACGCTTTAAAAAATCGAAGGAAAAATCATTGGTTTTTTGCGCAAATAACCGGGCCTGCGCCGTTGGTTTCAAACCCCCAGTTCCGGGATTGGGCGCAGTGGTATCGGTTTGGCAACCCGCCATCGGCAATAGACCCACCGAGGCCGTAATCAGACAGGAAAAAAACGTTACTCGTTTCATCGCAAATCGGTTTTATGCTACCTCATTGAGCGCTCAGTAGGATAGACCCGATCCGGAGGGTAGGGGTTGGAAAACGTTGAAAAAATAACGGGAGAAAATGAAAATTTGGTAAAAAAACGGTCTTATGGTGATAAATCCGTAGACCCATCACCATAAAACCGGGCGCTTAGAAATGGTAATTCAAGCCAAAGCCGACGCCCAGAGCCTGCGGACGAACCTGTAATTGGGTGTCCGACTGCGTACCGCTCTGCAGGGATTGCTGGTACGAACCCGTCAGCGAGCCGGACCAGTGGTGAGTAGGATGGTAGTTGATACGTAAACCGGCCGTACCCGCCATCGCTAGCGGGCGGTAAACCTGATCCCCCGCATTAACTTCCAGCGAACCGTTGATGGTATTCTTCAGGAACACATTGGCCATCAAACCACCCAGTACGGAATAGCTGATTTTGTGTTCGGGCAAAATGTGGTACCCGAGCTGAACAGGTAACTGCAAATATTGAAAGTTATTCGATACGAGCTGATCAGAAGGAATAACGGTCAGATAACTCGAATTAGACATGTTGTTCTTATCAAGACCGGATGGAAGCAACGAATTACCGGCCTGTGGGATTGCGTCCTTCGCTACCGTCGGACTGCTGTTCCGGATCGCGTTGACCAGCATATTTTCCGTCTGGTTAGTAAAGGAGTTCATGACCGACGCATTGTTCCGGGCCTGTGAACGGCCATTGAGGTATTGGAGTCCCGCTTCGACCGACCAGTGTTTGCTGAACTTAACGCCGGAACTGGCCTGCCACGCCATCGAAATTTGAGACTGGTTCTGGAGCGATGGGGTGTTCGGCAGGCGGCTGGCCTGTTGGACAGCATTATAGGCTAAATACGCCTGATTAAGATTGGAATGAATGGACGTCATCGGATTGAATGACATTGGGGTCGCCGTTACTGCCGCCCAGTATTCTTTTTTGGCCCGGCCTTTTTCCTGGGGTTCGATGGCAATTTCCGGGGCTCGGTACCAAACGATCCGGCTAATGGGGGCCGGTTTTTTAGTGGCCACTATCCGGTTTTTGATATAACTCGCTTCGTAGGCCAGACGGCTGTCGGCAGGCTGTATGGCCGGTTCAGTTTCGCGGGTCGGCTGTTGCTGGTCAGACCGGGTGGTTAGCGCTAGCGGCTCCGATTTTTCGACCCGGTTTTTCAGCGCGGTTTTTCGGCTGGTGCGGTCAAGCTGGGCGATCCGATCCGTGGCCAGCGAGGGCCGTTGGGCGGGGGGCGCCGAAGCGCGGGGCGCTTTCCGGTTCAGGGCCAGCGCCGACTGGTCTTTGATCAGGTGATCGATCGTGGTGGCGGTTTCGGACTGTTCCAGTTCCGAATCTTCCGGGGTTTCCGGTTTTGTCTTTTCGGAAGTACGCCGGCCATTAGCCGCCAGGTTTTCAGTTGCGTTACCGCCGGTTTCGGCCTTCACGCCGGTGGGTTCGCCGGTTGCCGTTGCCGGTTTGCGGTTGTCTGCCGACCCGGTTTTGCCCGCCAGGTTTTCAGTTTGGGTTTGACCGGCTACCGGCCGATTGAATCCGGCGTCTTCGATGGACCGGGTGGCCCACCAACCTACTAAAAGCGTAATAAAAGTAGCAGCCACACCGTACACCCAGGGTCTTACCCGGGGCCAGAGCGGTAGTATTGGTTCCGACTCTTCCTCGTCTAAGCGACGAACAATGCTATCCCAAAGCTCCTCGGAAGGGCTTTCTTCAGCATTTTCGAAGAGGCCTCGCCATTCTTCATTAAATTGTTCTTCTTGAGACAGACTCATTTCGGAATTGGACGCTCGTTCTGAATCTTTTGTTGCAGGAGCATGCGGGCACGCGAGAACTGCGATTTGGATGTACCTTCGGAAATATCTAGTAACTCCGCAATTTCGGGATGGGTATACCCCTCAATAGCGTATAGGTTAAACACGGCCTGACACCCCGGCGGGAGTTCCTGCACCATCTTCAGTAGTTGCTGGTAGTGCAGACCCGATAGGCTATCTTCCGTCTGCGGTAGAGCGGTCGGTATCACATCCTCCAGCTCGGCCTGGTTTTGCCACGGCTTTTGTTTGCGGATGTGTTTCAGGGCCGTGTTGATCACAATGCGTTTGAGCCATGCTTCCAACGGGCACTCGAACCGAAACGTATCAATATGCTGGAACGCCTTCACAAAAGAATCCTGCAACACATCTTCAGCGTCGTCGCGGTTTTTGGTGTACCGCTGGCTGACCACAAAGAGCTTCCTGGCGAATAACTCGTACAGTTTTCGCTGAGCAGTTCGGTCCTTATTTCGACAGCCGTCAACTAACGCTCGTTCATCCAACATATTAATTCACTCCTACTGACCCTGATCCCGTTGCAACGGTTGGAACGTATTAAAAAAAAATTAGCCTAACCGGCTGGCAACGAGTGAATATAACATTTAGCCTGTACTTTTGAACAAAATCTATTCCTGACCATCCATGAACCGACGTACCGCTCTCTGGCAAACGATGGGCTTTATTGGGCTGAGTGCCCAGGCTTCCTGGCCCCAATTAACGTCTAAAATTACGCTACAAAACCCAAAGGACCAACGTTTCTACGTCGGCGCCTGTGACTGGTCGATTGGGCAATCCAGCAAAATCGAAGCGTTCGATGTGGCTAAAACCATCGGTCTCGACGGAATCCAGGTGAACATGGGTTCGGCGAAAAACGACATGCACCTCCGGCAGAAAGACCTGCAAAAAGCCTGGCGCGCGGCCGCCAAACGAACCGGAGTCAGGATCGGCGGTCTGGCGCTGGGCGAGATGAACAACGTGCCTTACAAGTCCGATCCGCGGGCCGAGCAATGGGTTCAGGAGAGTGTCGATGTCGCCCGCGCCCTCGGGGCCAAAAACATTCTGCTGGCGTTCTTCAACAAAGGTGATTTGAAAAACGATCCCCAGGGGACGAAGGTAGTTATTGAACGGTTGAAAGCCGTCGCGCCCAAAGCGGAAAAAGCGGGGGTGGTGCTGGCCATCGAGTCGTGGCTGAGTGCCGAAGAGCACATGGCGATCATCGAGGCCGTGGCGTCACCCGCCGTGAAAGTGTATTACGATGTTTGTAACTCCACGGTTATGGGATATAATATTTTAAAGGAAATCCGGTGGCTCGGGCAGCAAAAACAGATCTGTGAATTCCACTTTAAGGAAAACAGCTACCTGCTGGGTCAGGGGAAAGTGAATTACCCGGAGGTTCGGAAGGCGTTGGACGACATTCAGTACCGGGGTTGGGTGCATATTGAAGGTGCTGTGCCAGAGGGGAAAAACCTATTGGAAAGTTATACTTATAATAATAAGTTTGTAAGGGAGGTTCTGGGATAAGGCAATCGTGTAACTGTTCCACGGTTTTTGCTAATATCCACTTATTATAATAAGTTTACTAGTCTTTAAATGTTGTTTTTCAGGTAATTATTCCACGTGGAACACTTGAAGATGAAACTCGCTATTCCTAAGTCCGTCCGGTTTTTACAGGCATCCCTCCTGGTAGGAGGTCTCTTCGGATGGAGTATACAGATGCAACAATCAGGCCATACAACCCGCCCCGGATCAGAAGGTTTGGAGCCCGATCGAAGGGCGGTTTTAGCCGCGGCCGACTCCAATAAATTGTATGTGCCCGACGATCTGGAGGCTACCGTCTGGGCCGAAGCCCCGGTGTTTTATAACCCCACAAACATCGATGTCGATGCGCGTGGTCGCATCTGGGTGACCGAAGCCGTCAACTACCGCAACTTCAATAACAAGCCTGAAACCCGGCTCGACCACCCGAACGGCGAGCGGGTCATGATTCTGGAAGACACCGACGGCGACGGCAAAGCCGACCAGTCGAAGGTCTTCGTGGAAGACAAAGACCTGGTGTCGCCCCTGGGCATTGCGGTGATCGGCAACAAAATCATCGTGTCGGCCGCCCCGCATCTGGTCGTCTATACGGACGAAAATGGCGATGATAAACCCGACAAAAAAGAAATTTTCCTGACCGGTTTTGGCGGTCTTGATCACGATCACTCCCTGCATTCGCTGGTGGCTGGTCCCGACGGGAAATGGTACTTCAATACCGGTAATGCCGGGCCGCATACCGTGACCGATAAAGCGGGGTGGACGCTGCGGTCGGGGAGCATCTACACAGGGGGGACACCGTACAATACCAAGAACAAAGGCAACATGGTCAGCGACGACGACCGGGTTTGGGTCGGCGGGATGGCGCTTCGGATCAACCCGGACGGAACCGGCCTGAAAGTGATGGGGCACAATTTTCGGAACAACTACGAAACCGCCATCGACTCGTACGGCAACCTGTGGCAGAACGACAACGACGACCAGGTGGTGGCCTGCCGGACCAGCTGGTTAATGGAAGGCGGTAATATGGGTTATTTCAGTCAGGATGGAACGCGCTTCTGGCAGGGTGACCAGCGGCCCGGCCAGGACATTCCGACGGCGCACTGGCACCAGGAAGACCCGGGCGTAGTGCCGGCGGGTGATATCAGCGGAGCCGGTTCGCCGACGGGGATGGTTTTTTACGAGGGGGATGAACTGGGCGCCAACTATCGGGGCTTATTGCTGAGTTGCGAAGCGGGCCGGAACGTGATCTTCAGCTACCGGCCCGAGCCGCAGGGCGCCGGGTATCGAATGCCCCGCACGGACTTTATCAGCACCTTTCCGAAGGTGGACGAGGAATACAAGTGGAACGACATCAAGGAGGACATCCGCAAATGGTTCCGACCCAGCGACGTGGCCGTCGGAACGGATGGGGCTCTCTACATCGCCGACTGGTTCGATCCGGTGGTAGGGGGGCACCAGATGAAAGATTCCAAAGGTTACGGACGCATTTACCGGATTACTCCCAAAGGCAAAAATCTGAAAGCACCGGTTATTAATACGGCCAGAACCAAAGGCCAGCTTCAGGCGCTGATGAATCCGGCGATCAATATCCGGGTGCTGGGTTTTGAAAAACTGAAAGCGCAGGGCGACAAGGTTGTGAAACCGGTTGCCAAACTCCTGACCGCTCCGAATCCGTATCACCGGGCGCGGGCGGTCTGGTTGCTTTCGCAACTGGGGCCGAAAGGGCAGCAGAAAATACAGGAATTGCTAAAATCGGAGCAGGTCGATTTGCGGATCGCGGCTTTTCGGGCGTTGAAACAGACGCAGCCCGACGTGGTGGCGCTGGCCCGGCAGGTGATCGACGATCCGTCTCCGGCGGTGCGTCGGGAGGTGGCCATTGCCCTGCGCGATGTCCCGTTTGAGCAGTGTCGGGATTTGCTGGTGAAACTGGCCAACCAATACGACGGAAACGACCGGTTTTACCTCGAAGCGGTTGGCCTGGCCGCCGACCGGAAAGAAGAAGCGCTGTATGCGGTTTTAAAACCGTCGATGCCGGCTAATCCTGTTCAATGGGATCAGAAAACCGCTAACCTCATCTGGCGGCTCCATCCGGCCAGTACGGCGGACCTGATGAAGCAACGGGCGCTGGCTCCAACCCTGACCGCCGATGCCCGCAAACAGGCCATTGTGGCCCTTGGGTTCATGAAAGATCCGGCGGCTGCCCGGGCGATGGTCGAACTAACGAAAGTGGACGATAAAACCATTGCGCAGCAGGCCGATTACTGGACCAATTTCCGCCGGTCGAACGACTGGGCTACGCTCCTGAACTGGGATGAGGTGATGCCGCCGAAACTGTCGGAAGCCGGGCAAAAGGCCATGGCGATGCGGCAGAAACTGCTGGAAGAATATACCTCGGCGGAAGACCGGCAGAAGCTGGCGAAGGCGATGGCGGTTAGTCCGGAAGGGGGGATGTTGCTGGTGGGTCTGGCGGCCGAGAAGAAATTGCCCGAAAGTCTGAAACCGGTGATCAGCGAAGTCATCTTTACCAATCCCGACCAGAGCGTTCGCACGATGGCGGGCGATTACTTCACGCGGCCCGGCGGAGCAGCGGCTTTGTCATTGAAAAAGATTGCAGCCTTGTCGGGCAATGAAACGGCGGGGCAGGCGGTTTTCAAGGCCAGCTGTTCGACCTGCCACCGGCACGGCCCTACGGGCAGGGACATTGGCCCGGAACTGACTAAGATTCACCAGAAGTTTGACCGGAACGGCTTGCTGGATGCCATTCTGAACCCCAGCGCCGGGCTGGCGTTTGGTTACGAACCCTGGTTGATTACGACCAAAAACGGGCAGACGTACTACGGTTTTCTGATCAGTGACGGGCAGCAGGCCATTGTCGTGAAAGATGCCGCCGGCCAGAAACAGACAATTCCGACGGCTCAGGTGGCTTCCCGCAAGCAATACAGCACCAGCCTGATGCCCGACCCCACGTCGCTGGGCCTCTCCGAACAGCAACTCGCCGATCTGGTGGCGTATTTGCTGAAAGGAAATTAAATCGTCGGAACCAGGATTACACGGAGTAAGGGATTTATTAAGGTTGCCGTAGCCAATCTTAATAAATCCCTTACTCCGTGTAATCTCGGTTCAAGACCGTTAGGCCTTACTCCGCGTACCCCTGGTTCATGACAGGTTTAGATTCATTCCGCCAAACGTGCCGGAACTCATCAGGAGAAAAACCGTCGGCAGGCCGTTCACCTGGCTTTTCAGGAATTGTTCGAGCGCGGCCGCATCGGTGAACACCTGCAAATCGGGCCGATCGAACGCCGTGGAAATTTCCGCAGCATTGATCGGATCAAGGTGTTTGACCTCCAGCGTGTGCGGACTATAAAAAACCGCAGCCGCGTCGGCTTTATCCAGTTTGTCGCGGTATTGGGTCAGAAAGGTTTTGTTCAGGCTGCTGAAGGTATGAAGCTCGACGCAGGCCACCAGCCGATGACGGGGAAACTGTGCTTTCACGGCGGCTGTGGTTGCTTCGACTTTGGAAGGGGCGTGGGCAAAATCCCGGAAAATGAGAGTCGAGCCGTTGTCGGCCACTTTCTCCAGCCGCTTGTGCGCGCCTTTGAAACTCTGAATCGCTTCGTAGAACATCGCTTCCGTAATCGACAGGTGATCGCAGACGGCCAGCGCCCCGCTGATGTTCTTCATGTTGTGTTCGCCAAAGACCAGCACCGGCACCTCGCCCTGGCTTTTGGTGAGCAACACGGTTTTTCCGTTTTCGATCCGGTACGGATGAACGTCGTAGGGTTGGCGGGTCACGTCTTCGCGTTCTTTCAGCGCAATCACATCCAGCATGTCGTCCGTATCATCAAAAACAATGGTACCGGATTTTGACATGGCATCGGCCAGCAGTTCGAACTGGTGCACATACTGCTCGTAGGTCGGGTACAGATTGACGTGGTCCCAGGCAATGCCGCTGATCAGGACAATGTGCGGCTGGTAATGCAGAAACTTCGGGCGGGGGTCGATCGGAGAGGTCCCGTATTCGTCACCCTCGATCACGATCACCGGGGCGTCGGGAGTGAGCCTTACCATCGTATCAAAACCGTCGACCTGGGCCCCGACGAGGTAATCGAAATGGCGCTGGTGGTAGTTCAGCACGTGTAATATCATCGACGTAATCGTGGTCTTGCCGTGGCTCCCGGCCACAACGATCCGCTGTTTATGCAGGCTTTGCTGGTACACAAATTCGGGGTACGAAAAAACCGGCAGACCGAGTTCACGGGCTTTTTGCAGTTCCGGATTATCGACCCGGGCGTGCATGCCCAGAATGACGGCGTCGAGACCGGCATGAATGACTTCGGGATGCCAGCCCAGTTGAGCGGGCAACAAACCGTACTGTTCAAGTCGGGTCCGGGCGGGATCGTAGAGATCGTCGTCGGAGCCGGTGATGTGGTGTCCCTGTTGATGCAGCGCAATGGCCAGGTTGTGCATAACGCTGCCGCCGATGGAGATAAAATGAATGGTCTGTGGCTTCATTCTGTCAAATTTGTGGCGCTAAAAATACAAGTTCTTTTTATTTGAAACCGAAAAGCAAGGAAAGCGGCTGCAAAAACCCGATAACCAGCTCCCCGCCCGGACCGTTTCGCGGGAAAAATTTAACCGGTATCGCCGAATCAAAACCCCCGTTTTTACGTTTTTCCTACTGCGAGTCGTCATCCACGCAGCAGCTTACCAATCAGGCATCCGATCTGTATTACATTTTGTTTTGTAAACAGCTTTCTGCCACGTTGCAAAGCTGCTCTTTTTATGGCATTTTCGCAGACTTTTTTCAAAACCAACAAAACTCTTTTATGCTTCTGCCGAAGGGATGAAAAGCTATAACGACCTGATCGAACAGACCTTTGAATTTCCGACTCTCGAATTCAAAGTGGAGAATAATAATTTGCTGTTCAACAATGTTCCGTTGATGGACATCATCAAACAGTACGGAACACCGCTTAAACTGACGTATTTGCCCAAAATTACCGAGCATATTGAACACGCCCGGCTGTTGTTCAAGAACGCCATGAAGCGGTATAATTACAAGGGAACGTATACCTATTGTTATTGCACGAAGTCCTCGCATTTCCGTTTTGTGCTGGAAGAAGCCTTAAAGAATAAAATTCACCTCGAAACCTCGTCAGCATTTGATATTCCGATTATCCGGGAATTGTATAAAAACGGAAAAATCGACAAGAATACGTTTATCATCTGCAACGGTTACAAGCGGCCACTGTATACGCAGTACATCAGCGAGATGATCAACGACGGCTACAACGTGGTGCCGGTTTTAGACAACCTGAAAGAAATCGAAGCGTACGAGACGTCGGTAACGGCCGAAACCGTTAATCTGGGCATCCGGATCGCGACCGATGAGGAACCGAACTTTGCTTTTTATACATCCCGGCTGGGCATTCGTTACAGCGACATCAATGAACTGTACCGCTCCAAAATTCAGAACAGCGGTAAGTTCAAATTGAAGATGCTGCACTTTTTCATCAATACCGGTATCAAAGACAGCGCTTATTACTGGAGCGAACTGAGCCGGTTTATGTATAAATACTGCGAACTGCGCAAAATCTGCCCGGATCTGGATTCCATCGACATCGGGGGCGGTATGCCCATCCAGACCTCGTTCCAGTTCACCTACGACTACCAGGCGATGGTCGATCAGATCGTGGAAAGCATCCAGTGGATCTGTAACAAGAGCAACGTACCGGTGCCGCATATCTTTACAGAGTTCGGCAGTTATACGGTAGGAGAGAGTGGCGCCGTTATATACAAAGTAATTGATCAGAAATTGCAGAACGATAAGGAGTTGTGGTATATGATTGATGGTTCATTCATTACACAACTGCCTGATTCGTGGGGCTTAGGGCAGAAGTACATCATGTTGTCGGTCAATAACTGGGACAATCCCTACCAGAAAGTTAACCTGGGCGGTTTGACCTGCGACTCGCATGATTTTTACAATACGGAAGCCCATAGTGCCGATTTATACCTTCCGATTTTTGAACGGGATACGGAAGATCAGTATATTGGCTTTTTTCATACGGGTGCTTACCAGGAGTCACTGGGCGGCTACGGCGGCATTCAGCATTGCCTCATTCCGGCTCCGCAGCACGTTATTGTGGACCGGGATAGCGAAGGCAAACTGACCACCCGGCTTTTTGCGCCCGAGCAGGATAGCGAAGTGATGCTCAGAATTCTGGGCTTTCAGCAAACCGCCACGCCGGTGACCTTGGAAATTGATGCCGCCAAAGCCGCCGAGGAAGAGCAACCTGTGGAAGAATTGGAGAAACAGGAAAATTAAAATAGCACAGTTTTTGCCCTGTCCACAAAAACCGGTCGGTTTTTGTGGACAGAAAACATCTATAAAAATGAAAAAGATAGGTATTGTGTTCGGTATGGCTCTTCTTGTATCGCTCGGTTCATGCGCCCGCAGAGCGTGTCCGGCCTACGACAGCCAGTTGCAGCCCAAACAACCGGCTCCGGTTGAGCAAGTGGCGTAACTAAAACGTCGCGTTAACCACCATTCTCGACGCTTCCAGCAGATTGGGGGCCTGTTGATCACCAACGGGTGGCTTTGGTATTTCGTGCGTAATGTGTACGGTGCGAACTCCCACGCGCTGACCAGCCTGGATGTCCCGTAACGCGTCGCCGATGAGCCACGACTGGGTAACGTCGATGTTGTATTTAGCGATGGCTTTTTCCAACATCAGGGAGTCCGGTTTTCGCAGCAGCGACTGCGTGTCGAAATCGGGATGGTGCGGACAGTAATAAATATCGTCGATCAGGTTCCCACATTGTTCCTGCAAATATTGGTGGCACCGCATGACGTCGCTCCGTGAGTATAAGCCCCGCGCAATGCCCGCCTGATTAGTCACGACAATCAGGAGATAGCCTGCCTCTTTCAGAATTTGTAAGCCCTCAACCACTCCGTTCGGAATAATAAAATCTTCGATCCGGTAGACATAATCTGTCCGGTCTTCGTTCAGAACACCGTCCCGGTCCAGAAAAATACACTTGCTCATTGTGTGGAAATGCGTTATTTGGCGGAATGATTCGTGTCCGCGCGTAATTCTTTACAAATAGAACTTTAATTGCAATAAAATAGAAATAAAAGAATAATTTTTTTACTTTTTACTAGTAAAAAGTAACTGAAACAGTGTGCCGAAACACGCTGTTATCCTAGTACAACGACCGAGATGGGATGAATGACATGATGAAACGTGGGTTATTGATGCTATGGTTGGTCGGGCTGGCTACTCAACTGGTTGCTCAGGCACCGAAAATTGTCCAGCGCGACCTGAATCCTCCCCAGCGGAATGTAAAATCGGGAGGGCGGGTTTTGAAAGTGGAGTATACGAACCACAAAATGATCGTTTACTTCACGGTTGAAGACCGTGACTATGCCCAGCAAGCTACCATTTACGGCCCTGGTCACCCCAATTGCTGGCGACTCTATGATACCAAAAGCAAAAAGGAATATGCACTATTGTATATAAAAAACGTTGTTGCCGACGGCGAACTTATTGCTGATATTCTGGATAATCCACAAGGTGTACGAATCCGGGATGTGATGAAAATTACCTGCGAAATTCACTTTGAACGACCGGACAAGAACGTTCGCGCCGTTAACATGATTGAAGAGGATGTTGAGTTTTATGAAGGACGTCGCAACCCCGCCGATCCGTTTGGAAGAGTGAACTCTCAATGGCCGTACAACGTATACGATCTCCGGGTGATGGTATACAAAGACGATATGCGAAATGCCAAACCACCCGCCCGAAAACCGCCCATAACGGCTAAAACCAAACCAATAGTACCACCCGCTAAAAAACCGGCTGTAACGGCTAAAGCCAAGCCAACAGTACCACCCGCTAAAAAACCGGCTCCGACCCCCGCGCCGAAAGATTCGGTGGTCGCCCAGGCTCCGCCCAGCAAAACGCCTAAACCGGCCCCGGCCGAAAAAGTGGAAAATTTTGGCTCCAACGTTGAAGCGGGCCGGACGTATCGATTGAATAATCTTCTGTTCAAACAATCGGCGTACGAAATCGAACCGACTTCGTATCCCGAACTGGATTCGCTGGTTGCTATCATGACCCGGAACCCAACGATGGAAATTGAGCTGGCGGGCCATACCGACAACGTGGGCGATCCCAAACTGAACGTGGCCTTATCGCAGAAGCGGGTCGATGCCGTCAAAAGTTACCTGACCAACAACGGCATCGATCCGGTGCGGATTCAAACCCAGGCCTATGGCGGCAGCCGCCCCATCGCCGACAATTCGCGCGAAGAAACCAGGCGGCTCAACCGGCGGGTCGAGGTGAAGATTTTAACATCCTGATCCTGAACCAGGGTTCCACGGAGTAAGAGGCTATAAAAGATTGCGTTAGCCAATCCAGTTAATCCTTTAATCCGTGGAATCCCGGTTCAAGACGATTATAAAGCCGCCAGATTTTCCTCCAGCGTTTTGATTTTAGCTTCGGCGTCGGCCAGTTTCTGGCGTTCGCGTTCGATCACTTCCGGTTTGGCGTTGGCGACAAACTTCTCGTTCGACAGCTTTTTCATCACCGACTCCAGGAAACCTTTTGTATAGGTCAGTTCTTTTTCGATGTTAGCGCGTTCCTGTTCCACATCGATTTCGCCGGCGATGTTGACAAAAAACTCGGTGCTTTTGATCAGGAACGAAACGCCTTCGGTTTTTTCGGAAACATAGCTAATGTCGGACACAACCGCCAGCTTCTGAATCAGGCTTTCCAGCGGCCGGAAACGGGCCGCATCGTCGGTTTTGATCGCCAGCGGCAGGGCGGTTTTCGGGCTGATCTGCTTGCTGTTGCGAATGTTCCGAACCGTTGAAACGATTTCGAACAGCAGGTCGAAATCCGCCAGCAACGCTTTGTCAACGATACCGGCAGCCGGATAATCGGAGACGCAAATGCTTTCACCCGGTTTTCGTTCGCTGACTTCCTGCCAGATTTCTTCCGTAATGAACGGCATGAACGGATGCGCCAGCTTCATGAGTCGTTCGAAGAAATCAATCGTGGCGTCGTAGGTAACCTGATCGATGGGCCGGACCTGATCCTGCTGCTCGTAGCCTGGCTTGAGCATTTCGAGGTATTGCGAACAGAAATCGTCCCAGATCAATTTGTAAACCGTTTGCAGGGCATCCGACATCCGGTATTTGCTGAAGTGGTCTTCCAACTCGATCAACGTCTGGTTCAGCTTTGACTCAAACCACAAAACCGCCAGCGGTTTTTCGGTAACCGCCGAATCCGGACTTACTTTCCAGCCTTTCACCAGCCGGAAGGCATTCCAGATTTTGTTGCAGAAATTGCGGCCCTGCTCCACCAGTTTCTCGTCGTACAGCAGGTCGTTGCCCGCCGGTGAGCTGAATAGCATCCCCGTCCGCACGCCATCGGCCCCGAATTGCTCGATCAGGTCCAGCGGATCGGGCGAGTTACCGAGCGATTTGGACATTTTCCGGCCCTGCTTGTCGCGCACGATACCGGTCAGGTAAACGTTCTGGAACGGTTCGCGGCCTTTGTACTCGTAACCCGCAATAATCATGCGGGCGACCCAGAAAAACAGAATTTCGGGTGCCGTCACCAGATCATTCGTCGGGTAATAATAATCCAGATCGCCCGGGGCGGCTTTGGGATCGTTCGGGTCGTTCGACGGCAGAAAAACCGACATGGGCCAGAGCCACGACGAAAACCAGGTGTCCAGCACGTCTTCGTCCTGCGTCAGATCGGTTTCGCTCAGGGCAAACAACTGGTATTTGTCGCGGGCAATCCGCAGGGCGTCTTTCTTGGTTTTGGCAACGATGATGGTGCCGTCTTTCATATAAAACGCCGGAATCTGGTGCCCCCACCACAATTGGCGGCTGATGCACCAGTCGTGCACGTTCTCCATCCACGAACGGTACATGTTCTTGAACTTCGACGGATGCAATTGAACGGTATCGTTCATGACATTCTCCAGCGCCGGTTTTGAAAGCTCCTTCATTTTCAGAAACCATTGCAGCGAGAGCTTCGGCTCAATAACCGCATTGGTCCGTTCTGAAAAACCGACGTTGGATTTGTACTCTTCCGATTTGACGAGATAGCCTTTTTCTTCCAGTTCTTTGATAATGGCTTTCCGGGCGGCAAACCGGTCCTGACCGACGTAAATCTGCGCCTTTTCGTTCAGCGTACCGTCATCGTTCAGAATGTCGATTACCGGCAGTTTGTGCTTGATGCCCAGCTCGTAGTCATTCGGGTCATGGGCGGGCGTCACTTTCAAACAACCGGTCCCGAAATCCATCGTCACATACTCATCGGTAATGATCGGAATTTCGCGGTTGATCAGCGGAATCAGGGCTTTTTTGCCGTGCAGATGCGTATACCGCTCATCGTTCGGGTTGACGCAAATGGCGGCATCGGCCATGATCGTCTCCGGCCGAACCGTGGCAATGGTAATGTAGTCGGGATTTTCGTCGCCCTCGGTTCCATGCGCCCGGCTCGCTGCGATTTCATACCGGATATAAACCAGCTTCTGTTGTACTTCCTTCGTCAGAACCTCTTCGTCCGAAACCGCCGTCCGGCCCTGCGGGTCCCAGTTCACCATCCGGACGCCCCGGTAAATCTGGCCTTTGTTGTACAGGTCCACGAAGGTATCGATCACAGCGTCATACAAAACCGGCTCCATCGTGAAGCGTGTCCGGTCCCAATCGCAGGACGCGCCCAGTTTCCGAAGCTGTTTCAGGATGATGCCGCCGTATTTATGCGTCCATTCCCAGGCGTGTTCAATGAACTTCTCCCGGCCAATGTCCTGTTTACGAATGCCCTGATCCTTCAGCATCGCCACCACCTTCGCTTCTGTCGCAATGGATGCATGGTCGGTTCCCGGCACCCAGCAGGCGTTTTTGCCCTGCATCCGCGCTTTCCGGATCAACACATCCTGAATCGTGTTGTTCAGCATATGTCCCATGTGCAGTACGCCCGTGACGTTCGGGGGCGGAATAACGATGGTATACGGTTCGCGCTCGTCGGGGGTGGAATGAAAAAAGCGGTTTTCCAGCCAATACTGGTACCACTTATCCTCGATGTCTTTCGGATTATAGGTCTTTGAGATCATGTCAATGAGATGTGAGAAGTAAGACAAGAGATAAAAGACTTTTACTTTCCATAAATCTTTTATCTCTTGTCTATGCTCTCTTGTCTATTTCTTCCACAAAATTAGTCAATTCGGAACGGGTGCGAAAACGAAACACCGGATTTGGTAGTTTTACGTTCACACTACCATCCTTTTGCGCGTATGGACTTTGGAAAATTGCCTACTGTCGATCCCGTTGACTTTACATTGCCACCGGATTCGCCGTTCAACCAGACGGTTTGGGACAAGGTCGAACCCACAGCGTCGCCGGAGGTCTACATTGGGGGGCCACTCTGGGCCAACAAAACCTATGTGGGCCGGATTTACCCGTCGCAGGCCAAAGAGCGGGACTTTCTGCACTATTATACCCAGCAGTTCAATACCATCGAACTGAACAGTACGCACTACCAGATTCCGACGCCAGGCATGATCGAAAAGTGGAAAGCTGAGGCTGCTAATTCACCCATTCGCCCGCGGTTTGTGTATTGCCCGAAATTTCCGCAGGCCATCAGCCACGACCGGGCCCTGGTGGCCGCCGAGTCGCTAACGGAGGAGTTTGTCAATGCGGTTTTAAGTCTGGAAGAGTTTCTGGGCACCACGTTTCTGCAACTGCCGCCAACGTTTGGCCCCGACAAATGGCCGATTCTGGAAAATTACCTGAAAAACCTGCCCGACGATCTGGAAGTCGCCGTGGAATTCCGGCACCCGGACTGGTTTCGCCAGCCAGCCATCTGGCAACGGACGCTCGAACGCATGTGCGCCCTGCACCGCGATCTGGTCATTACCGACGTGGCCGGCCGGCGCGACGTGCTGCACATGAGCCTGACCAGCCCAACGCTGGTGTTGCGGTTTGTGGCCAACGAAGGCCACCGGACCGACTACGAACGAACCGATGCCTGGGTCCAGCGGCTGAACGGCTGGTTTGGTAGAGGCTTGCAAAGGGCCTATTTGTTTATTCACGGCGGGGAGGAAAATGATACGGCTCCTGAACTGATTCGGTACTGGGTCCAGCGGCTGAATGCGGTTTGCGGACTAAATCTCCAGGAACCTACTATTCGGCCGGCGGTTGTTCAGGGCAGTTTGTTTTAGCCAATGGTTTGATAATGAGAAGTTTTATTCGAGAAAATCAGCGTTAAAAAAACAGAAAATATAAGACTATTGGTATTAAATTGACATATTTACATTTCGGATTGCTAATAGGTTCCAACCCGTCGCTAACGGAACGAAATAACCCATTAAGGCTAACCCAATCCGACGCATGAGTATGAAAATAAAGCTACTTATTGGAGTTCTAGCCCTTCTGGCAACCGGATTACCTGGTCATGCTCAAGATTGTATTCTGGGGTACCAGACTAAAATGGATCAACTGCTCCCGCTCGCAATCATTCAGAAACATTACAAAGGTGATCTGTCGAATGCAGAATTGAAATATCGAAAATCAGACCCCAAATACGCCAAACGCGACACTTATGAATATATCTGGAAAAGTGGGCGTATCCGGAAAATGACGGTAGCAGGAAGGCAAATGGAGGTTCCGGATGATAACCGCATCGGCCTGGCCTGGATCAATGAGGTGGACACCAAACGTTATCCAGACCCCGTTACGTATTTTAAGAGCTTTTACCGCACGGCTACTGAAGCCGAAAAACAACAAGCGGCAGCGTTGATAGATAAAAAACTTAAAGAGAATGGCGCTACAAAAACGGGACAGGCTGCCGGTAACGCCGTAGGGAACACGCTGATCAGTACGCAAGGCTACGAAACTATCGTGGGTGTGGGTGATGCCGCAGCCTGGGATTTAACAAGCAGCCAGCTTGTTGTTTTGAAGGGACGGACAACGTTTAAAGTAACGGCCTTGACGGGAACGGATGTAAAAGCCAACCAGGAACTGGCGAAAAAACTGGCGGCTGAAGTACTGACAAGCTGCAAGTAATTTTGAATTTATAGCCGGTCGGTTTACCTTTGCCGCATGAATTCCGCCAAAACCGTCCGTTACCATCATCATTCTGTCAGCTAATACGGCAGAACGGATGCGTTTTTGGGGTTGAAGAAAGAAACAACGAATTCCCGATACCAAACCCGGTTCTGCCACGAACCGGGTTTTTTGTTATGAAAACCGTCATTATCAAATACAACGCCGGTAATGTACAGTCGGTGATGTACGCGCTGGATCGCATTGGCGCCAGCTACCTGCTGACCGACGACGAAGCCGAAATTCGTTCGGCCGACAAAGTGATTTTTCCCGGCGTCGGCGAAGCCAGCACGGCCATGGCCTACCTGCGCGAACGGGGGCTGGATCAGGTGATTCCGTCCCTGAAACAACCGGTTTTGGGCACCTGCGTCGGGATGCAACTGCTTTGTCGGTATTCGGAAGAAGGCGATACCACCTGCATGGGCGTTTTCGATGTGGATGTCCGGCGGTTTCCGGCCCAACCCGGTTTTAAGGTGCCGCACATGGGCTGGAACAGCCTGACCGATCTGAAAGGACCGCTGACCGAAGGTCTGCCGGACCAGGCCTACGTGTATTTTGTGCATAGCTACTGCGCCGACGTCTGTCCCGAAACCACGGCGGTTTGCGAATACGTTCGGCCGTTCAGTGCCATGTTACAGAAAGATAATTTTTATGCGGCCCAGTTTCACGCCGAAATCAGCGGGAACGTCGGCCAGCGAATTCTGGAGAATTTTTTGAAAATAGACACGAGAAGTTAGACACGAGAATAAAGACGAAAACCGTCTTGCTCTTTTTTGTCTTACCTCTTTTGTCTTACCTCTTTTGTCTAAAGAAATGCACATTATACCCGCCATCGACCTGATTGAAGGCAAGGCCGTTCGACTCACCCAGGGCGATTATAGCCAGAAAAAAGAATACAATGCCCGTCCGCTGGAAGTGGCCCAGCAGTTTGAAGATGCCGGTTTGACGCGCCTTCACCTGGTGGATCTCGACGGTGCGAAAGAAAAACGCGTCGTGAACTGGAAAGTACTGGAACTGATTGCCAGTAAAACCCGGCTGCACATCGACTTTGGCGGTGGGGTTCAATCTGACGACGACCTGCGGATTGTGTTCGAATGCGGAGCCAAACAGGTTACGGGTGGCAGCATTGCCGTCAAAAAACCGGATGTATTCGAACGCTGGTTGAGTCAGCACGGGCCGGAGAAAATCATTCTGGGTGCCGATGCCAAAAACGAAAAAATTGCCGTCAGTGGCTGGGAAGAATCCACCGAGGTCTGGGTGTATGATTTTGTGGCGGGCTACGTTGAAAAAGGCATTCGTTACGTCATTAGTACCGATGTCGCCAAAGACGGTTTACTACAAGGGCCGTCGTTCGAGCTGTACCGCAATTTGCAGGAACAGTGTCCGGGGCTGAACATCATCGCCAGCGGGGGCGTCAGCAATATGCAGGATCTGGAGGTGCTGGCCGACATGAACGTGTTTGGCACGATCGTCGGGAAGGCGATTTACGAAGGCCGGGTGACGCTGAAGGAGTTATCGAAATTTTTAAAATGAGAATCAGTAAGTTATTTCGCGGAGTTAAGCGGAGGGAATCAGAGGTACGCGGAGGCTCTGCTTAACTCTTTTAGACTCCGCTCAACTCCGCGAAACAGCCCACAACCTATGCTTACTAAACGCATTATTCCCTGCCTCGACATCAAAGATGGTCGGACGGTGAAAGGCACCAATTTTGTTAACCTGCGCGACGCGGGTGATCCGGTAGAACTGGGAGCCATTTACGCGAAACAAGGTGCCGACGAGCTGGTTTTTCTGGACATTACGGCCACGGTCGATGAGCGCAAGACGCTGATTGATCTCGTCCGGCGAGTGGCTCATGTCGTCAACATTCCGTTTACGGTCGGGGGCGGCATTTCGTCGAAAGCCGACGTGTCGGCGCTGCTCAATGCCGGGGCCGACAAGGTGTCGATCAACTCGTCGGCGGTGCGGAATCCGGCGCTGGTTGATGAACTGGCGCAGGAGTTTGGCAGTCAGTGTATTGTGGTGGCGATCGATACCCGGTTTGTAAACGGCGAGCACATTGTTCATACGCACGGCGGACGGAAACCGACTGAAATCCGGACGATTCCGTGGGCGAAAGAAATCGAAAACCGGGGTGCGGGCGAAATCCTGCTGACCTCGATGGATACCGACGGAACCAAAGCCGGTTTTGCGCTCGAACTGACGGCACAGATTTCCGGCACGGCTAATATTCCGGTCATTGCCTCGGGCGGAGCCGGTTCGATGGAGCACTTTGTGGAGGTTTTCACGAGCGGCAAAGCCGATGCCGGATTGGCCGCCAGTATTTTTCACTTCAAGGAAATCGAAATCCCGGCTTTGAAGTCGTATTTACGAAATAAAGGAATCGAAGTTCGTTTAACGGATTGATCATGACTACCGAAATAGATTTTTCAAAAAATACCGATGGCTTAATTCCGGCCGTTGTGCAGGACGCCGAAACGGGCAAGGTGCTGATGCTGGGCTACATGAACCAGGCCGCCTACGAAAAAACCAAAACAGAAGGCGTCGTCACGTTTTTCAGCCGCAGCAAACAACGGCTCTGGACCAAGGGCGAGACTTCCAACAATTTCCTGCATGTCAAACAAATCCTCGTGGACTGCGACGGCGACACGCTGCTCATCAAAGCCCAGCCCGCCGGACCAACCTGCCATACGGGCGCGGATACCTGCTTTGAGGAAGTCAATCGGGGGAAAGGGCTGTTCCTGAATTATTTGCAAAGCGTGATTCGGGATCGGAAAGAAAACCCATCGGAAGGTTCGTATACGGCGTCTCTTTTTAAAAAAGGGGTCAATAAAATTGCGCAGAAGGTAGGCGAAGAGGCCGTGGAACTGGTGATCGAAGCCAAAGATACCAACGACGACCTGTTCAAGGGCGAAGCTGCTGATTTGCTCTATCACTATTTGATCCTGCTCGAACAGAAAAATATCGATCTGGATGAGATCATTGCGGTTTTGCAGCAACGACACGCGAAGTAGGCCAGCAAACAATGCGTTAAAGTTTCCGGTTTGAAGGTTGGAGTTGGGTATTTTTTCATACAACTTTAGCCGTCAAACGTTAATCTTTATACGCACTATGGGTCTGATCATCCGAATTCTTATCAGCGCGGTGGCTGTTTTGGTCGCCAGTTACCTCATTCCTGGCGTCGGTGTCGACGGTTTCGGGACCGCTTTAATTGTCGCGATTGTTCTGGGGTTGCTCAATGCTTTTCTGAAACCGATTCTGGTTTTTCTGACCATTCCCATTACTATCCTGACCCTGGGGCTGTTCTACCTGGTCATCAACGTATTAATGGTCTATTTGACGGATTACCTGGTGGGCGGTTTTCGCGTCGACGGGTTCATTGCGGCCCTGCTCTTCAGTATTGTCGTTTCCATCGTTACCTGGCTGATCGACTCCATCATCGGCGACTGATTTTTATAACCTTTTGCAGATTCACGGGTTTTCCTTAAAACTGAAATGGTTATGAAAGGATTCATTGGACTGATCGTCACTTTTTTAGGGTTTGCAACTACGGTTTTCGGCCAATGCGACCCCGCCACCCCCGCGCAGAATGCGGCTTACGAAAAAGTGGTCAGGGAATTACAGAACCAGTTCAGGAATAATCCCCCGGCAGGAAATTGGCAGGTTTTCGACGAGCGTCATTCGCTCGGGAACCTGGAACTGAGCGATGAATACGGCAAGATTTTCCGGGTTTGTGGCGATCGCTACGATCTGACCTTTATTCAGGCATCGGCCGCCAGCCGGCAGAAAGCCCGTGCCGACAGTGCCAAAGCCATCGGCGACACGTTTACCCAGCAACAGCGTTCGTTTGTGATGAGTACGGATTCCGTCTACCGCGAAGCGGACCCAAACCGGGCGAGCGATCTGGCCAAATCGATGGTTGATATCAACGTCGAGATGAATGCGGGCAATTACCGGGTTGAGGAACCCATCAGTAACCGGTTTGCGGCTTCCTACAAAGTCATCCCCGTGAAAGGCGCTCCGCTCGCCCTCCAGATCATTCTAAAACCTAACGAAGCCGGCATTACCGCCCGGCCGGAAACCGTGGTGTTGCTGGGTAACTGGAAAAATAATTTGCAGAAAAATCCGCGGGGCGACAAACTCTATCATTATTCGTACAAGAAAGGCGGTACGATGATCGAAAATATCATTGTGACGATCAAAGCACCGTTCGATGTGGCCAACGAAATCGTGAAGAAAATCGACTGGCAGGCGCTCAGCAATACGCTGGCGAAATAAAGAATCGGCGGTTTTCGGTAGTCATTATTAACCCTCCTTTCACGAAAAGCCGGTTCACAATCGTATTTTTGTGGAATGAAAAGCATTGTTGTCTACTGCGGCTCGAGTCCCGGTACGAATCCGCTTTATAAAGAAGTGGCCCGGGAATTGGGCGAAAAGTTCGTCGAAAACGAAATCCGACTGATTTATGGGGGCGGGAACATAGGCCTGATGGGGGCCGTGGCCGATGCCGTTTTGTCGAATGGCGGCCAGGCGACGGGCGTGATTCCCAACTTTCTGGCCGCGCTGGAAGTTGCCCACCAAACGCTGACCGAGCTGCATTTTGTGGAAACCATGCACGAACGCAAGTTCAAAATGGTCCAACTGGCCAACGGCGTGATTGCGTTGCCCGGGGGCTATGGTACCTTCGACGAACTCTTCGAGATTCTGACCTGGCGGCAACTTGGGCTGTACGATGGCCCGGTCGGCCTTTTGAACATCAACGGTTTTTACGATTTAATACTTCAGCAACTGGACAGGATGGTAGATGATGGTTTCCTGAAAGCCGAAGGCCGGGAATTACTTATGGTTGCCGAAACGGCGGATGAACTGCTGGATAAAATGAAGAACTCCTGGGAGCAGGAGCGTTAAATATCGTAATCGGTCGGCTTGGAAAATTGTACGAACAGAAAAAAAGTAAAAACCGACAGTAGTAACCAGCCCATTATCAGGCCGTTAGTGATATAGATAAAGCTGCAAACCAAACCCGTCAGACACAGTAGCACATTGACCAGCACACGAATCAGATCGCGGTAGGAGGTCACGGCAGGTAAAAGCACGTGTTTCTTTTTCCTCTTTTGGGATGGCTCCATGTTACTAAATATAAATACGGGTATAAAGTTTAGAAAAAAATTGACATAAAAAAGAGGTCTACAAACTTTATGTGATAAATAGTTACAGCAAAAAACAGGCCGGTTATTACCTCTGGCACTCGATTTGGTAGTTCATTTGATAAACTAATTCGAAGGAGTCCGTCGTTCTACTTCTATTAACTTCTACACCGTAGCCCATGAAACTTCGGGAGTGTGCGTTTATTGGACTTTTGGGCCTTATAATGCCGTTGGCTTTCGCCCAGCAAAACCCGGCATTGAAGGCAGAAAGTCTGGGAAATCAGGTCAATTCTGAATATAATGAAGTAAACCCCGTCATTTCACCGGACGGGCGGACGTTGTATTTTGCCCGGATTAGCCATCCCCAGAATACCCATGGTACGAAGGGCAGTCAGGATATCTGGTATTCGGAACTGGGCCAGAATAATGTCTGGGGCCCCGCCCGGCGTATGGCCTCCCCGCTCAATAAAGATGAGTATAATTGCGCATACAGCATTACACCCGACGGCAATACGATGCTGATCAAGGGGGCTTATAACAACGGAAATTACGAAACACGCGGTTTTTCGGCCAGCAAACGAACGGCCAATGGCTGGTCGCCTCCCCAAAAACTGAACATTCCCGGTTACGACCGAATCAGCAAAGGGCAGTACGACTGCGGGTATTTGTCGGCCGACGGCAAAGTGCTGATCATGGCGTTCAGCGAGAAAAAGAATAGCAAGGAGGATGATATTTACGTCAGCTTCCGGCAAAAAGATGGTTCGTGGAGCAAACCGATGAACCTGGGTCCGGAAATCAATACCAACGGCACCGAAACAACACCTTTTCTGGCCGCCGATGGGGCTACCCTGTATTTCTCCAGCGACCGGCCCGGCGGATCGGGCAGCAATGATATTTACGTTGCCAAGCGCGTGGATAAAACCTGGAAGCACTGGTCGAAACCGGTGAACCTGGGGCCATCGATCAATACGGAGGGGTATGATGCCTATTATTCTGTGGCCGCTTCGGGCGAATATGCCTACATGACAAGTTTTAAGAACACGCTGGGCAAAGGCGATATTGTGCGTATCAAACTAATTGACGACACGAATCCGAACAACACGACGGTGCCGGTGGAAACCCGCCCCGATCCGGTGGTGATTGTGAGCGGAAAAATCATTGATCAGAAAACCGGCAAACCTATTGAAGCCCGGGTGATCTACCAAACACTGCCCGACGGAACCGAAGCGGGGGAAGCCACCTCCGACCCGTTGACGGGTGAATACAAAATTGTGTTGCCTTACGGTAAAAAATACGGAATGCGGGCCGTGGCTCCGAATTTTATTTCCGAAGGCGGCAACATCGACCTGACCGAAACCAAAGGGTTTCAGGAAATCAAAGGCAAGGAGTTGAACCTGATTCCGATTGAAGTGGGTCGGGCCGTGCGGCTCAACAACATTTTCTTCGATGTTGGAAAAGCTACCCTGCGCGATGAATCCTTCCCGGAACTGGACCGGATGGTGACTACCTTCAATGAAAATCCGAAAATGAGCGTGGAAGTCGGTGGGCATACCGATAATACCGGGTCCAACGAACTGAACCTGAAACTTTCCCAGGACCGGGCCGACGCCGTGCGTGAATATTTCATCGGGAAAGGCATCGAACCCGATCGCGTGGCCAGCAAAGGCTACGGTGAAGGAAAACCGGTTGCCACCAACGATACCGAAGAAGGACGCCAGACTAACCGACGGGTGGAGTTTGTGATTAAAAAGAAATAACGGAAGGTGTTACGCAGGGTTCTCGGATAAGCCCTGCGTAACAATCAATTAGCGTCTTTCGGGTAAGTCGGATGGGCTTTCACTTTCCGGATTTGCCGCAGATGCCGGTCGACATGGCCCCATTGGTAAAGGTACACCTGGTGCATGTTCCGCGGGTTGTCGCCAGTCGCCGTGAATTCGAACTGTGCCCGCAGGTCGGCGGTGGTTTTTTCCGCAAAGGCGATGGCCTGTTCGCGATGCTGCAGGAAAAACGTCAGGTTATCTTTTCCCCGAATAAAACCGGTCGGTTTCGACAAATCCGGTGATTGGTGGGGTTTATCTTCCATGATAAAATTTTTATAGTAACTGTCGGGACGACTCGTTTGATTCAACTCCGGCTGCGGTTTATTGCGCATTCCGATGCTGATTTCGCGCGCCCAGATGATTTTCCAAAGGGCCAGGTGTTCAACGATTTCGGCAATCGACCAGCGTTCGGGTGTTTCGTGGAAATGCCACTGGGCGTCGGTCAGGGTTGCGGTTTCGCGGACCAGCTCGTCGCGGGTCCGTTTCAGGTTCTCGACCGTATACTGCTGGTCGGCTGTTGTCCAGAGCCGGGTTGGCGACTGGCCCCAAATGGGGACGGTGGGCAATAAAATGAAGAGAATAATGGCGATGCGTTTCATGGTGTGTCCTTGTTTTGGTTGAAGCCTCAAAACTACGGTGCACCGAAACGATGGCATTGTATGTTTGCGACATTGTCGCACCGCCGGAAAGCTAATCCAGACCCGGTCGCCGGAAGTTCCGGGCTTCGGGGAACGCCATTTCCATGTGCCGCCGGATGCGGTCGAGCAGCACCAGCATGTCCAGCACATCGTCGGTTTTTTCGGGATAGGTTTCCAGCAGCGTGTGCCACGCCAGCAGCGACTGATCGACGCTGACCAGCACCAGTTTGGCCTTGCCGTTGAAATAGGCCTGCAGCATTGCATCGGGATTGCCGTTGGTGATTTGCAGGGCCGAAACCACCTTAACCGGAATCAGCGTCCGGTACCACTTGATGGTTTCCCAGGCATCTTTCAGCCGATTGAGCAATGCCAGGGCTTCGTCTTCTGTCCGCAGGCCCAGGTTGGTTTCAAATACCTGCTGATGACCGGCCTGTTCGAGCAAATCTTTCTCGTGTTTGAGCCAGGCAGCGGTTTGGCTCAGGTAGGTATCACACAGGGTTGCCAGCGGGTGGTGGGCTGTTTCGTGGTTGGTCAAACCGGCGGCCTGGGTTTCCTGCCGGAGCCTTTTCGCTTCGGGCAGCAGGCGTTGCTGCTGGGCTTTGTGAATATAGGATTTGGTTAACTCGAGCGTTTCCATCAACCGATTCACCAGCGTATCGGCGTTTAGCGTCGGCTGGTTCAAGCCGTTAGGATATTGTAAGGCAAAATTCTGGCACCGTTTCGTTAGCGGGCAACGTTCGCACCACGAGTCACAGTAGTTGTAAATGCCCGGTATTGGCTCCACATCCTCTTTCATGATTTACAGATAGTTACGGTGATTTATAAATTTGCTAAGGTGCTTCGGCAAAGCGCAGGCATCGCCTAATGGTTATGAAGTTATATATTTTAGTATAAACTACAAATACTATGCCGTTATTTATAGCCTTTATTCGGTTGAATTTCGATAATGCTTATAAATAGTTCTAGTGAATCCTCTGCGTGCGTTGGTAGGCGAAATGGAACTTTATCTGGTTGGAGCCGGTCGTCTGTGCTGGGTAAGTTGTTCGGGAGGGGCGCCGTCGAAATTCGAAATAGCCAATCTGCTTGAAGCACATTATTTGAAATGACGCATCCGCTTACGAAAATTATCGCTGAATAGTAGGGCAAAAGACGGAGTCCGAAAACCGTTTTCAGTGGAACCGTGTATTTTTGGGCTAAATCCCCGCCTTCATGAAATACGTATTATACCTTTTTTGCCTGATCGGTTTTTCAGCCCTGGCCCAAACGCCGGAAACCGTTTCTCTCGACTCGCTGACCGATCTTTCCAAACGGTATTTCAACAATCAGCAACCGGATTCGGTTTACGCCCTGATGGGTAACGAAGCCCACACGCGGCTTTCGGTGGCCCAGTTCGCGCAGGTTTACCAACGTTTGAGCGCCCAGCTGGGCCGCTGGCAATCGGCCGAACGGCGAAGTGTGCAGGGTGGAGTAGCGCGTTATAAGGCCACTTTTGAGAAAGCCCTAATCGATTTTTACATCAGCCGCGACAAAACCGGCCGGATCCATACCTTCCTGTTCAAGCCGTATGAAGCCGACATCGCCGACAAAACCTCGGCGGTTTTGACCAGTAACCCGCTCAAAACCGCCCTGGATAAGCAGATCGATGCGGTGGCGCAGGCTTACATCAAAAAAGCCACTACTGTCGGACTTAGCATCGGCATACTGCGGAACGATAGCCTGTTTACGTATGGCTACGGTGAAACCGTCAAGGGCAATGGCCAGCTGCCTGACGTCAACACCCTGTTCGAAATTGGCTCGATCAGCAAAACATTCACGGCCACGCTGCTGGCCGATGCCGTGCAGCGCAGACTGGTCAAACTCGACGATCCGGTGAACATGTACCTTCCCGATTCCATTCCGAAGCTGCAAAAGGACGGAATTGCGGTGACTATCAAAACCCTGGCCAATCACACTTCCGGTTTGCCCCGGCTACCGGCGAATTTGTTGGTGACCGCCACCGATATGGCTAATCCGTATAAACATTATGACCGGAAATTGCTGTATACATACCTGAAAACCGCCACCCTGACGCGTCAGCCAGGTCAGGAATACGAGTATTCCAATCTGGCGGTTGGGCTATTGGGAACCATTCTGGAAACGGTCCATAAAAAACCGTACGAGGAATTGGTGAAGGAACGGATTGCCAGACCGCTCGGTATGGCGCATACGGTCATTACGCTGAATGAAAGTGATAAAAAACGGTTTGCGCAGGGCTACGACGGAAAAGGAAATCCGGCTTCGCCCTGGGAGTTTCAGTCGCTGGTCGGTGCGGGCGGCATTCGATCGTCCGTTGCGGATTTAATACCGTATTTGAAAGCGGAGTTGGGGAAAGGGCCTAAAAAGCTGGTGGAGGTGATGAAAACAACCCAGCAGACCACATTTGTAAATGGTAAAACCGCCCTTGGGCTGGGCTGGCATAGCCAGTCGGACAATCCCAATCCCTGGTTCTGGCACCAGGGTGGAACGGGCGGTTTTGTGACGTACGTGGGGTTCAATCCGTCACGCCAAACCGCCGTTGTGCTGCTGACCAACAGCCAAAACCCCATTGAAGAATTAATAGGAGGATTTCAAAAACTTGCTGAAGGACCCACCCCATGAATATAAACACCATCAGTATTTTAGGGTGCGGCTGGCTGGGTTTTCCGCTGGCCGAAGCATTGCTGGACAAGGGCCATGTGGTCAAGGGAAGCACGACCTCCCCGGAAAAGCTACCCATTTTCTGGAAGCGGGGCATTAAACCGTACGCATTGCGCTTCAGCCCGGAGCCGGAAGGCGACGATTTGCTGGATTTTCTGGATACGGACGCGCTGATTATCGACATTCCGCCCAAAGCCGGTCAGCAGGGCGATCAGTTTCATCCGCAACAGATTCAGGCGGTGGCCGATGCGCTGCAGCAAACCGGAGCCAAGCGCCCGTATACCATTTATGTGAGTTCGACCTCAATCTATCCGGATCTGAACCGCGAAGTGGTCGAAGAAGATGTCATTACACCGGAGCAATCCATTTCGCCGGCTTTTGTCGAAGCCGAACAGATCATTTTGGCGCTGGGAAATTCGACGGTGCTGCGGTTTGGCGGTTTGCTGGGCTATAACCGGCTACCCGGTCGGTATGTGGCCGGAAAACAGGGCCTGACCACGGGATCGATTCCGGTCAATTATATTCACCGCGACGACGGTGTTCGGATCATCGAAGCGTTCCTGACGCAGCCGCAACCGGGCCAGACGTTCAACGTCGTGGCGCCCGAACACCCCACGCGGGAGGCCATTTACCGCAGAAATTGCGAGGCTTTTGGCTACGAAACGCCGACGTTTGCCGAACCGGCGGAACCGGCTCCTTTCAAAATGGTGAGTTCGGCCAAACTGATCAAAACGCTGGGGTATTCGTTCCAATACGCCGATCCGCTGGCGTTTTATTACGCGCTGTAACTGCCGCTGTTCGGGATTTCAAATCCCGAACGAATCTGCCGCCGATTTGTAATCGGCATTTTAACGTACACGGGATGCCGATTGCAAATCGGCGGCAGGTTGGGGCAGGATTTGAAATCCTGCCCAGCGTTAAAACGTCCACTTCAGCCGCACGGATGCATTCCGGCCCGGATCATCGGCATAATACCGGAAGCGGTTCAGGTAGTCGCGGTAAACCGTATTGAACAGATTGGTAACCGTCAGGCCAATGTCCAGCGTGTGTTTTTTGGAGACGGGGACCGTCAAACCGGCGGTCAGATTCCAGAGCGAATAAGCGGGCGGGGGCGGCAGGAAATCACTCTTGGGCGGCACCCGGTTTTGCCGGGCTACCCAGACATTGCCTACCCCCACGAAAACGTCCTGCAAACGGCCCCACGTCTTAACATCGTAGCGCAGACTGTTTTCCCAGCGGTTCGGGGGCGTCATCACAATCGGCTGATCAAGCACCAGATCCTGCACGTGCAGGAGTGATACTTTAGAGGTTCCCCGCAGTTTGGGCAGCAAAACCGCACTGACGCTGGCATCCAGACCGGCGTATAAGGCATCAGTTTGGGTGTATTTAAACGAAGGAAAAGCACCCCGAATCGTCAGAACAGGTTCGGACTGCGGTTTCAGATACAGATAATCCCGGATGGTGTTGTAGAAAAAACCGACTTCGGCCTGTACGTTGGGGCTACTATATTCACTATTTAGGCTCAGATTATAAGCCATTTCGGGCCGAAGCGTGCGGTCGCCGAGTTCGTAAGCCGCTGCGCCATGATGCACCCCGTCGCTGAAAAGCTCGCTCACGTTGGGCGCGCGCCAGGACGTTCCGGCATTGAAGCGCATCGCCCATTGGTCCGTGAGCGAATAGGTTGCGCCCACAGTGCCCGAAAAATTTCGGAATACAAACACCGGTTTTTCCAGCACCCGGTTTTCGTACCGGAAAACCTGCATGTGCCGGTAATCGTACCGCAGCCCGGCTTCGTATTCCCAGCGATTCCGTTTCAGTTTTTCAATCCAGAAAATACCGGCATTGTAGGTCCGGAAGTTCGGAATCAGGGGCCGCCCGTTCATGATGTTAAACTGGTAAAAACCGCTGATGCCCAGACTGCCGGTAAGTTTTTCGGCCACGGGTTTGTGCTCAAAAACCAGATCGCCCGTATACGTCGTGAGCCGGAACCGGAGTTCGGGCCGGTTCAGGGCCGCCAGCGAATCGTTTTTGGGCCGGTGCAGGTCATACTCCATCCTATTGTCGAACTGCCGGGCCAGCGTCAGGCTCAGATCGCCCCCGGCGGCCGGTTTCCAGGCGGTTTTCCATTTCAATAAATCGTGCGTGATTTGCTGGTAGGGCCGCCCGATGGTGTACGAAAAACCGGATTGAACGAACGGTTTGCCGTTTTCCAGTACGGCCTGCAGGTCGCTCAGACTTCCGATATGAGATCCCGAAAAAATGCCCAGTTTGGTGGCGAACCGGCTGTAATACAGGTCTGTGCGAAACCGGTTTTTTCGGTATCCCAGCGCGGCTGAGAAATTTTGCTCCGCCATACCGGTATTGTCCAGAAAATACGTGGGTGTTCGACTGGTGCCGCCCCGTTTGAGCGTGCTCTGCACCCGCCAGCCGAAGCCGTTGCCAAAACCGCCTTCGGTTTGCAGTGATACCACACCTTGTCGACCATTACTGAAACCGACCAGATTCAGTTCGCCGTGCACGGTTTGGGTCGTGGGCAGGGGGGCGGGCTCCACCAGAATCACTCCGCCGATGGCATCGGAACCAAACCGAACGCCCGCAGCTCCTTTGATGACGGTAAGCCGATTGGCTATAAACGGGTCGATTTCGGGCGCGTGTTCCGAACCCCACTGCTGGCCTTCCTGCCGGATGCCGTTGTTGAGAATCAGAACGCGGTTGCTGTGCATCCCGTGAATAACCGGTTTGGCAATGGATGAGCCGGTTTGGAGGGTTGTGACGCCCGTGACGTTGCGCAGGGCGTCGCCGAGCGATTGACCGCGGGTCTGGTCAAGGGCTTTGCCTTCCAGCTGCGAAACCGTCTGGCTGTTCAGGGCTGCGGCCCGTTGCGCCGTTACAGTCACATCCTGTAAATGAATATCGTCTTCGGTGAGCAGCACGTTTTCTTCGGCGGTATGCACCAGCGTTACCGGCTGGGCAATTTCCTTATAGCCCAGGATGCGGCTGACCAGGGTATAGCTGCCCTGGCATAATTGATCGATCCGGTAGTGCCCCCTGGCGTCGGTAACGGTGCCTTTCTGAAGTTCCCGCACAAAAACTGCCGCCCCGGGGATGGGCTGGCGACTGTCCTTATCCAGTACCACACCTTTTATGAAACAATCGCAGGGCGGCTGCCCGAAAGTGGGGAATTGGATTCCCACTATAAGCCACCCTACAAACCCCAAAAAAATAATCCGCCTGGATCCGTTCACTTTCAGAGAGTTACAAAAATAACGATGGTGCAAAAGTACGTTATTTTGCAACATAGTTGCAAGTGTAGCTAACTTTTCTTCGGATTTAAGGACAATTGGCGGAGCTGGAATTGGCACCCCAAAAGCTTGTTTTTAAGTTTTGTTTAACTAATTTTGGTGAAAGTTAAACAAGGTGTGGTGCATGATTCCACACACTGTGGAAATATCACCACAGATCGTTCCTTGACATTCTTTGGCACAGGGGTCCCATTTCCTCAATTCGATTTTATTAAATCGCTGATAATTAGTACTTTATTTGTAGGTTGGTGTGTATAATTTGAATGATTCGTCTTTTTGGTTGCATTCTTGACTAGTAGATAAGCAGACTTGGTTCAACACAAAACGACTTATAAATCATGACAGCACTTGAATTTACCTACAACATCGGCAAAGTTTCAAAGTCGCTGAAACCATTTGCACTGCGGTTGACGAAAGATGTTGAAGACGCGAATGACTTATTGCAGGATACCTTACTGAAGGCCTTCACAAATCGCGATAAATACACGGATGGTACGAACCTGAAAGCGTGGTTGTATACCATCATGAAAAACACGTTCATCACCAACTACCAGCGCATGGTGCGGAAAAATACGTTCATCGATACGACGGACAACCTGCACTATATCAACTCGACGGAAAGCAGCACCGATAATCTGGCTTACTCGTCATTTGCGCAGGACGATATCAATCGGGCGGTGAACTCCCTGGATGATACCTACCGGACGCCGTTTATGATGCACTTCCGTGGGTTTAAATACCACGAAATTGCCGCCCGGCTGGACATCCCCATCGGAACGGTGAAAAACCGCATCCACATTGCCCGTAAAGAACTGAAAGACCGACTGAAAGTTTACGCTTATCAGGCGTAATAGAGAAAAGAGGCAAGACAAGAGAGTAAAGACTTTTTCTTATTAGTTACTTCTTTATTCTCTTGTCTGACTTCTTAAAGACATTGATTGAGTAGTTTTTGGTTAAAAAAGAGGAAGGTTCCGAAAAGTTAGATGGTTTCCGTCTAACTTTTTTGGTTTGGATAGGGGCGGATTTTTCAATCCGTCTTTTTTGTGTTTATTACCCATCTAAATGTAATGGAGACGGATTCACGAGTTCGTCGGATGTGTATGGCGAGAGCGAAGCATGTTATTGTGATAGGTGCCGGTTTTGCCGGTTTATCGGCCGCTACCAGTCTGGCCGACAAGGGTTTTCGGGTTACGGTGCTGGAGAAGAATGCGCAGGCCGGAGGCCGGGCGCGGGTTTTTCAGGATAGTGGTTTTACGTTCGACATGGGGCCAAGCTGGTACTGGATGCCCGATGTGTTTGAAACGTATTTTGGCCGATTTGGTAAAAAACCGTCCGATTATTACCAGCTGGTCCGGCTCGATCCGTCGTACGCGGTTATTTTCGGGGCGGATGATGCGGTCAATGTGCCCGCCGGTGTCGACAATCTACAGGCGGTTTTTGAAAACATGGAACCGGGTGCCAGCCGACGCCTGCTCGATTTTCTGAAACAGGCGGCCTATAAATACGAGGTCGGCATCAACCAGTTTGTCTGGAAACCCAGTCGGCGGGTATCGGAATTTATGAGTCTGAAATTGTTGCAGGACGTGTTGCGGCTGGATGTTTTTCAATCGTTTTCCAGCCACGTCCGCAAATATTTCAGCAACGAACGGCTGTTGCAGCTGATGGAATTTCCCATCCTGTTTCTCGGAGCCACGCCCGAAAACACCCCGGCGATGTACAGTCTGATGAACTACGCCGAGATTTCGATGGGAACCTGGTATCCGATGGGCGGGATGCACGAAATCGTGAAAGCGATGGTGAAACTGGCCGAAGAAAAGGGGGTGGAAATCGTATTGAACCACCCGGTAAAACAAATTACCGTAACAAATGGTAGTGCCAGAACGGTGGAGACGTATCAGGGAGCTTTCGAAGCGGACATCGTAGTGGCCGGCGCCGATTACCAGCACGTCGATAGCAAATTGCTGGCTCCTGATTACCGGAATTACGATGACCGGTATTGGAATAGCCGGGTGATGGCCCCGTCGTCGCTGCTGTTTTACCTGGGCATTGACCGGCGGGTGCCGCGTTTGCAGCACCATAACCTGTTTTTCGACGAAGATTTCGGGCAGCACGCCTTCGAGATTTACGAAAAACCGCAGTGGCCGACGAAACCGCTGTTTTACGTTTCGGCCCCGTCGAAAACCGATCCGGGGGTGGCTCCGGCCGGGATGGAAAATTTGTTCATTCTGATTCCGGTGGCGCCGGACCTGAACGACCCGGAAGAAACGCGGGAGCGGTATTATGAACTAGTGATGGATCGGCTGGAAGCGTACGTGGGCGAATCGATCCGCGATCACGTCATTTTTAAACGGAGCTACGCCCACAGCAATTTCATTGCCGACTACCACGCTTTCCGGGGAAACGCGTACGGGCTGGCGAATACGCTCCGGCAGACAGCGATTTTAAAACCGGGTTTGAAGAACAAACGGGTCAACAACTTGTTTTACACGGGTCAATTGACGGTACCGGGACCGGGGGTTCCGCCCTCGCTGATTTCGGGGCTGGTGGTCGCCGACGAAGTGGCCAAAGAATTTGGGTAAGAAGGTGTCTTACGATGAATGTACGAATAGCTGTTTCGGGGACCAGAGTCCGGCAGCGTAGCAACAACCCTTTATGATTGAGTTATTCCATCGAACCGCGGTAGAATGCAGCAAGCTAATTACCGAACAGTACAGCACTTCGTTCACGCTGGGAATTAAAACGTTGGACCGTAAATTCCACTTTCCGATTTACGCCGTCTACGGTTTTGTGCGCTATGCCGACGAAATTGTGGACACGTTTTATGAATACGACCAGAAGCGTTTGCTGGAAAAATTCAGGGCCGACACCTACGAAGCCCTGGAGGAGGGGATTAGCCTGAACCCCATTCTGCACGCGTTTCAGCGGGTTGTGAAGGAATACGGGATCGAGCGGACCTTGATCGATGCGTTCCTGAAAAGCATGGAAATGGACTTATATTATAATGATTACTGCGAAAACCGCTACCAGGAATACATCTACGGGTCGGCGGAAGTCGTGGGGCTGATGTGTCTGCGGGTGTTTTGCGAAGGCGACCGGGCGATGTTTGACCAACTGAAAGAACCGGCCCGCAAGCTGGGGGCCGCTTTTCAGAAAGTAAATTTTCTGCGCGATCTTAAAAGCGATTACGTGGATCGGGGCCGCGTGTATTTTCCCGGTGTCGACTTTAACGAATTTACCAAAGATGCCAAGCGCCTGATCGAGCAGGATATTCAGCGCGATTTCGACGATGCCTATGCCGGCATTGTGAAACTTCCGCGCGGGGCACGTATGGGCGTGCATCTGGCCTATACGTATTATCTGACTCTGTTTAACAAAATCAAACAGGTCCCCGCGTCAAAGATTCAGGAGCAACGGGTGCGTGTGCCCGATATGAAAAAAATCGCGCTGCTGGCGCAAACTTATATGCGGTTTCGCTGGAGTGGGATATAAAATCGCATCCCGAACCGAAAAAAATCCTTCTGCCAAACGTCTCACACCGGATCCCGAATCCAGGCGGTTGGCTATTTATTTATTTACTGCACGTCAATTGATTTGGAAGCACCCCTCCCGGCGTTCTATCTTCACATTTCTTTTAAAAAGATCGGAAACGTTCAAACGGCCTTTTTCGGTGCCCTAAACACGTGTATTGCCTATGATTTTGATTGTTGATGATAGGCCGGAAAATATTCTTCCGTTAAAGAAAATACTGGAGTTACATAATTTCTCGGTCGACACCGCCGAATCCGGCGAAGAAGCCCTGAAAAAAGTACTGAAAACCAATTATGCCGTCATTATTCTGGATGTTCAGATGCCCGGGATGGACGGCTTTGAGGTCGCCAACGCCATCGCCGGTTTCAGCAAGGCCAAAGACACGTCCATTATATTTCTGTCGGCGGTCAATACCGAAAAACGATTTATTACCCAAGGGTATACGTCAGGCGGAGTCGATTACCTCACCAAACCGGTCGATCCGGATATTCTGGTGTTGAAAGTGAAAACGCTGTACCGGCTGTATCGGCAGCAGCAGGAACTGCGGGAAACCCACCAAATTCTCCAGAAAGAAATCGAAGTACGGAAACGGGCGCAGGAAGAGGTTGAAGTGCGGATGCAGGAACTGCGCCTGGTGCTGGCATCGTTGCCCCAGATGGCCTTTATGATTCGGCCCGATGGTCAGATTGAGTACGTCAACGAACACTGGTTTCGCTATTCGACTAATCCGACAGCGTTTCCGAATACGCATCCCGACGACGGCATTTGCGACGAGTGGCGGATATACCTGAAAAAAGGTATTGAATTTTCGCGGGAAATCCGGCTGAAGGAGTTGGAATCCAATGAGTATCGCTACCATTTGTTACGGCTTGTTCCCATCAAACAGCAGGAGGTTCCGGTCCGGTGGGTGGGTACGTATACCGACATTCACCCCCAGAAAATGGCCGCGGAATTGCTGGAGCAGGAAGTCGAATTACGGACCAAGGAACTCCTGGTTAAAAACATCGAGCTTGAACGGAGTAATCACGAATTGCAGCAGTTTACCTGGGTCGTTTCGCACGATTTAAAAGAACCGCTCCGGAAAATACAGATCCTGAATGACCTGATCAAAGAAAAATATTTATCGACAAATCCGGAAGCGGTTTCGTACCTCGACCGGTCCATTAATTCGTCGGCCCGTATGTCGGGGTTGATCAATGATTTGCTGGCCTATTCACAGTTATCGACGCCTGCGTTGTTTCAACCCACGGATTTAAACCAGATTGTCGTCGAAATTCTGGCAGATTTCGACGAGTTAATCACTAAAAAGAAAGCCGTTATTTCGGTTGGGGTATTACCCATTATTGATACCATTCCGGGCCGGATCCGGCAGGTTTTTCAGAATTTAATCAGTAATGCGTTAAAATTTTCGAAAAAAGATATTCCCCCAAAAATCGGCATCCTGGCGGAACGCGTTAAAGATAAAGACCTGGATAGTGCGCCCGATGATACGGGGCGTTATTACCGGCTTATTGTTCACGATAATGGGATCGGTTTTGACGAGAAATTTATGGATCGAATCTTCGTTATTTTTCAGCGGTTGGAAAACCAGAATCATTACGAAGGAACGGGGATCGGGCTGGCCATCGCCAAAAAGAACGTGGACAGGCATAACGGAATAATTTCCGCAAAAAGCCGCGTTAATGAAGGTAGCCAATTTATTTTGATCCTGCCGATTGATCAAAATGATACCCCGGAGATCAAGAACCGATAACCAATTTTTAAGCGCGAAACTATGCCGAAAGGGTCTACAAACTCCGTTATTCGACAATTACAGATTGTCTTTTCCATTTCCGTTATCCTGCTGTTAATCAGCTTGATTGCTTCCTTCTACAGCACCCAGAAATTGATTAATAATTCGAAGCTGGTTAATCATACGAACCAGATTCTGATCGAGTCCGAAAACATTATTTCCTACGTAAAAGATGCCGAAACGGGTCAGCGTGGTTTCCTGATAACGCTGGATCCAACGTTTATGCAGCCCTATAATGGAAGTTACGAAAAAGTGACAGCCAGCTATAATAAGGTTCGTAGCCTGACCATCGATAACCCGGCTCAGCTGAAAAATCTGACGGAAGTCAAGGCTTTATACGAGGCAAAATTTGACCAGATGCAGCGGGTTATTGACCTGGTAAAAGGCAATCGGTTCTTCCTGCGCGATACCCTTAAGCGTCACCGGGAAATGATTTACGGGAAAAAGGTCATGGATAACCTCCGCATTACCATCGATCAGATAAAAAAAGACGAAAATGCGCTTTTAACCTCCCGCCTTGAACAACAGCAGATTTATATTACCTATACGCCTTATTTGTTGGTCATTGCCGCTATTATCTCCGTTCTTATTACCGGAAGTGCGTATATACGGATTAAAAAAGATCTTGATAACCGGCTGGATCAACAGAAAGTAGACGAGGCAAAATACCGCGAAACGGCCGAACGGATTGCGGTAATGGAAGACATTACTGCGGATATAGCGGAGGGGAATTACGCCATTCGAAGTGAAGATAACCGGGATGATGAATTGGGGCGGGTTGCGAAGGCACTGAATACTATGGCCGCGTCGCTGGAATCGACTTTTACCGATTTAAATAACCGGAACTGGCTGCAAACCGGCGCGGTAGCCATCAGTGACGCCATCCGGGGAGAACGCAATTTAGAAACGCTGGCCAACCGGCTGATCGTCACCCTGACCCAGTACATCAATGCGCCCTTAGGTACGGTTTATATCATTGATACGGATTCGTCGTTTAAACTGGCCGGAAGCTTTGCCGCCACCGACGCACCGGGCGTTGTGCGGGTGGGTGAGGGGCTGCTGGGGGAGGTGATCAAAAACCGTCAGCCGATTCTGATCCATGACCTGCCGGCTAACTACGTGCGTGTGAATTCGTCACTGGGAACGACGCCACCAACCACCCTGGTGCTGCTGCCGTTGACTTACGCCGGTATTTGTATCGGTGTGATCGAAATTGGGCTGTTGCGAAAACCGGAGCCGCTGGAAATCGAGTTTCTGAAAGCCAACCTGGATTCCATCGCCATCAGTGTCAATTCGGCGCTGGATTACGTGAAGTTGCAGAATTTTCTGGAAGAAACGCAGGCCCAGGCGGAGGAGTTGCAGGCGCAGCACAACGAACTGGAAAATGTCAATGCCGAACTGGAAGCCCAGTCGCTGAAATTGCAGGCATCGGAAGAGGAGTTGCGGGTCCAGCAGGAGGAATTGCAGCAAACCAATTCCGAACTCGAAGAACGGAGTTTCCTGCTGGAAGAGAAAAACAATGAGATACAGCGGAAAGCCGAAGAACTGGAACTGAGCACGCGCTACAAGTCCGAATTCCTGGCGAACATGTCCCACGAACTTCGGACCCCGCTCAATTCGATTCTCTTACTCAGCCGGTTACTGGCCGAAAACAACGAACAGAATCTGTCGACCGATCAGATCGATTATGCGAAAGTGATCCAGTCGTCGGGCAATGGGCTGCTCGGTTTAATCGATGAAATTCTGGATCTTTCCAAGATCGAAGCCGGGCAGATGAAGCTGGAATACCTGGATGTTTCCATTCCCGAAATTACGGACGAAATCCAGGCGTTGTTTGCGCCCCTGGCTAAGGAAAAAGGGCTGGACTTTACGATTACGGTGGAAAAGAATGTGCCGGCCGTGATCAAAACCGACAAGATGCGGTTGGGACAAATTCTGAAAAATCTGGTCTCCAATGCCTTGAAATTTACGTCGCAAGGCGGTATTTCGCTGATTGTCCAACGGTCGGCTAAAAAGGAGTCGATCCTGAACTTCATCGTAAAAGATACCGGAATCGGCATTCCGCCGGAAAAACAGCAGCTTATTTTTGAAGCCTTTCAGCAAGCCGATGGCTCGACCAAACGGAAGTACGGCGGCACCGGGTTGGGCTTGTCGATCAGCCGCGAACTGGCGCGGTTGCTCGGTGGCGAAATTGCACTTTCCAGTAAAGTAGGCGAGGGAAGTGAGTTTGCGGTGCAACTGCCGATCAGCGGCATGCCCGATGAAAATGTCCCTGACCATACGGTTCACTATGTAAACCGGAAACCGGAACCGTCGCTCAGTGAAGAACCGGAAAATACGTATAAATACATCAGTTCGACCATTCCGCAGAGTGTTCCCGACGACCGTGAATCGATTACGGAGCGGGATAAAACCATTCTGATTGTCGAGGACGACACGAATTTTGCCAAATCGCTGCTCGATTATTCCCGCCAGAAAGGCTATAAGGGCATTGTGGCGGTTCGGGGTGACGAAGGGCTGAAGCTGGCCGGAATCTACAAACCGCTGGGCATTATGCTCGATATACAATTGCCGGTGATGAGCGGCTGGCAGGTGATGGATGCCTTAAAAGCCGATCCCCAGACCCGGCACATTCCGGTTCACATCATGTCGTCGCACAAGCTGAAAAACGAAAGTTTAATGAAAGGAGCGATCGATTTTGTCGATAAACCGGTCGCTTTTGAGCAAATGCAGGAGATCTTTAAAAAGATCGAATATGTGCTGAACCGTACGACCAAAAAAGTGCTGATTATTGAGGATAATCCGAAACACGCCAAAGCTCTGGCGTATTTTCTGGAAACATTCAATATCCCCTCCGAGCGGAAAAGTAACGTGTCGGAAGGCATCGATGCCTTGCAGAAAGATGAGATCAACTGTGTGATTCTGGACATGGGAATTCCGGATACGAAAGCGTACGAAACGCTGGAAGAAGCCAAGAAAAACCCGGGTCTTGAAAACCTGCCGATCATTATCTTTACGGGGAAAAGCCTTTCGCTGGCCGAAGAATTAAAAATCAAGAAATACGCCGATTCAATCATTGTAAAAACCGCTCATTCCTACCAGCGGATGCTGGACGAAGTTTCGCTTTTCCTGCATTTAGTTGACGAAAATAAAAAGGCCGGCAAGGCGACGAACGATTACAAAAAAATGGGCGCTTTGAGTCAGGTTTTAGCCAATAAAACCGTTCTGATTGCCGACGATGATGTGCGGAATATCTTTTCACTTTCCAAAGCGCTCGAAGGGTATAAAATGAACGTGATTACGGCTTTGGATGGGAAAGAAGCATACCAGAAACTCCAGGAGAATCCAAGCATTGATGTGGTATTACTGGACATGATGATGCCGCAGATGGACGGTTACGAAACCGCCCGGAAAATCCGCAGCAATTACCAGTGGAAGAATTTGCCGGTGATTGCCGTGACGGCGAAAGCCATGACTGGTGACCGCGAAAAGTGCATTCAGGCCGGCGCATCGGACTACATTACGAAACCGGTTGATATTGATCAATTGATCTCGCTATTGCGGGTGTGGCTTTACGAACGTTTCTGATAAATCCGCTCAATGAAAATTTTAACCGAAGGTGCCATGCTTAAAAAACGAATCCTGATTATTGACGACGATTCCCGGAATATTTTTGCCCTCAGCGCTACCTTAAAAGCCCGATCATTCGATTGTATGTCGTGTACGAGTGCGCACGAAGCCCTGGAGTTACTGAGAACCAATGAAAACGTGGATGCTATTCTGATCGACATGATGATGCCGGAAATGGACGGCTATGAAGCCATTCCGCGGATAAAAAACATTGAAAGCAGAGCAAAAACGCCCATTATTGCCGTAACGGCGCAGGCTATGGTGGGCGATCGGGAAAAGTGTCTGCAGGCCGGCGCATCGGACTATATTTCCAAACCGGTGGATGTGGATCGGCTGCTACAACTGTTGTCGCAAGTGTAATCGGTTATGGTCATCGAAGAGGAAGAAGTTGAACAAATCCTGAATGATCTGTTTGAAATATACGGATACGATTTTACCAATTACGCCCGGGCCTCGTTAAAACGGCGCATTAGCCGGTTGTTGATGCTGGATAAGTTTCCCAGTTTTTCCGAGTTCCGGTACCGGGTTAAATCGGATGCGGATTACCTGAAGCGGGTGGTGGAAGGCCTGACGGTAACGGTGACCGAAATGTTCCGTGACCCGGTGTTTTTTAATTTATTACGCACGGAAGTCGTCCCAACGCTATCGGCCAAACCATTCATCCGGATCTGGCACGCGGGTTGTTCAACCGGTGAAGAAGTATTTTCGATGGCTATTTTGCTCAAAGAAGCTAATCTGTTGCATAAATCGTTGCTTTACGCGACGGATTTAAATCCCGAAGTTCTGGAAAAAGCCCGGAAAGGTATTTTCCCGCTGGCGCACATGAAGTTGTACTCCGAGAATTACATTGAATCGGGCGGAAGACAGGATTTTTCGTCGTATTATACCGCTCAATACGGCCAGGTTAAATTTGACGAAACGCTGGCCGAACGAATGATTTTCTCGACCCATAATTTAGTTTCTGACCGGTCTTTTAACGAGTTTGATATAGTCTTTTGCCGCAACGTTCTGATTTATTTCGATAAACACTTGCAGGAACGGACGCTAACGTTGTTCGATGAAAGCCTGGGTACGCTCGGTTATCTGGCGTTAGGCTCTAAAGAAACTCTCAATTTTTCGGCCCTGAAACCCCGGTATAAACAGCTAAAAAAAGAAAAAATATGGCGGAAAGTCGCCTGAAACCGGCTTGCCGGGCGGTCGTTATCGGCGGTTCGGCGGGGAGTATTGAAGTTTTGTTAAAAGTACTCCCGGCCTTGCCTTTCGGCTTGTCGTTTGCCGTAATTATCGTGCTGCACCGCAAAAATTCGGTCGATTCGTCGCTGGCCCATTTGTTGTCGCTGAAAACCGCCGTTCCGATTCAGGAAGTCGAAGATAAACAACCGGTTTTGCCCGGATCGATGTACCTGGCCCCCGCCGACTACCACCTGCTGATTGAAAAGGAAGAAGTGTTTTCGCTCGATAATTCGGAGAAAATCAACTACAGCCGCCCCTCGCTCGATGTCACCTTCGAGTCGGCCGCCGATGTGTACGGCCCGGCGGTGGTCGGGGTTCTGTTGTCGGGTGCCAATGCCGACGGGACCGCCGGATTAAATGCCATCAAAAAAGCCGGGGGAACAATTGTGGCCCAGAAACCCGAAACCGCCCTGTCCGGTTTTATGCCACAGCATGCCATTCTGCACACACCAATTGATGAGGTGCTGGACATTGATGAACTCATGGTTTTTATCAACGCCCTCAACGTCCCGAAGCGCTAAGCAAACGGCTCCTTTACTGTTCCTCGACATTGCCCGCGCCCAGTTCCTGAAATAACGTCTGCCAGTATTGGGTTACCGCCGGGTTGTTTTCTTTCACGGATGCGTTGGGGGCAAACGGTAAGACCATCGAAATCGCCGGGCTGCCAATGGGGTAACGTTTCAATTGTTCGGCGTCGGCCTTGGCCCATTGATCGGCCTGTGCATTGTCTTTGGGCGGAGTTTTATGAAAATCCCGGCGGCCGGGTTGGTAAACACTCTCCACCATATCGCTGAGGTAATACACTTTCACGGTGGCCCCGGTTTCGTTGGCTTTGGCAATGACCGGCAAACTGGCCCAGATGTCGGTTTCTTTGTTCGATGACGAGGCATTGGGCGTCATCAGTTGTTGCAGCACGCGCTGGCGGATAGCGGCTTTTTCGCGGCCCAGCGACAGATCGAAGCTGGTTTGCGCGGCTTCGCGGTCGGTCGCGTTGGCGTTGCTGACGTCTTCCATTTCGGAGCGGGTCGTTACCGAGAGCGCCCGGGCTTTCGAGGTGTTTTCGTGGATAAAATAGACGTCCAGCAGATCGCCCTTATTCCTGATGTTCTGCTCGATGATGTCGTTGACCGCTCCCTGGTATTTCTGAGCCACAAACGCTTTGTTGGCGTTCACGCTGACGGACTTATCCAGAAAAATCAGGGTATGAACCGGCGCGGTTGTTGGCGCAGTCGAATGGGTTTCTTGGCCGTTGTTGGACGAACAGGCCGCGAGCGTCAGCAGCAGTACGCAGCTAGAAAGTATCGTTTTCATAGGTGTTTAACCGTCGTTGGAAGTTCGGTCGCCGAAACGCCGGAATACCAAAACGTTCACGGATCAGATCCTGGTTTTTTTTAAAACGTTACGGGCCGAGAGTTGTTTGTGGCGCCCCGTTCTGATTCCGAAAATTTGGGTTTTGCCTTCCATAATTATCCGAATCTTGGCATTTATTGGCTTGTCGTCAAAACCGGCTTCCGGAAAACCAAATGTACCAACAAACTGCGTATCTTGCTTTATCGGCTGATCAACAAACCCACTCAAGGTATGAATTCATTTTTTACGCGTCGGTTTACCTACGTAACCATTCTGCTTTTTGTCACCACCCGGCTGCTGGCCCAGATCACCAACGCACCCGCCCGCAAGGAAGGCGACGGCCCTCATAAACGGCTCATCATCCGGGGGGTGACGCTCATCAACAGCACCGGAGCCCCACCGATGGGGCCGGTCGATATCGTTGTAGAGAAAAACCGCATCGCCCAGGTCCGGCAGGTGGGTCATCCCGGTGTGCCGATCGAGTCGGCCCGACGCCCGCAGGCCGGTCCCGGCGACAAAGAACTAAACTGTGAAGGCATGTACCTGATGCCCGGTTTTGTCGATATGCACGGCCATATTGGTGGCAAGGCGCAGGGGACGCCGTCCGAGTACGTTTTCAAGCTCTGGCTGGGCCACGGCATCACCACCATCCGCGACCCATCGGCGGGCAATGGTCTCGACTGGGTGCTGGATCACCGCGCCAAAAGTGAACGCAACGAGATTACGGCCCCGCGCATCAAAGCATATACGTCGTTTGGACAAGGGTCCAAAGAGCAGATTTCGACGCCGGAACAGGCCCGCGCCTGGGTGCGCGAGAACGCCAAAAAGGGAGCGGATGGCATCAAGTTTTTCGGTGCTGAACCCCAAGTGTTCAAAGCGGCACTGGAGGAAAACAAAAAACTCGGTCTGCGGTCGGCCTGTCACCACGCCCAACTGGAAGTGGCCCGGATGAACGTACTGGCCACGGCCAAAGCCGGTCTGACGTCGATGGAGCACTGGTATGGTTTACCCGAAGCCCTGTTTGAAGACAAAACCATCCAGTCGTATCCCGCGGATTATAACTACAATAACGAGCAAAATCGCTTCGAGGAAGCGGGCAAGCTCTGGGAGCAGGCCGCCAAACCGGGTACCGAAAAATGGAACAAGGTGATGGACGACCTGATTGCGATGGATTTCACGATCGATCCGACTTTCAACATTTACGAAGCCAACCGCGAGTTGATGCTGGCGCGCCGGGCCGAGTGGCACGACGAGTACACGCTGCCGGCGCTCTGGCGGTTTTACGGACCCAGCCGGATTTCGCACGGTTCGTACTGGCACAATTGGGGCACGGAACAGGAAGTGACCTGGAAACGGAATTATCAACTCTGGATGGCCTTCATCAACGAATACAAAAACCGGGGTGGCCGCGTTACGGCGGGTTCGGATTCGGGTTTTATTTACCAGCTATACGGTTTTGCCTACATCCGTGAACTGGAGCTCCTGCGCGAAGCCGGTTTTCATCCGCTCGAAGTCATCCGGGCGGCTACGCTCAAAGGGGCCGAAGCCCTCGGCATGGCCGATCAGATCGGTTCGGTGGAAGTCGGTAAACTGGCTGATTTTGTGATCACGGAAGAAAACCCGCTGGCGAACCTGAAAGTATTGTACGGCACGGGAGCCATCAAGCTCAACGAAAAGAACGAAGTAACGCGCGCTGGTGGGGTGAAGTATACCGTAAAAGATGGCGTTGTCTACGACGCCAAGCAACTGCTGGCTGACGTCCGTAAAATTGTAGCCGACGCCAAACAGAAGGAAAACTTCGAAATTACGCAGCCGGGTGTTGCGCCCAAACCGGCTAAACTCTCCGGCGGCAACTAACGCACCAACTTTAGTCCGTGTAAAATCGGGACACTCGCCACTGATTGAGTGTATTCCATGATCTGACACGGACTAAAGGCGGTGGGTATGTGGTTACGGTTTATTGCTATCGACCACCAGCTTATTTTCCCGGTTTACAATTTCCCAGGCGGTATAAAACACCAGCCGGGCGGATTTTTCGGCCAGCTTGAAATTCATCTTCTCCACATCGTCGCCGGGGCGGTGGTAATCGGCATGGAGGCCATTGAAGTAAAAAATAATGGGGATTTTGTGCTTGGCGAAGTTGTAATGGTCGGAGCGGTAGTAAATCCGCTGCGGATCGTTGGGGTCGTTGTACTTGTAATCCAGCTCCATCATCGTGTACTTCCGGTTGGCGTCTTCGCTGATCTGGTGCAGTTCCGACGATAATTTGTCTGAGCCAATGACGTAAATGTAGTTGTCGGACTTGCCTTCGTGCAGATCGTCCACGCGACCCACCATGTCGATGTTCAGGTCACAAACCGTAGAGGCCAGCGGCAGAACCGGGTTCATATCCGTGTAATATTCCGAACCGAGCAATCCTTTTTCTTCACCCGAAACCGTCAAAAACAACATACTCCGGCGCGGGCCGTGGCCTTCGGCTTTGGCTTTGGCAAAGGCCTGCGCAATTTCAATGACCGAAACCGTGCCCGAACCGTCGTCGTTGGCACCGTTGTTCACCTGGCCGTCGGCGCTGATGCCAATGTGGTCGTAATGGGCCGAAACGATCACCACCTCGTCTTTTTTATCGGAGCCTTCCAGAAAGCCCAGCACGTTGCTGCTTTCCAGGGTTTCGTCTTTCCGCTCCGCTTTCAGATTGATTTTTCCTTTCAGAGCCCCGGAATTGGCTTTACCGGTTTTGTTGATTTTGGCCACCGCTGCCTGTAATTTGGCGGGCGTGGTATTCAGCAAATCCGCTCCCATTTCCTGCGTAATCAGGAACGTACCGACCGCGCCGATTTTCTCCATCGACGGTTTCAGGCTCATCCGGTTAAAGCGCCCCATCAGGGCCGTGCGCTGGGCCACCAGCCGGCGATAGGCTTCCGGCGATTCGGCGGAAATAATAAACACCTGCTCGGCCCCCTTGTCTTTGGCAATCAGGGCTTTCTTCCGCACGCTTTCCTCGTTGCTCCAGTCGGAAGGTTTGGTTGAGTTGGAGATGACGTAATTGCCGTTCGCTTTTTTGGGTTCGCCTTCCAGAATGACGACGGCTTTGCCCTGAATATTCAGTTTGGCGTAATCGTTATACTGATCCGTCAGAATCCCGTAGCCGGCAAACACGGTTTCGACCGGAGTTTCCTCCATAACCGCGAACAATCCGTTGACGATGAAATCTTTGGGATACGTATACGTTTTTCCGGCGGCTTTGACGTAGAAATCGCCCCAGGTTTTCTGGTACAGCTTAAACGGCTGGAGATAGCCGGTTTTGCCCTCTTCGGATTTAACGATGGGCTGGAGTTTTTCGGCAGCAAACTGCTGAGCGATGTAATCGGCGGCTTTTCGCTGGCCCGGTTTTCCGGTTTCGCGTCCTTCCATATCGTCGGCGGCCAGCACGCGCAGGTGTTTTTCGAGATCGGCCGCCAGAATTGTGTTGGCGTAATCGGTGGCGGTTTGGGCCGTCGCCAGCTGACAGCAGAACAGCAAACCGACCCCGTATTTCAAATAGGTCATGAGGATGTTGTGAAGAAAATGAGAAAGCAAAAAAGCAGGGTAAAACCGACCCTGCCTGTGCAAAGATAAAACGAAATTGCGGGTTAATTTATTGAAACGCCTTTTGGCGATGCAGCGTTCCGGCGCTCAGCCCGGGCCGGTGCGCTGGGGGCGGTTTTCGGCCAGAAGAAAAGGGATGATTAAAAAGCTCAGGCTGCTCAGGAGTAAGTTGATGCCAAAACCGACAGCGTGCAGAAAGGTGGCGATGGCGGCTCCTTCCGCCGGGGTAAAACCGTACAACACCAGGACCCGGCTGACCAGAAAATGGTAAGTGCCAATGCCCCCCTGTGTCGGAACAGCCAGCCCGCCCAGCGAACTGACGGCCAGAATCGTGAGGGCTACCGTGGGGGGAAGCGACCGCGTACTGTCTAATGCCAGCAGGAGCCAATACGTGCTTAACCAGGATAAAAGCTGAGTTAACACTGTTAGAAGTACAAACAAATAAAGGTTTGGCAGTCGACGGATCGCACTAAAACCCGCCCAGAGCCCTTTAACAGTGTTAGCTGTTTGGCGCGCGAATAGATGTTTCCGCATGCCGGGTTTGCGTAACAAGCGCCAGCCGAGCCAGAGCATAGCACCCAGAATGACACAGCCGCCGAGGATCAACCACCAGCCCGTTCCCTGGGGTGTTCGCAAGGAGAGGGTTGCCATGTACTGGTTCATCCGGGTTACTTCCAGCCCAAAAGCCAGCAGCAGAATGAGGCCCAGCATGAATAAGTCGATGACGCGTTCGGCCACCACCGAGCCCACACCCTGCGAAAACGGAACCCGGTCGGTTCGCTGGAGGGTGGCGCAACGGGTCAGCTCGCCCGAACCCGGCACAATCAGACTGGCTATCACCCCCGCCAGCAGCGCAACGGTTGTCCGGAAAGCATTGGGAAAATAACCGAGCGCCAGGAGCGGTTGCTGCCAGCGTTTTCCCCGCACCAGATAGGATAAAACCGTTCCGAAACCGGCCAGTGCAATCCAGCCGTAATGAGCCTGTTGAAACTGGCGGCCAATATCGGCAAAGGCAATATCTTTCAGGGCGTAGGCCAGGAGGGCAATCGCCAGCCCAAACGGAAGGAGCTTTTTGAAAAATAATGTCATTAGTTTGTAAGAATCCGCTGTAAGTTAGACAAAACAACGGATAAATTATGGCACATAATTTGACCCCAATTATCGGTCATGCTACCTTTGAAAGTACGCAAAGCACCCATATTTCCTCTGTTCGTTCTAGGTTGGTTAACCAAACATGTCAAAGTCCAGCAAGAAAAAACCGGCTTCTATTTCGCCGAAACCCAAAACCGGGGAGACACCCGCTGTTGAGGTCAGTAAACCCATTCCAGATACCCGAACGAAACCGGCCCCCCTGGTGGCCGAAAGGGCAGACCGTAAACGGACCGAGTTTGAGTTGATTCGGTTCGACACCCGCCTGAAATGGTTTCTGGGAATTTGTCTGGGCTTCTTCCTGCTATTTACCGTCACGAAAATTCACTTTTCGTCCATTCCGATCTGGAATCAAATTATTCCGGACGGATCGGATCAACGGCGCGGGCTTATGGCGGGTACGCCCAAGCAGATTCGGATGGATGAATGGGCCATTCTGGCGCCGTTCATGCTCTCGCAGGCCCATCAGAATTATCCCCTTGAAAATCCGGCAATTGGCGGAGAAAAAGTCGCGTTGGTGGGTTATTTTCCGATCAAGCACTTTGTGTCGGTTTTTCGTCCGGATTACTGGGGCTTTTACGCCTTCGGCCCCGAAATCGGTTTCGCCTGGCGCTGGAATTTTATTCTCTTTTTTAGCCTGATTGCCGTTACCCTGACGTTCCTGCTCTTAACCCGAAATAATTTCTGGCTGTCGGTCATCGGGGCGTTCTGGCTGATTTTTTCACCGGGGTTGGCCTGGTGGTCGTTTTTCTTTCTGACGAGTATATTGGCCGGGTGCCTGTTGCTGACGTCGTCGATTTACATTTTTTATGCCCGAAATGTCAAAACGATTCTGGGCTGGGGGGCGGTTTTTCTGTGGTCGTTTGGCGCGTATGCACTCACGTTATATCCGCCCTACCAGGTACCGATGGGCTATTTGCTGGTTTTTCTGCTGATCGGTTTTGTCTGGCGGGATTACCGTAAAGACTGGTTGCTGGCCAAAGTTCCTTATAAGCTGGGTGTTTTCGCGCTGGTTTTTGCGATTCTGGGGGCGGTTTTTTATCTCTATTACCTGGATGCCAAATCAACCATCGACGTGATGTCGAATACGGTTTATCCCGGAAAACGCAGCGAAACCGGGGGCACCGGGTTCATTGCCAACTGGTTTTCAGAATACTATGCCGGCTGGTTATTGTCCGATCAGAAGTTTCCGAAACACTGGTTAAATATTTGTGAGCTATCCCACTTCATTACCTTTACGCCGACCATTCTGGCCTGTACCGTGGTTTTCTTCTGGCGTCTCCGGAAAATCGACCCGCTGCTGTTGATCATTCTGACGTATGTGCTGGTCTTACTGGTCTGGATGGAAGTGGGCTTTCCGGCGTTTCTGGCCAAAGCCACGCTGCTGGATGTGAGCCCGACCCGCCGGACGCAGATTCCGTTCGGGATTGCCAACGTGGTTCTGGCGGTTTTGTACCTGGATTACCTGCGGAATCACAAGGTTAAAGTTGGAACTGCCCTGTCGGTGGCTCTGTCGATCGGGGTGGTGGTGTTCATGATTTACGCGGCCTGGCTCAATATCTCAACCTCACAGGGCTTCTACAAGGCACACCAGCTGTTTGTTCCAACGCTCTTTTTTATGGCGTTGAATTTTCTGCTGTTGCCCGTCACGAATTTTCGGTATAAGGAACTGGTCGTTGGCGTTGCCCTTGTTTTATTTACCCTGCCGAACCTGAAAATCAATCCGCTGGCTAAAGGGCTGGCCCCCATTACGGAACACACGCTGTATAAAAAAATACGGGAATTGTATCAGAAAGAACCCGATGCCCGGTGGGTGGTTCTGGGTAGTCAGTATATTGCCTACCTGGTGACGGCAACGGGGGTGAATCAGTTAAGTGGGGTTAAAAACCAGCCTGATTTTAAAACCATGCGGGTGCTGGACCCTACGGCTAAGCGGGATTCGGCGTATAACCGGTATGCTCATGCCGTTTACAATACGTATATTGATGGAAAAGACAGTACGGTTATTCAGAGTAACTTCGAAGACGGTTATTTTGTCGGTGTAGACCCTTGTTCGCCGAAGCTGAAGAAGCTCAACGTGAAGTATTTCATCTTCGACCGAACCCCGCAGGCGGTGGAAATCCGATGCATGAAACTGGTGGAGAAGCTGGGAAGTATTGAAATCTACCGCAGCAATGAATGAGCGCGTGTTCGTCCTGATTCCGTCGTATAACGAAGGAAAAGTGATTCGCCAGACCATTCGTTCCCTGGAGGGAAAACCGTATACGCTGGTGGTCATCGATGATGCTTCGACCGACTCGACCTATAATGCCGTGCGCGATTTGCCGGTTTACTACTTACGCCACGAAATCAATTTAGGGCAGGGCGCGGCCCTCCAGACGGGGATGGATTTTGCCCGGCTGCATGATGCGGATATCGTTGTGCATTTTGACGCGGACGGGCAGCATAACCCGGCTGATATTCCACGCTTTATTGATGTTCTACGGACCCAGCGGGTCGATATCGTCCTGGGTTCCCGGTTTTTACGCCGGGAGGATTTAAAGGCCGTTCCCCGCTTCAGGCGGCTGCTCCTGCGACTGGCCCGCCTGGCGAATGGGTTACTGACCGGGCTTTGGCTGACGGACGCTCATAACGGGTTTCGGGTCATGAACTGGCGGGCCCTGAAAGCGATTCAACTGAAGGAAAACCGCATGGCCCATGCCACCGAACTCTTGATGCAGATTCGCCGGAACCGGCTGCGGTATATCGAACAACCGACGCATATTACCTATACGACCTATTCGCAGGAGAAAGGGCAGCGTTGGTCGGGCGCGATCAACATTCTGATTGATGTGTTTATCAATAAATATTTTCGTTGATGGAATTTACGCTAACGCCGATTCAGTTACTGCTGACCCTGCTGCTGGTCATCGTGGGTATTGCCTCGCTGAGCCTGCTACGGAACCGGCTGCTGTACCGCCTGTTTTTCCTGGGCATCATTGCCATCGGTATTCTTTTCGTGGCGGTCCCCACCATTCCGTATTACCTGGCGATGCAATTGGGCGTCGGGCGGGGGGTTGATCTGGTCTTTTATTTACTCTTTACCGGTTTTCTGCTGATGGGGGTGGTGTTGTATCGGCGTGTGCTTCAGCACGATCTGATCATTACCCAACTGGTTCGGCAAAACGCGATTCGAAACGCGTTGCACCTGAAAGAAAACGGGCGGGAGACGACCTCCGACTCAGAGTAGCGTCCACTGCTGCGGCACTACGATCCGGGCCGACGGGACTGAAGACGCAAACCATTGCCGGGGCGCAACGACCGTTCGTTTCGGCGCGGAATGGAGCCAGGCACCCCACCAGCTGAATGAGCTGTTGGCCACGATCGCGTGGGGGCACAAACTCATCAGGTACAGATCCTGCCAACTGTCCGTTCCGGTATTGCCTTCTACGTACGTCACGGTTTTCAGAACCGGCCCCAGCCTCGCTTTCACCCAGGCCATATCGTCGGAAAAGGCAAAAAAGTGGATGCCTTCGAGCTGTTCCCGAAGGTGGGCAATGGCGTTTCGGTAATAGGTTTCGCCGGCAAACCCGTGTACTTCGCGGGCGTTGGGATTGGTGATGTAATCGCCCCGGCGGACGTGGATAAAAACCGGTGTTGCCGCCCGATGGATGGCATCGGCATACCGCTGGCTGGCGACGGAAAGCGGTTTTTGAAAGCGAAGTTTGTCGCGGAGGGCGGGCGCAATCGGTTGGAACCACGTTTCCGATTGCCAGTATCCCCAGCAAAAAACGACGGGGGCCGACGACGGGATGGTGGTTAAGCGGGATTGGACGTTAGAATTTTCCGGCAAAAAAACACTGCCCCGGTAACCAGCAACGGCTTTTAGAAAACCAGTCGTTGTCTCAGAGAAGGAAGTAAGCGGAGTTTGTAAGTCGAAGACATCGAGTTCATAGGGGCGCAAGGTATACTTCCGCAGCCTCGCCAGCAAACGGCTTTCCAGAATAACCGTACTCAGCTTCAGTTCCGTCTGACGTTCGTGGGCCATCCGCAAGCCGAACGCATACTGGAATAACTGATTGCCCAACCCACCCATCAGGGACGAAATAACCATGAACTAAACCGGGTTTGATTTGCGTTCGGCGAAGTAATTAACGGCCACGAAGATTTCCAGTAATTCGGAGTAGGCATCAATCCGGCGAAGGCCGTTGCCGACGATGCGGTACAGGATAAAGTCATCGTGCAGTAATTTCCAGAAATCCCGGAAAAAAGTGCGGGAGTCGATGTTCGTTCCGCCGAATTCAAACTGAATAAACCGGATTCGCTGGTCTTTTAAAAGCTGTTGGGCGCCCTCCAGAACCGAAAATTCGTGTCCTTCAACGTCAATTTTGAGCAAACTGATTTCAGGGATGTTCTGCTCCCGGCAAAAGGCATCCACCGTACTAAACGTGGCTACCTCCATCGGCCCAAACGAAATATTCAGGTGTTGCAGATCGCGTGAATAAACCGACATCATGCCCGACTGTTCGGCATCGGCATAGAGCGGCAATTGGCCGGTTTTGGAGCTTAATCCGAACGGGTGTTTAATAACCGTAGGCGCTGTAACGGCGGCCACCAGCGTCTGATAGGTGCTGTGCGAGGGTTCAAAGCAATGGACGGTTGCCCGGCTTTCGAAGGTTTTCAGAACCAGTTGGGCGTAACTGCCCACGTTGGCACCGACGTCGAAAATGACAATGGGTTTCGACTGTCGCTCCGTTTTGCGGGCAACGTACGCAAGAACAAATTGTTCTCCGCTGTCTTCCGTATACGAGCCACCCCCGTAATTCATGGCGTAGAGCGTAAATAGATACAGTTTTTCGTACAAAGGCTGGAGCCAGGTGACCCGGATGGGCGCCAATAACCACTTCAGAAACCGTGTCATGAGCTTAATTTGGTCATCTCGAAAATTCCGCAGCCGTACGAACAGCCAAAATTAGTCCGAACGGCCTCCGATTGCCAGTCGGCGTTGGCGAAAAGCCGCTCATCATCGTCAATATAACTGAAGGATTCAATGCGGTAGCGGGGGGTAAAAAGCCGGAGCAGGTACGCGACATCGAAGACGCGGTGGGCGTTGTAAATGATTCCCTGGGGGCCAATCGGGGTTGAGAAATAAAACGTACCGCCCGGTTTCAGAATTTCGTAAATCGTATCCAGTGCTTTAAGGTGGCCATTTACGTCGATAGGATCACCGTAACGGCCCAGGCCAAAGTGTTCGATCGCGTGAAGCGACGAAAGCGAATCCGTGCAGGCTTTCAGATCCGGGGGCAAGGTCATCAGATCAGCCTGACGGAACGTAACATTCGGAATCGGCCGGTTCAGCGGGCGTATGTCCAGAATTTCGATGGGCCGAAACGTGGCGACATGGGCTACAAAACCGTCGATCCGGGAGCCAATATCGAGGTGTTTAACGGGTTGATTCTGGAAAATGCGCTGGGCAACATAGAGATCCTGCAAAAAATAGTGCTTGATTAAATGCCCGCTTTCGGCGTAGCGATCCGTCAGGGCCGGAAAGAAACCCCGCACCGGAAAGTCGGGTTGCGCGTTTAGCTGCTTTTTCAGTTCAAAATAGTCGCCGACGAAATTGGGAACCGCTTTCATCCCATTCCAGACAACCTTTGACCCCAGTTTTACAATACGACCAATCATACGGTATCAGGCATTGAGGACCCGCCGGGCCCGATTCATGATTCGAATTAAAAAAGATTCCGGAACGGTATTGATCACCAGGCTGATCAGTTTAATTTTCAAACGGTGGGACAGGGGCGCTTTATAGCCGAAATCCCGAATGAATGTTTCTTTGATGTTGAGATTACTCCGCCATTTTTCCCGCAGCTTCGTAAAAACCGTATTAGAGTCGTGGATGCGGTAAAACGTGAGATACTCGGGCAAGTTATGCATTTTTAATCCACTATTCAATTGCACAAACAAGCTATAGTAGTCATTAAAATGATCAAATTGAATTTGGTATAAATCGTTCTGCTGAAAATAATTCCGGTATAAAATCGCCGGATTGGCAATCGGAAATCGCAAATAAAATTCCTTGTAAATAGCCTGGTGGTCAACGGGGTAGGTGCGGGCCCCCGTTGGTTTTCCGTGTTCATCGATTAACGTTAACCAGCTCCCGACCAGAAAAACATCCGGATTGGCCTGCAAAAAAGCTACCTGTCTGGCTAGTCGGTCGGGATGAGCCAGATCATCGGCATCCAGTTTGGCCAGCAATTCGCCTTTGGCGTGACGCGTTGCCACGTTGGTGGCGGCTTCACCGCCGTATCCGAGCGGTCGGGGTTCATACAGGGGTTTAACCCGATTGTCGCGCCGGGCATACGATTCGATGATCTGCCGGGTCCCATCGGTGGATCCATTGTCTAAAACCAGCACTTCCAGATTCCGATACGATTGGTTCAGAATACTTTCCAGCGCGGCCGGCAGAAACCGGGCCCCGTTGTATACCGGCATGATCACAGATACCAGCGGTGCGGCAGAATTAGGCATGTATAAACTTCATAATCAGATAAAAAACCAAATCAATAGCACTTTTACGGTGTCCGCCAAACTTCATCCATTCGGAACGGGCCGAACAAATTTATTCTTCGTAAATTTGCATTTCCGTTTGCAATTTTTGCTACAAATTCATCAATGAAGCTCAATCTCAGCTATCAGGAACGTTTCGAAGACCGGCACAACGGCGCGGACGTATCCCAAACCAATGCCATTCTGAAAACCATCGGCGTCGGATCGGTGGATGAACTCATCGAACAAACTGTTCCGGCACTCATCCGGCTCGAAAAACCGCTCGATCTGCCAGCCGCTAAATCCGAGCATCAGTTTCTGGCTGATTTTCAAAAACTCGCTCAGCAAAATAAAATCTATAAATCGTACATCGGCACGGGCTATTACGATACGATTACGCCGAACGTCATTCTGCGCAATATACTCGAAAATCCGGCCTGGTACACGGCCTACACGCCTTATCAGGCCGAAATTGCGCAGGGGCGTCTGGAAGCGCTGTTAAACTTCCAAACCGTTGTGATCGACCTGACGGGCATGGAAATCGCCAATGCCTCGCTGCTGGACGAAGCCACGGCGGCTGCTGAAGCGATGCACGTGCTGTTTGCCCAGCGTTCGGCGGCTAAAAAATCGGCGAGGACCTTCTTTGTGTCGGACCGTTGCCATCCGCAGACGATTGACGTAATCAAAACGCGTGCCACGCCCCTGGGCATTCAGGTTCAGGTTGGCGACCACCAGCAGATGAATGTGACGGACGACAATCTGTTCGGTATGCTGGTGCAATACCCGGCTTCCGACGGCGAAGTGTTTGATTATACCGATCTGATTGCGGCTGCGCACGAACACAATGTTTTTGTGGCCGTGGCCGCCGACCTGCTGAGCCTGACGATGCTGACTCCGCCGGGTGAAATGGGCGCGGATGTGGTCGTTGGTTCTTCACAGCGGTTTGGCGTTCCGATGGGCTACGGCGGCCCGCATGCGGCTTTTTTTGCCACCAAAGAAGCGTTTAAACGCCAGATTCCGGGCCGGATCATCGGGGTTTCGGTCGATGCGCAGGGAAATCCAGCCTTGCGGATGGCGCTGCAAACCCGCGAACAACACATTCGCCGGGAAAAAGCGACGTCGAATATCTGTACGGCGCAGGTGTTGCTGGCGGTGATGGCGGGTAGCTACGCGGTTTACCACGGTCCGCAACGTCTCCGGGCCATCGCCGAACGCGTACACGGTTTGACCAAATTATTCGCGACGGTTTTGCGCTGGAACGGGTATTCGATCCAGACCAAGAATTACTTCGACACGATCACGGTGGAAGTCGAAGACGTGGAATCGCTGCAGAAATCGGCCCGGACGGCAGGGGTCAACCTGCGGTATCTGGACGATGAGCGGGTGAGCGTTTCGTTCGATGAAGCCAAAACCATCGACGATGTCGTTCAATTGCTGGATGTTTTCGGTCTCTGTGCCGATATGGAAGCGGCTACTGAAACCTTGGCGCTCACCTGGCCCGAGCGACTCGTTCGGCAATCAGCGTACCTGACCCACCCGGTTTTCAATACACACCATACCGAGCACCAGATGCTGCGGTACCTGAAATCCCTGGAAGAAAAAGACCTTTCGCTGGTGCATTCGATGATTTCGCTCGGCAGTTGTACGATGAAACTGAATGCAACCGCCGAAATGATTCCGGTTACCTGGCCGGAATTTGGGGGTTTACACCCCTTTGCACCAAAAGATCAGGTGGCGGGGTATCAAAAATTAGTCGCCGACTTAAGCCACTGGCTGTGTGAAATTACCGGTTTTTCGGCGGTTTCGCTGCAGCCCAATTCCGGGGCGCAGGGAGAATACGCCGGTCTGATGGTGATTCGGGCGTACCACGAAAGTCGCAACGACGGGCACCGCAATGTAGCGCTGATTCCGTCGTCGGCCCACGGCACCAACCCCGCCAGCGCGGTGATGGCCGGGATGAAAGTGGTTATTGTGAAGTGCGATGAGCGCGGCAATATCGACGTGGATGACCTGCGTGCCAAAGCGGAACAATACAGCAACGACCTGTCGTGCCTGATGGTGACCTATCCATCGACGCACGGCGTTTTCGAAGAAACGATCAAGGAAATCTGCGAAATTATCCACGAAAACGGTGGGCAGGTGTACATGGACGGCGCAAACATGAACGCCCAGGTTGGTCTGACGAGCCCGGCCACAATCGGGGCGGATGTTTGTCACCTCAACCTGCACAAAACCTTCTGCATTCCGCATGGTGGCGGTGGGCCGGGTATGGGGCCGATTGGCGTTGTGGAACATCTGGCACCTTTTCTGCCGGGTAATCCGCTGGTCGAGACGGGGGGCAAACAGGCCATTCATGCGGTTTCGGCGGCTCCGTACGGTTCGGCCAGCATCCTGACGATTTCGTACGCCTACATTGCGATGATGGGCGCCGAGGGCCTGACCAATGCGACCAAAACCGCCATTCTGAATGCCAACTACCTGAAGGTGCGGCTGGAAGAACATTATCCGATTCTGTACACGGGCAAAAATGGCCGGTGCGCCCACGAAATGATCGTCGATTGCCGGCCGTTTAAAGCCGCCGGGGTGGAAGTGGAAGACATTGCCAAGCGGTTGATGGACTACGGTTTTCACGCGCCGACGGTTTCGTTTCCGGTGCCGGGCACGATGATGATCGAGCCGACGGAGTCCGAATCGAAAGACGAACTCGACCGGTTTTGTGACGCGCTGATCAGTATCCGGGCCGAAATTCGTGAGATTGAGGAAGGCCAAGCCGATAAAGCCAATAACGTGCTGAAAAACGCGCCCCACACGGTCAGTGTGTTTATTGCCGACCAGTGGGATCGTCCGTACAGTCGCGAAAAAGCCGCTTTCCCGCTGCCTTACGTGAAAGCCCGTAAATTCTGGCCGAGCGTCAGCCGGATCGACAATGCCTACGGCGACCGGAATCTGGTCTGTGCGTGCCTGCCAGTGGAAGAATATGCCGCTGAAGTGCCGGAGACGGCTTCGTAGTGTTTATACCCGTTGCGTATAAAAAACCGCACCCGTTGAAACGGGTGCGGTTTTTATAGCAGGCAATTGACAAAATTATCCTTCTGCCAACTCTTTTAATTTCTCCAAAGCTGGTGGCCAGGTTTTCTCGAAATAATCGATGTGATCATCCACAATGTCGATCTCGACGGTTAGTTCCGTTTTGCCATCGACGGTTTTGAGCGTATAATTTTCCATTGAACCGGCCCATTCCCGGACCCGGTCACTGTACAGATCTTCGGCGCCATGGTTGACTTCACCGAGGTGTTTAAACGACATGTACTCATTCGGAATGCTGGTTTCAATCCGGGAGACCATTCCTTCGCCCTTTTCATTCAGAAACAGCACTTTACTGCCTTCCTGCCAATCAGTTTCGGCCCGTGAGCCTTCACTGAAAACCGCCGTCCATTGCGGATACGTGGTGTCGCCCCAAAGAATGTTCCAGACGGTTTCGCGCGGGGCGTCGATGGTGGTTTTGAATGTTCTTCTTTCCATGATCTGTTGTTGTTTAGAACAAAGATCGGTCTATCGAACGAAAGTCATGGGGGGCAATAACGACAATTTGCGGGTAGATTCCGGCAGTGAAGTAAAACCGGTGAAGGCCGGAAAGCTGGAAAGGCAATGCTGGTTTGGCAATTCGACTCGCACCCGGAAAAGCGCCTACAAAGCGGCAATAACTGTCACTCCGCCTTTCGTTTTGTCGCCCATCTTCACTTTGATTTCTGCATCCAGCGGCAGAAACAGGTCGACCCGGGAGCCGAATTTGATGAAACCCAGTTCGTGGCCCTGCTGAACCGACTGCCCTTCTTTGGCGTACCAGACAATGCGCCGGGCCAGGGCACCCGCAATCTGGCGGAGAAGAATTTCGGCCCCGTTTTTGGCCCGAAGCACCACCGACGTCCGCTCGTTTTCGGTACTTGATTTGGGGTGCCAGGCGACCAGGTACTTGCCGGGGTAGTATTTAACGTATTCGACCGTGCCCGTGACGGGGTAGAAATTGATATGCACATTCAGCGGTGACATAAAAATAGACACCTGCCGACGTTTTCCTTTGAAATATTCTGGTTCATCTACTTCTTCGATCACCACAACCGTGCCGTCGCAGGGCGAAATCACTTGCTGATCGTTCAGGGGCGTCACCCGGCGGGGTTTCCGGAAAAATTGCAGGATCAGCAGAAACAAAACCAGACTGACTGCCAGCATCAGTGTGATGGCGGTTTCGTTGCCGTTGAATAGGTATGAAATTGATAAAATGTTGATTGCCAGCAAAATCAACACTGTCCAGAACAAAATTTGATATCCTTCCTTATGGATGGTCATGGGGTTCAAAAAAGCGGTTGTGCCTTACAATGATGGGCTGAGGGAGTAAAGGTATGAAAGAAACCGCATTGGCACCAATTGCTCCGCCAGATTCGGGGGCCGATACACAGAGTCATCGGGCTTCCCGACACTAAAACCGGGTTAGCGTCGGGAAGCCCGATGGCTGGAAGGGCGGATCAGTAACCTCCGCGGAATTTGTACGTGCTCGCTACTTTGTCAATGGCCACAATATAGGCCGCCAGTCGCATCGAAACCTTGTATTTCTGCGACGTTTCGAACACCCGGTCGAACGCATCTTTCATGTTGCGATCGGCCCGGCGGTTGATCCGGTCGAGCGTCCATTTGTAGCCAATCCGGTTCTGAACCCACTCGAAATAGGAAACCGTTACCCCGCCGGCATTGGCCAGAATATCCGGCACGACCATAATTCCTTTTTCGTTGATAATATCATCGGCACTGGCCGATGTAGGGCCATTGGCGCCCTCCACAATCATTTTAGCCTGAATGGTATCGGCGTTTTCGGCCGTGATCACGTCTTCTTTGGCCGCCGGGACCAGGACATCGACCGGCAGCGCCAGCAACTCCTCGTTCGAAATCCGTTCGGCACCTTTAAACCCATCAAGGGTTCCATTGTTCGCGTTGCGGTAGGCCAGGGCCGCGCTGATATCCAGGCCGTTGTTGTTGTAATAACCGCCCGTGACGTCGCTGACCGCCGTGACGGTCACGCCCCGTTCGTGCAGTAACTCAGCCGCAAAGGAACCGACATTGCCAAAGCCCTGAATGGCCGCCGTCGAGCGGTACGGATTCATCCGTAATTTATCCATGGCCGAGAGCGCGGCCACGGTTACTCCGCGTCCGGTGGCTTCCGTGCGGCCCAGCGAACCGCCCAGAACAAGCGGTTTTCCGGTCACGACGGCGTTGATGGTCATGCCCCGCGATTTTGAGTATTCGTCCATGAGCCAGGCCATTTCGCGCTGACCCGTGCCCATGTCGGGGGCCGGAATGTCGCGGTCGGGGCCAAAAACGTCGAGCATCGCAACGGTGTACGCCCGGATCAGGCGCTCGATTTCGCCCGCCGACATATCGCGCGGATTGCAGGCAATACCGCCTTTGGCTCCACCATACGGAATGTCCACTACCGCGCATTTCCAGGTCATCCAGGCGGCCAAAGCCCGCACTTCGTCCAGCGTCACGTCCGGATCGAGCCGGATACCGCCTTTCGACGGGCCCAGTATGGTAGAATGAATCACGCGGTGGCCTTCAAAAACTTTGATGGTTCCGTTGTCCATCGTGATGGGGAGACCGACGGTTACCTGCCGGGCCGGAACTTTCAGAATATAGTACATTTCCTCGGTAATGCCCAGCATTTGGGCGGCCGCGTCGAAGCGCGACATCATCGACTCGAGGGGGTTTTCTTTATCTTTTATGGGGGCTGGTTCTATATAAGCCATAATCCTAAATTTTTAGTTGATGAGCTTGCTACCATAGAACAGCAAACTTACCAAAAAAGATAACGATGCTTGTTATGAACTATTTTTTCGCGATTTAGTATAATTTTTTCGGCCAAAATCATGTGTTATTCAGGCGGTTATAAACCAAATATCGAACCTAATAAAAAGTTGTTAGGCCAAATATTGATTGGCGTTTATTCGCATTTGCCAATAAGTATTTTTTAAACTTTTTTTTAAACGGTAGGCCCTCTACGTTGAAAAAGAATCAATCGGGTTGTAATTTTGTTGTTTCATCGACGGAAAAATTTCACCCACTTTAACTAGCTGATGAGTACGATGATTCAGGAAGAAAAGAAAAGATACTCGGAAGAGGAGCTAAAAGAATTCGAAGAGCTGATTAGCCAGAAGTTGGAGACATCCCGCAGCGAGCTTAATTACATCAAGGAAACACTTAGCAAGCGCAACGACAGCGGCACGGATAATACCTCCGGTACGTCCAAGTTACTGGAAGATGGGGCCGACACCAGTGAGCGCGAAAACCTGAGCCAGTTGGCAGCTCGCCAGCAGAAATTTATCCAGCAGCTGGAGTCGGCGCTGGTGCGGATCAAAAACGGGACCTACGGTATTTGTATCGATACCGGTCGGTTGATTCCCAAAGAACGTCTGCGCGCCGTACCGCACACCCAGCAGACGATTGAAGCAAAACTGAAACGGGCCTGATGCCGTTCAGATCAATTCCGATTTAACGCGATTACGAACGACCCGCTCCGGACCCGGAGCGGGATTTTTTTTGGCGTTTGTGCATGACAATTCCGTATTTTTCCGTCCAATATATAATTCGGAACGAAAAACCGGCCTGAACGTCAAACTTTTCTAAACAAAACCGGTCATAATTGGTAACTACTACTGCAGCCCTAAATGACGAACCGTTATGTTAGAGAAACTGGAAGAAATCAGAGAAAGTATATTCAAGTATCTGGAAGCGCGGATTGAGTTATTTAAACTGGAAACCCGCAATCAACTGGAGAATGTAGCGTTGAATGCCGTTCACGGGATCGTGCTCGGTTTTTTGGCCACCATTACGACCATCTTTTTGTTTTCGTTACTGGCCGCTTACCTCAACGAAGTCTTTGATAGCCGCTATCTGGGCTTTCTGATTGTAGCCGGTTTTTTTCTGCTTCTGACCCTTAGCTGGGCTTTGGCAAAACGCCCGGTAGAAGGCCTGCTCCGGCGAATCACGTACCGGATGCTTAAAAATCAGCAGGAGAAAAAGGCCGAAGAACGGGCCGAAGCGATTCAGGATTTAATGCAACAAACCCGCGAATCGATGAATGAAAGCGGGTCCTTAAATAATTAAAAAACCGGTAATTACCCTCAAATAATCGTTAAGTACGTCAGCCAATCCATTTTTTTACTAATTTTAGAACGCTCTTTTTATGGATACGAATGTGCCCTTTTCCGATACGGCGGCCCGACGGGCTGAGTTGATGGAAGCCACCGAGCAGTATAAAAGTTCGATAGAGTCTAATGTCAAAGCCTTAAAAGAGGATGCCGCCGAAGTCGGCAAAACCGTGGCATTGGTAGCTGGAGTCTGTTTAGCCGCTTATGTGGTTGCCAGCATCGTGTTGCCTAAGTCTGATAAAACAGAAGACGATTACGATGCAGAAGAGGATGATGCGTATGCCGGTGGCAGTGTCCGCGACCACGCGCGTCGGGCCGCCAAAGCCGCCGAAGAAGCTCCCAAACGATCGGCAATCGGTGGTGCGATCACCGGGATTGTGACGTCCATTTTGACGAACATCGCCCGGCAGCAGCTAACCGATTTTATTTCGCGTTTACGTCAGGATAATGCAACCACACAACAACCAGGCCAGTACCCGTAACTCGCTACTCAATACCCTGTACCACCGCAAGGAAATAGGGCAAAAGTCATTTGCCGTCTTGCTCGATCCGGATAAGATCGAGCAAGACGCCTTTAAAGACCTGCTGGTGCGCAGCGTTGAAAACCGGGTCGATTTCTTTTTCGTCGGGGGCAGCCTGATTACCAATTTCATTCTGCGGGAGGTTATTGAAACCATCCGAACGTATACGAACATTCCGGCTATCCTGTTTCCGGGCAATAGCCTTCACATAGAACCCAGTGCCGACGCGATTCTGCTGCTGTCGCTGATTTCGGGCCGTAATCCCGAATTCCTGATCGGCCAGCACGTCATTGCCGCCCCATTATTGAAGAAAAGCGGTCTGGAAATTATGCCCACCGGCTACATGCTGGTCGATAGCGGAGCCCCAACGACGGTTTCCTACATCAGCAATACCACGCCGATTCCGCACGATAAACCGGGCGTTGCCGCCTGCACGGCGATGGCGGGTGAGATGCTGGGGTTGAAACTGATTTATATGGACGCCGGCAGTGGCGCCCGCCGACCGGTTTCACCGGAAATGATTACCATGGTTCGCCAGTGCGTCGATACACCCATCGTGGTCGGAGGGGGAATCAATTCCGTCGAGCGGGCACAGGCTGCGCTGCAAGCCGGGGCCGATGTCATCGTCGTTGGCAACGGAATTGAGAAAAATCCGGAATTACTACCCGAAATAGCCGCTGTCGTTCAGGAATTGAACCGGCAGCTGGCCTAATAACCAGGGAAAAAGCGGAAGGGGAAGAAAGGACGAAGGAATTTATGTTCCTTACTCCTTTCTTCCCCTTCCGCTTTTATAGCCGTTCTTTTTAGACATTCATCAGCGACTCCCGACGGCGCATTTTACCGGCCGGAATTCCGAACATCATTTTAAAACGGCGGCAGAAGTAGGCCGTATCTTTGTAACCCACTTCGGCCCCAATGGCCCGGATGCTCTTTTTCGAAGTCCGGAGCAGTCCGACGGCGGCTTCCATGCGCTGGTATTCGATGTAATCCTGCGGGTTGATCCCGGTCAGCATTTTAAAATACTGCCCGACGTAATCTTCCGAGACGTTGGCGACGTTCGCCAGCACTTTATTCGACAGATCACCGCCCAGGTTGTCTTTGATGTAGGCAAAAATATCGATCAGGCGCGGATCTTTGAAGTACGTGCTGTTTGTCACCAACTGCTCAACAAACAGGCGGTTTTTCAGAATATACCGAATGACTTCAATAACGATTTCCTCGGTTTTGATCTTGATAATCCGGCCTTTACCCGCCGTATCCAGCATGTCTTCGGTCAGAATCTGGTTGATCGTCTGTACCAGTGAATCTTCCCGTTTGATAATGAATGGGGGCACATCCAGCGAGTTGAAGAAGTTTACCGAATCGAACACTTTGGCTTCGAACGATACATAACCGAACGAATTCGGCATGTTGCCAATTTTCTGCGGATCGCGGTTGGCTTCCCAATACTGCTCCCGGTGAATCATGAACTCCTCGTTCGTGACGGTTTTGGGTTGTGAGGCATCGCCGTACGTTACGGTGATGTGCTTGCCGCCCGGAATGAACAGCATATCACCCGTTTCCACCTTCACTTTTTCTTCGCCGAACGACACTTCGCCGTTGTAGAGAACGGTCAGGGTATTTTCAACGTCGTAATAGTTCTTGATGGTTATGGGGTGTAAAATACGGATGTTGCGGGCTTTGATGAACTTTACACCCAGCGATTCGATAATCTTATTATAGTCTTCCATAGGGGGAAAGTGATGTCTCTACATTGATTATTTTGCAAAGTTGCACAAATCTAATAAATTGTACAAATCCAATACAATATTCGTTCTTGCGAAAAGATAAAAAAAATAGCGCGATACCAATAAAAGCAGCGCGCCTGTTTTTTAAAAAAATTGTGCTAACGGTAAAAAAGTTCTATTTGATAAGCTCACGGGCGATTACTAATTTTTGGATTTCGGACGTACCCTCATAAATCTGCGTGATCTTGGCATCACGCATAAGCCGCTCCACATGATACTCTTTCACGTAACCATAGCCCCCGTGAATCTGAACTGCTTCGGTCGTGGCCCACATCGCGACCTCCGAGGCAAATAATTTGGCCATGGCGGCAGCCTGCACAAAATCTTTCTGCTCATCCTTCAGCCGGGCGGCTTTGTACACCAGGAGCCGGGCCGCTTCAATTTTGGTCGCCATTTCGGCCAGTTTAAACTGAATCGCCTGGTGGTCAAAAATTTTTTTTCCGAACGATTGGCGTTCCTGCGCGTATTTCAACGCCAGCTCGTAAGCCCCGGCGGCAATGCCCAGCGCCTGGGCGGCAATCCCGATCCGACCGCCGTTCAAGGTCGACATTGCAAATTTGAAGCCAAAACCGTCTTCGCCGATCCGGTTTTCCTTCGGCACCTTCACGTCCGTGAACATCAGTGAATGGGTATCCGACGCCCGAATGCCCATTTTGTCCTCTTTTTTTCCGACTACAAAACCGTCCTGTCCTTTTTCGACAATCAGGCAATTGATGCCCCGGTGTTTCTTCTCCACGTCGGTTTGCGCGATCACCAGGTAAACCCCCGCCGAACCGCCGTTGGTAATCCAGTTTTTGGTCCCGTTCAGCAGAAAATGATCGCCCTGGTCGAGGGCCGTCGTATGCTGGGAGGTCGCGTCCGAGCCCGCTTCCGGCTCCGAAAGGCAGAACGCACCAATGATTTCGCCCGTGGCCAGGCGGGTCAGGTATTTCTGTTTCTGCTCTTCGCTGCCAAATTGTTCGAGGCCCCAGCAAACCAGCGAGTTATTGACCGAGACAATCACCGAACAAGACGCATCAACTTTGGAAAGTTCTTCCATGGCGATCACGTACGAAACCGTATCCATACCGCCCCCGCCGTAGTCGGGTGACACCATCATGCCCAGAAAGCCCAGTTCGCTCAGACGCCGGACCTGCTCGGTGGGGAATTTGGCGGCACTGTCGCGCTCGATGACGCCCGGGAGCAGTTCGGTTTGGGCAAAATCCCGCGCGGCTTCCCGCACGGCCAGGTGTTCTTCAGTGAGGTTAAAATTCAGGCCGGAAAGTTCATAGGAGGTCATACGTCGTAATGGCTGGAATAGACTTTGTAAAATCAGTTATTTATTGTTCATGCTGGCTGGTAAACCGACACGTCAGGGCGTAATGACCAGTTTGCCGAGCACGCGCCGGTTTATCATTTCACGCAGGGCCTGGGGCGCTTTTTCGAGCGGATAGGTCGCCTGAATGTGCGGTTTTATGCGTCCCTGTTGGTAAAACGTCAGTAAGTCCTGAACATTTTTAAAATTATCATTCGGTTGCTTTTCGGCAAAGGCCCCCCAGAACACCCCAATTACCGAACACCCTTTCAGCAACGGCAGGTTCAGGGGCAAGGCCGGAATCTGACCGGCCGCAAAACCGACAACCAGATACCGCCCCCGCCAGGAGGTAGAACGCAGAGCCGCTTCGGAAAGGTTTCCGCCCACCGGGTCGTAGACCACATCGACACCCCGCCCGTCGGTTAGCTCCCGGATTCGTTCGCGCAGATTTTCGCGGCTGTAATTGATGGTTTCGCGAGCCCCGGTCTGGCGGCAGAGGGCCAGCTTTTCGTCGGTCGAAGCGGCTGCAATGACCGTTGCGCCCATCGTCCGGCCCAGTTCGACGGCGGCCAGCCCGACGCCCCCGGCGGCTCCCAGCACCAGCAGGGTTTCGCCGGGCTGAAGGTTGGCGCGGTCTTTCAGCGCGTGGTACGAGGTGCCGTAGGTATACATGAGCGAAGCCGCCGTCACGAAATCCATGGCGTCGGGGAGTGGAAACGCTTTAAAACCGTCGGCCAGGGTTTCTTCGGCAAAACCGCCCCAACCGGTGAGCGCAAAAACCGGGTCGCCGGGTTTCAGGTGCGTGACACCTTCACCGACTTCTTTGACGATACCGGCCACTTCGCCACCGGGCGAAAACGGGAAGGGCGGTTTGAACTGGTATTTTCCCTGAATCATCAGGGTGTCGGGAAAGTTGACGCCACAGGCTTTCACCTGAATCACCAGTTTGCCTGGTCCCGGCGTAGGCGACCCGGTTTCTTCCAGCCGCAGGTTTTCGGGCGGACCGTATTGATGGCAGAGAATGGCTTTCATGCAGGATTTTTTAGTTGTAAACCACAATTAACACCGCTCCGCTCACCATAATGGCCGCCCCGATGAGCTTCTGGACGATGTGTTTTTCTTGAAAGAACTGATAGCCAAACAGGACGTTCAACAGCGCCGAGATTTGAAATAAGGCCAGCACATAGCCAACCTGCATTCCGCTGAAAGCGGTATTGGTCGAGAATTGCATCAGGCCCGTTGCGATGAATAAGGCGGCATAAGTCCCTTTGTATACGGAAAAGATCCGAAGCTGTTCCTTCCACTGGCTGCGCAGCGTGAAGAGTATCCCGCCGAAAGAAAACAGAAAACCGAGTACGCACCAGAGCACAAACGTGGTGGTGGGAGTGGAGAGGAGCATAGCCCGCTTGATAAACGTCGCTTCGATGGCCGAACAGACCAGCGCAATCAGCCGGAGCTGAATTTCCGGTTTTTTCAGGATAGCGAGCGAAAAACCGCGCCCCGGCTGGCCCGAACCCAGCACAATGTAACTCCCGGCGACGATCAGCCCCACGCCAAGGGTGCCCATCCAGCTCGGTATTTCATTCAGCAGCAGGATACCGAAAATAATGCTAACGACGGATTTGTAGGCGTTGACCGGTCCTAAAACCGACAATTCGCCGGTTCGGATGGCTTTGATGAGGAGCACATTGCCCAAAACACCGATGACCGTAAAGACCAGCACATCCCACCAGAACGCTGTGGGCAGGCTGCGCAGGGCCAGATCGGGCCAGAAAGGAATTGTTACTATGCTCAAAAAGCCATAGGTTGCGCAGGAAACGAACAAGGGCTCGGCCGCGCGTTGCGTAAGTTGTTTTTGAAAGACGTTTGATAAAGGGCTCGATACAATGCGAACAAGGATGGCGACGGTAGTAAGGGTCAGGATTACCAATAACATACTGACAAAATCGGTACCGGGCCAAAACCGCCCGTGCACTACGGGAAAAACGTCAAAGTTTAGCAAAATTTATCGACACGGCGGGGCCCGTTTGTAATCTTCGTTAAAAACCGGTTTTCTGTTATGCGTTTCGGGTTACTAATCCTGTGTCTGCTGGGGGCTTCCCGGCTTTGGGCGCAGAAAAAAATGGTGATTACTGTCGACGATCTGCCGGGGGTGACGCGGTATTACCGTACCCCTGACGGCCATGCGCAGCTGAGTCAGCGGCTGGTCGCGCATTTCGCCAAACACCGCGTGCCGGCCATCGGTTTTGTGGTGTCGAAGTCCTTATACCGCGAGGGCGTCCCCAGTGCCGACCAGATCCGGGTGCTACACATCTGGCTCGACGCCGGGCTGGAACTTGGCAATCATACGTTCTCGCATAAAGATTACACTGTCATCACCATCCCGGAGTACCAGGACGAGGTGATCGGGGGCGAGCAGTTTGTCAAACAACTGGTGGCACAGCAGGGGAAGCCGTTCCGGTTTTTCCGGCACCCGTTTTTGCGCAAGGGCGAAACACCGGCCAAGAAAGATTCGCTGGAGCAGTTTTTAGCCCGCCAACATTACCGCGAAGCGCCCGTAACGATCGATAACAACGATTACCTGTTTTCGCAGGCCTATGACAACGCCTTGCTGCAGGGTGATAGTGCGCTGGCGGCAGAGGTTGGTCGTCAGTACCTGGATTATATGACGGCCACGGTACGGTATTACGAAGCGCAGGCCGATTCGCTGTTTGGCCGGCCCATCCCGCACACGCTGCTGACCCACGCTAACACGATCAATGCGGTTTACATGGGCGAGTTACTGAGCCGGCTGGAAAAAATGGGGTACACGTTTGTGGCGCTGGACGAAGCCCTGCAGGACGATGCGTATCGGTCGGTGGACGGCTACGTTGGCAAAGGGGGCATTTCGTGGATTCACCGCTGGGCGCTGACAAACGGGAAGAAGGGGGCGTTCTTTGCCGGGGAGCCTGAGGTTCCGGCGATGGTAATGCAACTGGTGGAGCGAAAGTGACCGCCAGCAATTCAGCGGCCAGAAGTTCCGATTCATCCTCCCCACTGCCTTCGTCAACGGAATGGGTTTGGTTGGCTGGCAGCTTTCTCCCAATTTTAGGTCATCATGCGTACCCTGATCCGTTACCTTCGCGAACACCTGAAAGCTGATTTTCGCACCGACCTCTACGTGTCGGCGGCTGTATTTCTGGCGGTTTGTATCAGCATTAATTATTACCTGGATTTAGAAGACAGTTACATCGATGCGTACCGGGGCCAGAACATCCGGATTGTCTATTATTTTCTGCTCTACGCGTTTGCCTACTATTCCGGCGTTGCCTTGTGGACCCGGTTTCACGGGCGACGGGATCTCTGGCAACGACGGGATTTTTGGGTGTATAGCCTGGCTGGGTTGGGGATTTACAGCTGGTACGCCGGTTTTTACGGCTTCAACGCGTGGAGTTATGCGGTTTTCGACGGACAGATTTACCGGTTTGCGTTTTATTGCCTCCGCAATTTGCAGTCGTTGCTGACGGTAATTCTGCCGCTGGTGCTGTTTTACCGCTTCGTTGAAAAAGAACCAAACGGCTTTTACGGCCTGCGTCCGAAGTGGAAAGGGTTGCAAATTTATTTCATTTTGCTGCTGTGCATGGTGCCGCTGATCACGTATGCCTCCTTCCAGCCTTCGTTTCTGGAATCGTATCCGACCTACCGCGACACCGATGCCAACGAATTTTTTAATATCCCGGAATGGGCTACGGCCCTGATTTACGAGCTGGCCTACGGCTGGGATTTTGTGCCGACCGAATTGATGTTCCGCGGTTTTCTGGTGATCGGCATGACCCGGATTCTGGGCCGGGGGGCGGTCTTGCCGATGGTCATCACCTACGCGTTTATTCACTTCGGAAAACCGCCCGGTGAGACGATCAGCTCTATTTTTGGCGGTTACATTCTGGGGGTAATTGCCCAGCAGACCCGTAGTATCTGGGGGGGAATCATCATTCACCTGGGCGTCGCCTGGCTGATGGAATTGGCGGCCTTTTTGCAGTTGGGCTTAGGACAGTAAAACCGGCTAAACACCTGGCCGGTTCGTTTGTTCCTGAGTGCAAGCCGGAGGAAATTTTCGGAGCATTCCTTGGACAGGACGGAGCCACGCTTTTACTTGCCGTTCTCTTTGTGGACTTGCCCAAAACCGGGGTATCGGACGAAAAGAAAAAAGGCAGCTACAACTTTTCGTCGTAACTGCCTGATTTTGAAGTGGTGATGGACGGAATCGAACCGCCGACACAAGGATTTTCAGTTCTAAAAAATGTGGTTTGATATGGTTCAATATGGGCAAATGTGACTGATTTTGAATAACTTAGCAATCAGGTAAAAACACCTGAAAACAGGTAAAACCGCGAAATGTTGTACCTATGTTGTACCAATTTTGGAGGTTAAATGGCTGAAGTTAAGCTTGTTCTACGCAAAAAGCCCAATAAAGAAGGCAAATTTCCGCTTGCTTTGCGGATTACCAAAGATCGGAAATCCTCATTTATCCATTTCGGTTTTCACCTGAGTGAAGACGAATGGGATGAAGTCAAACAGCGCGTCAGGAAATCGCATCCCAATGCAACACGCCTGAATAACTTTATCCTAAAAAAGCTCTCTGAAGCCAACGACCATTCGCTTGAATTGGAGACGCAGAAATCCTATGTGTCCTCGAGTGCTGTCAAGCAGAAGATCAAACCGTCTGCCGGTTCGACATTCTTTGCCCAAGCTGAAGTGTTTCAGCAGCGGTTGAAGGAGGCTGGCAAGTACAACCAGTACACGGCTGATAAACCCCGCATCAAGCACTTCAAAGAGTTTCTGAAACACGACATTGCTTTTGCCGATATTACCGTCGCCATGCTGGAACGGTTCAAAGCCCATCTGATCACGAAGCACAATCATTCGGAGCGGTCAGCAGTAAACCATATCGTGATGATCCGGTCGGTTTTTAGTCATGCCATCAAGGAAGGTGTTATTGATCCCAAACACTATCCGTTTGGCAAAGGCAAGATGAAAATCAAATTCCCGGAATCTAGTAAGATTGGTCTGACCCAGGATGAAATAACCCGACTGGAAACCGTCGAGCTACAAGGCAATGCCGATCACGTTCGAAATCTATGGCTGTTCTCCTATTATTTTGCTGGGATGCGGATTAGTGACGTTCTCAGGCTGAAATGGAGCGATTTTCAAAATGACCGACTTCATTATGAAATGGGTAAGAACAGCAAAAGCGGTTCTTTGAAAATACCGGATAAGGCCTTAAAAATCATTGAGCATTACAAGGCTTTCCAGCAAACGAAGGACGACTTGTTATTTCCTGAACTAAAAGGCGTTGACCTCAACGACAAGTTTATTACTCAACGCACGATTGCTTTCAAGACCAGTGCCATCGACAAATGCCTTAAAACGCAGGTTGCTCCGCTGATCGGAACCGACAAGAAACTGACGATGCACTTAGCCCGGCATTCCTTTGCCCAAGTCGCCAGTGACAAAATACCGGTACAAATTCTGCAAAAGCTTTATCGGCATAGTAGCATTCTCACGACGATGGGATATCAGTCTAACTTTACCACCCAGCAGACCGACGATGCTTTGGATAAGGTGCTCAATATGGAATCAAAACCATAAGTACAATCCACGTATATTGGTAGGGTATCACTTGGCTTTTCAATGTATTTTTTTATTTTGCCGTAAAAAAATGCAATGGAAGTTATCTGTCTTCAGGATGAAGCCTTTTATGCCTTGATTGATAAGGTTGTTGAACGCATACAACAGCAGCATTCTGTTAAGGAAGATAAATGGATTTCAGGGACTGAGGCCATGCAGAAACTGCGCATTCAAAGTAAAACGACCTTACAAAAGCTCCGCGACGAAGGCAGCATTCGGTTTTCACAGCCGGAAAAGAAAATCATCCTCTATGATTCCGATTCCATCAATGACTATTTGAACCGCAATTCTAAAAGCACTTTTTAGCCATGATCGAAGAAGAGGAGCCCAGTAAGCAATTTATAAGAGGGTACAATCATGGCTACCAACTGGCCAAGCACGAACCGGAATTATTGGATAAGATTCTCAAATCCCAAAGTAGCACTACTCCCAATGATTACAGCCGAGCAATGGTCCAAGGCAAAAATCAGTTCGAACACGAAAAGCTGGTCGCAGAAATGAAAGCAATTCGCGAACGGCAGAAGCAGAACATTAAAAGGAAGCGGTAGTAATTCATAATATTTGATTAGTAGATATTAAGTATGAATAATATAAAATTAAATTTTTTGCCAATAGAAGAACGGGATTTTACTTTTCCAGTCTACAGAATGCTTAGACCTGAGGGTAAAATAGAAGATATTGAACTCCATACGTATTCTTTACCTGAAGATAGTGGAAGTAGTGATAGGACAGGATACCTTGTTTCTTTTCTTCCAAAAGATGGATTTGAGCTTTTCAACGCATATTTCTTAGATTCAAGAAATATGACGAAAAAATTTTTGATATATAGTCTTGTTAAATGCCTTAAAAAAAGTTCTACTTTCCCATTTGAATATATAAAGGCAAAATATTCAGGAGATAGAATTGAATTCACTATCCAGGCTTTTCCCCAAGGGCGACAAATAATTTATTTAAGTCCTTATTTTTTTGAAAATAAAGGAACTTTTGGATTCTTAATAGATTTTCGCTTTGTAAAGCACCCTCATGTGCCATTTGATAAAGAAGTACAAAAATTAAGCCTCAGCCTTAATTCAGAAGGAAATAGCAATAAAAACTATTATTCAGATAAACACAGGCTTATTAATAAATTTATTGAAAAGGCTTACATTGATTTTAGAACTTTGCCAATAGATGAAATTTCTTTTGTAACTGTAAAAGATGAACTTTGTAATGTAAATAGTTTTCAACTTAGTAAAAAGGAGTATATTTTCAACAATCGTAATACATCATATTCACAATTTCAAGGTGTAAGAAACTTTGGTCCCTATCAAAAAGTAAGCGCTGATGTAAATTTTATTTTTATTTTTCATGATAAATATAGACAGTTTGCTAATGAGTTATATTTAAGTCTACTAGGCAAACTAAATCCAGGCACATTTCCTGGATTTAATATAATGTTTAAAATTCAATTTGGGTTAGAAAATGTTAAAAGAATAACATTATACAATTTCGATAAAGAGTCCCTGGATGAAGCCATAAATAAAGCTAAAGAGTTTAGAATAAACGAACCTAATAAAAGATATATAGCTTTATATATTGAAGATTATGATCAGAATAATGATGATGACGCTTCTGAACATTATTTCTACTTGAAATATAATTTCATAAAAGAAGACTTTCCACTTCAAGTGGTAAATTATCGAAAATTAGGTTTGCGGAATGCATTAAAGTGGTCTACCTCTAACTTAGCGTTACAAATTTTTGCAAAATTAGGAGGCATTCCATGGATTGTTAAACCAAGCAATAATAATTGCTTAATCTTAGGAATAGGTAGTTCACATAAAAAGGACGCTAAATCTGGAAAAATAAGCAAATATTTCGCCTATACCATATGCCTAGACTCAAGTGGGCTATATAGAAGTCTTGATATTTTGGCAGACGCTGATACGGAAGAGAGTTATTTAGAACAACTTCAGGCGAATTTAGTGGCCTTATTAGTGTCAGGTAAATTTGATGCTTATAAGACTTGCGTTTTGCATTTACCATTTAAAATTAAACACTCTGAAGTTACGGCATTAACAGAAGCAATTCAGCAAATTAAGCTGATGAATTTCGTTGCTATTAAAATCAACCTTGAAAGTAAGTTTTTTGGATACAGTGATCACAATACCCTTGTACCTTATGAAAGTAGTTGTGTAAGGCTCTCTAAAAGAGAATTCTTGGTATGGTTTGAAGGTTTATTATACGGAAAAGAAATAGTTGATAAAAGACTATCAAATCCAGTTCATATTGAATTCCTGAATTTGGAAGAGCCGGACAATATAAATATGAACACATACTTACAAGATGTTTTGAATTTATCAGGGGCTAATTGGCGGGGATTTAATTCAAAGTCTATCCCCATTTCTATATATTATTCTAAAATTATTACTGAATACACAAAAGCCTTTGAGATAATAGAAGGATATAGTGAAGGTGCTATATCTAATAAGAAGCCTTGGTTTTTATAGAAGCTTGTTATATGGAGATTAATGGAGATGATATTATTTTTCTTTTTGGCGCTGGCGCAAGTGTAGACGCTAATATCCCTATATCTAACCAGATGGTGAGGCATATAGAGAGGCTTATTTACGAAAAAGAAGAATGGCAAGAATACAGAGATTTGTATTATTATCTTAAAAGTAGTATCCACTATTCTGACGGTATATTTGGGCGATTTGATGAAGCGTTCAATGTAGAAAAATTGCTAATTGTTATTTCTGAGATTGAGAAAAGAGACAAAAATATAATGTATCCTTTCATTGGAGCTTGGAATACGAGGCTTATTGATTTAGCAGGAGCAAATTTTCAAAATATAAGTAATCTCCAAAAATTAATAAGAAGGCAATTGAACGAGTGGGTAAGGATTAAAAATTATGATAATGCTAGTTATTATGAAGCTTTTGATAGTTTGTCAGGCGATATTGCAGAAACTATAAAGGTTTTTACTTTAAATTACGATTTATGTTTTGAACGTGTAGTTGGTAAACGCCGGACAATAGAAACTGGGTTTAATAAAGGCACAAAAGATTGGCATTATTCTAATTTTGATAATTCAGAAGGAAAACATTTCTTTTTATATAAGCTACATGGCTCTATTGATTGGTATATTGACGGGAGTAAACTTTTTATAAGTGATGACCCAGTAGAACATCCTGAGTTGATTTTTGGTATTCAGCACAAAATGACTTCGGTAGACCCTTATTTTTTTTATTCATCAAAGCTTAGAGAGGCATGTTTAAATGAAGCTCGTTTGATTGTTATTATTGGGTACTCATTTGCTGATGACTACGTTAATATTATTTTTTCGCAAGCATTAAAATCAAAACCTAATGTACGCTTACTTAGCGTTGAACCTATTTGGAATGCTGATGTCAATGAAAAAAGAAAATTTATATCAAAAAAGCTTTCCTTGGATTCTATAGATCAAATTATTGTTGAAGATGCTTCAGCTAAAAAATTTATGACCGAGATAATGAATAAAGATTATTTTATAAGCCAGTTACACGAGCCAGATGATGTTCCTTTTAAAGATGAAGTTCTTATAGATCCGGTTCAAAATGTGCAAGATGTTCTATAATTCAGTTTGCTTTACAATTGCTTGAAATAAAACTACACGGCGCACATCATTCGGATTGAATAAGAATTTTGCTACATCTCGTCCTTGCTCGTTCATATCCAGTTTTTCACAATGTGCCAGCAGTCGTTCTTTCAATTCTGCTGGAGTGCGGATGTTGACCTTTTGTTCAAGATAAGCATAGTTCGGTTTAATATTGCGGCCAAGTAGGAATACAATATCGAAGAAATCACGCCCTTTGTTGCGTGGCCGGTTCAACACGGCATAGCATTTTTGCGCAAGAATCAGATCAAGCGGTGTGACACTGAGTTGGGTAAACACGCCGAAACGGTTGAGAATATGGCTTTCGGGTGTAAAATCGAACCGTTGGGCTTCGGTGTCTAACTGAATCAGTATCTTTTCTTCTTTCAAGTTAGATAATCCTTGTTTATAGAGCATTTCGGGGAATTTGATATTGCACCGGTAGGCTCCTTTACCAACGACTTGGATTTCAACATGATATCCTTGGCCAGTTAGCTCTTTTTCCATGAGTTGGGCCACATCATCAAACTGTTCTGGCGTAATAGCAAGATTATCAAAATCCAGATCTTCTGAAAATCGGCTGTTATCGTGAACAAGCCGCAGGCATGTTCCACCCAGGAAAACAAAATGCCGACCTAATGGGCTGTCAAAAAGGATTTGCAACATGACGCATTGCAGATATTCCCGCAGAAGCTCCCGTTCGAAACCGTGTAGGTTTTCGGGATAATATTGCTTAATATATTGGAGATTAACCATTTTTCAGACGCTCAATGATGAGGGATGTTAATTTCTCTACACGCTTGTTATGATAAGCCTGGACATACAGAGCAAGTGTATCAGGATTGCAGCGTTCAGCCATGATTTCAATGTTCAGACGCAAACCCTCAATGTCTAACTGATCACGCAACTCGGGGCTTAGATAAAATGTATCAAGCAATGCTTTTTCCGGTTCTGCTAATAAGTATTCCCGCTGACCGGATTGCATGGGCCGGTAACCAAAGAACAGATCAGGCTTGACATGCTGATAATTGAAATACCCCAAAGGAGTTTCAAAGTGCTGCGTTTTTTTGGTCGTGACCGAAAAGACTTGATAAACACCTTCTGGAATAAAGCCGTACCAGCGCAGCGCTGACCATAAAGATACGTAGGAGTTATGGCACAAACGGTTGGCTGTAAAAAACAGTCGATCTTCTGAAATGGGCCGGTTTGTCCAGCTATAGAATTTATTGATGATTTTTTGCAGATAGCCTTTTTCCTGCCATTCTACTAATCGGCGTGTGTCGAAGTTGGGGAATCGCTTAAGAATATCATTCACCGGAATGACATCCCGCTCTTTGAAGGCTTGTTGAAAAGTGATGAAATTCACATCGTTCCTTATTTTTGTGAAAAATAACAAAAATAAGATATAAACTAATATAAATGATGTGTCAATAGTTTTTGAACGATCCAGCTCGTCATTCTTGAAATTAAGTTTATAAGCTTAATTCTTTAACGGAAAAATAAGTCTATAAGCTTACGGCACCAATACCTAATCAGCTAACTATACGCTTTTTGCATGGGAAAGTCATTTATTTCCTTCTTTTACGGTTTTTAGCAAAGAAAGGAAATATCTTTTGCTGTTTGTTATTGATCTGTGAATAGATCTGTAATATTTGGTAACTTGCAATTATTATGGCAAGCTACAAACAAACCGAATACGAAGTTTTGCGCCGACGCTGCGTTGCTCTGCACCAACAGGGCTGGAAACAAGTAGCGATCGCTCAAGCTCTAGGCTTGACCCAAGGTTGGGTCAGCCGCACCTTGACCAAATATCAACAGCAAGGACAAGCCGCGCTGGCCTGGCGAAAACCCGCCGGTGCGACCGCCAGACTGAGCCAAACACAGTTGGCTCAACTGGTTGAAGAACTCAATAAAGGGGCGGAACATCATGGTTTTCCCGGCCAGCTATGGACTCGTCCTCGTGTTAATGAGGTGATTAAGAAACTTTTTGGCGTTAGCTATGATCCCTCTCAAGTAGGGCGCTTACTGAAAAAAGTGGAATGGACACGGCAGAAACCCCAGCCCAAAGCTCGCCAACAGAATCCAGAACGGATTAAACAATGGCGAGAGGAACGCTTACCCGAACTCAAAAAAAGCTCAGACTGAGCAGCGAGTTATTCTCTATTTGGATGAATCAGCCTGCTATCTGTTGCCTATGTTAGGGTTGACTTGGGCACCCTGTGGACAAACACCGGTTTTGCAGCAGCAAGCTGGGCGTGCCCATTTGAATCTGATTGCCGCTATTGCCCCCAATGGGCGAATTTATGTTGCTGGACAGAATCGGCCTTTTTGTAATGAAGATATTGCCTGGTTTTTAGAGAAACTCTGTAGCCGCTACCGCAAGAAAGATCTCTTAATTATCTGGGATAATGCTTCCATTCATAGCGGTGATGCAATCCGGGCTTTGCTCAAAGATCGACCGGGTCGGCTTCATCTGGAGCGTTTACCGGCCTATAGTCCGGAGCTAAATCCCACTGAGTTAGTGTGGAGCTACCTGAAGCAGAGCCTGAAAAACCGAGTCTTCCTTTCGTTAAACGATTTGACCATAGCTGTCTTAGACCAAATTAGATTAGTAGAGAGCGATCCCAAATTAATACAAGCATTCTTCCATAAGAAAGAAATAGGGTTTATTACAAGTTAACTCACGGATCTATAAGAGAAGATATTGAATTTATCGCCGGAACCCACGCCGACGCTGTTGTTGCTGCTGCTTTTGTTCCCGTTTTTCTCGCGTCTGTTGCGCTAGCCTTTTGACTTCGGCTTCATCGACGGATTGACCTTTTACAGATTGCGAACGCGTGGTTTCTTGGCCACCGCCCATGCCTTGCCGACTGCTGGGTGGACTTTCGGTTTGCTGTTGCCGATGCGCTTTGATCATATCAACGGCTTTATCCTGGCTTTGGGAAATATCAGGTGATGGTTCCGGCGGGGTTGGCTCTCCTAGGTACTCCCGTTGTTCCTGGGCAAAGCGGGTTTGCAGGTCTTTGACCTTCTTTTCATGCAATTGCTTAAGCCGATCTAACTGACCCTCAAAGCGGCCTTTATCGTAATGATCGTTTTGCAGATTTTTGATCGTTGCGTGGTCTGCGTAATACTCCTGATTCAGCCGCTCAAGCTCCTTGTCCTGTTGGGCTAAGAGGTCACTGTACGACATAGGTATAAATAACTTAATGTTACAACTTGCTTACTCTTTTGAGTTTAGAAGTTTTTGTAACAAATCGTTTTTCTCTCTTTCCATCGCCAACATCCTCTCATATAGAGCGATCTTCTCGTCATATAACTCAACTATTTTGTCGATAGGATTGAAAGTAGGGTAATAATTAACAACCGCAGCTTGGTCGTGATTAGTAATAGTATTCGCTATAATATTAATAGCGGTCTCTTCATTGAAATTTTGAATGGCTTCTTCAGGCACTCCCAGCGATTTAGCTACTTTTTCTAACAACGGTTCGTCCAAAGTCTCTTTCTGTTCAAGCTGCGATACGGCTTGTTGAGTCAGCCCCAATCCCACTGCTATGGATTCTTGCTTAATCCCTAGCATTTCGCGAATACGCTTCATATTTCGCCCTTGATGCGGTCGGGGCATAGTTCTCGTCGTGTCCATACACAAAGCTATCAAAAATGCTATTGTAAAAAACAAGCAAAACACTTGTACGATACAAGTAGCGGAATGTTCCGCTACCGTGCCTAATGCAGTAATTTTATGGAAGATGATCGGGTCTACCTTTTTAAACAGACGCTCTCCTGATTTTCCCTTCCAACACGAAACCACCAATAATCATAAAAATTCCTCAATGAAAGCGATCAATGAGCAAGAGATCCTTTTCGATGATCTTGCAATTTTAGAAAAACTGATTGGTCAAAAAGAACTGGCCATCACCTCTGCAAATGCCAATTGCGATTGCATTGGCTACTCAACATCAGACGATGAAGAATCTGATCCCGATCAAATCACCTCAATTACTGATTAAACCTCTTGACGATCAGCATTTTTATGTCGTCAATTGTGCCTATCCCAACTCGCTCCGTCTTCTCAATCGGGCGCAGTATGAGATTCTTGCTGCCATTGATAATCGGACTTCGATAATAGCCCTGAGTGACCAACTCGCTATTTCGTCGGAAAAGTTAGAGGAATTTTTAAGCTTACTGGCCCAAACCGAAATTATCCGGTTTGATCATCATTTCAGCATACCCCAAAGACCATCCAGTCCAAAATCGCTCAATTTCTGGATTCATACCACTAATCGGTGTAATCTGACCTGTAGTTATTGCTATATCTCAACACTGAATACGACGGCTGGCATGTCAGACTCGACCAGGCAGCAGTTGCTGAATAAAATGGTCGAAACAGTTCAGAAACGCAAAATCAATAGCATCAAACTCCGGTTGGCCGGAGGAGAACCCCTCAGCCAGTTCAAAGCCTGGAAGGGGTTCATTCCCCAAGCGCAAAAAGTGTTGCGGGAAGAAGGTTGTCAGTTGGAATGCGCGTTTATTACCAATCTGACCATTTTAACCGACGAAATACTGGAATTCTCCAAAGCGTATCATATCTCCTATGGGATTTCGGTGGATGGGTTGGACGAAGATCATGATAGAACCCGAACCTTTAAATCAGGGACGGGGAGTTTCAGCCTCATTGATCGAAATTTGAGAACCTTGCTGGCGCATCAGATTCCGGTCTCGACTAACACCGTTGTAACAAACCATAACTTGGCAGGTTTACCCCGTCTAACCCGCTATCTGATTGATCTGGACGTTCCGTTTCGCTATTCGATTGTCAAAGGCGAAGCCATTGATGCTCAATTACTGGAAAAATACCTCTCCGAGTCCTATATGATAATGAAAAACGCCATCGGGCAGGGGTGGCGTTTTTCCCGCCGTCATCAATTTTATGATCTTAAACCCAGCGAGTTAGGTTTTCAAACCTGTGCATCGGGCTTTTCTGGCGGGGCCATCTATGTAGATGGTACGGTCAATTATTGCCATGTTCATTTCGGGGATCAGACTGAGCTTTCCCACAACCTCTTCAATATGGATATGGATTTGGTCGATATGATTGAGCAGGGCAGCCACTATGAAGACATGAAATCCAACGATTGTCAGACCTGCCGCTACAAGTCGGTTTGTACCAGCGGCTGTCCAGTCTATCGGGTAGGTGGTAAAGACCCGCAATGCAGCCTCTACCACCGGTTTATTCCGATGATTTATGAATTGCAGGCCCGAGAACGATTGAAATTGCTTCAGGATTATAGAATGATAGCCCAGCAGGGAGATGCCGTTTTGTCATGATGGTGTTTTCTCGTTAAACTCTTGTGCCCTAGGAGGTCGTCTTGGCTATTGTGATATCTATCATAGCGTTGCTGGCGACGTTTTATCAGTTATATCTGCAACGGCTTCATAACGAAAAATCCCTGAAACCATTGGGCCAAATCGATCTACCCGACTATAACAAGCAGGTCGCCGTTCATATTCGTAATAATGGATTAGGTCCATTGATCATTGATCGGCTGACCTTCATTAAAGACGGCCAACCGTACCCCACGATTGATGATTGCCTGGAGCTCGATCCGAGATCGTATATGCGCATGTTTATCAATGACCGGGTGAAACGTGTGGTGCTGCCGAACGCTTATCTGGTCGTTTTTGAAACCCAATTTGAAGTGGATGAAAGCGAGGCCGAAATTGATCGTGCCCGAGAGCAACTGGCACCGATCACCTTAAAAGTAGAGGGACGAGACATTTACGACAATAAAATCATGCTAGAGCGAGATTTTCAATGGTTTTCCCGATACATAGGGAGGAGTGAAGGGAACCTAAAGCGTAACTAAGCAGCGATATATACTTTATGCCGGGATTATTTATAAATATGTGGAATGTCAAGTTTTTTGATCAAAAAACTTGACATTTTTCGAGGAACATGCTATTTTAGAAGCATGACCAGGCTTGCCGAAACCGTTGCCCAACAGATCGATCAACTCCCAGAGGACACCTCTTTCGGGTATAGCGAGTTGGCGATTCCCAAACAGGACTATCTGACGACCGCTAAAGTGCTGGAACGTCTGCAAAAGAAGGGCGTCATTAAAAAACTCGCCAAGGGGATCTTCTACAAGCCCAAGCAAACCATCTTTGGCGAGAAAAAGCCGGACGAACAGCAACGGCTCAAGCCATATCTCTATCAAAACGGTCAACGGACAGCATACATCACTGGCGACTACCTATATAATCAACTGGGGCTGACGACCCAAATACCGGCGGTGATCAAAATAGCCAGCCGCAACCGGCGCATTTTTGTCAACACCGGCGCTCTCAAAGCCACGGCGGTCAAAAGCTATGTGGATGTGACCGATGATAATTATCAATTGTTGGGATTTCTGGATGCGATGAAAGATCTCAAACAAATCCCGGACGTCGATGTGGGCAATGCTCTGGTCATTTTTAAAGGCCGGATCAAACAGCTTAAACCAACCCAACGGCAGGCCATGATCGACTATGCGCTGGCTTATCCGCCCCGGGTGAGGGCTTTGCTGGGGATTATCCTGACGGATTTAAACGAGCCGAAAGGCATCGACAAGCTACGGGACAGTCTGAACCCCCTGACAACCTTTGACCTGGGCATCAATGATAACGTACTGCCGGGCGCATCCGACTGGAATATTCAATGAAACTGCACGAAAACCGCGACCTCTTTGCCGATGCCGTCACCATCACGGCTCAGCAGATGAAGCTGCCCGAAATTTATGTCGAGAAAGACTATTGGGTGACGCTGGCTTTGCAACGCATTTTTACTGGATCGCTCGCGGAATTCACGGTGTTTAAAGGGGGCACGGCGTTGGCCAAATGCTTTTCCTTTATCCAGCGTTTTTCCGAGGATATCGATCTGGTTCTTTTAAAAGCCCCCGCGCTTTCGGCCAATCAGCTTAAAGAACGGCTCAAGCGGATTAGCAACGCTGTTTTGGAATGGCTACCGGAACAAGAAATAACGGGGATTACCAATAAAAAGGGCATGATCCGCAAAACAGCCCATTCCTATTCGCGGATATTTACCGGTGATTTTGGCCAAGTACGCGACTTGATCATTCTGGAATCGAGTTGGCTGGGTTCGTCGGAACCGGTGACAACGGGCCAGGTCAGTTCGTTTATTTATCAGATGCTGAAGGCGAGGGGACAGGACGAATTAGCCATCAAGTGTAATCTGTTGCCGTTCGAGGTGGTTCTATTGGCTCCCACGCGCACCTTATGTGAAAAAGTCATGAGCTTGGTTCGGTTTTCTTACACTGAGAAACCGCTGGTGGACTTACGCAATAAAATCCGTCACGTTTACGATCTACATCAGCTATTACAGCAAGAAGATATTTCGGCTTTCTTCGATTCCGATGAGTTTGCGGGGATGTTGCACAAAGTGGGCCGGGATGACGAAGTCAGTTTTCGCAACAATAAAGACTGGCTGTATCGGCATCCAGCTGATGCATTGCTCTTCTCCAATTTAGATAGCGTTTGGCCGGAATTACGGAGCACGTACTACGGTTCCTTCAAAAATCTGGTTTTTGGCGAGTTACCGGCTGATAAAGCTGTGTTTCAAACGTTGACGCGGATTAAAAAACGCCTTGTTTCGGTAGACTGGACTATTGAAAAGGCCAATTCTTGACACGAAAAACTAATTTCAATGCAACATGAAAAACTAATTTTAGTCCGGCCATATGTGCTATAGACTGTTGCGGTATCATTAATCAGGCAAAGGTGGGGCATCTTGGCGATTATTATTTCAATTTTGGCGTTGCTGGCCACATTTTATCAGTTGCATCTGCAACGGATGCATAATGAAAAATCCCTGAAACCCTTAGGGCAAATTGATTTACCCGATTATAAAAAGCAAGTGGCGGTTCATATCCGGAATAATGGCTTAGGCCCGCTGATCATCGACCGGCTGACATTTGTCAAGGACGGCCAGCAATACTCAAGTATTGATGATTGCCTGCATCTGGATCTGAAATCATATATGCGGATGGCCGTCAGTGATACAATGAAACGCGTCGTGCTGCCGAATACTCATTTGGTTGTTTTTGAAACCCAGTTTGAAGACCACGAAAACGAAATTGAAATTGATCAGGCTCGCAAGCAACTGGCTTCCATTACCTTAAAAGTAGAAGGGCGGGACATTTACGACAATAAAATCATGCTTGAGCGTGACTTGCAATGGTTTGCCAGAAATATTCAGGAAAAAGCCATTGAGCAAAAATTCACACCTGGAAATTGATAAACTCGCATTCCGCCCCCTCAGTGGAGGGGAATAAATGGGGATGACGGTCAGTTGCTAATCAGAAAAATACAATAGCTGCAAAATGTTAGTTCGAAAAACTGCAATTCTGTTCAATTGCCTTACAGCTTTACAAAAACAGGGGGCCCCACCTGATCAAGCGGAAAATGTAAACACACTTTGTCCGTGTATTTTAATCGAATATGTTCTTCTACAGTTCCTAAATTTCCATTATACGCTAGGTAAGAAGGAAAGTCTTTTTCTTGAGCCCAATTGGTCACTAAATTCACAAACATCCCAACAGCGGTTGAAGCCAAAACACCGTTTGGCCATACAACCTGAGGTCTTCCACCAACTTTACCATACTTTGCTGCCTCCAGAGCTAGCTTTCTATCAGTAAGAAAACCAAAGCAACTCATGCAGGGAGAGCCAGGGACCGATAGAATAACTTGACCGGAGATAGAAGGTGGTTCCTCGTCTATCTGGTGAACATCCATACCAATATCAATGTAGGAAATAAGATAGCGACGGCATTCCGCTTCTAGCTGCTGCCGTTCCGAATAAGTATCAACACCTCCCAGCACTACATCACAGATTTGCAGAAGTTCTGGCTGATTTTGCCAGCGGCAGTTCACCGCGATTATATTTGCTGTTGGTATAACCTTTCTAATTATACGTTTAGCTACGGACGTTTTAAGAGTTGCCTTTTTTATATCGCTAAACCATGCTCCAACCAAGCGGTTTAGATTAGTATCCTCTACAATATCATCGTCGAAAATAATAATATTTTTGACACCCAAATGGGCCAATTGCTGGCCGAGGTGTGAACCGCCACCACCATAGCCGATGATTCCAACTTTAATATTTTCGAATAAAAATTGTGAAGATTCGCCTAAAAAGGATTGTCGGTCATATACTTTGCTCTCCAACTTTTTCTCGACGGAAAATGACATCAGCATCGGTTTACCGACTATAGAAATCGATTTTGGGTGCAAATATTTTTTCTCACCAGCAATTTTAACTGATGCATAGAATGAATCCTTACTTAAAATCAATATTCCATTTGCTTGAAAGGGCGCTATATTGGCAAAACTTTCAACTACTCCAGGTAAACTACTTTTATCAGTTCGACTAGGGTAAGGTTTACCACAGTGATCGTGTAAGTGGACGTGGAAACATCCGCCCTTTTTTTCTAATGAACGTTGCATGGCTGCCCGGATCGCTCCTGAACTTATTTTGGCTCCTACGTATTTATCTTCGATGTAATGATCATCCTCGACAGGAACATAATCTGTAGCAATAATAAGAACGGTGCCGTTGGCAATAATTTTGGACGTTGTATGCAGGAAGCCTACCCGTTCGTAGGCAAAAGAGTGGGTGCGACGAAGGTCGCCAAGCATTTTTTGATGTAACGCCTGTGGAATGCGTAGACATATGGTATTGTTTCCTTTTTTCACTTAACGAAGAGCTTTCAAGTGAATACTTAATATTTCGGCCAGCCGCAACCCAGGCTGGGTTTGCCAAGAAATTGCAAACCAGTTTCGTTCTAATACACGAATGGTACTATTCCAATTTCGTTCCGGACCGCCAGTTATTTTCTCAGAGAAGAAGAGACGTGAGTTATATCCTTCTCTTGGAACTGAACAAAGCAATGCATCTACGATTTCGGGCTGACAACCATTTGGCAATACTAGCCCTGAAATATAGATATAGGTGTAGCCCCCCTCTGGAGCTATGCTCAGATTGGGGGCTATCGTTTTCAATTCGCTGACTTCTTCTTCCGGGAAATCCATGATTGTAAGATTAGTTTAGGAAGAAGATCCGTCTCTTACGTGTGAAATAAACTGCTCACCACCCTTAATCACGACTGTAGCTGCATCGTCAAGTGGAGTAAGCTTATGGCCTTCTAAGGCATCCATTTCATCCGACGCTTTGACATTGCCGATTTTCTTTAGCTGGGCTACGGTATAGGTGCCTCGTTTTATTTTGTGCTCCACATTGTTAATGCGAATGACAACTTCTAATTTTTTTATGTAGAAATGTTCAATGCCGGGCCGCGTCAGATCAATTCTTTCGTTATCTCCGATCAGGTTATCTTTGTAGTCTCCGGCAATCGACAACCAAATTTCATCACCTTCCTCAATCTCGCCCAGTTTCCGCAATTCTGTACCCGTGATAAATGGCTTATCCCAGCTATATTTTTTGTCACCTAAACGGAGATCGAGTGGCTGACGAATATAAAATTTTTCAATACCTGGCCGGGCAAGGTCAATTTCTTCCTCGTTCGGAATCAATACATCATCCCAAGGGTCTATAAGTGACATATAGAGATCTTGTTCGGGAGCCAAGCCAAACATTTTTCTTAATTCGGCTCCTTTAATGTACTGATGCGGCCAAGTATATTTATTATCCTGGAAGGTGAGGACGAGAGGGTCGATGCCTCCTGCATCGTTGGCCCGATTAATTTGGTTGTCTGTCATTTTTTTTAGTGCCGTTTGATTTAAGCGACACTAACTCTAACGCAAACACAATGCCATTTGTTCCTTTGGTGACACAGTTTCATGTGCAATACAAGAAATGCATGCATTTGTGACACAAATGGCAGTATATTTGTGGTCATTTTATGTTTTAGACAATAATGACTATGCCAAAACTTTATTCTTAAACGGACAATTTGTCACTCTATGCAACATGAAATCAATGTAAACGCTTTAGGCGAGGCTATTCAACGGCAACGCGAAGCAAAAAAGCTAACCGTTAGGGCAGCGGCTGAGCAGATGGAAAGTGTAAGCCCTTCAACACTGTCACGAATTGAGAGGGGTAGTTTACCTGATTTAGATACCTACATGCGAATTTGCCGCTGGTTAAATGTAGACCCTGCGCATTTTGCAGTTGAACCGATCGACAAGGCCGTTTCAGAAAAGAACACATCATTGAAAAAGGAGGATATTATTGTACATTTAAGGGCAGATAAGTTATTAAATCAACAGACGCGGGAAGCTTTGATTACAATGATTGAAGTTGCTTACGCAGCGGCTCGACGTAATGTTTTACCAAATGAAGCACAGTCTACTACGCAGGGGATTTAAGAAAGATGCTGAAACGTGGTCTATTGAAATTAGAGAAAAATTAGGTGTAGAAGCCACTGGTGCATGTCCGGCACGCTGTGTTGCCGACCTGCACGGAGTCTCGGTTACACCTATTCAATGCCTTAGCGGATTAGCTCAAAATTTCCTTTATGATGAATTTCCGGACCAACAGGATATCGATAAAAAGATGGCCTTGTTACTTAACCGGAATGGTGAATTTTCAGCAGTAGTTGCAATAGTTGGAGGGTTTAAAATGATTTTATTCAACTCTGATCACTCACCTGCCCGCCAAGAGAGTGATATTATGCATGAATTAGCCCATATCATTTGTGAACATCCTGGCGACTGCTTACAACTCAATGCCGATATTGCTCTTCGTCAATACAATGCCCAACACGAGGAGGAGGCTAAATGGCTAGGTGCAACATTGCAGGTCCCAGATCAAGGACTTTTCACATTAGCGCGTTTAGGATTAGCAAATGCAGCCATAGCCGATATTTATGGCGCCAGTTTGGAAATGGTTGTCTTTCGTCGGAAAACCTTGGGTATAGATTTACGCCTATCCCGTCTTAAAAAGTTCATTCGTTGATTATAATAGAATTAAAGAGTTTTGTTTATAAAATTGGTCTACTTCTGGGCATCTAATAAAATAGCTATAGGCGGTCGGAGATTTTAATCCTGTTCAAGGATTCAACCATTTTGTTTTTATTAGTTGAATATAATGGGGAGTGCAAACCATTAATTATAAAAATAGACTCTCAAACAATTGGTGGCTGAACTAAGTCTGTAGAACAGTCGAGTACTACAATTACCACCGTTATTATGTGTGTAGTAGTCATTACTTGATCTGACAGTAAGGGGGAAAATTAACTGTCAGTTGCCGCCTTCAGCGTTGACCAATTGAACTGTTGCGATGTAGTCTGATCCACTGCTTCCTGTTCGGCTTCCGCTTGCACAGAAGGAAAAAAAAGTGGGTTTGCCAACTGCTCCAACAACTTTTCCCTGGCTAAGTCAACGGTATCCATAAACGTCTGCATTGGGGTTTTACCAAAGCAATGCTTGCCCGAATGGGTTCGTTGCTGCGGGGCCGCCCGTGCGGTTATAGTGATTCATCCACAAATCTACATCCTGCTGGAGTTGTTCCAAACTGGTATAGAGCTTTTTACGGAAAGCAATCGCATAAAACTCATCTTGAATCGTCTTGTGAAAACGTTCACAAATACCGTTGGTCTGCGGGCTTTTAGCCTTAGTCTTCGAGTGATCGACATCTTCGAGGGCTAAAAACAACTGATATTCGTGTTGCTCTCGATTACCGCAGTATTCCGTTCCCCGGTCAGTTAGTACCCGTAAAAGCCGTAGTTGATGCTGTTCATAGAAAGGAATAACGCGGTCATTGAGCAGATCAGCAGCCACCAAGGCATTCTTACGATCATACACTTTTACAAACGCTATTTTCGCATAGGTATCAATATAGGTCTGCTGGTAGATATGGCCTACGCCCTTGATATTCCCCACATAATAGGTGTCTTGAGCCCCTAAATAGCCAGGATGGTGCGTCTCAATCTCACCCATGGCCTGCTTTTCCTGTTTGGCCTTTTCTAAAGCGGCAAGCTGTTCTTCGGTCAGAATAATACCCTCCTGGGCGACTTTGGCTTCTAAGGCTTTCAACCGCTTAGCGAATGTTTCTACATCATGCCGTAACCAGATGCTGCGGACTCCACCAGGTGAAATCACGATGGCTTGTTTTTTCAACTCGTTCGATACCCGGAGTTGACCTAAAGCGGGTTGTTCAATGGCCATCTTCAAAACAGCCTGCTCAATGGATTCTTCTACGCGATTTTTCGGGCATGGCTTGCGACGGCTCATTTCTTGAAGTGCCATCTCACCGCCTTGGTCGTAGAGTTCTTTGAAGCGGTAGAAACTATCGCGCGAATAGCCCATAATGCGGCAGGCTTTCGAGACATTCTGAAGTTGATCGGCCAAGTTGAGAATGCCCAACTTGTTCTTGATGATCTTCTGCTGTGTTGTCATTGGCTTAATCGTTGGTTTAAAGTTAGAAAACTTGTAAACTGTCAGATTAAGTCTTGACTACTTCATATTATGAATGGCTGAACAACTTAATGCCTGCAGATGTCTATAATGGCTGGGCTGGAATCACGAAAGTCAGCTGAGCGACGCATCCTTTCTTTTTCTGCCTGTTTGTCCACTTTTACTTGACGAGGTATGTAAGCTTCCCTCTAATTGTAAGCTTCCCTGTTGACGTCCCCCCGCAAAACGAGACGGGTGATAATTAGAGATTTTCGGTGGCAAAAACAGGTCAAAATCGTAAATTTTCACCATGAAAAAGACCAAATTCACCGAAGCACAAATAGCATTTGCGTTGCGGCAGTCAGAGACCGGCACACGCGTAGAAGAGATCTGCCGCCAGTTGGGTGTCTCCCAGGCCACTTTCTTTAATTGGAAGAAAAAATTCGGCGGCATGGGCATTTCCGAGCTACGAAAGTTGCGTCAACTGGAAGAAGAAAATGCCCAACTCAAAAAGCTTGTTGCAGACTTAAGTCTCGATAAGCAAATGCTTCAGGATGTGATAAAAAAAAAGTTGTGAAGCCTCCCTACAAGAAGGAAATGGCCAATTGGTTAGTGACCAATTATCGGGTCTCAATTCAACGGGCATGCCGTTGTGTACGGTTGGTTCGATCCATGTATTATTATAAGCGGCATCGTCGTGATGAAACCCTGTTGAGCATGCGAATGAAGGAAATTGCAATGACAAGGGTGAGATATGGTTTCTGGCGGATTTTTATCCTCTTGAGAAGGGAAGGTTTCAGCGACAATCACAAGCGTATGTACCGTGTCTACAAGGCGTATGGGTTGAATTTAAGGACTAAGCGGCCACGGCGTAATCGAAGTGCAGAACATCGGTTGGAACGACTGGACACTCAAGCAATAAATAAGGTCTGGAGCATGGATTTTGTGCAAGATGCCCTCTTCAACGGTGAACGGTTTAGGGTGTTAACTGTAGTGGATAACTGTAGTAAAATTTGCCACAGCTTATTGCTTGGCAAATCGCTGAAAGGAGCCGATGTCGTTGCTGAATTGAACCGCATCTGTTTGATCGAGGGGTGTTTTCCTGAGCGCATACAATGCGATAACGGAAGTGAATTTATCTCGAAGGAAATGGATTTGTGCGGGGCGGCCCGTGCCGGCCTACTCGAATGGCGTAACCCTGGACTTTTCCAGACCAGGAAAACCCACAGATAACCCATATGTGGAATCATTTAATGGTAAATTCCGTGATGAGTGCCTTTCAGTCAATTGGTTCTTGTCGCTGTCAGATGCTCAGGAAAAAATTGAGGATTTTAGGTGGGAATACAACCACTTTAGACCACACAGCTCCCTGAACGATTTAAGCCCAAAAGAATTTGTTAACTTACACCAAGAAACACCGGAAACTCTATTAATTACCGTCTGAAAATCCGGGAGGGCCTCAAAAAATCGCAAAAGTCTAAATACTCATTGTCCTAATTTGGGTAAGGCTACAGACTCTAAAATTACCGTTAAGTAAATACTTAATAATATATCTTTTAATATATTTCATGATTTATACCTTTATAATACTTTATGTAAACATAACTAATATACTTCTATATCAAAATTTTTCAAAAAAACCTCCATACTATTGTGACAACAAATTTGAGCCTGAAATGGGTAAAATTTCAATTTTAGGCGAATTTACAGAATAGGTCCGAAATCTAGAAAAATTAACATAATAAAATTGTTTTTCCCGAGTAATAATTGAAATATAATTACCCTTTTAATTTTATATTATTATAAACCCTAATTTAAATTAACTAGCTATGTTTTGTAAGGATCAGTCTATCACTTTTCTTAAATCGTTTGGCTATAATGTCGTCCGTGTTCCTAAAGCAGACATTCAGCCACTACAAATCCTATCGCTGAAGAAGGGTATATTAAACCCACTTGGTGAACTTTCAACTCTGCTATTAGCTGGTAACCAAGCTAATCTAACTACCATTAGGCGTGATATACCAACGGCTAATATTTCAGGTCAGAAAACGAGTGAACTAAGTTTAGGAGTTGGGATTGCTATTCTTGGTTCGATTATTGGTGCGATGGGGGGATCTAAACTTGGATTAGAGACAAAATACAGCCAAGCTCGTACAATAACGTTCGAATATGCTGATGTTCTAAGTGATACGGTTGAGATTGCAGCCCTCGACCAATTCCTTGCTGACGCAGATGTGAACCCTTTGTCACAATTTGTAAGTCAAATGCTTGAAGCTGATGATATTTATGTCATCACTGCAGTTATTAAAAGCAAAAAATTTAGTGTTGAAGCAAAGAAAAAGAACGGAACTAATGTGGAGATTAGTATTCCAGAAATTAAAGGAATAGTTGGTGGAGATGTTAGTATATCTGGTCAAAATGATACAACTACTAAAGTAACATTTGAAGGCCCGATTCCTTTAATATTTGGATTCCAAGCCATCCGTTTAATTTATGAGGATGGAAAATACACTGCTTTCAAATCATTAGATGCAGGAGGTGGGGCTTTATCTGCAACAAGTTTAGAACCTCTACAAAATCTCAGTACAAGTGACCAAGAAAATCACGAATACTTAATTTTGGACGGGGGCCTCACAAATCTATAGTTCTCACACAATTATTCTTTTTTAATGCCCGGCCATAAATGACAATAACCTCATTTATGGCCGGTACCTTTTAGTATTTAACTTTTTACTATATGGAAAATAATAATGACAACCCTAAGCCTGATGACTCACCAAGGGGAAATGAAATCCCTATTGATGATAAGAAAGGAAGGTTTAATTTCAATCCTAAAAATTTAGACAAGACAACGATAGCAATTCCACTTCTTCGGTTAATTGAGAAAGAAAATAAAAATCGGCTAAAAAAAAGTAAAAAAGATCAACTAACGACCGAAAAGGGTATTGGAGTAACATCCGATTCTCAATCAGAGCAAGGTTACAATGTGATCATCGATTTAAATCTACGTTTTGAAGGTGGGCGTCAGAAAGCACGAGAGCGGGTAGAAGAGTTAATAAAAACGGCTATTGAAAGTATTCCACAGCGAGGAAACTCACAGATCAATGAAGCTCTAAGCCGATTCAATCCGCAATATATTTTTGCTTGGCTTCCTGGAGATATCATTCAGCTAATTACAATGCTTGATAATGAAGCCGCAGGAAAAGATAAATCTAAAAAGGCCATTTATCAAATATGGCCTGATTTCAAAATAGAGGCCTTCATGAATAAATCAATCAGCACTGTTAAAGCAGATGCTGCTCATTATTCTTTTTCTGCATCAGGCAATAATATTACTTGGGCCGTTATGGACTCTGGAATAGATAAGTCCCATAGACATTTCATCTTGCATGATAATATTCATTCTAACAACTCTTATCATTTAGATTTTACTGCTACTGCAGGTAATGAAGACCCATTCAAGGATGACTTCGGCCATGGTACGCATGTTGGGGGAATTATAGCAGGTCAAGTGATTGCTGATGACAAGAACCCCATTATTACGGTCACGCGAATGCGAGATGAGAAAGGGGATATAGCATTTATTGAAGAAAGTATCTCTACTATTTCTGGGATGGCCCCCCAATGCAAGTTAGTAAGCATTAAAGTATTGGATAAAGCAGGTGCTGGCCAGGTTAGTAGCTTAATTGCTGCTATTTCACATATTCAAGAGATAAATGGCTATGGTCGTGATATCAAGATACATGGCGTAAACATGAGTCTTGGCTATAATTTTGATCCAGAATGGTTTGCTTGCGGGCAGAGTCCACTTTGCGTAGAAGTCAACCGATTAGTTAAATCGGGAGTCGTGGTCGTAATTGCAGCAGGAAATACAGGGTATGGTAATCTGCAATCAAAATTCAGAGGTAGTGTAGCGGCAGGGTTATCACTTAGTATTAATGATCCCGGTAATGCAGAGCTGGCTATTACAGTAGGATCCACTCACCGAGATCAACCTCACACCTATGGAGTCTCCTATTTTTCTTCAAAAGGACCAACAGGCGATGGACGGCTTAAGCCTGATTTACTTGCTCCAGGCGAAAAGATTATTTCATGTGCTGCTGGTGCGAAGAGACGAGTAAGTGGTGCTACTCAAGTTTTTGACTATATAGAGGATAGCGGTACAAGTATGGCGGCTCCTCATGTATCTGGTGTAATCGCTGCTTTCTTATCTATTCGTAGAGAATATATTGGTCAACCTGAAGCCGTAAAGGACTTGTTTTTGTCAACGGCAACCGATCTAAAACGGGATCGATTTTTTCAGGGTCATGGTTTAGTTGATCTAATGCGGGCAATCCAGGCAGTATAATTATTTATTTTCAATACACTCATCTAATCGTATGGCTACACTTGCAGGTTTCCCTTATTTTGAGATTCAGTTTACAAAAGAGGGTATAGTTTTTCAACCAGAGGAGGTTACAGACTTAATTAATTTGCTTTCGGAATCACAAATAACAGACCTTTTGGTTCTTTCTCATGGCTGGAACAACGATATGGAGGAGGCTCGTAGTTTGTATCAGCGACTGGGAACTTTATTTGCGGCCGAAATAGCAAAACGGCCCGAATTAGTGGAAAGGAAATTCGCCATAGCAGCTGTTTTGTGGCCATCTAAAAAATTTGCCGAGGAAGATTTAATCGCTGGTGGAGGTGCTGCAAGTCTCACGACGGCAGCACCTACAGATGTCCTGATCAATCAATTGAGAGAGTTGCAAAATTTCTTCGATGGCGACGAGTCGACGGCTATTGTACAGCAAGCTATAGATAAAGTGGATCAATTTGGTGCAGACCTTAATGCACCGAGAAAATATGTAGCGCTTATTCAGCAATTAATAGCAAAGGCAAGTCCGGAGAAAGAAGGAGAACCCGAAGATTTTTCGGCAAGCCATGTAAATAAGAATGATCCGACGGATTTATTAAATAGGTTATCAGACGTTCGACTGGCAAATTCTACGGACTTTATAGGAGATTCCACTGGCCTTTCCGGCTCTAGTACTACCACTGACTTTAATGCAGGAGGAGGAGCAGGTGGTCTTTTCGATTTAAGTGGATTAACTAATGGGGCTCGTAACCTATTGAATTTCGCGACTTACTATCAGATGAAAGACCGGGCTGGAAAAGTAGGTGTTTTGGGATTAAATCCTATTTTAAAGCGAATTAAACAAACCTTGCCAAATTGTAAACTCCATTTAATTGGCCACAGTTTTGGGGCGCGAGTCGTAACAGCGGCGACTGCTGGCCCCGATACGATTTCCACTGTACCCATTGATACGCTTTCTTTACTTCAGGCTGCTTTTTCCCATTATGGATTTGCGGAAAATTATGAAGATGGAAAAGATGGCTTCTTTCGTAGTGTACTAACTCAACGCAAAGTGAAGGGACCGATTTTAATTAGCCAAACGCATAATGATAAGGCAGTAGGAGTAGCTTACGCTATAGCTTCCCGGATTGCCGGCCAAATCGGTGCTTTTTTAGGCGACCCGAATGATCTCTTTGGAGGCCTAGGAGCCAACGGAGCCCAGAAAACGCCAGCATCGAGTACACAATTTAACCTCGATTTCGGGTCAGTCTACTCATTTCAAATAAATACGTTATATAATTTGAATGCAGATAATTGCATTATGGACCACTCGGATATATGCCACCCTCAGGTAGCAAATGCAATTGTGAGTTCAATTGCAACCTAATTACATGCTTAGGTGAGCTAAATAAACCTGCTTATGATCTGCTAATGCGTATAAACTACTAGCCCTTATTCAATTCAGTCAATGGAAACTTCCTCACTCGGACAGGAGAGAAAGATTGTCCTTCATACCGGAGATATTTCCGGAAATTATAGCTGCGATACCTTTTCCGGTTCCACAATCCAAACCTCCGCTTTTGTTGCTATCTTACCTAGTTCGAAAAGCGCAAGAGTAGCCGCGCAAAGGTTGAAAAAGGAACTGGTAGAAAAAATTACGGATCCAGTGGGTAAAATTATCGGGCAGAATTCCAGCAGTTCCGGCACTTCGATTTTAGACTCTTCAACTTATCAACTTCCGGGACCGGATATCTGCTCTCACCTGCTGATCTGGGTTGGTAATGATCAAACAGCCGAAAAAGAAGCACTAGAACTGCTAGACGAATGGCTGGCAAAAGGCAAGAACTACATAGTCTTACCAGTTTTTCCAAACATACCCCAAATACATACCGTACTTCCTAAAAGTATCAGTCATCTGAATGCCACAAAATGGTCAAGCTCTTTCTACGGTGTCGTTTCTGCCATCTTTTCCCTCATCGGTCTTTCACCTGACCAGTTGCGGGTTTTTATCAGCTATCGCCAGGGTGAAACCCGACACCTGGCGGAACAATTGTTTGATGCTCTGTCAAGACTTCGGTACGACGTTTTTTTGGACCGGTTTAAAATTCCGCTGGCTGTTAACTTCCAGGAATATCTGACCCAGGAACTAGCGGATAAAGCAATGATCATAGTATTGGAATCAAAAACGTTCTATGAGTCTGAATGGACTGTTTATGAAGTGAGCTTTGCCACTAAAAACCGGCTTGGCCTTATGGCCCTTCAGATGCCCGGAGCCAAGCCAGATTCCAATAGCAAAAAATACGTAACGGGGATCAGTGAGCAACAACGAATAAAATTAGACATAACCGATTTTAAAACAACAGACGAAACAGTAGACCTAGAAGTAGATACCCTCGACCTAACAGAGGATGCCCTTGACCGAATATTGCAGCGAATCACGACCGAGCATCACCGTGCCCATGCCTTCCGATTAGACTACCTGACGGAGTCCGTCCTAAGCGCCTTAAGATTAGCAGGCACCTCCGAACCGGAATTACGGAACGATGGACTGATTTACGTTCAACCCAAGGCTGCCTCTGGATCCAACCAGCAGTATGTAATTGCCGTAACGACACGCCCCTTCGATTTCCCTGATGTTCATAAAACGCACACTCGGCTCCCTTCGCCCACTGGCCAGCCGCCCCAATTCGCGATTGGGATACTGTTCGGACCACCCGCCTTTTGGATAGAGGCAAATAAAGCGCGATTCAAATGGTTGACGGGAATCAGTAAAATCTACGCCTTCGATGAGGGAGAACTGAGTTCGATGGCCGACAAATTAGCCGGGGGAACACTTTACTAATTTTAATATTATGGAACGACGATTAAACGGCAAAACTATCTTTCTATCGGCCAGCATCCCTCGGCATGTACCAGAAAAAGACCCCAAATACGTCAAGATAGACTCAGACGCGGCTCCCAAAATTGAGCAGGCCATTGTCAGTCTCGCCCGAACAGTATTTTTCGAAGGTGGGCAACTTGTATTCGGTGGGCACCCTACCATTGCCCCACTGGTCGCCCTAGTAGCCGCCGAATATTCTAGCCCGACTCTATCTGCAGAAGATTCAGATTGGAAACCTATCATAATATACCAGTCTCGCGTCTACGAGAACGAGCTACCTGATGAAACCTGGCGTTTATTCCGTCTTGGCTATGCCGAGATTCGCTGGACAGAGGAACAGAATGACAACGAACTGGTTGCTGGTTTTAAACATAAACATGCCAATAGTCTGACCCATCTACGCACCAGGCTGATTAACGAAACGAAACCAGATGCTATAGTTTGCATTGGGGGCATGGAAGGAGTTGAGCACGAACTAACATTATTTAGTACGCAAAGAATCAACTTTAAAAAGTATGTTTTAGGAAGTACAGGTGGCGCAGCTTTTATTATTTCCAAAAATCCAACCCCATTTCTCTCAACTAACGATGAGCTACCTATCACATTCATCGACCAGGAAATTCAGGAAAAAATTTCACCCGTAAACGACCCCGAAACGCCCAAGTATTTTAAAAATGCCTATGTTCCTTTCCCACTCATCATGCAAGAATTAGTAAAGGATCTACTAAGGTGACCCCAGTATCCTTAGCTATTCTTTTTCTTACTAATCAATATGAAGACATTCTAATCAATATGAAGACATTGGCGATTGAATTAATAAGAATAGCCAAGGAAACATCAGCTAAAACTCTAGATCTGGGTCGTTGTGGGCTGACGGAGTCAAATATCCCTCAGGAATTATTTACGCTGTTTGAACTGGAAGAACTGATTCTAAGTAACGAGTATTTTGACAGTTCTCTTAGTAAGTGGGTTCCAAGTAAAAACACTGGGAATGAAAATTATTTTTCTGTACTACCGACTGAGCTCTCTAAACTCAGAAGTCTGAAAAAACTATCGGTAGGCGGAACCTTTGCCAAACGCTGGGAGATAAGAGATCTCAGCGTTCTGGCTACCATGCCATCTCTGACTTCTTTGTTTTGTGATAGCAATCAAATTACTGATCTGTCACCACTTAGTTCTTTACCACTTTTAACCGAGCTTTCTTGCAGTACGAATCCCATTAAAGATCTTATTCCACTCAGTTCCTTAACTAATTTACGGCAATTGTATTGTACAGGTATTGGGTTATCGAATCTAAGCCCTCTAAAAAACCTGACACAGTTGGTTTCATTATACTGCTTCAATAATCAGATCAGCAATCTATCACCTTTAGAAGTATTAGAAAATTTAACTGATCTGAACGTTAAGAAAAATCAAATAACCGACCTTTCATCCTTAGCCAAGTTAAAAAATTTACAGCAACTGAATTGTAGCGAAAATCCACTATTTGATTTAACCCCACTCGCAAAACTTTCTCGTCTGGAACGTCTAACCTGCTTTAAGTGTCATATTTCAGATTTACGGATGTTAGCTAATCTGCAATCATTAACGAAAATAGATTGTCAGTCCAATTCGATTGCCGAATTAACACCTCTGTCGTCTCTACAGAACTTAAGAAAACTGTATTGCGGCTACAATAAATTAACCGACTTGTCGCCGATCTCTGGCTTAACAGAATTAAGGCGGCTTTTCTGTTACAACAATAAGATTGCCAGTCTTGCTCCACTGGCTAATCTAACGAAGCTGGAGGTGCTATATGGAAGTGATAATGAATATATCGATCTGTCTCCTCTAATCCATTTAAATGCCTTAAGCGAGCTAGATTGCAGTCGTAATCAGATTCAAGATCTTAGTCCGATTTCCGGCTTAAAAGAACTACGCATTCTAAAGTTTGCCCGAAATGAGATCTGGGATATATCACCCGTTACGAATCTTTTGGAATTGAAAGAACTTAATTGCAGTCGGAATAAAATTGAGAGTTTAATGCCGATTCAAAATCTATATGCCCTCGAAAAACTTGATTGTCGACATAATCAATTATCAGACTTAAAGCCTTTAGTAAATCTAATATCGCTGAAAGAAGTGAGTTGTACTGACAATCCGTTGAGAACACCACCGATGGGGGTTGCCCAAGAAGGTATTCTTTCAATACGCTCCTATTTTAAGTCGATCGATAATTCAAATCTTATTAATGCAAATCTTATTCTTAACACCGAGCTTAAGCTCATTGTCCTAGGCAATAGTACATCTGGAAAATCGTCATTTATTGAGTGGCTACAAACGGGTAAAATCTCACCCAAACGTGACACTACACATGGAATGGTGACGGCCAGATGGAAGCCTACGTTTACCATTGGAGGTCAGAAAAAGGTTAATGTAAAAATACTGGATTTTGGAGGGCAAGAGTTTTATCACGATGCACATCACCTCTTTCTCAGTAACAATGCTCTATATGTTATACTGTGGGATAAGCGGCAAAACAAGCATAGTATTACGAAAACAAAGCTGTTTATTCATGGTATTGAGCAAGAGGTCGATCTGGAACATTTTCCAATCGATTATTGGCTATGGTGCGTTAACCAGTATGGAAAACCTGAATTAGATAAGAAAAGAAACAAATTAAATGTTCATGCCTTGCTAGTTCAAAACCGAATTGATGAGACAGATAATGAACGCGAGTGGTTAGATCAGAGCTTTTATAAGCAGAAATACCCGTTTATTTACGATTTTATAGCTACAAGCTTACTAAAAAACCAAGGTACTTCGATTCTAAAAGAATTTATTAAGGAGTTTTGCCAGCAGTCGACAATTATAGGTGAAGAAATACCGGAATTTTGGCTAACAATACGTGATCGTCTGATTGACCAAGAAGAACGCAAAATAACTTACCTCCAGTTTAAACAGATTTGCCAATCTATTAATCCATCTATTAATGAGGAGGCTATCTATTTTTTGTGTTTGTTTTTACACAATACGTTCAATTTACAATACTTCAAAGACGGACCTGTTCCAAGAGATGACGAATGGGTAATTACGGATCCAACTTGGTTGACAGAGCAAATATACAAAGTGTTGAATGTGGATCTGGCTACGAAAAGCGGGCGATTTACAAAGGAATATGTACGGGCGGTTCTAAGTGAAGATAAGTCCGACGCAGATTGTCAGACCCTCTTGGATCTTTTATTACGTTTTCAATTAGTAGTTAAAGTTAATGATGAGTTAGAAACCTTTATTGCACCCCAATACCTGCCCGATTACCCGTCAGTAGAAACCCGTTTCTTCTTAGTTAATTTTAAACCTTTTTTTCGTTTCAACTTTAAAGGATTTCTACACAGGAAAGTAATCTTTGAGATTTTCAAAACCTTTTCTAGTGATACTTCTGATAATTCAATTATCTGGAAATACGGGTTAATTATCCAAAAAGAAGGAGAACAGTTGCTAATAAAAATTCAACGAGACCTGAATAGTATTGAATTATCAACCGGGGATAATGTAGCGTTGAATTCTGAATTTTTCCAGAGTATTATTGAAAAAATAAGAGTGATAAATTGCCTTTATGAAGTAAAAGAATGTGTTTCGGTTGACCGCAGAACCTTCATCGAGCTATCGACTATAGAACGTACTGTTAATGCCCGGTTAAGCGAATTTTCGTTTAATAATAAGTACTATCGGGTAGCACAGTTCCGTGAATTCTTAGTATATGTGCCCTCCGTCAATACTCGCTATTTAAACCTAAAGGTTTTTATTTCATATTCTCGACACGACAAGCAACTTCGTGATGAACTGGAAACTCATTTAAGCAGTCTACGCCGGGAAGGTTTAATTGACCTATGGCATGACGGCATGCTTGAACCAGGGCGGGAATGGGATATACAGATTAAAAATCAATTACAACAGGCTGACCTGGTCTTACTATTACTCAGTCCCGATTTTATTAATACTGATTATACCTGGGAGATTGAATTACAGGAATCTCTAAATAGGCATACCGACGGCACCGCCAGAGTCGTCCCAATTCTACTTCGTGCGTGCTACTTCGAAGGCCTGCCTTCTATCTCATCTCTGGCTATTATTCCGGCAAAAGCAAAGCCAATTGATTCTCCAAATCGCGCCGAGCGAGACGTTGCTTGGAAAGGGGTTATTCAAAGCCTTAAAGAAGTAATTGAAACCTGGGCGTTGACAAATTCCTGATTCACGAAATTCGCCACTAATTGCAAGTGCTAGCCAACATACATTAATAATTGACATTAATGATACGCTTGATCGAAAATAATAACTCCTAAGCTGTTACCTCAAGACACAATTCCCGTATTTCTCTGCTATCGTAGAAATGGCGGGACTGATGAAGCCACCAAAGTTTTTGAATTAATTCATGGTCAATGTGTCCCATTCCCTAATGCCGTAGCCATTGTCAAGTAGAAAACAATTTTTATTTTCACTTAACGCAATGGTTCCTAATGAAAAAGAACACTTTCTCCGAAGCCAAGATTGTTGAGATCCTCTCCCTGGCCGGAAAAAGCAAATCGATCGACGAAATTTGCCGGGAGCACAACATCTCATCCGCCACATTTTATAATTGGCGTCAAAAGTACGGCAGCATGGATACCGATGAGCTCAGAAAGCTCAAAGCTTTAGAAGCCGAAAACGCTCGATTAAAGAAGATGTATGCCGAGCTAAGTATTGACCATCAGATCCTTAAAGAGGGGTATGAACTAATAAAAAAGCTATAAGCCCCACTACCCATCTGGAGTTGGTGAGAACAGTAGCCGGGGAACAGCAGGCTTCGATGCGTCGGGTCTGTCGGGTATTGGGGCAACGACGAGCAAGCGTCTATTATAAACTCAGACGAGCCAATGAGGATGACCAGATTGCTGACCAACTGAAAGTGCTTACCATGCGGCATTTAAATTGGGGCTTTCGACTCTTGTTCAATTATTTGAGGTTGGTTGGTCATTGCTGGAATCATAAGAAAGTGTACCGCATCTACCGATCACTAGAGTTGAATCTGCGCAAGCCGATCAAACGTAAAAAGATCAAACGGGATAATCCTAATACGTTGGCAGCTAGTGCCGTTAACCAAGATTGGTCATTGGATTTTTTATCTGATAAGGTTAATAGTGAAACGCAAATACGCATTCTGAATGTCATGGATGAGTTTAGCCGGAAATGTCTGTTAGCGGTGGCTCAGCCCAGTTTCAAAGCTCGAAAGCTGATGCGGTATTTAGAACAAATGGTAGAAACGTATGGCCGCCCACAGTACATCCGTTGCGATAATGGGTGGTCCGCCACCGCGGCCGGAGTTGATTAGCAAGCAAATGGACAGGTTTGCCAAGAAGCATAAGATTGAAATCCGGTATTCGCAGCGGCATCGGCCGTCCGACTGGAAAACCCATGCAAAATGGACGGTTCGCCGTTGCGATTAGTTGAACGTTTAAATGGGACCTTAAGGAGAGAATGTCTCAACCTGAAAGTGTTTCAAACTACGACCCAATTGCAAGCGGCCCTGGATGATTGGTGGCAAGTGTACAATTTTGAAAGACCTCATTCGGCACTACGGTATCAAACGCCGGATACGGTCTATCAAACCAGTGTAAAATTCCAACATACAATGGTTACGGCCTAGGGGAGCAGGATACCACCTCAGGGTGTTTACTCTGATTAATACTTATCATAAGGGGAAAAGTGCTTGGATTAAACAAGATAGCCTTAAATTTCCTCAAGATGTAGCTTATTTAGACTCTCAATGGGTAGTTTTAACCCAACAAGACGCTTGAAGTAGACAAGGTGGGACAGTATTTAGAACAAATGATTTAAAAAGTGGTAAACCTTTTTTGACTATAAATCCAACAATTATGCCTGTTGACGGAGTTTCTATTATTTCGAACCGTTGGCTTTTGTTATATCATTTAAATGAGCATTATCAGTCGGAGCATAGTAAATTTGTTCACATATTCGATTTAAATAATAAAGATGCTACTAGAAACCATTTCAGTTTTTCACTCGATGCAGATGCGCAAAAATTTGTTACAAATAAAGATAACATTTATATTGGAACAAAAAATGGATCTATTTGGTCAATTGACCTTAGCAAGGAAATTCGAGAACCAATAAAAATATATTCGCACGATAAAAAAATTACAGCACTTGCTATTTCAGATGATGGTAAATTGATTGTAAGCGGTGACGAAACCGGTTCTGTCCGTATATTGTCATTGAAGGATATGTCGCAACCTTCTTTAGTATTCAAGCCTTATTCGGCTAAAATTGACATTCTCAGAATATCGCCTAACGACAAATGGATCGCCGTGTCAGCTATAGAAGAAGCACCGAGGCTATTCTGCCTTGATAAACAAATACTTTCTACTGCTCTTAAAAATGCTGCTGGGCGTAATTTGACAGAAGATGAAAAGAAACGTTTTAGTACAAAGTGATTATTATTTACTATCAATTAACTTATAGGATCGATTGGCAAAGGAAACCACGGCAAATTAACGGACTCTAAAAATATATGGAAAGTTTTCATTAGTAGAAATGAGATACTCTTTACGATTTAAATGCCAATAATTTTATTTGCGACCATTAAAATGGTTATTAATGAAAGACTGCAAAAGTATTGAAGTAGCAATAAATTTTTAATATCATATGGCATCCGATAAATCGATCCCATCTTTTACCGATACTTTTCTTAAGCAGCTTTCAGGTACCGATCCTATTATTTTTAAAAGCCTGCTTAACGAAGACCGGGCACCGTATAGGCGCATCGCGATTATAAACTATATTATTTTAAATCTTATCGTAATAACCGGTGGGGCACTTATCTATTCTTTTAAATACGAACTCGCTGCCACTGTAGCAACATTAATCAGCGCTGGTTTTACCGTCGGCTTTCTGCAGTTAAATATCCGGAAGTTAATTAACAACATAACGCTTGAGTTAAAATTTATTTTTGTTGTCGCAGCTTTGATTAACTGCTTGTTAGCAAGCTTAGCCTTATCACTTTTTTCCATAGCTAGATTAAGAGACCTATCCATTGTAGACATTTCCTATTATTGGACAATTGAAAATACATTCTTATTTATACTAGGCTTCTTTGGAATGGCATCGCTCCAATACTATTTATATATAACTATTACAAGCACGCAGAATGACTTTTATCATCGTTTATTGACCGAACGACAAAAATTACTATCGGAAGACCTTGAAAGGCAACGTGAACAGATTGCCCAACAACTGCGTATCAATCTAGAAATTCAGAATACTAAAACCTCTTTACAGGAAATACAAGATAGTGACGAAGTATTAGATGTCGAGCTAGCGAAAACCATAGAAGAATTATCCGGTGAAACCGATATTGATAAATTACATTCCGCAGCTTCATTTCAATTGAATCGAAAGAATATCCAAAAAGCACTTCAATATATTAACTACGCAATTGAACTGGATGACGAAAAAACAATCCAGGACGCAGAGTATTTTCCCCGCCCTGAACTCTATGAATTAAAGGCCAGAATTCTAAATACCTTAGGCGATACTGAACGGGCCAAAGTGATGTTGGATCGTTATGTTGAGTTAAATGATGAAAATAAATACCGGCAGAACCTTACCCGAGAAATCATCCTGGAACGAGTAGTCATTGAGAACCTTCCTTTTTTTGGAAACCTCAATTGGAACTTCACGTCCGGTATGAATATCCTGCTCGGGAAAAATGGTTACGGCAAAAGTCATCTGCTACGCTTACTAGCAGCCTTGTTGTATAATGACAAGCAGAAGATTCGGGATTGGATTCCAACTACTACGCCGATCAATGCCAGGGGCAGGTTATATGTCAGCAGTGATCACCCAATCAACGAAGAAGCAATTACCAGTTTAACCAGCGAACTGCAGAAACTGGCCAAACAAAGAAGTGAGCTGTTGACCGGTGAACCGCTGACTATCAACGCAGGCCCGTCTCCTCGCTTGAAATCCAATGACAAAAAAATGGAAGAGCTTCAGGAAAAGATTGATGCCGAACGGCGACGAATTTTTGTCAATAAAGAAGGTATTACCAGCAATATTGGACGGGTACCGATACTGGCTATTCCAGATTCACGTTTTATTGACCGTTCTCAATCAGTCATTAGGAACAACAGCACTATCTCCGTCGATCTAAAACGGGATGGAGCTACAGAGTTTTTGTATTACCTTCCATTCGGGCCTATCATTAACAAAGGGTTATTTATTGTTGCACAGAACAATAGTTTTGATTTTGAGCAAGAGCCCTACAGCTTAATCGAACGTGTTATTTCCGAACTCGCTGGCAACCGGACAGGAATGGGGACGACTGAGTCTTTTTTCAAATTCTCTCGCATAGAAAGTTCCTCAACGACCGGCGATTATAAACTCTACGTTAAAATTGAGGAGAGTCAGGAAGAGGTGCAGTTACAGAATATTTCTCAGGGAACGTTCTCCATTCTGGCTATTTGCCTGATGATCTATCGCTTTTTAATTGAACTGCGCCCTGCTAGTCCAAATTCGCTAAAAGAGAAAGCTATCGTATTTATAGACGAAATTGACGCCCACCTTCATCCAAGCTGGGAGCAGAAGATTATCGGGATTCTAAGAAGAGAGTTTCCGAACGTGCAGTTTTTTATTACCGCTCACAGCCCGCTGATTGTCGCCGGTTGTCTAGAGAATGAAGTAGCTGTCATTCGCCATACAGACAACGGATTTTCCCTCGAACAAAGCCGGGAAAATTTTATCGGAAAGTCGACCCCGGAACTGTTTCAGAAAATTTTTGAAATCGAAGATAAAGATGAACTTTTTTTATTATATTCTACCCGCAATGAAGATGAGATTAAAAGTTGGATCGAAAAACTTGAGAGCGTAAAGCAGGAAGAGGGCTTGAATTTGGATCAGAAAAAAGAGCTGGATGGGCTTTACCAACAGTTAAATTACATCGAACAGGTCAATGCAATCCGGTCAGAAAAGGCAAAATCAGCGGCGCAGTTATCGCAGGTTTCCTTCTTACAGCAACGTGTAGCTCATTTGGAAGATAAGCTTTCCAATAATAATAAAATGAAGTAACAATGAATGCACGAGAGGAACTTATCCTAAACAATTTCATTTCGGCAAAGAAAAATAAAACCGCTGTACCGACGGAAATAGCCGTCGGTACAGCGGTTGATCGAGATGTATTAATTTTCCAAACGAGTGTAAAAACTTGCTATGAAATATACCAAACTATAAAAATTACCTATCCAGATTCAGTCGTATTTTCTCAGGCCTACCTCAATCATCTGAAGGACGAAAAGAAAAATGCCCAGGAAAAGAATAACTATGCTATTTACAAATCATTCCTAATTTTCCTAGAGCTTGAGCTCTTTGATCCGGATTTAAAAGAGAAGGTTAAAGCCGCATTAGATCACTTGGACAAAAAGATTGATTACTTTTGTTCGTACACCCGCAAAGGATTACCAGAAATTAATTCTTCATACGAGCAGGTCATTTATAAAGTGCTTGGAAAAAAGCAGGATACCCACGCAAAAGAATGGAGTGATGTCAATTTTGTGGCTAAACTAATAGTCCGGTATTTAAATAATCACGGCTTTAATAATTACTTTTTTGACCTTGATAAAATTGTTAACGGGGAGGAAATTGAAACCAAGATATTCGACTACTGTGGCCGCACAATCGTCCTGATCCTGCTAGCGCAACAGGAAACTTTCCTGGATCAAAGTGATAACTGGTGCTTCAAGGAATACGGCCATTACCAGACCACACATGCTCCCCAGGAACAAAAATTTCTGGTTTTTACAGTTCCAGGGCTGGTTACCCCCGTCAATGTAGGTAGCAAAATTTTGAATTGGTTTAATTATATGACGACAACGGAAGGCGTCAGTAATACAAAGATTGACTTTGATGTTAGCCCGCATCAATTCAAAGCGGCCATTAACAGCATAGCTCCTATCATTGCCGATGTTAATGATAGATTGTTTAGAGAATTAATATTTTCCATCAATTAGACGATTGTCCTTCTTCACTCTTACTGGATTATGAAAACGTAGTTCAGCCAAACGGGCCAAATTACTATTCATAGTGAAGATTGTTTGAAGATTATACTTGCGAGCATTTTGACCTTTAAAGAACTGTAAGCTTCCCGGAAATTAGGACAGTGTAGGATTAGACTCGAAAAGGTCTAATTTTAACTGTCACATGAAAAAGAAAACGTTCACCGAGACCCAGATTGTGGCCATCCTCAAGCAGTACGAAGGAGGCCGAGAAGCCATGGATGTCTGTCGCGAGTACAGCATCTCTAAAGCCACCTTATTCAACTGGCGCAAGAAATATAGCGGCATGGAATCGTCTCATCTGAAAGAACTTAAAGCCCTTCAGGAGGAGAATCGACGCCTGAAGCAGATGTATGCTGAACTCAGTTTAGATTATAAGCTGGCTAAAGAGATCATTGAAAAAAAGCTGTAGAGCCTTGTCAACAGAAGGGGTTGGTGGAATGGGCAGTGGAAGAAAATGTGTCTGTAGGCAGGGCCTGCCGTGTAGTGGGAATACATCGTTCCAGATGGTATTATCAAACTAAAAAGAACGATCAACCCGTCATTGAAAAATTGCGGGCTTATGCCGAAGCTTATCCGACCCGAGGCTTTGATGACTATTATGGAAAGATCCGTAATGAAGGCCTTGTCTGGAATCGCAAGCGAGTGCTTCGAGTATATCGATTGCTAAAGTTAAAGCATCGTAGACACCATAAGCGTAGGTTGCCAGCCCGGGTTAAACAGCCTTTACAGGTGCCTAATGAAGTCAACCAATGCTGGAGCATGGATTTTGTCTCAGATGCTCTGGTCAGCAAACGCAAAATCCGGGTGCTGACTATTATGGATGATTATAATCGGGAGGTATTGGCGGCACACGCCGATTTTTCATTACCTGCTCGAAAAGTGGTCGATGTACTAGCGACAATCGCTCTGGAACGGCCTCTGCCCAAGCAAATTCGAGTAGACAACGGTCCGGAGTTCATTGCAGATAAATTTAAAGAGTGGTGTGCCGATAACCATATTGTCATTCATTACATTCAACCAGGTAAGCCTATGCAAAACGGCTATATTGAACGGCTTAACCGAACTTATCGAGAAGACGTTTTGGATGCGTATTTGTTCGAGTCCCTTGAGCAGGTGCGGATCCTATCTGATGAATGGGTCGACCAATATAATCGTTTACATCCGCATCAATCGTTGGGCGGATTGGCACCAGCAACCTATGTCAAACAAGAAAGAATTACAAAAGTCTAGATACTTGCTGTCCTAAATCTGGTAAGGCTACAGAACCACAATTACCAAAAACTGTATGTAAATTTCAACGCGCAATGGCCCTGATCAATTATATTAAAGAATATGGTTGATCAATAATTATGGTTATGGTACATAAATTAATAGAGATGCACCGGATTTTATTCCTGTTTTGGGGGACTAAATGGGGGCACAAAGACAAAATGAATATCGGGAAAATATAGTTTTATTCAATAGTTAGGATCAAAAATGGCGAACTGCTCGAGGAGCCATTAACCTTTCTTAATCTACATTATTTGTTCTTACCTGAGCTATGATTTTACAAGCTTTTCAGGCACTTTTCTTCATGTTTTCATTTATCAGCGTTTACTGACTTCGACCTGCATTAATGCGGTTTGGGGGACTATTTCTATCTGCCATAATCCTAGTCCCCCAGATTGGCATATTTGGCTAATGTATACTGCTGATTTTATTGGGAAACTGCATCTACTATTGGGCGAGGGTGGTCGCGGATTCAAATCCTGTAAGGTTCTCAAAATATGCCCTGGCGCTTTTTCAATGCTATAAATAGCATTGAAAATTTCAAAATTGATGACACAAATAGCATCGAGATTGTTGTCACAATAATGAAGTTGCAAAAAGCATCGCTTAATTGCCACATTCAATATTTGACACAAAAAACTAATTAACGTGCAGCACGAAAAACTAATTTTAGTACAGTATGAAAAGAATGCCCATCAGTTGTAATCTATTACTTACCTGACACTGAGAGCAAAGGGCTTGTTATCTTTTGCATTGAAGCCATGCGGTGAATAGAAGGTTTATTCTCCGCAAAATATGCGGAGAATAATGAAAGACACGAAATGTACCAGTATGAAGGTTATGAACACCATACTTCAAAATGCTGACCGCGTGATTTGGCAATGTAATGGCCGGTTGCAGCTAGCAGAACTGAAAGGCTTTCCATGTCGTTTGTGGAAATACCCGGTTGTACAACTACCAATTTGAAAATGGTCCTTAAATAGCGTGTGTCCGTGAGGAAATCCTGCAGTTCACTTAGGTTCCCTTTGATAAAATGGGCAGCTGTATTACTTTCTCTATATTGGATTTGCTTGAATAGCCGCTGATTATTTTCAATCCATTTCAGCGATTTTATAACCTGCATACAGACTTCATAATAATCTTTTACACGTTCACCAGGCTCATTGGCGCTGGATCCTTTACAGTGGTAAAAGCTGATAATCGCTTCATCTTGCTCCAACTTGAATGTTATAAAGTCTGCAATCTCACCGGAACCATGGTCATAAAATACAATATCTGATAGAAGGCCGAGTTCCTGTGCCAAACAAGAATGAATTGATATTCTTCCGTCTGCACAATCACCAAATTCTTTTGTTATATCGACATTTTTACCAATCCAGTCGAGTACAATTAGCTGTCCATCATTTAAAGAAGGGGCTATACCACCGGGACCTGGGAACAGTTCAGAGCCGGTGAGACGAGAAAAATCGCTGAAGAAGAACTCTGGTAAATTACCGTTTAGATAATCCGATAGAGAGACATTTTTATGGCTTCTAACGATAGTTAGCTGGTTAAGTTGAGATGGGTCAATCGGATTAAACCAATGATCGGCGTCGAGCCGGTAGTCAAGTTCAATTCTAGCTGATGTCCTACATGTAGCAATGAGACGAATATTATTCTGTGTCGATGTTGATTGATCAACTTCAAGATTAACGTCCAACAAATTTGCTTCTCGGATAATTCCGTCCTCTATAATCTGAATGATAGGCGGGTTTTTATAAACTGTTTGGTTCCAAATTGCACCGATGACACCTTCTGGGAAAGTGGATATATCTTCTCCTACATTAAGATAATCCAAAGGAGAACGTGTTTGCACTTCAGAATTACTCGTTAAATAACTAGCAACATCTTGGCACCAGCGAATTAGATTCGGCACTAGAAACCGGGCATTGCTCCATATTTTAGATGAACTGCTAAAACCAATTGTTGAGTCTTCATCACCACCGAAAACATGACCCCTGTGATAGAGTTGCCCATCACTTTCAGTTATGGATTTTTGAGCCGCTGGGCCTGTTACATTTCGGTAGGACTCCGCATTAGCACTTTGCATGCGGTTCTTCATTCCTACGTTATAAAAAGAAGGGTCACGAAGACTTAAAAGCACTTTGTTTATTTGATTGAGAGGAAGAATCTTAGGAGTGCGATCGGTAAAAGACCGGGCAAGTTCTTCGTAAAGTTCTGTTTGTTTAAGCGTTGAATTAATGAATAAGAGCTGGCTTTCACTATCATAGTAAAAAATAAATAGATGATAAGCAGAGCTTAAAAATTTATCGCTGCTCGACCATTTAGGACGCTTTACTTCTTTAGCAATAATTATTGCTGCATTTGCTTCACTGTCTTCCCAAAAATTAATGATTTCAAAATCAGGAGGGAGATTAATTGATCTGTTAAAATCCACGTTACCACTGATCTTGTAAACCTTGACATGGACGTAAGGCCTCAGTGTATAGATTGATACATCTGATGTATCTGGATTGTTTTGCTCTATTGTCTGAAAATTTTGAATACTTTCTTGTACAAAGACCTCTTCGTCAATTCTACTGCGTGACAGGTCAATGATCATTTCCTGCCAAATAGCATCTTGGTTGTAAAGTTTGGCACTTTCAATTTCAATCTCGGCTGGGACGGCTATAAATTTTGCGATGTCTACGTTTCCAGCATTTGTACGTGCAAAACGACCAATAAATTGAAGTGTAACAGCGAGAGATTTATGGGGAGAATGAATTGCAGCAATTTTTAAGTTTGGGAAGTCAAAACCTTCTCCCATCATATTGACACAGATAACACCGTCTAAGTTACCTTCACGGAGTAACTTGATGGTTGCCTTGATAAAGCCATACGAATGGTCACTATGAATTGTTCTGAGGTTTAAAGAAGTATGTTCAGCATAGATTAGCTTAAGTGCATTGGCTCTGCGTAAAGAATCAGTTCGCACCATCAAAGCATGATGTAACCCTGCTGCTTTATCTAGATTGAATATCTCTTCCGCTTTTTTAGCAATTGCGATGTCACTGTTTTCTTGTTCTGGACTAACCGGAATAAATTGAATATTACCAAAAATTTTATCTTTATAAGCTTCTCGCAACGGATACACATATACGAACTTCCCTTTTATTTCTCGTTTATCTCGTCGAAATGGTGTTGCGGTAACAAGAATACGTTTTGCATTTGGAAATGCGTTAAAAAGTTCTTCCCAAGTTCGAGCAGGACTGTGGTGTGCTTCATCAACCAAAATGAGGTCGAATAAATCATCGGGAGGAGAAGGGATATCTTCAATAGCTGGGCTAATACTAGACGGACTTGCAACAACTACGTCATAAGGTTTTAAACGATCCCAATCTTCTAGAGAAGATATTTTGTCAGTTTGCTCATGCACTTTGGGTCCATCAATAGATTCTGAAACAACATGGAGTCTTTTAAGTACTGTCAATTCTCGAAAACCAAGAGCGATGTCATTTCTGACTAATCTACTTGGTGTTACGACTAGAACGCGTTTTGCTTGTAATAAGTAGGCTGAAATCATCAGAACGGCCGTTTTCCCAGATCCTGTAGGCATGACAACAAGTGCAGGATCGGTGCGGAGCGTAAAATGTGAGGCGATCGCATGAATGGCTCCGAGCTGTGCTCTTCGGAGGCCTCTTGTTTCATCAGTCCCTTTATCAACAGAAAGGGTGATATTATTATAGTTCTCTTCGAAATAACTCATCGTTAATTCAGTGGTGGGGATAGAGCGAAAATAAGCTAAGTAACTGATTTTACTATTTTTATAAAAATAGTAAATAGTTTTTTGGCTTTTTTTTATTTATAATTTTTAATCGCATCACTCCAGCAAGATTTGAAATATTTGATGCAAAATGTACGGCGGCTGAACCAAAATTAAATAGCCCCAAAGTGTCAAGTTTTTTGATCAAAAAACTTGACACTAGTCTTCCAAAACCAAAGAAGGTGATCACAAGCTGGATTAGATCAAAGCTGGGGTTGTCTAGGAGCGCGGAGATAAAGATCTCCTGGATTTTTCCAATTCCCTTAACCAAAAATGTCCAGTTTTTTAGTAAAAAAACTGGACATTTTGATGCTCTCAAAATGCCTTCTGCTGAACATCTGTCAGAACCTTTAATTACGCAACAGGCGGTTGCGTAATTGAGATAAAGAATATCGTTGATCAATAATTGCCATTATGGTACATAAATTAATAGAGATGCACCGGATTTTATTCCTGTTTTGGGGGACTAAATGGGGGCATAAATGCAAAATGCATATCGGGAAAATATAATATTTCTCTATAGTTAGGATAGAAAATGACTCTCTGCTCAAGGAGCCAAAACTCTCTTTACCCAAATTTATTTGTTCTTATCAACCTTGCAAAAACCCAGGTTTTTCAAGGCTTTTGGCGTATTCTTTCATTTACCGACAGTTACGGACGTTACCCCACATTTATCAATTGTGGGGGACTAATGGGGGACTATTTCGCTAATTCCATATTTATAGTCCCCCAGAATTTAAACTCTCTCAAACAGCCGAAAAAGAAAGGATGAACCGATATGCCATTATCGGATATGCAATGCCGTACGGCCAAACCTAAAATTAAGCCATACAAACTGTCAGATAGTGAAGGGCTTTACCTGGAAGTTCTGCCATCGGGTGGCCGTTATTGGAAACTGAAGTATCGTATTCATGGCAAGGAAAAGCGGATAGCTATCGGCGTTTACCCGAAAATCAGCCTATTACAGGCCAGGGCAGAAAAAAGCCGGATCAAGGACGAGCTTAAAAGTGGATTAGACCCCATTCTTCTGAAACGCGAGAAGAAGCAAACAGCCGCCTTTGCAAATGCGCAGACGTTTGAAGCGGTTGCCAAAGAGTGGCACAGCAAAGGTGTCGAGAGTTGGGACCCCCGTTACGCTAAAACGCTGATGCATCGGTTGGAAAAATATACGTTTGATGATCTGGGCAGTTATCCAATCCGTACTCTAAAGCCAATTATTATTCTGGCCTGTTTGCAAAAGATTGAGAAAACGGCACCGGAAATGGCTCGACGTATAAAGCAGATCGTCAGCCATATTTGTAAATATGCCATTGCGACAGGCCGCCTGGAAAGCGATTTGACTATTGGATTAGAAACCGCCTTGAAGAAATACAAGAAGGGACATTTTGCTTCGATTGATATTGACGAATTACCTGATCTTTTAAAAACCTTGCACAATCACAAAGCCAGACTATACCATCAAACGTACTTAGCCATTCGATTGCTTTTCCTCACTTTTGTGCGTACCAGCGAATTGATCGAAGCCAAATGGTCAGAAATTGATTTTGAAAAAGCCCTGTGGACGATTCCGGCAGAACGCATGAAAATGCGTAGTCCCCATTTAGTGCCGTTGTCCCGCCAGTCGCTGGAAATTCTGATAGAATTAAAAACGATGAATGGAAAAAGGGATTATATTTTCCCCAGTTTGCCCAGACCGAGAAAACCCATGAGCAAAGGAACGATTTTAGTGGCTTTAAAGCGCATGGGCTACAGTAGACGGATGACCGGGCACGGCTTCCGATCCCTGGCACTAAGTATTTTGAAAGAGAAGCTGGGCTTCACACACGAAATTGCGGATCGACAGCTAGCCCACGTTCCCAAAAGCAGTACCGACCGGGCTTATGATCGAGCGAAGTTTTTATCCCAGCGGATCATTATGATGCAGCATTATGCTGATTACCTGGACACGGTCTATTTGGAGGTACTGAGTAAGTGAACGACCGGACGATTTTTTGGTCTGGCAAACCAATTTCGCAACTGGAAGAGACATAACTTTCAACCTGATCATAAACGGGATTTATCATTCATTAATCAACCTATAATTAAATTGACAGGCTCTCCTAAAATGCTTTAGCTGTCGGGTCTGTCATCAAAACCGGTGCAGATTCCCGATAAAAAGGAATAATGTATGCCTCATAAACCTCCCGAGCCGCTACTGGATCGAAAAAGTGCCGCTAAATATCTCCGCGTTTCTCCTGGTACCCTAGCCGTCTGGGATTGTACCAAACGCTATGATCTCAAACCCATCAAAGTAGGCCGATCTGTTCGCTATCGCCGTTCGGATTTAGATAAATTCCTCGAACAACGTCTTAGGGCGTAACCTACCGGGTCATGAACTGTTTTAGCCGAACAGTTCATGACCCTTTGCTCCACATTCCATCCATCCTTTGAGAGATCGCAATGAATATAGAACATGCGAATAGAATACCGATGTCCGAAATTCTGGGCAAGTTGCATCGCCAACCCCAGCGCACCCGAAATACGAAATTATGGTATCTATCCCCACTGAGAGCGGAAAAAACGGCCAGTTTTCAGGTCGATACCCAAACCAATCGCTGGCACGATTTCGGGGAAGGTATTGGGGGTGATCTGGTTGATTTTGTCTGCGCCTACCTCAAATCCACCCGTGAAGAATATACCGTATCCGATGCGTTACGCTGGATCAGAAATATGGGTGATGCGCCTTACGAAATTGCCCCAGTTTACGCTAATACGGACGAGGTTCCAAAAGATGAGTCCGTTTTGATTCTGAAAACGAAAAAACCAATTCAACATCTTGGTTTGATTCATTATCTCGAAAAACGCGGTATTCCAGTAAGCATTGCCAATCGGTATTTGAAAGAGCTTCGCGTTCACAATACGCAAACAAAGAAAAATTTCTATGCGCTCGGCTTTGCCAATGAAGAGGGCGGGTTTGAGTTGAGAAACCCTTTTTTTAAGGGATGTCTTGGTGCTAAAGCCATTACATTTGTTCGAGGACGAACACCGAAACCAAACAGTATCCATCTGTTTGAAGGCTTTATAGATTATCTATCAATGATTAGCCAATTGAACGGTAAGCGATTTAAAGCCGATGTCATTATCCTGAATTCGTTAGCCTGCTTGAAACAAGCCACGCCGTACATTCGGAATTACGGTTATCATATTGCTTATAGCTGGATGGACAATGATAAAGCCGGAGAACAGGCAACAGCCTCGTTGACGGAATTCTTCCAAACAGAATCTGATTTGAAACATACCCCGATGAATAAAGTCTATGCCCCGCATAAGGATGTCAATGCCTGGCATATGCACAAGCTGAATTTAATTCTGTAAGGTGAGATCGTTATGTCGCAACTGTCCATTCAATCGCTCTTTACGGTCAACGAAGTCGAAATCAGCTATCGCAACAAAACACCGTATCAGGATCGGATTCAGATTACGCGCTCCGTTACTGCTTACGAAATCCTCCGTCAAGCCTGGGATGATAACAAGCTGGAACTGCTGGAACAATTTAAAATCCTCCTGTTGGATCGAAAGAACAATTGTCTGGCAGTTTCCGACATTGCCACGGGTGGCATGGCCGCTTGTATTGTCGATCCCAAAGTGATTTTTGTAACGGCCCTCAAAGCCAATGCTTCCGGTATTATTTTAGCACACAACCATCCTTCCGGTAATCTCCACCCCAGTGATCAGGATTTGGCCCTGACCCGCAAACTGTCCGAGGCTGGAAAGCTGCTTGACATTGCCGTGCTGGATCACCTGATCGTCACACCGCGTAATTACTACTCCTTTGCCGATGAAGGCTGTATGCCGCGCTAAGAGTAACCTGTTCGTTTTCATTTTGCCAATGGTTGGGTCGCTTTTGGGCCTGTACCCGACGCCACTCGCTCACCAACTACAATTTTCCCCAGCCTAAGGCCTTCCTCGCGCAACAAAATTCTAGCCGGGCGACGTTCGCTGGTTTGCTCGCTAAGCCGCCGTGTTTTTTAGCCCCTACAACCCCAACCATAGGAGCATGATACATGACCAAACCAATTACTCGCAAAACCGCCTCAACCCCTGCCGGACAAGTTCAGCAGGATATTTACGCTCGCGTTACGGCCAAGATTCTGGCCGACTTGGAACAGGGGAATCTCTCGTGGCGCAAGCCGTGGAACTCGGAGCATTTAGCTGGTCAGGTAATACGTCCGCTGCGCTGGAATGATATTCCCTATACTGGCATCAATACACTAATCCTGTGGAATGCCGCCAGCGAACAAAGCTTTACCTCACCCTATTGGATGACCTTTAAACAGGCCACCGAGATGAAAGCCAATGTCCGGAAAGGCGAAAAGGGCACTCAAATTGTCTATGCCGACAAATTCACCAGGGAAGAGGAAGATGCCAATGGCGAAGTCAAATCCAGCCAGATTCCCTTTCTCAAATGCTACACCGTTTTCAATGCTGCGCAATTTGAAGGCCTATTCGACGGTTTTTACAAAACGCCGGAACCGGTGGTAGCCCATCAGCAAGAGCGTGATCCGAAACTTGAAACGTTCTTTGCTCAGACGAAAGCTGATATTTATACTGGCTCCAAAGCGTGTTACATCCAAGCCACTGACCGAATTCAAATGCCGCCATTTGAAAGCTTTGAAACTGCCATGCGCTACTACGGTGTGTTAGCGCATGAGATGTGCCACTGGACGAAAACCCCGGCACGGTTGAACCGGGACTTTGGCAAAAAACGCTACGGCGATGAGGGGTATAGCAAGGAAGAACTGGTCGCCGAACTGGGAGCCTGCTTTTTGGCCGCTGACCTGGGCTTTGAACCGCAACCGGAAACGCATCATGCCGCTTACATCCAATCCTGGCTCCAGGTGCTCAACAATGATAAACGCTTCATCTTTCAGGCGGCATCCCACGCGCAAAAGGCTGTTGAATACATTCATGCGTTGCAAAGCCCTCGGCTTTGAGTTTTGAAAGTATAAACCCATGCGTTGGCCACGGACAATTTCGCGTCTTCTTCAACGGCACCTTTCTTGGGTCAGTTGATAGAGTATGTCAGCTTAGCCCAATTGTCTGTGATGGCGCTTATCCCTCATTTTGACGATGTAAAAACGATCTACGACTGCGGGGAGCTGTCACAGCCTCTTGAGCTTTGTCCGCTTCCATCATCAACAACACAAGAAAGGAGATTTGATGATGACACAAACCGAAACCAATCCTAAAGCACCGACCCACACGGTTTATTTCCTAAGAACCAAAGAGGGCACTGACAAACCAGACTGGATCAAAGCGGGTGTTGCCTGGGAGCACGGCGATAAAGACGGGTTGAATCTGTCTTTAAAAATTCTGGGCCAGGACATTCCGGTCAAAATCCGTAAGAATAAGCCGAAGGCTACCTAATTAGAAAGCCGGATGGGTCAGGATCCATCCGGCTTTTTTCCATTTTATGAAACAATAACGGCTTCTGATTAAATCTCTTCCTTGCAAATCGAACACACAATGTTCGATTTGCAAGGAAGATTCAGAGAAATAGTCAAGCTTCCATCAGTTCCATTCATAAGGGAAGCGATGTTATGCGATCTCTTTCAACAGATAGCTGGTACTCCGGCCCCCGGACTCGTCCTTGACCAATACGTCTTGTTCAATCAGCTTCTGAATATCTCGTAACGCTGTATCCTGCGAACATTTGGCGATTTTCGCCCATTTGGATGAGGTCAATTTTCCGTCAAACCCGTCGAGCAGCTTGTTGAGCATGAGCCGTTGCCGTTCGCTGATTGGTTTGGTAGAAAGCCATTCCCAATAACGGGCTTTTTTCAACACTCCGGCCAGGATCTCTTCGGTGGCACTCAGAGCCCGATCCAGGCAGCTTAAAAACCAATCCAGCCATTCGGTAATATCAAGATCTCCTTTTTGCGTTTTTTCCAGCATCTCATAGTACCGATTACGCTCTTTGCGGATTTGGGCTGACATACTGTAAAACCGTTGCGCACTGCCATCCGCCCGTGCCAGTTGCATATCGGCGATCGTCCGGCCGATCCGCCCATTGCCATCATCAAACGGGTGGATCGTGACAAACCATAAATGGGCAATAGCAGCTTTCATCACCGGGTCGTATCTCATATCGCGATTAAACCAATCCAGGAATTGCTGCATTTCAAAATCGAGAACTGATGCATCGGGGGCTTGAAAATGGACCCGTTCCCGCCCTAGTGGGCCCGAGACCACCTGCATCGGTCCGGCTTCATTACCCCGCCAATCGGCAATCGTGATTTTGTGCATGCTACTATGTCCCGTTGGAAACAAGGCCGCATGCCAGCCAAACAGCCGGTCTTTGGTCAATGGTTGATCGAAATGCTGGGTTGCATCCAGCAGCATATCCACTACACCTTCGATATTGCGATCAACCGGTACCAGCCCAAAGGTCTCAATTCCCAATCGTTGGGCAATGGACGAACGAACCTGATCCTGATCCAGCTTTTCGCCCTCTATCTCATTGGATTTAAGGATTTCTAACGTCATGGTTTGCAGCATGGCTTCCGACCGAAGGGAAAAGCCCAAGCCTTCCATCCGCCCGATTAGCCTTCCTTGCTTATGGCGTACGAGGGCCAATGGGTTTGCCAGCTTCTCCTGATCCCAATGAAAATGCGGCCAACTCCGCCTTTGGTAGATATACATGGTCTAATCTCCGCATTATATGCGTTGAATATACCCGATTATCTACGCATTGTCAAGCTTATTCTCCGCAAAATATGCGGAGAATAAATACCCTAATCTCCGCAACTATTCGTTTCATTCACTCCTGACCAGAATTTCGGTCACAATGCCATCCTGCATTTGCCCATCGACATGATAGCGCGGATTGCGGGCTGTAATGTTTTTGGGGATATGTTTCAGCAATAAATCGAACAGCAATCCTAGCTGATAGCCTTTCAGGGTGACGATCTGTCCACTGAAATAAAGCTGCATCATATTCATACTGTCGTTAAGTACCAGATCGACCGAAACAAGATAGGCGTAATTGAAAAACGCTCTTCGACCGTCCTCCCAGACAAAGCAGAGATTTCGCACATTGCTGTCTAACTCATGCCATTCGGTACTAGCAACCACATCACCCATTCGGATATCGCTGGTCGCATCCGTCACCTCATTCGGCGAGAAATTGGCTTTAAAGTGCTGGACGGGGTGCATACGGTTTTGTCTTCGGTTTGATTGTCGTTTGAACCGGTTCGCAAGCCCTCTTTACATTCACCGCCACCGGCTTGCTGGTACGGATCACTTGTTCCACCGCTTTACGGCTTGGCTTTTTGCGTTTCACGAGTTCCAACGCCGACAGGCGGTCTCCTAATTCCGATGCATGGGCCAACAAAGAAGCTTTATCATCCGTATAGATATGCACCCCATCCCGCGCCCGTGACACCGATACATAGAACTGATTGAGGTTGGTAGCAACAAAGGTGCTGGCGGGCTGGGCGATAAATACCTCATCGACGGTCTTGCCTTGGGCGGCATGAGAGGTCAGGCAATAGCCGTGGGCGATATGACCAAAATTAGCCGGAACGCTGTAGGTGGCTTTGCTTGCCTTATTGTGTAGGCGCAAAGCCCCGTTTCGATCAACTGCTACAACGTCCAGCATTTGCCCGTTCGTCAATCGCTTTTTATTCGCATCATAACCGTTACGGGTGATCCGGATTCTATCGCCTATCGACAGCGCAATTTCGTTTGGTCGGTACACATCAAACTGATCCATTCTATCCAGGGGCAGAGCAGTTTTCTGGCCGCTGGCATCCTGAATGTAGACTGTTCCGTCGGTTACGGAATGAACTGACCAGCGCGAACCGCGTTCAATGCCGCCCAGTTTCTGATTGAATTGGATAAGTTGCCCCGTGCGGTAATTGCGAGGATCGCTTTTTTCGGCCACGGTTAGGTTGGTATTGACTAGTTGCGGCACGGCTGTTTCCCCACTGGCAATCCGTCCAGCCTCTCGCAATGTAGTCCGGATCGCTGTTGTAACACGTTCCCCTTGATGATGCATTGGTGAAATCACCAACGCAGTTTTCCCTTTTTTCAAAGCCGTCAAATAATCGTTAGCTAAAGCGGCAAAGCCATTGACCGGATCAAGGGCTTTGATCGCTCCCATGTTATCCAATACCATAAACGCTTCACCAACTTTGTTATCGGATAAGGCTTGCACGGCTTGGCGATAGTCCAGCTTTCGCTGCCGGTAGATGCGGCTGACCTCGGACGATTGGATACCCGCAACCGTGTTCAGAATGCGTAAGGCATCGCCACGAACCACGCTGGCGTGTTGCCTGGTATCCCCGCTTAAAATCAGCCGTGCGTTTTTGTGGGTAACCAGTTGGAGCAGGGTGGTCATGTCTTTGGTATTCAAAAGTCCTGCTTCATCGACCCACAGAACACCATGGGTCAAACCCGCTTGCAGTTCCGTAGAGGATAACAATTTGGCAACCGTTTCGGCCTCGCTAAAGCCTTCCTCTCGTAATACACCCCGTGCAGCCTGAGCGGTCGGTGCCACGACCGTAACTTTACATCCTGTTTGCTCGATCAGCCGAATAGCTTCTTTCATCAGGGTAGTTTTGCCGGTTCCGGCTTTCCCACGAATGATCGACACACGGTTAGCGGTGGTCAGCACATGCTGGACCGCTTCCGCCTGTTTGCCGGTCAATTCGATAGAGGGAGCCATTCGATATAGCGGAGGTATGTTGCCTTTACCTTGTTGGGCTAAAGCCACCATGCATTTCTCTTCTGCCAACACTTCTTTGGTGGTACAAAGCATTTGGGCTCCATCCTTGACCCGGATAATGCGCTTGTCGCTGGCAAAGCGATCGGTAATCTGATCGACGGTCAGCGTTAGATGACCCAAGCCTTGTCGATAAGCGACTTCCAAAATCCGCCGATCTTGCATGACGGACACCCGTTCAAATCGCATCGCCAAGGCATGATCGACACACTGCTTGGGGGAGGGAGTAGGAGTAGGTTTGACAGGAGCAAAACGGATCGGCTGATTGCCTTCACCTTGATCTCGTATCCCCAATGCGAATATCTGCTTGCGCCACTCCGCCTTCAGTTGGCTCATGGTCAAACCCTTTTGCTTCTTGGCACGGGTTCGGGCTCCCAATTGATCTAATTTGGCCTGTTCCGTAATGCCGAGTTCTTTGGCAATCTGGCCGATTTCGTTAGTGCGTTTGGAAAACAGTTCAATGATGTGCTCGGGTACACCGGCAATTTCAAAGGCTTTGTCCGTGCGTCGGATGCGATAGCCTAGTTCAACCAGTTTGTCGGCCAGCCGCTTATGAAACCGCGCCTGATAATAGGGCATGTCCTGTTTGATCGACCGGAATTGCCCCGCCTTGAATTGCTGTTCAACGGTATCCCACGTCACGTTGAATACAAACGAATGACAATGGAGGTGAGGATCAGGCACCAAACCTTCAACAGGTCTTGCGGTCTGGTGGATAAAATCGGCCCAGATAAGTTCACCCGTTGGCCGGTCTTCATCCTGGCCATTTTTACGAACGCGGGTTTGGGCGTCCGCTTCAATATCCAGCATGGTTTCCTGAACGCTGGCCTGAAATGCATTTAAAATATGATTGTCGTCGGTCAGAGCGTGGAGAATGGAAACCGACTTGGGGCAATGGAAATTGATGTCATAGCCGACTGTACGATTATCTTTCTTACGAGGGGTGAGGGCCTTGCCTGTAATGGGATTGATATGCTCACAAAGAGCGTTAAACGTATTCTTTGTAATAGAGCCTGCGATTCCTATACGGGCTGCAATCCGACCGCATAATTGGCCCGATTGTTCTTGGCCGTTTAGATAATAGTCGGAACGACGCAAAGAGGAGTTGAAATACTCTCTGGCTTGACCGGCGGAACTGCTTTGGATCATGCGGATCATGCATGATTTTATACAGGACAAACCGGATCAGCCTGGTCAAATAGTCGAATTGTTAAGGAGAGTAGATAAGCAATAAATTGGCAAAGGAAAGTAATATGTTGAAAGACAGACTGTTATAAAACCTGTCAGACATCTTCCCGAAACGTAGTCCATACTATTATCAAGTTTGTCTACCTGTAAATAGTTATCTAAGTTAAAAAAAGATTTGACAATTAAGTTTCAATATTTTATACCTTTATAGTATCTAAGATCGATTATTCACTTTACGAGGTAAGACTATGAATACTAGTGTAGAAGCGACCAGACAAATTCAGCTTTCTATAAATTTTCAAGAACGCCCAATTAAGCGCTTACTCTTTTGGCAAGATGATAAATTAAGGAGAGTGGTTGCTTTAAATCGCTACAAAAAGTTTTTATTTTTAATCAAAAAATATCCTAATCAAAAATTTATCCCCACTGTAGATATTGATTACTACTGGCACCAGCACCTCGAATCGCCTGTTAGCTACTATAATGATTGTATAAATATTTTTGGCAATATACTAAGCCATAATGGGGGGTTTGGTAGAAATAGAAATGAAAGACAACAATGGAAAGAACTATTCCAGAAAACATCATATCTATGGCAATTAGAATATAATGAGCCTTACAAGACTAATGTATTTTGTAAAGCTAAATATTGCACTAGCGAGGTTCGAAATTAACATATTCATCAAAATCAAGTGTATTAATCATTAGTTCTCTATGTTTTAGATCTTTCAATATCTCTTCGGAGTCGTATTCTTGTTCCATTATTTCAAATATATTATTTGATAATGAGTTTAAGGCAGGCTTCTTCCTAAGAAGATTTTCTAATGTTTTAGACAATTCACTATCTTTTATTAAATTTCTGATATCATCTTTTTTTGATTGGTTAATTAATAAGCAAGACCCATGGGCAGGCCGTGTTCGCCCATCGCTCCAAACTCCGCACATTATAAATTCTTTTACGTACTTATAATTATCTTTAAACCTCTTTGAAATACTAGTGATATAAAGTTCAGGACTATGATTGCGTGCGGAGTCTAAGAAAAAATATACGTTCAGATCTATAGCCACAATATAACCTTTTTTATAATATTGGCCCTTCCCTGCTAGTTCAACAGAGCCATCTTTTCTTATATAAAATAAGAAAGGCAAAATCTTTTCTTGATCCCTATTACATGCAAAGCAGTAATAAAGACCCGAAAAACTTTCAGCTATTTGTAAGTCTAAGTCTATAGTAAACATAGGTATATTACTTTTTCTAATAGATGTCATTGAGTCTCGAACATTATTATGGTCATCCTCACGACCAATAACTGGCGACCCATTTTTGAAATCATAATGAAAAATATCTCCTAATAGCCTCTTAAATTTATTTACTTTAGCCTCCCTTGCACCTTTTATTGTATAAAGGATCTCGGATGCACTATAGCCTCCATATCTTGAGTTAATTGCTTTCTTTTTATTTAAATACTCTCCTAGCATTTCGCGAGTTATACCCCAGTCATATCTAATGACGTCCCACCACTGGATTAGCTCTAATAAATCTGTATCATTCATATTATGACTTTTGCTAGTCAAACTCTTGTTTCCTGCCTTTTTCTTTCCCATAAAGTTTCTAAACTATTTAAAAAGTTTATTTTTTTTAAATGTAGCATTTACTAAAAAAAATCTAAAAAAAATTTAATGAATAAATAATGTAAATTCTTAGGCTAAATTACAATGTGCTGTATATCAACTAATTAACTATAAATATTTTGAAGATTTAGCCTGGTAATTTTATAGCTTAGCAAAAAAAGAAGAATCTCATATATGTAACCTTCTTTAATAATCTACTGGATCGCTCTACTTTCCGGTTGCCCCGGTTTTCTTGTGTTTGGTGAAGTTTCAAGCAAAATAAATCTTCAAAACCATGAAAAATCTTTTTGATCATGCATTGCAGTCCCATGACATTGACCATGCGCACATCCGTGACAAATCGGAATTTAAGAAATTAATTATTAATCCTTCAGAGTATAAGGGAGGTATAGCTATTTGGGGAGCGTTAAATCCTGTATACGATACCCATGGAGGTATTAAAGAAGACGGAGTACACGTACATGCTAGGCGTGAAGTAGGTGGCAAAAAGGAAATAGATGAAACTTATGATGTAGTCCAAGTGCCATATACGTCTCAAAATGGATTAGAGCTTTATTTCGAAATTAATGGTTTGGATGCATCTAACTACAACATTAGCACAATATTTAAACAAAGATTAAAATATTTGCACTGCCCCAACTGTGGTAAAATTCATTCTGATAAAGATTGGTACGCTGTTCATCCTCATGAGATTCATGAATGCGAATATTGTAACCACACTTTTACCTCAGACGAACCAGTTATTAGTAATCCAATCATGCTTTTAAAAGAGTTATGTGGTGATGTCTTACAAGATCGAATCGTTATTGATCCAGTTGAACGTACGATGAATGCCCGGCAAGAGAGATTCAAAGGCGGGGTCCAGATTTGGGGATCAAATCCTGCAATATTGTGGACTGCTTCTAAGCCTGAGGAAGGAGGTATCCATTTCCATGGTTTTCGCCACAGTTATTCAATTGAGCCAGAGGCGGACGAAACCTTTGGTAAAGTGAAAATTGATGGCTTATACCTTAATCCAGAAATGGTACGTCACCTTATGGCTCAAAATGGTTTAGATTATTTAAAGGGCTTTATTCATTCTTGCTACTGCCCGGTATGTAATCATAGCCATTTTGATCAATTTGACAATGCAGTTAATCCGCATAATACTCACTACTGCGAAAATTGCTGCTTATCATTTAAGTCCGGATCTGCTATTGTTGCTAATCCATTGATTGATATTTTTAATGGATTAGCAAAAGTGTATCAACAGTTTTCTGACAACCACTCTTAATTTTATTAAATATGGAAGCTCAAATCAAATCTCTTTTTTTAAAAGAAAAGCATGGACAGCCGATGACCAAAGTTGGACAAATGGAGCTTATAAGAGGGTATGGTATTCAAGGTGACGTGAATGCAGATAATATGAGTCCAAGACAAATCCTTATCGTGCGCAACGAAGATTTAGAACATTTTAATATTCCTCTAGGTGGATTACGTGAAAACATAGTAATAGATAATATAGATACTAGTGTTTTCAAGCCTGGTAGTTTATTACAAATTGGAAGAGCAAAAATTAGGCTAACATTCAATTGTGAGCCTTGTAAAAGAATTAGTCAGTACGTAAAGCCTTCTGAAATCATGGGAAAAAGAGGGATATTAGGCGTAGTTGTTGAAGGAGGAATAATACGTGACGACATGACTGTATCAATATACCCTCATGTTTTTTATCCACTTTCAGATTTGCCATTTGACAGATTTAAGCACTTTGTATCACAGATACCAGCAGGTAAAGTCGTGACATATAAAGAAATTACTCGTGGTATGGGCGTTGCAGAAAGTTATCTTCGGGCAATTCCAAATTATATTACTAAAGCTGGATTCGATCTTCCAGTGCATCGAATTGTAGATTCAGAAGGAAATCTCATTCATAAATACATTCCTGATCAAAAAAATCTTTTAATGGATGAGAAAGTGATGTTGAAAGAGTCTATAAGTCTATTTAACGAATCTGAGTGGTTCGTTGCACTGGAACATCACCTGTGGAATGACGCTCTGTTTCTTAATTAACTCAAGTGCAACAGTTTTTAAAAAGGAGTCGAACTTTCGACTCCTTTTTAGCGATGCGTATAGTAGTCTGTAAAGTAACCTCTGCAAATGCGTCAAAATTAGGCTAAGGAGCCATAAGGTATTATATAGATTATTCATAAATCAATAAATATCAGCTAATACGTATATACTGTATAATAAGGGTTTCTGTCATCTCTATTTAGTAATTCATCCATTTGATAATAAGGTCGCTTCGTAAACGCTGTAGGTGGATTGCTGCCAAGAAAGGCGAAAATGTGGTCTGCAGATCCGCGCCTTACTTCATCTGGCGTCACAAGCGGCCTTTGATTAGCATTAGCATTATTGATACCTCCAAATAAACCATGAGAGGTAATAACATAGGATGTTTGGCCAATAGCGGCACTCACATAGTTCGCTGTAAAATTGTCGCTGATGGTGAAAAACTGCCTAATCGCTGTATTCGCCGTAAAGGTTTCCCAGTTCTCTCCGTACAATCCCTGCAATTGAATCAACGATTGCAGGATCGGCCAAACCGTGATTTCAAATCCAGCATAGGTACTTAAAGCTGTCTCAATTTCAGGCAAATATCCCAGAGCGGCAAATTCGTCCAATAAAAATGTTACACGCTTATTGGGCTTTCTGACCACAGCCCGTAACGTCGTCGTAGCTATCAGCCGCAGCCAGCGTGCGTGGCTTTGCAATTTGTCAGCCGGAATGATGATATAAAGCGCCGTGTCACCGTCGGATAACGTCGTCGGATCATAACCGGAACGCAAGGATTTTTGTAGGGAAGGAGACTTCAAAAAATCCGTTGCCTGCAACACTGAAGAAAGAATGCTGCCAAATGTTTCTTCTCCGGCTTCCATTAGCTTGACGATTTCATTACCAGCATTCCGGACAATCTCGCCATTGACCGGATCGGAATTGAGTCGCATGCGGGCGATCAATTCATCCCAATCATCTCCGGCCAGCCGTGCCCACCTCCAAAGGGTTGTCAGTGTTCGGTCGTCACCTTCCTGCGTCGTAGCGATCTGCATGATCAGGCCCGTTACAATCGAACGCGCCGTATCGGTGAAGAACTTGTTCTTATCACCTCGCTCGACGGGTACGAGCATTTCCGCGATCATGTGCGCGTCATCGACTAAATGGATGCTGCTGGTATCGGCCAGAATATCTAATGGATTGTAGGATTCCGCTTCGCCAACATTGTCGGCCAGTAAATCCCAGGGATTGAGAATGACTACCCGTCGGCCACTCTCGCGCTGATACCTTGCGGTAATCGCGGCATTCTCGCCCTTGGGATCGATCACGACCCAAGAGCCGGTATAGCCGCCCAACCCCAAAAGATTAGGAATAATCAGGTTGGTACCTTTTCCGCCCCGTGTACCGGCTACCGTCAGGATGTGGCCCTTATCCTTAAAGACATAGCCTCCACCAATGTACAAGCCTTGACCGTGCCGGTAGGGTTCGAGTTCGTCCGCTCGAGCAAAACGGGCCGAACCAAATCGGTCGCCTTCCACCAACATGTTGTTGATACCAATCTGCCAACGTCGAAAGACACCAAAGACAATTGCTGTAAAAAGAAGGTTGAAAGCGACGTATCCCAGAAAGAACGGGCCGGTCATCCCCATCAGGGCGGCAAATTGAAACAGGCTGACGAGGACGAGAAATAACGCCACCCAAATTAGGGCTGCACCGACGAACATGGCGAACCGGACAATTGGCCGTAGAGGATAGAGTAAGGGATATTCTTCTAATGGCCTCATAAACCGGTTGTAAGCCCGAGCGTACCCGATCAACGCTCCCGCCAACGTAATGGGTGTGAGGAATATCCCGACCAGGATCAGGATAAATTTATTGAATGCAGCTGAGTTCGATTTGAACCGGAAGAGGTAATCAATTTCCTGGGAAGTAACGCCAAACCAATTCCTGACCGGGCTGCTTTCTTGCAGCTCTTCTTCGTATTCGGGGTTCATACACGTTAGGATAATTCAAGTACAGATTTGAACCCAATAAAGAAAAAGCGTCGGGGAATTCCAACCGGAATTTTCCCGTATTTGCCTGATAATTGGCCCAAAAAATAAAAGGCAACATTTGCTGTCAATCAGGAGGTTTTTGTATATTCGGGGAGAAGTTGCAAGACGTGGTTTGTAGCTACAGAAACTGCTGTTTCGTAATTACAAACCTTGCTTGTAAGGGTGGAAATTTCCTCCCTTAACCCTCCTGTAAAATATCCGCAAGCATGGCCCGACCGCAAAAGGAAACGGATGCCAAACGCAATGTGACCATTCGCGTTCGGGTAACAGCCGCTGAGAAACGCCAGATCTGGCAATTAGCTGCCGATGCTGGTTATACGCCCAGCGATTACATGCGTCTGAAGACGATGGCCAGTACACCCTTGCGCCAGGTTCCAACCCCCGACCGGGCGGTCCTGCTCAACCTGATGGCAGAGCTGGGCAAGATTGGCAGCAACGTCAACCAGATCGCCCATGCCCTGAATTACTTTCGGTTGAGTGGTCAACTGGCCGACGTAAACTCCGAAGACATTACCCGTTCTCTTGACAAATTGGACGGATTGACCGGCCAAGTTTTGACACTGCTGGAGCATGGTCATTAGGGGCAACATCCGGGGCAACGGCAAGCAACTCGCGCAGTATCTGGTTTCGGGCGAAGCCAATGAACGGGTACAGATTCTGGACGTGGCCGGTCGGCGTCAGGCAACGGATGCCTATCTGCATCAGACCCTGCAAAGCATGTCGCTGACCAGTGAATTGACCAGGACCAGTAAGGGCCTTTATCATGCCCAGATTAATCCGGCCTACCGCGAAGACCGGAGCATGTCTGATCAAGACTGGATGAAGGCTGCGGATATTTTAGGCCAGGAGTTAGGGCTGCAAGAGCAGCGACGCATTATCGTCCTGCACCAGAAGAAGGGCCGGACGCATGCGCATGTGGTCTGGGAACGCTACGACCACCAGACCGGTACAGTCATTTCCAACCGGTTCAGCCGGTTGGCCCAGGATCGCGCCCGGAAAGAAATGGAGCGCGTCTTTGAACATCAGCAAACACCCCACCGAAATAAGCACCGTCCCGAACTCAAGGAAACACTGACCAATTTGTGGCATGAGGCCGAAACCGGCCAGGACTTCATTCGCGCCGTTCATGCCAACGGCTATTTACTGGCTGAAGGAGTACCGCGCCATCCATTTATGGTAGTGGATGAAAATGGCCGCTCCTTTGATCTGGTTCGTCAGTTAAAAGGCATTCGCATTAAGGAGGTCCGCGCCCGGCTCCGAAATGAAAAACTGATGCCTGAAAAAGAAGCCATCGAAATCATGCGGCAGAAGCAGGATGGCAGTAGTGATTCCAGCAAAGCCGAACAGCAAAGAGATACGGATCAAGATAAAGCCCTCCGTACTGCATCGGTATTCTGGACCAATAAATTGGAAACCACAGTAGAAAGCCCGGAAGTCGAAAGCCAAAAGAAAATGAAAAAGTTGGCGGATGCTTTCATTCAATCAGGGCAGGAAATGACCGAGAAGGCCGAACTAGAAAACAGCCCTGAAAAGAAAAAGAACCTGGCAGAAGCGTACATGCTCAACAGTGATGAACTGACTGAGCAAAATAAAAAGGTTATCGCTGATGCAGAACGGCAAAACCAGTTTGATAACGACATAGCCTCAAAACAGTACATCCATACCAAACCGGAAAGGAATGACAGTAAGAAGCGCCGTCTAAAATTCGCAGCCCAGTTTATGGCGAATGAGAAAGAATTAATCCAGCCGGGTGAGGAACCGATAAACAAACTGCATCAGGAAACGCTTAGAAACTTTATCAAATCGGAAGAGGGCATGTTTACCCAATCAGTTCTAACGGATGAAAAAGAGAGACATCAAACCGTCGCGCAACAGTTTTTTGATAATCAGGAATTGGCCGCAGAACTTACTGACGAAGAAAAGCTGATGCAGAAAATGGTACTGGAGCAGAAGGAAATCCGTGAACGAAGCCGACAAAAGAAAAGAAGACGATCCTGGTAGGTTTGTCGTTGAATTATAAAAAACGTAACTACGCACAGTTAAAGAACAAATTTAAACAGCAATATGAACCCATATCAGCATCCACTAACTGACATAGCTCTAATAAAATTGGGTTTTCAGCCAATGAATCACATGCCATATCCTGTATATAGATATTTGAATGATGGATCCTATACTAAATTAGAGTTATCCTATCAGGAGAATCTATATATTATTTCAGATGGAAGGCTATTCGGTGAAAATAAAGAATATTATCGTGGCCTAATCAAGAATGTGGAGGAATTAATGGAGAGGATAAAACAATATTCGGGGAATGACAGGGCTAAAACGGAGGTTGGCCGAGAAATTCAAGATGCAGATTTTATCTCTATCCAAGCTTGGGAAGACAACGGAGAAGTATTCGTAGCTGACAGTACCATGCGTTATTATAGAGTGTCCAAGAATGGGCAGTCTTATAGAGTAGAGTTTGATCAAAATCGGGGTGGTTTTGATCAGCCAACTCACACCTTAGGAATATTTAATTCTTTAACTGATGCAGTGGCTGCAATACATGGACGTAAGTGAAGGATGTCCAGGCATTAAGAGCTAATAACTTGTAACCACAATTTTGACATTAATTTCACTAGAATTTATTTGACATTAATTGTTCGTACTAAAAATCCCAAAATTAAAATGTTGTACCTATGTTGTACCAAAGAAAAAGGCAGCTACAACATTTCGTCGTAACTGCCTGATTTTGAGGTGGTGATGGACGGAATCGAACCGCCGACACAAGGATTTTCAGTCCTTTGCTCTACCGACTGAGCTACATCACCAGGTAGCCGCGTGGCGTTTTTGTGGGTGCAAAGGTAGCAGTTTTTTCTATTACACCAAATACTATGGTAATTCTTCAGCAGATTTTATTTGTGACCGCCCTCGCAACGGTGGCATGGGTGCTTTTCCGGCGGGTTGGACTCATCCGTCGCGCGATTCAATTGGGAAAACCGGAAAACCGGCTGGATCATCCGGATGAGCGACTAAGCATCATGCTTCGCGTGGCCTTTGGGCAGAAAAAAATGATGACCAACCTGCCCGTCGGCATCATGCACTTCGTGATTTACGTCGGGTTCATCATTGTCAATATTGAGGTGCTGGAAATTGTGCTCGATGGTGTTTTCGGGACCCACCGGCTTTTTGCCCCGGCTATTGGACCGGTTTATCCCTTCCTGATCAACACCTTCGAAATCCTGGCACTGGGGGTCTGGATCGTCTGTGCGGTTTTTCTGATCAGGCGGTTTGTGACGAAAGTCCCCCGGTTTCAACCGGAACGACACCGCGAAATGAGCCGCTGGCCCCGCACCGATGCGGCTTTGATTCTGATCTTCGAAATCCTGTTGATGACAGCGTTTCTAACCTGGAATGCCTCGGATAGCGTGCTCCGCGAGCGGGCCGTGGGGCATTACGGGGAACTGAAAGGACCGGTCGAACCCTTTCTGATCAGTCAGGGGCTGATGCCGGTTTTTGCCACTTGGAGCGATACGGCCCTGGTGGTGGTCGAACGGATTACGTGGTGGTTCCACATCCTGGGCATTCTGTTTTTTGCAGTTTACCTGACCTATTCGAAACACCTGCACATTGTGCTGGCTTTCCCGAACACCTACTTCTCCGACCTGAAACCCAAGGGCGAAATGAAGAACATGCCGGACATTACGAAAGAAGTACAGCTGGCACTCGGGATTGCGCAGGCGGATCCGAACGAAACTCCGGCCGAACCGGGGCGGTTTGGCGCTAAAGACGTGCGGGATTTGTCGTGGAAAAACCTGATGGATGCCTACAGTTGCACCGAGTGTGGCCGTTGTACGGCGGCTTGTCCGGCCAATATCACCGGTAAAAAACTATCTCCGCGCAAAATCATGATGGACACCCGCGACCGGCTGGAAGACGTGCAGCGCGGCTGGCAGCAAAACGGGCCGACCTACGACGACGGCAAAACGCTGCTGGGCGATTACATCACGGCCGAAGAAATCAACGCCTGCACCACCTGCCAGGCTTGCGTGCAGGAATGCCCCGTTAATATCAACCCGCTGGCCATCATTCTGCAACTCCGGCGCTACAAAATCATGGAAGAAGCCCAGGCGCCCGCTTCGTGGAACGCCATGTTCAGCAACGTCGAAAATAACATGGCTCCCTGGAAGTTCTCGCCCGGCGACCGGTTTAACTGGGCGGATCAGGTGAATTCGTAAGCAGGCAACCTGGGCCAAAATTCCAGCCGATGGTCGCCCGCTTCCTGAAAAATCTGTCTACTTTTACTGCCAGGGCTCAATCAGACCTTGTAGTTCATACGATTGAAGCCCGGCAGGCGTTTCCCTTTTTGTATGTCCGTACTTCTTTTCAAGATAGCGATTGCCGTTCTCGGTTCGGTCGCAGTGGCCGGGCTGCTGCGGTTTCGATACCTGATCGACCGGGTTTCGATTCGGCAGCAACGATCGGTGCTGGTATTATTTTTTACGCTGTTCCGGATCGTACCGTTTTTCATGGTATACGTAGTGCTGAACCAGGAAGCCCGTTCCGACGTCCCGGTTTTTTACGAGGCCGCCCTGCAGGCCATGCAGGGGAAAATGGTTTACCGCGATTTCTGGACGCCCTACAGTCCGCTGTTTCCGTACGTGACCACGCTGCTGGTCTGGTTCTGGAATAGCCCGAAAGCACTGGTTTTGCTGATGATTCTGATGGAAGGACTGGCGCTCGGCCTTACGTGGCGGAACTACCGCAGCGATATCCGGGATATTTTCACGCGCATGGTCGTCTACCTGGCTTTGCCCGGCCCGCTGGTGCTCTGTGTACTGGGCGGACAGGAGGATATCTGGATGTGGTTATTCGCCGTAGCATCCATACTGGTCTGGCGACGGACCCGCGACAGCCTGTGGATCGGGGTGGTTATGGCGCTGGCGCTGATGACAACGAAAGCGCTGGCGTGCCTGATCGTGCTTCCCATGTTGTTTCTGGTCGACCGGCCCGTTCGCTATGTCGTTGGCGCGGCCTTGACGGGAGTACCAGTTTTGGCTCTTTTAATTGCGCTGGTTGGCGATAAATTTCTGACGCCCCTGGCTTTTGCCGATATGCCCTTCGCGCCGAATTTGTGGACGGTTTTGGGACCGATTATCGGGGACTTCCGGTCGTATTCCAAAATCCTGAGCTGGACGGGCGTTGGTCTCACCGTAGCGGTTTCGTCGCTGGGTGCCCTGATTCTGAAACACCGGATGGATTATGCGAAAGCATTGCCCATTTTGTGGAGCCTCTGTTTCTGCTTTATGATGTTTATTCATAAAAGCTCGTTTGGTAATTATGCGTTTATCTTTCTGATGCCCATGCTGGTGAATGTTATCGATTTGCGCAACGTTCGGCAGGTGGCGGTATTGCTCCTGTTCAACGGGCTGGTGGTGGTGCACCCCACCTACTGGTGGGGCCTTAATACGCCGGTGTATACCCGCTGGAGCGACTTGAATTCAACCAGTAGATGGATTGAATACGGAATGGAACTGGCCTTGGTCGGTTGTCTGGTTTATTTTCTTACGTTGCTGTACCGGGTCGTTACGCACGGACAGTCCCGGCAAACCGATATTCCCGTCGGTTACCTTTGATTTGACAAAACCATGAGCGCGGAAATGAATTATCAGGTACCCACGATGGCCGAACTGGCCGCAAAAGGCGAAACCCCGGAAGTGCTTTTTTGGGTCGGTTGCGCCGGTTCGTTCGATGATCGGTACAAAAAAGTAACCATTGCCTTTGTCAGAATCCTGAACCATGTCGGCATCAAATTCGCCGTGTTGGGTACGGAAGAAAGCTGCACCGGCGACCCGGCCCGCCGGGCGGGGAACGAGTTTTTATTCCAGATGCAGGCTGTAGCCAATATTCAGGTCCTGGACGGTTACGGTATCAAAAAAATTGTGACGGCCTGCCCGCACTGTTTCAATACACTCAAAAACGAATACCCCGAACTGGGCGGTCATTACGAAGTCATCCATCATTCGCAGTTTTTGCAGCAGCTGATCAACGAGGGCAAGGTGACGCTGAAAGGTGGGGGCGAGTTTAAAGGTCGCCGGATTACCTACCACGATTCGTGCTACCTTGGCCGGGCCAACAAAAATTACGAAGCACCCCGCGAGGTTTTGCAGGCGCTGGATGCGGATCTGGTCGAAATGAAACGCTCGCGGACCAAAGGCCTGTGTTGCGGAGCCGGCGGGGCGCAGTATTTTAAAGAACCTGAACCGGGCCGGAAAGACATCAACGTCGAACGCACGGAAGAAGCCCTCACCACCGGTGCCGACACCATTGCCGTCGCCTGCCCGTTCTGCATGACCATGATGACCGACGGCATCAAGAATAAAAACCGCGAAGATTCCGTCAAAGTCTACGACCTGGCGGAACTCGTTGCCAAAGCCCAGAGTTTGTAATACGTACCCACGGACTTTAGTCCGTGATCTGGCGATTTTTACATCTGATGCTCGATTAACTCTCACCGACTGAACGGCACCTTCCGGCAGTTTGTGAGTACAGTAGCCATGTGGATTCCATTTGAACAACTTCCCGATACGGCGCGCGTCTGGGTCTACCAGTCCGCCCGCCCACTGACCGACGCCGAGGTGGCGGCTATTGAAACCGATTTAAAACCGGCCGTCGATGGCTGGGCTGCTCACGGAACCCCGCTGCTGGGTTCGGCGCAATTGCGGAATAACCGGTTTTTGATCGTGGCCGTTGACGAGGGCCACCATTTACCAAGCGGCTGTTCCATCGATTCGTCCGTGCGCTGGGTGCGGGGAATTGGTCAAACGCTCAATGCGGACTTTTTTGACCGTTCGGCGGCTTTTGTAACCGCCGAAGGAGCCGTCGAAACGGTGGCGTTGCCGCAAATCAAAACCGCCGTGACCGAAGGACGCATCACGCCCGATACTCCGGTTTTCAATACGCTCGTCGCGACAAAAGCCGAACTGCAAAACCGCTGGCAGATCAAAGCCGCTGATTCGTGGCTGAAACGGTATTTTAAAACAACACCAGTAGTATAAACCGGGCGAAGGGAGGAAAAGAATAAGGAATGCGTTTTTCCTCCTTATTCCTTTTCTCCCTTCGTCTTTTCTTTCCCAGCTATGGCTGAAACCCTGATTCTGCCGCAAACCACGCAACGGGCGGAAATTTACGCGAGTCTGTTGCCGCAATTGCAGGCCCTGACCGGCGATGAACCGGATTTGATCGCGAACCTGGCCAATATCTCCGCGGCTTTAAAGGAAGCATTTGGTTTTTTCTGGGTCGGTTTTTACCTCAAAAAGGAGAATCAACTGGTGCTGGGGCCGTTTCAGGGGCCCATTGCCTGTACCCGGATCGCCTTTGCCAAAGGCGTTTGTGGGACCAGTTATGCACGCAAAGAAACGATTCTGGTGCCGGATGTCGAGCAGTTCCCCGGGCACATCGCCTGTAGCTCCCTGTCGAAGTCCGAAATCGTCGTCCCGGTATTTGACCCAAACGGAGCGGTGGCGATGGTGCTGGACGTAGACAGTGAGCACTTGAACGATTTCAGCGAGGTCGATCGGCGGGAACTGGAGAAAATAGCCGCTTTGATCACAACGCTGCTGGCAAAGTAAACGGGACCAATTTCCTTCCGTTGTTCCGCGATGAACATTTCAGCGGCTAATTACGCCACGAAAAGGATTTTATAGCTAGAGAACCTCATTTTGTTCCCGGACTACGAGTTCCGGTTCGAGAATTACCTTTTGCCAATCATCCGGCGCAATTTTCCCATTCAGGACCTTGAGCAGAATTTCGGCGGCCATGTACCCAATCTGGTACGGATGCTGCTCGACCGACGCCAGGGGCGGGTGTTCGAGATACGTATTCAGGGGCAGATTGGCAAAGCTGACAAACGCAATGTCCCGGTTAACCACCAGTCCGTAATTCCGGCAAATCTGCATCGCATCCAGCGCCACATAATCATTGAATGCCAGCACCGCATCCGGCCGGATCGGCGACGACAGGAGCTGGTTCATTTTCAAAACCGTCTCCTGAGCCGTCAGATCGATGCGTTTAATAAGTACATTTTCAACGGGTAACCCTTCTTCCAGCAACGCCTTGATGTAGCCCCGGTACCGTTCTTCACTGGCGGCCAGTGCGTGTGGGCCGTTGAGGAGGGCAATTCGCCGATGCCCGCGCCGGGCCAGCCACTTGGTGGCTTCGTAAGCACCCTTTTCCATGTTGCATTCTACCTGATGGGCGGCAATGTGGGGTGGTATCCGGTCGAACAGCACCAGCGGAATCTGCCGGTCGATCAACTCCTGGATGTGGTGTATCTGCTGGGTTTCTTTCGCGACCGACAGCAACACCCCATCGACCCGGTTAGACGCCAGCATGGTCAGAATCTGCTTTTCCCGGTCGAAGCGGTCGTGGGATTGATACAGCGCCACCGTAATATGGTGTTCGAAGGCTAGTTCTTCGACGCCGTTGATGACTTCCGAAAAGAAGTTTTCGCGGATTTCCGGCAGCACCATCCCAATGACGCCCGTTCGGCCCCGCTGGAGATTGCGGGCGATCGTGCTGGGCGAATACTTCAGTTGATCGGCCAGCGCGTGAACGGCGTCGCGGGTCTGCGCACTAATGCGCGGGTGATTCTGGAGCGCCCGCGATACGGTTGAGGGCGACACATTCAATTGTCGGGCAATCTCCTTGATGGTAATAACATCCTTCATTGAAGTGTCGTGTTCAGCCTTACAATTTACTTTTTTTGTTACTAATTGTAAAATTATCTTTGGTTTTGCACAAACGTTTGCGCACCTGAGAACAAACGTTTGCACAACGTAAAACCGGTCAAATCAGGTCGCCGGGTGCCCGGTTTTAGTTGATCGATTGTTCCCTTTTCTTGAAATTTCGGTATCAACTAACTCAAATTCCTTAACAAAACACACCGCAAATTTAAGCGACCCTTTACCATGCCAACCTCTTCTCGCCGAAATTTCCTGCGTACTGCTGCGCTCAGCACGGCCGCTGTCCCGCTCATTCCTTCGTTCTTCGAGACGGCTGCGGCTGCTCCGAAACCTGCGGTTTTGTCGCAGGTCCGGCTGGCTTTCATTGGTGTCGGTTCACGCGGGCGGAGCCACGTTCATCAGGCCCTTCTGCGCGACGATGTGGTCATTACGGCCATCTGCGACCCGGATCCGGAAGCCATTAGCCGCACCAACGCCATGATCGAAAAAAGTGGCAAAAAGGCCCCCGTAGCGTATACGAAAGGCGGTGAAGACTTTCTGAACATGCTCAAACGCGACGACATCGACGGGGTGGTGATCGCGACACCCTGGGAATGGCACGTGCCGATGGCGGTTGCTACGATGAAAGCCGGGAAATATGCCGGCGTGGAAGTCTCGGCCACAGTCACGCTGAAGGAATCCTGGGATCTGGTGAATACCTTCGAGAAAACCGGGTCGCACTGCATGATTCTGGAGAACGTTTGTTACCGGCGCGATGTACTGGCGGTTTTGAATATGATCCGCCAGGGGATGTTCGGCGAAATGCTGTATGCCCACTGCGGTTATCAGCACGATCTGCGCAATATTAAATTCAATGATGGGACGGCCCGCGGGGTTGGGGCCGAATTTGGGGCCAAAGGCTATTCCGAAGCGAAATGGCGGACGCAGCATTCGGTGGACCGGAATGGCGATCTGTACCCGACGCACGGCCTTGGGCCGGTCGCTCACTGGCTGAACATCAACCGGGGCAATCAATTTGTTCGATTGACCTCAATGGCCACACAGGCACGCGGGTTGCATAAATACATCGTTGATAAAGGGGGTAAAGATCACCCCAACGCGAAAGTCAAATTCAAACTTGGTGATGTGGTAACCACCACAGTCCAGTGTGCCAATGGCGAAAACATCGTCATCATGCACGATACGAACTCACCCCGTCCGTATTCACTCGGTTTCCGGGCGCAGGGAACGCAGGGCATCTGGATGGACGACGGGAAAACGATTTACCTGGAAGGTGTTAGCCCGAAACCGCACCAATGGGAACCGTTTGAAGCGTATCAGGAAAAATACGATCACCCGCTCTGGAAACAACATGGTGCAACCGCTCAGAGTGGTGGCCACGGCGGCATCGATTTCTTCGTGCTGCGGGCCTTCATCGAATCCATCAAGGCGCAGGTAGCCCCGCCGATCGACGTCTACGACGCAGCGGCCTGGAGCGCCATCAGTCCGCTATCGGAACAATCCATTGCGCAGGGCAGCAAACCGGTCGAAATCCCCGACTTTACGCGGGGAAAATGGAAAACCAACAAGCCCATTTTCGGCCTGAACGAGATTTATTAATCCCGAATCTATCGTATGGTTGATACCGTGTCGAATCCGTCAGGTTTTGACACGGCTACTCGACTCTGGCCTTTACCCAGTGCCCTCTTCACTCACTTTATCAATCAACAAAAACATGAAACAGCTTTCCGTAAGCTTATTGCTGTGGCTGTCGGTAACAGTTTGCAGCTTCGCGCAGTCGGTTTTGCGCGGTACGGTCCGCGATGATGCCGGACAACCGTTGCCGGGTGCGACGATCGTCGTCCGGGGTACGACCCAGGGCACCACCACTGACGATCAGGGTATTTTTTCCGTTCGGGCGACGCCGGCGGATGTCTTGGAAATCAGTTCGATTGGATTTCAGGGCACAACGGTAACCGTTGGCAACCGCAGCTCGGTGGACGTTACGCTCAAAAAAGCCGATACCATGCTGGACGAGGTGGTCGTGATGGGCTATACCACCACGAACCAGCGCAATCTGGCCGGTTCGGCCCAGGTCGTAACGGCCAAGGAGCTGAAAGATGTGACGGCCAACAACGTCGGCCAGCTATTGCAGGGAAAAGCCGCCGGTGTATTTGTTGGGAACAGTTCCGGTGATCCGCGCAGCGCCCCCAAGGTGCTGATCCGCGGAGTCGGTACGCTGACGGCCAGTTCCAATCCGCTCTACGTCGTTGACGGGGTCATTGGCGGGATTCCGAACCCCAGCGACATCGAATCGATGACGGTTTTGAAGGATGCTTCGGCCACGGCGTTGTACGGCGCCCGGGCGTCCAACGGGGTTATCGTCATTACGACCCGCCGGGGCGCTGCCGGTAAAACCCGGATGACGGCCCGCCTGAATCAGGGCATCGGTACGCTGAGTCTGGGTAATTTCCGGCTGCTCGACGGTCAACAACTCTACGATTTGCAGAAAAAAGTATACCTGCGCGACCAGCCCAACGGCAACGTCAACAATTACCTGCCAAGCCCCGAAGCCAACGCCAACACGAACTGGTTCGACCAGGCTTTCCGGACCGCGACGAACACATTGGCCGAACTGAGCGCATCGGGTGGCAGCGACAAAACCCGGTTTTTTCTGAGCGGCAATTACTACAAGGAACAGGGAATTTTGCAGGGAACCGGTTTGGACCGGTTTGGTGGACGGTTGAATTTCAGCCACAACATCAGCGACAAATTCCGGATCAATGTCAACGGAGCCGGATTGTACACGCGCGGCTACGACGACAGCAACGGTGCGCTGTATGCGGCCTATACGTATTTGCCCTATGACGATCCGTACTACAACGGGCAACCCTACAACCCGGTAACGGGCGCGAAAAAATGGTACGGACGCGACAATTCCAACTTCATTTACAACCGCCAGTTTAACACGTTCAAGGAAAATACGCTGTCGGGCGACCTGCTTTTCAAGGCCGAATACGATCTGCTGCCGTGGCTGACACTGACGACCACCAACCGGGCGCAGACCAGCTACTACGGCAGCCAGAGCAGCCAGGACATGCGGGGACCGAGTGCGCTGGACGTGCAGGGACGCCTTTCCAATACCAACACCCGCAATTATACCTTGCTGACTTCGAATCTATTGCGGTTTCGGCAGAGTTTCAACGGCGGCCACAGCCTCGATGGGCTGGCCGGTTATGAATACCAGACCTATTACTACGAATCGCTGTCGGCAACGGGCAAAGGGATTTTCTCCGGCCTGAACATTCTGGACGCTACTTCGCAACCCGAAACCATCGGCGGTAGTAAAACCGACAATGCGTTTTCGTCCTACCTGTTTCAGGCCAATTACGGGTATCAGGAAAAATACCTCATCACCACCTCGTTCCGCCGGGATGGTTCGTCGAAGTTTGGCCGGGATAAGAAATACGGTAATTTCTACGCCGTCGGTCTGACCTGGAATGCTTCGAACGAAGCCTTTCTGCGCAGCAATCCGCTGGTGACCAACCTCAAATTCCGGCTCAGCTACGGGACAACCGGCAACGCCGACGGTATTGATGATTATGCCGCCCAGGGCCTCTACAACCTGACCGGACAATACGCCGGTATTCCGTCGGCGTACCCGACCCGGATCGAAAACCCGAACCTGTCGTGGGAAGTATCGAAGAACGCCAACTTTGGCGTCGACGCGACCTTGTGGAACCGGCTTTCGGTAACGGTGGATCTGTATAACCGGCTGACCAACAACCTGCTGTTCAACCGACCGTTGCAGGCAACCAGCGGCTATTCGTTCATCACCGAAAACGTAGGCGCCGTTCGGAACAAAGGGATGGAAGTGGTCCTGTCGGCGGATATTCTGCAAAAAACCGCTCTGAAATGGCGGATGGACGTCAACGCCGGCCTGAACCGGAACCGGGTAACGCAACTCTACGGCGACCGCACGTTTGTTGCCAACGGCCAGCGCCCCTACGCACTTGATCAACCGCTCAATAGCTGGTACATGCGTCGGTGGATGGGCGTCGATCCACAAACCGGTGGACCACTCTGGGAAAAAGTCGGCACCGACGGCAGCAGCACCACGACCAATAACTACAACGACGCGACCCTTCAGTTTATCAGCAGCAACGCCAATCCCAAGCTGTTCGGCGGTTTTCGGCAGGTGCTGAGCTGGAACGGCCTGGAACTGAATGCCTTCTTCACCTACAGCACCGGGGCGGTTCTTTACAACGGCGACCGGAACCTGTTCGACAACGACGGGGCTTACGACCGCTATAACCTGATGGCTTTACAGGAGGGCTGGAGCCGCTGGGAAAAACCGGGAGACATCGTCACGCATCCGAAGTATGTCATCGGTGGTAACAACAACGCCCAGCGGCCATCGTCGCGGTTCCTCGAAAATGGTAGCTACCTGCGTCTGCGCAACATCAGCCTGTCGTACGATTTGCCGGCGGCCTGGATCAGCAAGGCGAAACTGGACGGCGTACGGCTGACACTTTCGGGCGATAACCTCTTCACGATCACGAAGTTTTCGGGGATCGATCCTGATGTGACGGAAACCGGGGAAGTTGGTACGAAATACCCATTCAGCCGAAAATATGTGTTTGGAATCCAGTTTAACTTTTAATCATCAACACCCATGAAATTAACTCTTTCGCGTTTGCTGCTGCTGGGTTGTGTGGTGGTGACCACCTCCTGTGAAATCGATACTACACCGTACAATGGATTGTCTGAATCAGCCATTCTGGGCAATGCTCAGGGCCTGCGGGCGGCTACCGACGGCAACTATACTTTCCTGAAAGACCTGGATTATACCCGTAACCTGTTCATTATGAATGAGTATCCGGGGGATAATCTAACACTAAGCGGAACCACCACGGACCCTCTTTTTCTGACGTACACCTATCGGCACACCGCCGATCAGGGCAATGCCCTGCAGCTTTACCGCAAAGCCTATCAGATCATTGTGGGTTGCAACAAGGTCATCGGAGCCATTCAGGAAGGAACATCGAAGGAGATGGACCAGATTCTGGGTGAGAATATCTTCCTGCGCGCCAGTGTTCATTTTGATCTGGTCCGGTTGTTCGGGCGGCCTTATACCCAGAGTCCGGAAACGAATCTGGGCGTGATCATCAAAACCGACACGAAAGCCGACGACAATGCCGCCCGGGCCACGGTAAAAGAGGTTTATGCATTCGTTTCCAGCGAATTACAGAAAGCCGCTAAACTGATGACGGTTTCGCGGACCAGCAGTTATGCCACGGCCACGGCGGCCAATGCGCTGCTTTCGCGGGTGTATCTGTACATGAACGACAATGCCAATGCGATCAAATACGCTGATCTGGTGATTACCGAAAACCGGTTTTCGCTGGCGACGCCCACGCAGGTGCCGGATTTCTACACGATTGAAAATGAGCAGAACAAGGAAGTTATTCTGGCAATCAAACACACCCTGAAAGACGACCGGGGCTGGAGCTCGCTGGGCTCGATGCTGTACACCTCGCCGGGCGGTGTCGGCTGGGGTGAAGTCTACGCGTCGCAGGCTTATCAGGATCTGGTCAATAAATATCCGAACGATAAACGGCGGTCTTTTCTGGTGCGCAAACTCACGGCGCAGGGGACGCAGGAACAACGGAACGGGATTGACAAGGTGTACGTCACGAAGTTTTCCAACCAGGGCGGTATCGCCACCCTGAGTTCGCCGATTCTGCTGCGGTTGTCGGAAGTATACCTGAACCGGGCCGAAGCCTATGCCAAAACCGGCCAGGCCGACAAAGCCATCGCCGATGTGAACCAGATTCGCCAGCGGGCGGGTTTGAGCGGCACGGAACTGTTCTCAACAACCGATCTGAAAGGATTACCGGGCGTTCTGGACGTGGTGTTGCAGGAACGGCGGCTCGAACTGGCCTTTGAAGGCCACCGGGCTTACGATCTGTTCCGGAATGGCCGGAGTCTGGTGCGCAATTACCCCGGTTTTCACAACACTACTACGGGCCAGCAAACCGTGCCTCCCGACGACAAGCAAGTGGTTCACCTGATTCCGGAAGCCGAAATTGTGCTAAATTCCAACCTGAAACAGAACCCGTTGTAGGTAGTTCCGAATGATTTATCTGACCCAAATCCTTTTTTTACTCCATACCTGGTTGTTTAGGCCGACGGGCGATTCACATGATTCGAATCGCCTGTCGGTTCCCGTTGGGGGCAATACCTGGGTGTCGAAGGCGTCCGACCGTTCGACCCGAATTACCAACGAGGGCCTGACGGGCTGGAGCGATCCCGAAACCGTTGTTTCCACCTATGTCCGGCTGGACCGCGCCGGGAAACTGAAGCTTTCGGCCACGCTCAGCGTTCCGGAGGGCGAAAGCAAAATCCGGGTGACGGTTTTGGGAAAGAAGGCGGAGTTTTTGGCCAGCGGCAAGGGGGAAAAAGAATACTATCTGGGTGAGTGGAAAATCAAGAAACCGGGTTACGTCCGGATTGATCTACAGGGTCTTACCAAAACCGGAAGCCGTTTTGGGCTGGTGCGCGAGTTGGGGATCAGCGGGGAGGCCGTGAATGAAAAGGCGGTTTTTGTCCGTAACAACGAAGGCAATTACTTTTACTGGGGCCGGCGCGGGCCGTCGGTGCATCTGAAATATACGTTGCCCGAAAATACGGATACGGAGTGGTTTTACAACGAAATCACTGTTCCGGAAGGCAGCGACGTGATCGGCTCTTATTTCATGGCGACCGGTTTTGCCGAGGGCTATTTTGGCATGCAGGTTAACTCGCCGAGCGAGCGCCGGATTCTGTTCTCGGTCTGGAGTCCGTTCAAAACCGACAATCCGAACGAGATTCCGGAGGATCAGAAAATTTTGCTGGAGAAAAAAGGCGAGGGCGTAACCACCAATGATTTTGGCAACGAAGGTTCCGGTGGGCAAAGTTACCGGCGCTACAACTGGAAGGTGGGCCGAACGTACCGGTTTTTGTTGCGCGGCCGTCCCACCGACAACAACTACACCACGTACACGGCTTATTTTTCCGAAGCCGAATCGGGTACCTGGCAACTGATCGCCAGCTTCAAACGCCCCAAAACGACAACGTATCTGAAATCATTTCATTCGTTTCTGGAAAACTTTGTGCCCAATACCGGGAACGTGGCCCGGGAAGTAGCCTTTGGTAATCAGTGGGTTCGGAGCAAGGAAGGAGCCTGGCAGGAAGTCCTATCCGCCAAATTTACCGGCGATGCCACCGCCCGGGCGGGTTTCCGGCAGGATTACGCGGGCGGATTACTCCCCGCAAAAAACTGGTTTTTCCTGAAAAACTGCGGCTTTTTCGACGAATACGTTCCGCTCAATACCGAATATACCCGGCAACCGCTCCAGAAAGCACCCGTCATTGACTTTTCCCAATTACCCTAAACTGAATCGTATGCGTATGACTTTTCCCTTATCTATATCCACACCCGGCCGCATCTGTCTGTTCGGTGAGCACCAGGACTACCTAGGCTTGCCGGTGATAGCTGCGGCCATTTCCCGACGCGTCCAGATTACCGCCGGGCCGATCTCGGAACCGGAAGTTCGTCTGTCGCTGCCCGATATTGATGTTCGGGAGGAGTTTTCACTCGCAAACCTGCCGCTGAATTACCAGCACGACCGGGATTATTTCCGGAGCGCGGTCAATATTCTGTTTCGGGAAGGATTCCGGTTTTCCCGGGGGATACAGGGAGATGTTCGGGGTAAAATTCCGATCAATGCCGGGACTTCTAGTTCATCGGCCCTACTGATCAGTTGGTTAGGAGTTTTGAGTCAGTTGGCCGATAATCCGCAGCAGTTGTCGTCCCGGCGGCTGGCCGAACTGGCTCATGCCGCTGAAGTACTGGAATTCGGCGAACCCGGTGGCATGATGGACCATTACGCCACGGCCGTCGGCGGGGTGATTTACCTGGAATCAAAACCGGCCATTCATCTTGAATCCTTTCAACCCGCACTCGGTTCGTTTGTGCTGGGCGATTCCCAACAACCGAAAGATACGATTGGCGTATTACGGTACGTCAAGGTCGGGATGCTGGGTGCGATTGAGAAAATCCGGCGGCATGATCCGTCGTTTTCGCTGACGGCTTGTCCGCAGGAAGCCGCCGATACGTACGGCCCGGTTTTAACGCCGGACGAAATGGCCTTGTTGAAGGGCAACCTGTCGGACCGGGATGTGCTGCGGGAAGCGCTGGCAATGTTCAGAAGCGACACCATCGACCACCACCGGCTGGGGGATTTGTTAAGCCTTCACCAGACCAGCCTGCGGGATGCCAAGCGGGTTTCGACGCCCAAAATTGACCGCATGATCGAGGAAGCACTCAAAGCCGGGGCGTATGGTGGCAAAATCAACGGTTCGGGTGGGGGCGGCTGCATGTTTGCCTACGCGCCCGAAAACCCGGAGGCCGTGGCCGAAGCCATCGAGCGCGTGGGGGGTAAAGCCTACGTGATCCGCGTAGATCAGGGCGTTTCGGTTCAACCGAAGGCGGTTTCTGTAGTGAAGTAACCCAAACGTCTGTTCCGGTTTTCAGTCATGTTACGAAACGTGTGAATACTTTCTTTTCAAAAGGTCTGGCTTTATCATAAAGCCAGAAAAACCGTAGGCGCCCCGCGTCTACGGTTTTATTTTCATATTCCAACCGGCCTTTACCGGGGTAGTTGACGTAAAACCGGCTATGGGCTGATTTTCAAACCACGCTGGTTTATTAGCCTACAAAAAATATAGATTTAGTTTGGAAAATAAAAAACCGGCTTTTACCTTTGCATCATCATCGCAATTCCTTCTGCGAGTAGGTCCGGGACGCCGGTGCGGTGGGATTTATACAGAAAGGGGGAGAGACAGGCTCGATGAACCCTTAGCAACTTTCTGAACGGTTGGACGACCCGGAAGAATAAGTGCTAACCTGCCTAAAAAAATTAGGAACTATAAATGAACAACCATCATGAACAAGCAAACATCGTATCAGCGTTGTGACCCCGATCAGGATTGGCATCTGGCCCCGATTCGGTAAATCGCCTTTCCAAGCGCGTGTAAAGCCAGCGATGCGAACCGCTGGCTTTGCTGTTTCAGGCGGTTTTCGGAAATCAGTACGCCAGCAGCCGACCACAGGCAATGGTGGCCAGCCAGACGACCAGGGAGCAAACCGCAGCCGCTTTGGCACCGATTGGTATGTGTCCGGCTCGCCAGTCCGCCGGTGACTGGAAAGTAATCCGGTGAAAAATGGCCACGTTGATTCCCGCCACCGCAATCAGAACCAGTTTTAGCCCGAACATCGGGTCGTTGCCCAGCGATTCCGCATTGGTCGTGAACAGCAGGATTCCGGAAGGCACTACCAGCAGCAGCCCCCGGCGCGACCAGGGCAAAACGTGCGTGGCGAGGTCGGCCACCGGGATGGTTCGGGAAAAGCCGAGCAGCCGCAAATCGAAGGCAAAGGCTCCGCCCACCAGCAGCACAATGCCGATAAGGTGAACGATTTCCAGACCCGGATACAGCCAGGTTGCCTGCCGGATGGTGGACGCCAGCGTACTGTTTTCGATGTTTTGCAGCCACTCGACGGGAACGATCATCGGCGCATCTCGTATTTCGTGCCGTCGATGAAAATGCGCTCCGCCCGCATTTCGGTTTTAACGGTTTTGTGCGGGTAGCCCACGATGCGGAGCGACGTTCCTTTTTTCAGCATCGAAGCCGTGACGCCCCGTTCCTGCATCCTGCTGGTGGGGGCCAGGTACACAAGCCAGGTTTTGTCTTTGTCTTTCACCCGGGCGGTCGCGTGTGGGTTTTCGTACTTCGATTCTTCGATGATGCCCGTATAATCCAGCACCTTTGTCTGGTCATAATCGCCCCAACCGTGGTGCAGCGGAGCAAAGGCAGCGCTCAACAGCAGCAGTACCGCAAACGATGTTTTTTTCAAGGTAGCCATAGAAGATGGGGTTTGAGGTTTGGTGAAAGATGCTGGATGTTTGGGATACTGGATGCTTGATGCCAGTTGCCGCAAGTCTTTACTCTCCTGTCTTTCTGCTACTTCCCGGTTTAAAAGTCTTTATTCTCTGGTCTCACTTCTTAGTCTATGTTCCGAATCCGCTGGCCACAGGCCCGGTAAATGGCGATGGCTGCGGCTGCCGGACCCTGGGCGACTTCACCGGCACCCAGCGGTTTTTCAGTCGGTCGATTGATCACAAAAACCTCCGTTTCCGGCACGTTGCTGAACCGGGAAATCGGATACGAAACTCAGTCGCGGCTGCTGACGTGTTGCTGATCAAACCCGACTTGTTCCTTTAACGTCCAGCTGGCGGCCTGAATCATCTCGCCTTCGAAGGTGGTTCCGTAACACATCATTTACAGCAGCGGGGTGGCTGGGTTGACTTCGATGCTCAGCCGGGCTTTCATGTCTTGCCGTTCTTTACCGGAAATAAGTAAACAACCCGTTAAAAAGCAATTTGTTACGGCCACGCAGATTAATTGGCAGGAATCAATTAACCACCAGATTCCCTTCTATTAGCCCATCGCTTTAGCGGTGGGGAAAGAGAAATCAAACCATCGGGCACCGCCGAACCGTTTTAACGGTTTATTGTGGGTGAAACCGTTAAAACGGTTCGGTTTGTATCCAATGGGACCTGAAGGCCGCCCGGTTAAAACCGGGGCTGATAAAGTATTGCAGCAGTCATTGAATTAAACTCAAGAAGGCGGCAGGCGGTTAACCTTTCTGGGTTTGTTCCTGAACGAGAAATTCTTTCAGGCACCCACGAATGGCAACGATCAGGTCGTATTCGGTAGCTTCCAGTACGAAATTTTCGGGGAGTTTGCAGAAGTTCAGGAAGGCCGTCAGCCGTTCTTCTTTCAAATCCGTGATGCGTGAAATCCAGACTGGGTCCAGGCGCGACTGGTAGCGTTTTTTGTTCAGGTCCGACTGGTTGAGTTGCTGCAGTTTGCGTTCGGTTTTCGCTTCTTTGCTAAACTTCCCGTACAGCGCCGAGATCGGCCCTTTCATCGTTAGTTTCGGAGCCAGCGTCTTGTAATCGTAGCCCATACGCCCGACGTTGCCCAGCGACGCGCCGACCAGTTCCGGGGCGGTTTTGATCTCGATAACCGGTTTGTCGGCCATATTCAGCTTCAGGAATTCTTCCTTAAACCGGCTTTCGGTCCAGCCTTTGATCACGACTTCGTTCAGCAGTTTCACTTCCTGCACCATTTCCACCCGTAATTCCGAGGCATCCTCCGGGACCACCAACTGGACGGTTTTGTAGCCGATGCAGGAAATCAACAGCGTATCGTGCGGATTGGCCGTCAGCCGGAAGTGCCCGGTTTCGCTGCTGAGCACCATTCGGAGCAGGGTCGAATTCTGGACCGTGGCGGAGGCAATGGGTTTCTGGCTGGCCTGATCGACCACCGAGCCGCTCCGGATGTTTTGGGCTGTTCCAGCCCGGGTTATCAGGGCCAAAAACAAGAGAAAAAGGAGCGTTTTTTTCATACAATCCGGAAACCGGGGTCGCGATTCAACCGCAAGCTACGCGTTTTTGGAGGACCCGACCGGATTTTAACATTTTTTAGCTTTCCCGAATCCGCCCGATAGATACTTCCGCCGACGATCAGGACTCGTCAGCGGTCTGAATAAACGACCGGGCCTTCCGGATATTGGTATTGACGCGGTCGGTTTCGATCAGCCCGTCGCGGAGCCGGACGATGCGGTGGGCGTATTCGGCAATGTCTTCTTCGTGCGTCACCATAATCACGGTATTGCCCTTGCTGTGAATCTGGTCGAACAGATCCATGATTTCGTACGACGTCTTGCTATCGAGGTTTCCGGTGGGTTCATCGGCCAGCAGAATACTGGGATCGTTGACCAGCGCGCGGGCCACGGCGACCCGTTGCCGCTGCCCGCCCGACAGTTCGTTGGGGCGGTGGCCCGCGCGATGTTCCAGCCCCACGTTTTTCAGCGCCTGCATGGCTTTTTCGGTCCGGTCGGCTTTGCTGTACCCCGCGTAAATCAGCGGAAGCGCGACGTTTTCCAGCGACGTCTGGCGGGGCAGCAGGTTAAACGTCTGAAACACAAAGCCGATCTCCTTGTTCCGGACTTCAGCCAGCGCGTTCTCGCTCATGTTGCTGACGTCCTGGCCGTTCAGGATATACGAACCTGAGGTTGGGGTATCCAGACAGCCGACAATGTTCATCAACGTGGATTTCCCCGAACCCGAAGGTCCCATGAACGCCACGTATTCGCCTTTTTTAACCGTAATGGTCACCGATTTCAGGGCTTCGATGACCTCGCTGCCCATCACATACCGTTTGGAGATCTCGTGGGTTTCTATGATATTCTTGCTCATGATCAGTTGTGAACAGCATTCGGTTTTCCGTACAACAAGATAAGTTGAGGTTAGGTAGCCGCGATTTTGCGTCGGCGCAGGAAATAATTTCGGACAAACAGGCCCGTCAGAATCAGCATTTCGGCATTGGGCATTTCAGTCACCAGTTCAATATTACCCTCGTCGGCCAGAAAGAGCCGGGTTCGGTCGTAATGAATGATTTCCTGCCCGGTTTGGGCGGCATTGTCGGCGACCAGACTCCAGGTGTGCATCATGAAATTTTCCCGGTGCCAGCGATACGTCTCCCCGGTTTCCAGGTGGACAACGGCCCCGCCGAAGCCTTCGAAATCAATCCGCCCCAGTATGTGGTCGTTGGCGTTTTTGTCGTGAATAGTGACCGAGTGGATCAGAAATCCCCGAACGTCGAAAAACACATGTACATCGTTCAGCCACGCATCCACATCCCGCACCAACAGGTCACGTTGCATCCCGCCAACGGCCCGGTCGCCATCCATAATGACAACCTGCCGACTGAACGCTTCTTTAACCCAGTGAAGTTGCTTTTCCATAAGCGGTTGGAGGTAAAAAACAACCTGATAAACTTACGGATTTTATTGAAATGACTCCCGCTGTTTTTCAATCAACGCACGTTTCGCCTGATAGTTTGTCAAAAATGCCTGATAATCGGCGGGGGAGGTTGCCGTCCGCAGCCGCGCCAGGCTCTCATCGGCGTAATCGGTCAGGCCCAGATCCAAGCAAAGCAGCGCGTAGATTTTCAGCAAATCCGGGTTTTGCTCATTCATCGGTAAGGCTTCCAGCACACGGTTATAGGCGTTCTCGGGCTGGCCCCGCTGGCGTTCGAACGCAGCCGCTACGGCGACGATTTCGGCATTGAAGGGTGCCTGTCGAACGGCGGTTTCGAAGGCCTGCCGGGCTTGCGCCATCTGCCGTTTGCCCTCGTATGCCTGCGCAACAATGAACGCCTTTTCGGCCTGAAAAACCGGGATTACAGCCTGCCGGGCGTCCGCGATCGTCTGATCGTACTGGCCATTGGCGTTCCGAAGCCGCAGGTAAGCAACGGTCATGGCCGATCCGGCATACGCCGTTAATTGGGCTTCCCATGGAATTTGCTCGTACCAACTCTGGGCAACTGCTTGCTGCCGGGCCGCCAGATACCGTTTAACCAGCGTTGAGGCAACCACGGTTTTCAGATTGTTGTCCTGCATCGATGCATACAGCGCCCGTTGCGCTCCAGCCTGCTCAAGCAGCGGGTCATACAGCAACACAAACGCTTTTTCCAGATCCGTTTCCGGTTTTTTCCGGCCGTATAAAACTTCAGCCAGCGTTCGCACCCCGGCATCATTCCGACCGGCGGTTTCCCAGAGGGAGCGGGCCATGAGCGGGTCTCCGGCTTTGGTGAGTGCCAGCGCCTGGTAATACATCGACAGCGTGTCCGTATTCTGCGCCAGCAGGTCGGCGGCTTTTCGGTATAAGCCCTGTTCCATCATCCAAAGACCGATGACGGAATGGTAGAAACCGCCATTTCGCTGATTATCGCGCGCCAGTTGGTCGGTCAGCTCAAACGCTGTTCGTTTGTTACCGGTATAATACTGCGCGACTGAACGGGCAAACAGTAAATCATCCGTAAAGTCCTGATTCGCCGGATTTTCGCCCAGGCGCTGCAAGTTGCTCAGCAGCGTGGTATCCGTCGCCCGGTTTCGGACGGCGTAATTATACAGTCGGGCAAACCGGCCCACACTCAACCCGTCAGTAGTGCCCGATTCGTCGAGCCAGCCGGGTCGTTGTACGGAGGTGCTGTCGGGCGTTTGGCCGAAAAAAGCCAAAGCTGCCCGGTTGGCTTCGTAGGATTCGTAGGAACGGGGTTCCGACGCGTTAGCCAGCGAATCGAGCGAAACCAATTGGGGATTGCGCGCCCAGAATGCCAGCAGGTTTGTCTGCGGAACCTCTTCGCGGGCGGTATGGCCGGTGGCTGCGGCTAAATAATAATAAGCCGAGTCGGCCACGCTGGTTTTGGCGTACAGGTAACCCAGGTTATTCTGCAATTCGCCGTTTTTCGGGAAGGCCCGAATGCCCCGTTGCAGCATCTTGACGGCTTCAAAAAAGAGGTTGTCGTCCAGCAAAACCGAGGTCAAACCGGCGTAGGCCTGCGGAGACGGCTGCTTCAATAGGGCCTGTTTGAAATAATAAGCTGCCGTTACCTTGTCACCCTGCGTCAGCGCCAGCGAGGCCATGGCGTAGTTCGACTTGTGGTTCTGAAATTCGCTGTTCAGGGCGAGGGTGTAATATTGTTCGGCAATGCGGACTTCGCCCGTGGCGGCATGAAAATCACCGACGGTGTTGAAATAACCGGCCGTTGCCTGATTCAACGGAAAGAAATTTTCCAGCCCGATGATCACCCCCGCCAGAATGGCAGCAACCAGCCGGGTTTGCAACAACGAAAACCGGGTCGGCTTATAGAAAACTTTATAAACCGGCAACGCCTGCCGATACAGCGGCAGAAAGTTAAAAACCGTATACAACACGAACACCAGCCCGGTGGCCAGGTGCGTATAGACAATGACATCTTCCAGCGCTTCGATCAGCGGGTCGTTGGCCGACGCAAACGCGTAGGTGATCGTTAAGGTCGTAACCAGCGACAGGCCCAGGTACAGGAAGGCCCCTGCTTCGTGGAACGACAGGAAGTTCTCGCTTTGCCGCAGCTGCTGCCGAAATCCCCAAAGTCCCAGGATTAGTGAAATCAGGAAAAGAATAAACGGACTGATGACCACCGGGTTCCAGCTAATGACTTTGGTGTTGCTCAGCCAGATGAGCAACAGATTGGCCAGGTACAGCAAGCTGATCAGCAGGAAGTTATTCAAACCGAGGGGCCGGCCCGATCCGTCGCTGCGGTTATTCCGGGCGACTGATGTTACATACACCAGCGCGGCAATGATTTCCGCCGAAATCCAGAAGATAAACACCAGCGACACCAGCAGCAGCCCCGGCAGGGCGTATCCGATGAAAGCGAGTGCCGGAGCAGGCTGTTCGGCCAGTTGGTCGATGCCTAGCCAGCCCACCAGGGCCAGTCCGGCGAAAACCAGCAACCGAACCGGCAGAGAAATGTCGATTCGGAAGGCGTGAAAATAATAACTGACCAGACCGAGGACCAGCGCGATGACCACAAAAGGCAAGCGGCCGTTTAGCGCCGTTCCGAGAAAACCGGGGAATTGCAGGACTTCCAGCCGGAACGTCGCCAGCAGGACAATCATCGCCCCCATGGTAATCCGGTAATACCAGCGCGGGAGCCGGGAAATAGCGGCCAGCACGAAAGCCAGTCCCGCACAGATGCCGAGCGTAACCAGCCGGGCCGCCAGGCCGTTGACCCGCATGGCCGAGGCCACAAATTGTTCGGTTACGATATAGGCTTTACCGTTGACCGGATAATCAAACAAACCATCGGTAAACGTACCAATCGGGGCCGGGAGTTCGGTCAATTCGCTCAGGACATCCCAGCGCACGACATTTTGCAGGCCCAGCATCCAGGCCCAGACCAGGCCGACAAGGGCCGTACTAAACAATACCAAACCCGTCCAATAGGCCGTTTGATGGCCTGTTCTCCAGTTCTTCCAGAAAAAAAACATAATGCTACCAATAAACCGGCCCGGGTTTTGAAACGGGCCGGTCAAACTCTGTTAAGCAACGCTGCGAACGGGCAGTTAGTGCCTCCTGTTTGGTTCTGGCTGAGAAAAAGCCGGTTACGACCGCACCAGGAACCGGCCCGGGGCTTTGTAAGCTTTCTGGTACCGGTTTCAGGTCGGTAAGCCGAACAGCCCATGATAGACAGTTCCCCACGTTTATGTAAACTTTGGCCGTAATCTTTGTTTTGTGCAAACGGTGGCGGTGGGTCCCGGATTCGCGAACTAATTGGAACAAAAACGATTTCGTCGTATAAATCTTGAAAATACATGAAAAGGCAACTTGGGTTTAAGCAAATTATCTCCTAATTTTGCGGTCGCATTTATTACGCCTACTAAATTTCTCAACTTCATAGCATGACAACTGCAACAGCAACGAATACGGGTAAAGTTACGCAAGTAATCGGCCCGGTTGTTGACGTGAGTTTTGAGGGCGAAGGGTCGCGTCTACCGGCGATTCTGGACGCCCTGGAAATCACGAAAGCCAATGGCCAAAAAGTTATATTAGAGTGCCAGCAGCACCTTGGTGAAGACCGGGTTCGCACGATTTCGATGGATGCTACCGAAGGGCTGGAGCGCGGCATGACCGTTGTTCACCTTGGTACTCAGATTACTATGCCGACCGGTGATGGTATTCGTGGGCGTCTGTTCAACGTCGTTGGAACGGCCATCGATGGAATTCCCCAACCCCAAAGCACCGGCGGTTTGCCCATTCACCGGGCGGCTCCGAAGTTTGAGGACCTTGCCACATCAACCGAAGTTCTGTTTACCGGGATCAAGGTAATCGACTTGCTCGAACCATACGCCAAAGGGGGCAAAATCGGTCTGTTTGGTGGTGCGGGAGTAGGAAAAACCGTTTTGATTCAGGAATTGATCAACAACATCGCCAAGGCCTACGCCGGTCTGTCGGTATTTGCCGGGGTGGGTGAACGTACCCGCGAAGGCAATGACCTGCTGCGCGAAATGATCGAAGCCGGAATTATTAAGTACGGTGATGAATTCAAGCACTCCATGGAAGAAGGCGGCTGGGATTTGTCCAAAGTAGATGCTGAGACGCTGAAGGAAAGTCAGGCGACCTTTATTTTCGGACAGATGAACGAGCCTCCCGGCGCCCGTGCCCGGGTTGCCTTGTCGGGTCTGACGATTGCCGAACACTTCCGCGATGGAGACGGAACCGGCCAGGGCCGTGACATTCTGTTCTTTATCGATAACATCTTCCGGTTTACCCAGGCGGGTTCCGAAGTATCGGCGCTGTTGGGCCGGATGCCATCGGCCGTAGGGTACCAGCCCACGCTGGCAACCGAGATGGGTTCCATGCAGGAGCGGATTACGTCGACCAAACGCGGTTCGATCACGTCGGTTCAGGCGGTTTATGTACCGGCCGATGACTTGACTGACCCGGCACCGGCTACGACGTTTGCCCACTTGGATGCCACGACGGTATTGAGCCGGAAAATTTCCGAGTTAGGAATCTACCCGGCGGTTGACCCGCTGGATTCAACCTCCCGGATTCTGACGGCCGAAATCGTAGGTGATGAACACTACAACACCGCCCAGCGCGTGAAGGAAATTCTGCAACGCTACAAGGAATTGCAGGATATCATCGCCATCCTCGGTATGGAAGAACTTTCGGAAGAAGACAAACAAACCGTAAACCGGGCTCGTCGCGTACAACGCTTCCTGTCGCAGCCGTTCCACGTGGCCGAACAGTTCACCGGTTTGAAAGGGGTGCTTGTCCCGATCGAAGAAACCATCCGGGGCTTCAACGAAATCATCGACGGCAAGTGGGATCACCTGCCCGAAGCGGCTTTCAACCTCGTGGGTACGATCGACGACGCAGCCGCGAAAGGCGAGCGTCTGATGAAAGAAGCTGGAAAGTAACGCATCGTTTGAGGTTTAAAGTTTGACGTTCAAGGTTCAAAAAACTACGTTAAACTTTAAACCTTAGACCTTAAACGATAAAAAAATGCATCTGGAAATCATTACACCGGATCGGAAAGTTTTCACTGGCGAAGCCACGGCGGTTACGTTTCCGGGCAGCGAAGGCCAGTTTCAGGTTCTGAACGATCACGCACCCATTGTCAGCACACTGGTGCGCGGGCCGATCACGGTGGCCACCGGAAGCGGTAATCAAACCTTTACCGTTGACGGCGGAGTGGTCGAAGTTCTGAATAATAAGGTATTGGTTCTGGCCGAAGCAGTCATTGCGGCTTAATCCCCACGGATACGGTTTTCAGAACAGACCGGGTTATTGGTGAAAAAATCCGGCAGTACACAAAAAGGGGCGAATCGCCCCTTTTTGTGTTACTGGAAAGAGGGGCAGGGCGCGGAATCATTTCGCGATTGGTTCCGGAAAATGGAGAACATTTTCGACCTCATTGCGGTTAGATGGCTTTAGCCCTGCTAGTACTACCTCTTTACGAACGGTTTATGAAACTTTTTGCCGGCTGCGAACTCCTTTACGACGTTCCGGCTCCTGCACCTCTGGTGCTGATGTTACGCCCTCGCTCCGGTGCCGGGCAATGGATTATCTCCGAAGAATACCAGATTGAGCCTAACATTCCCGTCGTCGAATATACCGATTTGTACGGCAATTTATGCCAGCGGCTCGTCGCGCCGGAAGGCTCCTTCAGCGTTCAGATTTCCCTGGTTGCCGAAACCGCTGATCGGATCGATGTGGCCCCCGGTGCACCTTTTGTGCCGGTTCAGGATTTACCCGACGATGTGCTGCAATTTCTGCTGCCCAGCCGCTACTGCCAGTCTGACCGGTTAGGACCACTGGCGGTCGATATTATCGGCGACGCAACGCCGGGCTATGATCAGGTGGAAGCCATCCGAAGCTGGATTCAATCGCATATTACCTATCAGTACGGCACGAGCGACGCGAGTACCTCGGCCGTCGACACCGCCGAAAAACGCACCGGCGTCTGCCGGGATTTTGCGCATCTGGGCATTTCGCTCTGTCGCAGTCTCAACATCCCCGCCCGGATGGTGGTGGGCTATCTGTACCAGCTCAAACCGATGGATTTACACGCCTGGTTCGAAGCTTTTGTCGATGGGCGTTGGTATACCTTCGATGCCACCCAGCAAGAACCGCGCGGCAACCGCATTGTGGTGGCGTATGGCCGGGATGCGGCCGATGTGGCGCTGGCCACGCAATACGGAGCCATGACATTGACCGAAATGAACGTGTGGGTGGAAGAAAAAATATAGCCCGGTTTGTCAGACAGCGCGAACGGAGCGAACTTCTTTTTTGCGTAAATAAATTTGACAAAACGGTTACATTTTATAACTTCCTGCGAACCAACTTAACCACAGGATCCATGCTAAAGGAATTTAAAACGTTCATTGCTCAGGGTAACGTGCTGGATTTAGCCGTCGGTGTTATTATCGGAGCCGCTTTTGGCAAGATAACGACTTCTTTAGTTGAGGATATCATCAATCCTATTCTGGGAATTGTAACCGGTGGTGTTGATTTCAGCCAGTTGAAAGTCGTGCTGAAAGAAGCCGTTGGTGAAACGCCGGAAGTAGCGATTCGGTATGGTAATTTTCTCAACACGGTTATTCAGTTTTTGATTATAGCCTGGGTCGTGTTCCTTATTGTGAAGGCTGCCAACCGGTTACGGATGTCGTCTTCGATGGAAAAGAAGGCATAATCTTTCCACTGTACCCACCCCATTGACCCTGCTCTCCGGCGGGGTTTCTTTTTTGCGAGAAAAAGATTGCAAAACCGGCGGTCAGACAACGGCGAAACCTCTATTTTTGTCAACGGTTTGCACATAATTTTATGGACGTTAACAGGGGGATGATGGTTATTCTGGGTGGGGGAGAAAGTGGAGTAGGCGCTGCTTTACTGGCCAGAGCGAAAGGGTATACGGTTTTTTTGTCGGACAGAAGTCTTTTGCAGGAATCGTACCGGCAGGTGCTGGAGCAGGCTGAAATCCCGTTTGAAGAAGGTCAGCACACGGAAGAACGAATTCTGCAGGCGACGGAGGTGGTCAAGAGCCCCGGTATTCCCGAAAAAGCCCCCATCATCCAGAAGCTGCGCCAGCAAAATATTCCGATCATCTCGGAAATTGAACTGGCGGCCCGTTACACCAACGCCCGGCTCATCGGCATTACGGGCAGCAATGGTAAAACCACAACGACGCTCCTGACCTATCACCTCCTGAAAACCGCCGGGCTAAACGTCGGGCTGGCGGGCAACATCGGCGATAGTTTCGCCCGGCAGGTGCTGGAGCACTCCTTCGACTATTACGTCCTGGAACTGAGTAGTTTCCAGCTGGATGATATGAACCAGGCCCGGATGAACGTGGCCATCCTGCTGAACATCACGCCCGACCATCTGGACCGTTACGAATACCGGTTTCAGAATTACGTAAACTCGAAGTTTCGGATTCTGCAAAACATGCGTCCGGACGATACGTTTATCTACTACCAGGAAAGTGCGGTGATCCGCGAAGAACTCGACCGGAAAAAACCGGACGTCCGTTTGTTACCGGTTTCGCTGATTGATACCCCCCAGCCGGGGGCTTACCTGAAAGACGGTTTTCTGGTGGTCAACGATTTTGAGATTCCGCTGGCCGATTTACCCCTGAAAGGAAAACACAATGCGATTAATATGCTGGCGGCAACGCTGGCGGCCCAGGTGGTTGGCGTGCAGCCGGATGTGCTGCGCGCGGGGCTGCTGACGTTCCGGAATGCGGCCCACCGGCTCGAGCCGGTGGGTGAAATCCGGGGTGTTCAGTTCATCAATGATTCCAAAGCCACAAATGTCGATTCGGTTTATTACGCCCTGGAAAGTATGACGAGCCCGGTGATCTGGATTGCCGGTGGTTTGGACAAAGGAAATGAGTACGATCAGCTTGCGGGGCTGGTAAAGGAGAAAGTAAAAGCCTTAATTTGCCTGGGCAAAGACAATCAGAAACTGGTTCGCTATTTTTCGGACCGTGTTCCGACGCTGTTTGAAACCCAGGACGTGAACGAAGCCGTTGCCAAAGGGCTGGAACTGGCTAGTCCGGGCGATACGGTTTTGCTCTCACCGGCCTGTGCCAGTTTCGACCTGTTCCGGAACTACGAAGACCGGGGCAACCAGTTTAAAGAAGCGGTTAAAAGAATGATGAGTTAAGAGTTATGACGGGGCCGCCCGGCGGTTGGCTGACGCATTAACTCTTAACTCATAACTCTTAATTCTTAACTCCTCGAAGGGATGACTATTTCAGCGAAAGATTGGTTAAAAAACAACATCAAGGGCGACTACCACATCTGGGGCGTCGTGTTGTTTTTGTCGATTATGAGTATCGCCGTGGTCTACAGCGCGACGGGGACGATGGCCTACCAGAAGCTGCAATCGACGGAGCATTATCTGTTTAAACACGGGGCGCTGGTGGTACTGGGACTGGCCTGTATGTGGGTGGCCCACCGGTTTAATTACATTTATTACGCCCGCTTGTCGCGGTTTGGCATGTGGTTGTCGGTGCCGCTGCTGCTGTGGGCGTATTTTAAGGGAACGAACCTGAACGAGGCTTCGCGCTGGATCACGATTCCGCTGATCAACCAGACGTTTCAGCCGTCGGATTTGGCGAAACTGGCCCTGATTTCGAACCTGGCGGCCATGCTGGCCAAGCGGCAGCACATTAAAAAGGAACAGTATGACCCGAGCGTGCTGGTCAACATGATTGGCTGGATTGGGATTATCTGCGCCTGTATCGTGTTAAGCAATGCCTCGACGGCAGCTCTGCTGGCGGCTACCTGTTTTTTGCTGATGTTCATCGGGCGTGTACCGACGAAATACCTGGCCTTCATGGTGGTGTTTTGCGTAGTCATGGGGAGCTTTGCGCTGATGTTCGGGCAGCGGGCCAAGACGTCGATCAGCCGCATAACTAATTACTGGGAAACGCTTAATGGGCGACGACCGCCCGAGTTTCAGGTGGCGCAATCCTACATCGCGCTGGCCCACGGTGGTGTTTACGGGCAGGGCCCGGGCAACAGCCACCAGCGTAATTTTCTGCCGCATTCGTATTCCGACTTTATTTTTGCCATGATCGTCGAAGAATACGGTTTGATTGGTGGTATCGTCATTATTCTGGCGTATCTCTACCTGCTCTGGCGGGGGATGCGGGCTATTCGAAAGGCCAATCGGGCGTATGGCGGTTTGTTATCGGCGGGCCTGACGTTCAGTATTGTCATTCAGGCCATGATCAACATGGCGGTTTCGGTCGGGCTGGTCCCCGTGACGGGCCAGCCGTTGCCGTTGCTGAGCATGGGCGGTACGTCGCTGCTTTTCACCGGAACGGCCATCGGGATCATCATTAGTGTGAGTCGCGGGGAAGCCGATGAGAGCAATCTGATCAAAGCGACGTAGTTTTCTCATGGACCTGGTTTACGGTTTATAGGAAACACCGTAAACTATAAACCGTAAACCCATAACCGACTACCAACGGTTTGCGTCAATTGTATGCCAAAACGCGTGATCATCAGTGGCGGGGGAACCGGCGGACATATTTATCCGGCGATTGCCATTGCCAATGCATTAAAAACCATCGATCCGACCATCGAAATCCTGTTTGTGGGGGCGGAAGGAAAAATGGAAATGGAGAAAGTCCCCCGGGCGGGCTACCGGATTATCGGTTTGCCGGTGGTCGGGATCAAACGGCAGTTGACGCTCGAAAATCTGGCGTTTCCGTTTAAGCTGGGCCGGAGTTTTCTGCGGGCGCAGCAGGTCGTTCGGGAATTTCGGCCGGATGTGGCCGTGGGCGTCGGCGGATACGCGAGCGGACCGGTTTTGCTGGCAGCATCGCTCAAAGGCCTTCCGACGTTGATTCAGGAACAGAACTCCTACGCGGGCCTGACGAATAAACTGCTGGCGCGTCGGGCGAAAACCATTTGCGTGGCCTACCCCGGCATGGAAGCGTTTTTTCCGGCGCAGAAGATAATCCTGACGGGCAATCCGGTCCGAACGGACATTATCCAGGCGGGCACCAAACGGATGGACGGCCTGGCGTTTTTCGGGCTGGAACCTGATCGGAAAACCCTGTTAATCATCGGCGGCAGCCAGGGGGCGCGGACGATTAACGAAAGTATTGAAAAAGATCTTCGCTTGCTGATTGAAGCTGGTTATCAGGTGGTTTGGCAGACCGGGCCGGTTTTTGTCGAGCGGGCCCGAAAGGCCATTGCCGATGCCGGCGCCAGCCGGATCAAAGCGTTTGATTTTATTTACGAAATGGACCTGGCCTACGCCGTTGCCGATGCGGTGGTGTCGCGGGCGGGGGCCTTGTCGGTGTCGGAATTGTGTCTGGTCAAAAAACCGGCGATTCTGGTTCCGTTTCCGGCGGCTTCGGAAGACCACCAGACGAAAAATGCGCTGAGTCTGGTCAACCGGAATGCGGCTTTGCTGATCGCCGATCGGGAGGCTCCCGCAGAGCTCGTTCCGGCGGCCCTGCGGCTCCTGGACGATCCGGTGCAGCAGCACACCCTGAGTCAGAATATCAGCGGCCTGGCGCGGCCCAAAGCCGCCCGGGAAATCGCGGAAGAAGTATTGAAATTGATAAAATAACAGGACTGGTAGCGAACGGGTTGAAAAGGACTTCAAATGTACATTTACCCCTTTTTCAACCCTCCACACCATTGTAAACCATAAAAAATGAATAACATTCGGTACGTATATTTTCTCGGCATCGGCGGCATTGGCATGAGTGCGCTGGCGCGTTGGTTTCTGGTAAATGGGTACGAAGTCGCGGGCTACGACCGGACGTCGACGGCCCTGACCGACGCCCTGCAGCAGGAAGGCATGTCGATTCATTTTGAGGAAGATATCGAGCAGATTCCGGTACATTTCCGGGAAAACCGGGCAGAAACCCTGGTGATTTACACGCCCGCCGTTCCGAAAACCCACCGGGAATACGTCTACCTGACCGAACACGGTTTTACGTTGCAGAAGCGCTCACAGGTGCTGGGCCTGCTGGCCGGGCGGATGACCACCGTAGCCATTGCCGGAACCCACGGCAAAACGACGACCTCGTCGATGGTCGCCCACATCCTGCGAAGTTCCGGTGTCAACTGTGCGGCCTTTCTCGGGGGCATCACCCAGAATTACGGCACCAATTTTCTGCTCAACGAACCGACCGACGACCTGTCGAAAGTCATTTGCGTGGTTGAAGCCGATGAGTTCGACCGCTCGTTTCTGACCCTGTTTCCGGAGGTGGCCATTGTGACCTCGACCGATGCCGATCACCTGGATATTTACGGGAGTCACGACTCCGTCCTGGATTCGTTTCGGGCCTTTGTGGGGCAGATCAAACCCGGAGGGACGCTGTTTATGAAACGAGGGCTGGCCCTGGCCGCTTCGACCCCGGCCACCGTGTATGAATATTCGTTAGCGGAAGGCGCCTACTATGCCCGAAATCTGCGGATTGAAAACGCCCGGTTTGTTTTCGATATCGTTTATCCTGAAGGTGTTATCGAGAAGGTGGCATTACAGGTACCCGGTTTTCACAATGTGGAGAATGCCGTGGCGGCCGCGGCCGCGGCCTTGCAGGTCGGTGTGACCCCGGAAGCCATCGGCGAAGCACTCGCTAATTATAAAGGCGTAAAACGGCGGTTCGAGTACATACTCCAATCAAAAAATGTTATATTTATCGATGATTATGCGCACCATCCTGCGGAGGTTTCGGCATTTTTATCGTCGTTAAAAGCCCTGTATCCGGAACGGAAGGTAACGGCTATTTTTCAGCCGCACCTCTTCAGCCGGACGCGGGATTTTGCCGCTGAATTTGCCCAAAGTCTTTCGCTGGCGGATCGTGTCATCCTGCTCGATATTTATCCGGCCCGCGAACTGCCCATCGAAGGCGTCAGCGCCGACCTGATTTTTCAGCAGATCCAAGCGGAAGAGAAAATTCAGTGCAGCAAAGCAGAACTGCCCGGAATTTTACAACGTAATCCGCCCGAATTGGTAGCCACCATCGGCGCGGGTGACATCGATCAGATGATTCCGGCATTGCGGGAGCTGTTTCAGACCAATCAATAAAAATTAATTTTTTTTAGAGTTAAGAACGACGGATGTTTTCTATTTTTCCCTTAAATAGAACTTTCATTCTGACCGTAGCCGGTTTAGCCATTTTGGTGGGGCTGATTGCCTTTACGGAACACCGGCAAAATCACCGGCAATGTGAAGGCATCGACATCCGAATGGACGAAGTAGACGGGCATCGGTTTCTGAACCGAAACGATGTTCTGCGAACGTTGACCAACGACGGGTCCGACCCGCTCCTGGGCGACGATTACGCCAATATCAACTTGAAGAAGCTGGAAAAGCGTCTTCAACAGAATGGCTTAGTGAAAAGCTGTCAGGTTTTCCGGGATTTGAAAGGAATTCTGATTGCCGATATCAAGCAGCAGCGACCGCTGGCGCGGCTGGTTCCGGACGGTGGTGAGGACAAATCGGCCTATGCCGGTTATTATTTGACCGAAGACGGCGAATGGTTTCCGCTTTCGATGAATTACACGGCACGGGTCACGCTGATCTCCGGGCCGTATTTCAGCGAACGGAAATCCCTGACAACCGAAAAAAACAAACCCTTGCTGGGTTTGTTGAAACAGATTGAAACCGATCCGTTCTGGAAAGCCCAGATCGCGCAGGTGATGGTCGACAAAAACCGCGAAGTGACGCTGATTCCGCAGGTGGGCGACTGCCTGATTGAAATTGGCCAGCCCGTAGAGCTGGAAGCGAAATTTGAAAAGATAAAATTATTTTACAAGCATATACTACCTTTGAAGGGGTGGGACCGATACCGAAGGGTAAGTGTGCAGTACCGTAACCAGATCGTGTGCGAATGATACCTAAGCAGGAAGAAATTATAGTAGGCCTGGACATTGGCAGTACCAAAGTGTGCGCCGTGGCCGGCCGTCTTATCCGCAATAACGACCACCCCCGGCTAGACGTACTGGGTGTTGGAAAAGCCGTCTCAAAAGGCGTCACGAAAGGTTCCGTGGTCAATATCGGTCAAACCGTTGAAGCCATCAACCGGGCGGTCGAAGAAGCCGCCGGGCAGGCTAACATCGATATTCACGTTGTCAACGTCAGCTTTTCGGGGCAAAACGTGACGGCACGTCGGCAACACGGCAGCATTACGCGCACCTCGCCCGGCGACGAAGTCGTGGCCGATGACATCGACCATCTTGTGGGCGATATGTACCGTTCGGTACTGCCCGCCGGATCGGAGATTGTGCACGTGCTGCCAATGGATTTTACAGTCGATAGCGAATCAAATATTGACTATCCCGTTGGTCGAATTGGCGTTAAGCTGGAAGCTGACTTTCAGGTTATTACGGCCCAGACAAGTTCGGCTTCGTATACCCGCAAATGCATTCAGCGAGCCCGTTCGGTTTCGCCCCAGAAAGAACCGCTGGAAAATGACAAGTTTCTGCTGGCGCCCCTGGCGTCGGCTCTGGCCGTTTTAACCGATGAGGAAAAACATGCGGGCGTGGCCCTGGTCGATATCGGCGGAGGAACTACGGAAATTGCGATTTATCACAAAAACGTGCTCCGGCACGTGGCGGTGATTCCGTTCGCGGGCAACAGCCTGACCTCCGATCTCGAAGTCGGTTGCCGGGTGTTGCCGACACAGGCGGAATTGCTGAAAACGAAATTCGGCAGCGCGGATCCGAGCGATTTCCGGCTGAATGAGGTGGTGGCCGTTCCGAATCTGAGCGGTCGTCCGCCCAAGGACATTCTTCTGAAGAATGTAGCGCTGGTCATCGAAGCTCGCCTGAAAGAAATTGCCGCTATGGTGCAGGCCGAAATCATCCGGTCGGGTTACCGCGATAAACTGGTCGGTGGTGTTGTCCTGACGGGCGGAACGGCGGCTATTTCGGGCATCGAACGGATTTTCGAGCGTGTAACGAGCCTGGATGTGCGGATCGGTTTTCCGGATCAACTGGAGCATAATGTGAAAGCGGATCTGGTGAGCGACCCGGCGTTTGCCACGGCGGTTGGGCTGGTTTGGGCCGGTTTCAAACGGCTGGACGACCGGATTCCGCTCCAGCACGCGGTGCTGACCCCGGTGGGTGGCCATCATGGCACCAATGGTCACGGATCGGGCCCGGGATATGGCCACGGTCATGGCCCGACGAATGGCGGCAAAGCCCCCGAAAAACCGAAGGAAAAAGTCGGTATTCTGAAATGGTTTCAAAATTTCCTGAATGATGATCTCGGCAAAGACCTCGGTCCCGATGACCGGTATCAGTAAGGAAAGTCGATTGGAAAGGCAACGCATAGCGTTCCGAAATATCAAGTAATTAACAGCGCACCAAACAGTAGGAGGTATGCCAGAGGCATTGGAATATGGCATGAGGTTTGAGTTCCCCGACGAGGAAGATGAACCCATCATTAAAGTAATAGGCGTCGGTGGGGGCGGAAGTAATGCCGTCAACCACATGTTTCGCATGGGGGTGAAAGATGTCGATTTCATCGTCTGTAATACCGATCGTCAGGCGCTGACCAACAGTCCTGTCAAGACGAAAATTCAGTTGGGTGCCCTGCTGACGTCCGGTTTGGGCGCCGGAACGAATCCGGAAGTAGGCCGGCAGGCGGCATTGGAAAATACGGAAGACATCCGGCAATTGCTGGGCGAACCCACCAAGATGGTTTTCATCACGGCGGGGATGGGAGGGGGCACCGGTACGGGAGCGGCCCCCGTCATTGCGCAGATTGCCCGCGAAATGGGTCTGCTGACGATTGCTGTCGTGACGGCTCCGTTCGATTTTGAAGGGATTGAGAAGCTCGATCAGGCCATGCGCGGGATCGAGGAACTGAAGGAATACTGCGACACGGTTCTGGTCATTCTGAACGATAAACTGGCGGAAATCTTTGAAGATTTTCCGATGGATCAGGCGTTTGCAAAGGCCGATGATGTGTTGGCGAATGCCGTCAAAAGTATCGCCGAAATCATTACCGTTCAGGGTGAAATCAACGTTGACTTCATGGATGTGAAGCGGGTGCTGGAAGGCGCTGGTCAGGCCGTGATGGGGTCGGCCGATGCTGAAGGCGACGCCCGCGCGCTGAGCGCCATTCAGGATGCGTTGAATTCGCCGTTGCTCAACGACCGCGATATCCGGGGGGCGAAGCGGATTCTGCTCACGATGGCATCGGGTCCGGAGGCTCGTACCACCATGAAAGAACTGCAAATCATTACCGGTTACATCAAAGAAAAAATCGGGAAAGACAAGCAGGCGCATCTGTTCAAGTACGGTACGATCAAGGATAAAACGCTGGGTAAAAACCTCCGTGTGACGGTGATTGCCGCCGGTTTTGATCTGCCCACCGAACGACCGGATTTTCCGCCGACCAACTGGCAACAGCCGCAACATAAAAAGGGAGAAGTGATTGAAAATCCCCCCATTGAGGAAGAGTTGAAGCCGGAGCTGGAAACCGTAGACGAAACCGGGGAGACCCTTGAACCTACGCCCACGGGGGTAACGGCCCCCTTGCCGCGGGTTTACGAAGAGACACCAACACGGGGCAATTACGCCAACCTCGAAGATATTCTGGTCGATGAGAAGCGGGAGGATGATCTGCTGCAAATCCAGAAAATGATCGAAAGCTTTACACAAACCAGGCTGCCGGAGCGGGAGCGGGAGTTGGAAACGCCGGCGTTTATTCGTCAGAAAGTGAATTTGTACGAAATTCCGCTGCTCGACGAACGTGATATTATTCGCACTCGTCTGAACGATTAGACGCTGATCGGAAACAAGATAACAAAAAAGACTCCTGTTCGGGAGTCTTTTTTGTTGGTGTCAACCCGGTTTTCAGGCCCGGTTTTTCAGAAATTCGGCCAGGCTCACCGGCGTTCGACCCAGCAGATTTTCCAGAGCAGGATCGGGTTCGTTCAGCTCGTTGTGTTTGATGGCTTCAGCCAGACCCGTATACACTTTAGCAACCGGCGCAGGCAGGTGCTTCATCAGCTCCGCTTCGAACGCCCTGGTCGGGATATCGATGTATTCGACGGTTTTCCCGTTCTGGCTGAGCACAGCGGCAATGTCTTTGAACGACCAGGAAAGCGGAGCCCCGATCTCGTAAATTTTGTTTTCGTGCCCTTCGGTGGTTAACGCATTCGCCAGTCCTTCGGCAATGTCGGCCCGCAACACAAAACTCACCTTACCTTCGCCAGCCGGATAAAACAGTTGCCCGGTTTCAGCCGCATTCCCTACGAGCCCCGGCAAGACATCCAGATAAATACTATTCCGGAAAATGGTGTACGTCAACCCGGATTCTTTCAGAAGTTCCTCGGTCAGAAAATGGTCGATGGCGGGCGTAAACCGGGCTTCTAATGAGGGCTTGGGCGCACTGGTGTAAAAAACGTGCTTCACACCGGCTTCCTTCGCGGCCTCGATAACGTTGGTATGTTGCCGAACCCGTTCCGGACCCGTTACTGAACTGGAAATCAGGACCAGTGTATCAATACCGGCCAGGCTGGCGACCAACGAAGCGGAGTCATCGTAATCGCCCGCGCGAACCTGTATGCCCTGGGCAGCCAGGTCAGCTACTTTGGCCGGGTCCCGGACGAGGGCGACGAGGGAATCCGGGCTGGTTTTGGTCCGTAAAAATTCGAGCGTGGCTTTTCCTAAATGGCCAGAAGCTCCGGTGATGGCAATCATATCGTGCTGATTTAACGTTTCTTAGTTACTTTTGGTAACTCAAAACTATTCAGTAACCAAGGATGCCGCAAGAAGGCATGTCGTCATAAGTCAGGCACATGGACGGAACTATTGTTGATTCTCAGCAGGATAGCTTACAAAAAAAGCTGAAGAAAATTCTGGAGCCGACCCCCGGCGTACTAGCTCCGTGCCCCATTCGGGACATTCTGGACCGGTTAAGCGATAAATGGTCGGCCTTGTCTATTTTTCACCTGGGCGATGCCGGAACCCTGCGGTTTAATGAACTCAGGAAACGAGTTGATGGGATTTCGCAACGAATGCTGACCGTCACACTGCGGAATCTGGAGCGCGATGGGCTGGTAAACCGGCGGATGTATCCCGAAATACCGCCCCGGGTCGAATACGAACTGACCGCGTTAGGCCACAGTTTTTTGAGGCAGCTTATTGAACTGGGCGAGTGGGCCGCCCATCATAGTGACCCGATTATGAAAGCCCGTGAGCGGTATGCCGCCCGCGAACAGGAGGCTGTTCCGGGGAAATGGTAAAACCGGCGGTTGTCCGGGCTGTTAAAACTCAATCAGTTGTTCGGCCTGCTGTTGCAGGAGCATCTTGTAGAGGTCGTTGTGCAGCGTACCTTCTTTCCAGTAATTCCGGATTTGTGCCAGCTTCACGCGTAACGCCAGCGTATGGGTGCCCAGATAGCTAAAAATGTCGTTTAAATGGCTGAGGGCGAGCGCCCCGCCCTGGTGGTTGGCCGAGAGGCCGACCAGTGCCACTTTTTTGTTCGATAAACCGCTGGGGTAACTCAGGCCGTCGATGAAAGCTTTCAGGACGCCGGGGTATGAATTATTGTATTCGGGAACGATAAAAACCATCTTTTTCGCCCGTTCGACCACCTCCTTGTATTGGTTGAATTCTGGATTCTTTCCCGTATTTTCGTACAAAGCCGTCATGACAAAATCGGGCGGGAGCCCGCTCAGATCCAGAATATGGCTCGGTATGGCCATCCGTTCCAGGATCGCGTGGTAATACTCGGCGACCTGGCGCGACATGGAATTTTTCCGGTTGGTACCGACAATAATAATGATGGGATTTTCGCTGACCGGTTCGGTAGGATTTGGGTTCATTCGTTTATTTTCGTTGGACCGAAATTACGCTCGGTTGCTCCAATAACAACCCATTCCGGTTTTAGTTCAAGCAGATCAATGACTTATCAGGACGTTAAAACCGCCTTGCAGGCCCAGGCCGATCCCGAAAAAGCCGCCTTTTTTAAACGATTTTTCAAAACCGGGCCGGGGCAATACGGTGAAGGCGATGTGTTTCTGGGCTTATCGGTGCCGCAGCAGCGGCTGATCGCTCAACACTACCGGCAATTACCGCCCGGCGAAACCGAAAAGCTGGTGCGTGACCCGTTCCACGAATGCCGGCTGACGGGACTGATTATCTGGACCAACCAGGCCAAACCAGCCCACGATGCCAACCGAAAGCTGATTTTTGACTATTACCTGCGCAATAAGGAATTCGTCAACAATTGGGATCTGGTCGATACCAGTAGCCCGGGCATTGTCGGCAACTACCTGCTGAACAAAGACCGCAGCATTTTATACGAACTGGCGCGCGAAAACCACCTGTGGTCGCAACGGATTGCGATGGTATCGACGCTGGCGTTTATTCGCAAAAACCAGTTTCAGGACACTTTTCGGGTCGCTGAGTTGTTGCTTAGCCACCGGCACGACCTGATTCATAAAGCGGTTGGCTGGATGCTGCGGGAAGTCGGAAAGAAAAATCCGGATGCGCTCGAGGAGTTTCTGCACGACCATGCCGGGCGGCTCCCGCGCACGGCGTTGCGGTATGCGATTGAACGGTTTGAACCCGTTCGCCGAAAGTACTACCTTGAACGTTGACCGTGCCTGCCGTTTTCTTACTATCTTTGCCCCCTGCTTTCAAAGTAAAGCGACTGATTTCGAACTGTTAACTGGAGACTGACAACCTATGTCGTGGTTTATCCGTAAAGAAAAAGGGATCAATACGCCGACCGAGATGAAGCGCGAAGCGCCGGACGGTTTATGGTACCAATGCCCGAACTGCAAGAAAATCATGCACACGCGGGAGCACAAGCTCAACGCTTATACCTGCGTTCACTGTAATTACCACGAAAAAATTGGGTCGGATGCGTATTTCGCACTCCTGTTTGACGACGGTGTTTTTACTGAACTGGATGCCAACATGACCTCGGCCGATCCGTTGAAATTTGTCGATACGAAACCGTATCCGGAGCGGGTTAAAGCCAGCATTGCCAAAACACAGCTGAAAGATGCCGTTCGGTCGGCGTACGGCAAAATGAACGATCTGGAGGTTACGGTAGCCTGCATGGACTTCAACTTCATTGGCGGATCGATGGGCTCGGTGGTGGGTGAGAAAATTGCGCGGGCGATCGACCATTCGCTGAAAACCCGGACGCCGTTCCTGATGATTTCGCGTTCGGGGGGTGCCCGGATGATGGAAGCCGGTTTTTCGCTGATGCAAATGGCCAAAACCTCGGCCAAACTGGCGCTGTTATCGAACGAAAAAATCCCGTACGTTTCCCTGCTGACCGACCCGACCACCGGCGGTGTGACGGCCTCATTCGCGATGCTGGGCGACTTTAATATTGCCGAACCGGGTGCCCTGATCGGTTTTGCCGGGCCGCGTGTGATTCGCGAAACCATCGGCAAAAACCTGCCCGAAGGCTTTCAGAGCGCCGAGTTCGTGCTTGAACACGGTTTTCTGGACTTCATCATTGACCGGAAAGACCTGAAAGAGAAACTGACGGCCTTGTTTAAAATGTTGCAGTAGCTCAGAAACCGTACGCTCATGCGCCTTGTCTCTCATCCCGTTCTGTGCAATTACTACATCACCTATCGCTGCAATGCGACCTGTAGTTTTTGCGACATCTGGGAACGGCCGTCGCCCTACGTGACGCCGGAGAACGTGCGCGAAAACCTGCGGGACCTGAAACGGCTGGGCGTCCGGGTGGTGGATTTTACGGGCGGAGAACCGCTGCTCCACCGCCAGCTCGACGACCTGCTCCGCGAAGCCAAGGCGCTCGGCCTGATTACCACCATCACGACCAACGGACTACTGTATCCGAAATACGCCGAGCGTCTGCGCGGCCTGGTCGATATGCTGCATTTTTCGCTGGATTCGCCGATTGCCGAAGAACACGATAAATCGCGGGGGGTGAAGTGCTTCGCCAAGGTGATGGATTCCATCGCCCTGGCCCGTCAACTGGGCGAGCGGCCCGATATTCTGTTTACGGTTTTTGAACACAATGTTCACCAGATCCGGCAACTGCACGAAGAAATCTGCCTGCCCAATAACCTGGTGCTGATCCTGAACCCGGTTTTTGAATACAATGAGGTGGAAACCGGGGCCGGTTTTTCGGAAAAATCGCTGCAGGAAATGACCTGGTGGGGTAAGCAGAAAAATGTCTACCTCAACGACGCCTTTATCCAGCTCCGGCGCGATGGCGGCAACCACGTCAATGACCCAATTTGTCTGGCCGGAAGCACGACGCTCGTGATTTCGCCCGAAAATAAACTGGTGTTACCCTGCTACCACCTCGGCCTGAAAGACTTCCCGATTGAAGGCGATCTGTACAACCTCTATCGTTCGGAAGAAGTCCAGAAGCTGGTGGCGCTGGAAGGGCGCTTGCCGGGATGTGAGGGCTGCGCCATCAATTGTTACATGCAGCCTTCGTTTGCCGTCGAAATGAACCGATACTGGTGGAAAGCCCTGCCCAGCACACTGAAATACAACCGCATCAAAGGCACCTGGAAGCAGTTGTTCTGAGCTTTACCGTTTGATGACTTTGTGGGTGTACCAACCCGCCGACTGCGGTGCCGGAGCCGCCGTATCTACCAAGACTTCCTGAATCATTTACCCGGGCCATCAGTCAATAGTGACCGTGGAAGGGTTTCCGGCTTGCTGCAACAACGCAGCTTTTTTCTGGCGAAACGAATCCGCAGAGCGAATGAAAAACGGGCGTTGATCAGGTTTTGTTGAACCGGACCGCTCAATTTTGTAGTATTACGGGCGCGGGATTTTTGCATAAATTCTCCCTGAAAAAGAATGCTTTATACCCCTGAACAAACCGCCGGTTTTTCAACGGACTCTTTCCGGTATTTACTGGCGAATCAGACGGACCACGTTCTGAGGCTGACGCTCAACCGGCCCGAAAAGAAGAATGCGCTGAACCCCACGTTGCTCAACGAACTGGCCTTTGCCCTGACCTATGCGCGGTACGAAAAGGAGGTCTGGATTGTGGTTCTGGCCGCTGCGGGCGATGTGTTCTGTGCCGGAATGGATTTGAAAAGCCTGTCATCGGGCGAACCCTTGGATGTAACCGTTCCGCCCCCCGCCGGGCCGGTGCGGTTGGCCGACCTGCTGGCGGACCTGCACAAACCCTGCCTTGCGCAGGTGCGGGGATCGGTCTATGCCGGCGGTTTTTTATTGATTGCCGGTTGTACGTATGTTGTTGCGGCTGATAAGGTTACGTTCAGTTTGCCGGAAGTGAAACGCGGTTTGTTTCCGTTTCAGGTGATGGCCAGCTTACTTGAAATCATGCCCGCCCGGACGGTTCTCGATCTGTGCCTTCGCGCCCGGACGTTATCCGCAGCCGACGCCCGGGCCGTTGGGCTGGTGACGCAACTGGTGCCGGATGAACAGGTAGAAAAAACCGTTCAGGAATTGGTGATTGAACTCAAACGGCATTCGCCGACCGCCATGCAATTCGGTTTGCAGGCGTATCAGCAATTAAAAACCATTCCGCCGGATCAGCAGCAGGCTTATCTGTACGAGCAGTTTCAGCGGATTCAGCAAACCGCCGATGCGCAGGAAGGCATGGCAGCTTTTCTGGAGAAGCGGTTGCCGAAGTGGCGAGGGGAGTAAAAAGACAATTATCCTAAGTAAAGGCATAAATACAGAATACTAGTAGCATTATTGCTCCGTGAATCCGTAAGGGCGTTAGCTCACAGAAATAGCTTGTCATTCTCAGGATCTGTAGTGTCCAAGCATAAACTTTACAGACGTACTCACGGATCAATAAAAATTATTTTAATATTTTTTTAATCAATCTTGCAGAAGAGTCCCATCTCGTTTATCATTGTGGAAAATACAATAGACTTTCTCTAAAGATTACAAATTGATCGATTAGGTATTTTGCTCACAAAACCTTAGGCGAGTATTTTAGATTTTGGACCTGTTTAACGAAGAAATAATCAATACAAAATATAATAACTTCAATTATAGTAGCTGATAAAAAGTTACTAGGAAGAGATAATTTTCATAACTTTTTCAAATCTTAACTTCAAGCCTGCTCTGGTAAAAGTATACGCTACTACAAATTTAGTGGTAGAAGATACTGTTTTTATTATTGAGCAATAGTTGAAATAGTAAGGGATGTATTATATATAAGCATGTGAAGAATGCATAGTAAGAATACAATTGATGAGAGTTGATGGCGTAATTGTAACATTATAAACAAATAAAGATATGCTCTATTATACAGACTCATTTAATAATAAAATTGGAAATATAATTGAAAAATTTGAAGAGATTAAAAATAAAGAAAAGGATACTATTAGAAAAAACAAAATAAACGAAATACTAAATAATCTAAATATATATAATAATACAGTATCGTTAAACATAGCTAATAAAGATGTGTTTTTTAAATTTAGTCGAAATTCTATTGAACAATTTGTTAAAAGTATAGCCTTTTTTGCAAATATACCATTGCAAGATATAAATGAAAAAAGTTATTATAAACAACTTGGTCATATGGAAGTGTATTCGAAAAAGCTGATAGTTTTTGAAGAAGCTAATTACGAGAAACTTAGTATTCTCAAAACTAATGACAAAGTTACTTTGACGTGGAAATTTTTTTGTTTTATAGCGATTATGATTTTGTTATTAAATTTTTTAATTGTATCGACAGTTTTATCGGTAGAGTTTAAGATTTATATTTCTCTTTTACATATTCTTATGATATTAGGTGTTGCTTTTTATTTTTTGAAAAAGATAAGTAGAGAAGAGGATCTGCAAATAAAATTGAAAATCTTGGAATATCTAATAAATTACCCTAGCCAGAGCTCAAAACATCAAGATAAAATAATGGAGTTTTTATTGAGTGAGCTTAAAGATGACGAAAGAATAAATCAAGAATACGATGGTTTTCAAAAGTATATTAAAGAAAAATAATTAACACATGACTAAATTTAAATACGGGTATAAAGCATTTATAAAAGATGTTTTTCTCGAGCTACCAGATTATAAATTTAATCATAATCCTATTGAAGGCAACGGAGATACAGGTAATGAGAACAAAGAGATTTTTATTGGTCGACGGGCTATCGAAAACCAATTGCTTAATATTCTAAAGTTTAGTGGAGCCAATGGGTCCTACCTTGTAACAGGCTATAGAGGAATGGGGAAGACAAGTTTTGTCAAACGCGTTTTAGCCATTTATGCCAAACATAGGAAAATTAATAAACGCACAGATATAGCAATTGAAAATAATGTAAAACAAATAAAGATAAGCTTTGCTCAATCGGATTTAAACGAGAAGGATATATTAAAGCAAATTACCTCAAAGTTAATATACTATTGTGAACAGAATTTTTTTGTTAAACTTCGAGGGACTTTTAGTTTTTTTAATATACTTATTGGGTCTTTTGTTTTACTTCTTGGATTGCTAATATACATTAAGCCTTTAAAATATACTAAAAGCCTTGGAGATGAAAATGTCGATTCTTTCAAGAATAGCGACTCGGTACGGGTAGAAATGACAAGTATAGAATTAGACTCACTTATAAATAATAGGCTAAAAATAGATTCAATAAATGGAGTTATTAGAGCCAGAATAGAATCGAAACGATTGGAGTATTTTAGAGAAAGTCATAAAATATTAAATTGGGTGCCGTTTGTCTATTTTAGTGATGAGTATATTCGATTAGTTGATTTTTTTAAAGATGAAAAAAAGAGCATCCTTGAAGATGACTTAGATAAAAAGTTTGGCGCTATTTTACTCTTAATAATAATTAGTTTTCTGTTGTCCTGCATAATATATGCGATAAAAAATATACTTGAGCAAATTGTATTAAGGTTTCCAACATTTAAATATACTAAATATTTTAAAGAAAAGATTGTAATAGAACAAATGCTTTATAAAAGATTAGTTGAGCTAGAAGAGAATATTAATGCAAGCTTAACAAAAGAAACCGGCATGCAGAGTATGAGTGAAAAAATGCCATTTGGGTTTTTTAATAAAAGTACAAAATCTTATGCAATATTAAATTCAAAAGAAATAGAAACGGAACTAATTTCTATTTTAGATCAATATAATAGTTTCGAAACATATATTAATGAATTTGTTGTTGTTTTTGATGAATTAGATAAAGTAGAACCGGGGTTAGGCAAGGGTTTTTATAATGAAAAAGAAGATGTTATTCAAAACGATAGGTTCGCTAATCTAAAAATGGACAAAACCAAAAATAGGCGCGAAGCTATAATTAACATTTTGTCATCATTGAAGTATTTCGTAACTGAAGCAAAAGCAAAATTTATTTTTATCGCTGGCAGAGAAATGTTTGATGCCTCGTTGGCAGATATTTCAGATAGAGAGTCTTTTATTAGTAGTATATTTCACCAAATAATCTATGTTGATAGTTTTTTAAAAGAGTCCGTATACCCAAATAGTGGAGGTAATACGCTTTCAGCTATGGCCGAGCTGTATCTTTCCCATATACTTATACCTGAAGGCTTCAATACAGGAGGAAATTTCCTGAGAGACTATTATAATTACATAAACACTCAGCATAAAGAATTAAATTTCAGAGGATTATCTTCAAGTGATTATCAAAAGGAGCTATTAAAAGTTATTTATACGCTGCAAACATTTATCGTTTTTTTAACCTATCGTAGTAATGGTTCTCCTAAAAAAATTGTACGAATAATTGAAGAATATGTCATTAGTGAGGACCATCCTAAATACAACAAACCTCACTATCACAATGTAATTATTAAAAGAAAGAATAATAAGCCTAAACTTTTTCTATCCTTTTCTTATAAAAATCAATATCATTTTGGGTTTATAACATATTTATATAGACCCTTTCTGATGAGCCAAAGCGTTGTGTTAAAGGATTTTAGTGATAATATTTTGGTGTCTACGCCTTATTTAATGGATCATATTTTGAAATACCATCCCTTTGCTTTCTCTACTCAAAATCTTGAATTAATCCCGGAAGTATTTACTAATAATAGGAATCCATTGTTTAGGTATTTTGTGGACGAATTAATTAAATATCTTAATATAAACCATTTACGCGAGACTGAAATTGGGATGTTTGATTATAAATTTTTGAGTCGGACTACAAACGAAATAAAGTATTTATCAAAAATATTTGAAGACGAATTAGCTGCATTTAACTTCTCACTGGATGAGATGTTTTATGTGAAACACCATTTAAAAGAAAAGATTTTAGAGATTAGAAATAATTATAATATAAGCCTTATTGATAGCGGCAATCAAGAATTTATAAGATCAATCTGTTTTTTAAATGGACTACTAGGTGATGCCTATTACTTCGACCAAGAATATGATAATGCATGCGTGGCGTATAGCGATGGGATTCAATTTTTGCCTATAGCAAAGCAGCCAAACCTTGATATATCTATTAATATTACAGTATTTAAACTTAAGCTTGGTCTTATTCATGAGCGAATGGGGAATTTTGAAAATGCGGTGGGATATTATACTGATTGTATGAATCAATTGCAAACTATTACCGAAAATGATTCTCCTTACTATAATAAAAGGAATCAGGAAATAATAAAATTATATAATTTAGCCTGCTCTGCTTATTTATGTATTATTGAAAAGTATAATTATAATGGTGTTTCATATGATTGGATAGAGAAAACCATTATTGCATTTGATAACTTATTTACTAAATGCGATTACAAGGCCGAGGCTCTTTTAATAAAAGCAGACTTTTTGAATAATATAGCGGGTTTATTGTATTATAAGAATTTTTCGGTTTTAACGTTTTCAATTACAAGGACAAATCATTTACTACACAGAATAATTAATAATGATGATATTTTTAATACATTACAAGGATCGCTAGGTGTAGAGGATAGCAACCATATTTTAATCGAAGAGAAAAAACAATACAAAGGTAGATTTAAGGCTTTATCCAATCAAATTACTCATCTTTCTGATGTAAAGCATAAAGGGTCGAAATGGATTTATGTATTTAAAAATGGATTATACGCTAATGAAAATAGGAAATTATCTTCTAAAATAGTTTCATTAAAAAATAAGGATGAACAATTCTCTGAGATGGCCTTAGAGTTTTATAGAGTTAGTTTATATAATTGTTTACAATCTGTAAATAATATTCCTAGAAAATACTTTAAAGATATAACAGAAACTTCTAGCTTAAAAAAGCTGATTAGTTGCGCATCTAGTTTGTTGTTTGATAGGCGTACAAATATATCGAAAAATACCCTAAAGGTTCTTGGTTTTACTTTGTCCTGTCTTGGTGATTGTATATTTTCTGGCATAAAGGATAATGAAATTAAAGAGAGTGAGCATTATTTGAAAAATTTCTGGGATATTTTTGAAGATTTAAGCAATACGTTTACTAATAATGAAACTAGAAAAAAAAGATGGGATATTATTACTGATAAGTATTTTTTAGGGGTTTATAATGGAAAAATAGCCCGGAGTGAACTTGTGACTTTTACCATTTTTACTTATTATCTCTCTGGAAGGTTTAACTCAAAAGCTGGGTTGCTGACTAGTTTTGGGATACAACTAAAGAAAATATTGCTTTTACTTAATCGATTTAATGTAAATTCTGATGGCAAGCAAATAAATTTGTTTAATAGATATCATAATATCTATACTGAAATCGAGACTTCTTTGTTAGCTATGCTTCTAGAAGTCGCTTCTTGGAACAGCGATTCGACTGATAGGCCTCAGATCTATAAATTTAAGAATGTAATTACAAGTATTGAAGGGATGCCACACCCCGATGAATTTGCCAGAAATAATTATACTAATATTTCTAATAGTCCAGATGTAAAAGAAGCGTTACTACTTTTTGCAAAGTTTAAGTTGCGGTCAAAAGATTATCCTGTTATTAAGGGCGATAGCCTAGATGAAATTATTAGAAATATTCCTGAAACGGTTTTAATAAATCAGTATCAGACTATTTCATCGAAAATGACTCGAATGCTTGAAATGGATGTAATGTCAATAATAAATGATGAAATTTTGAAAGTATATTTTGAAGAAATAGTAGATTGGAAAGATCAGCCTTTTAGATTCTTCAAAAGAAATAAAATAGAAATAGATGAGATCGGTCATAGAATTGATTTGAAAGCCTTCTCATTAGCTGGTGAGTCTGAATTTTATAACTTCCTGGAAAAATTTATTTTAGTGCCGGGCTTTCAAAAGAAGAAAGTTGATTTTAAAAATATAGTTATTAACTCTGTTTTTTGTTTATTAGAAATGATTCAGACTATTGATATATATGGTGTTAACCCTTATGTTTCCAATTCTTTCAAAGCGGCATGTCATGCTAAATTAGGCCGTTGGTTAAAATATTATGAATTGTCCCGGTTGATTGATTTAATTGACGGTGTAAAAAAAGAAGATCCTTACGAAACAAAAAATCTTATTGAATCCATGGTAGGAGAAGGTACTATGGTCATTCACGATTCTACTTCCCACTTCCAGATTGCCTTAAAATACCTTCATCGTGCGAAAGAATTTCATAAAAATGGAAAAGAGTATGATAATTATCTGCGCAGTAATCTGATCTTCTTAGAAGGCAGTTATGATGATGAAATGTATCATTTTGGCATTGCGCTGGAACGCCAATCGCTAAACAATGGAAGTATTAGGGAGCGTATAAAAGATCTTGAAAAAGAAATTGCTGATTCACCACTGTTGAAATACCAGAAGTACGCAAATAATACGCCGATCTAGACTTGTATTTTATTAACTAGTAATCCGGGCAGCCTTCCCGGCGTCGCGTGTCGATGATGGTCTGTACTTTCCAGAAGCCGTTTATTTTCACCAGCGTAAACGCATTGACACCGCAGTGGCTTTTCTGGCCGTTGTAGTAGAACACGTACGGTGTCCAGGCCAGGGCCAGTTCGGCATCAATTTTGACATCATACGCCGACAGCCGTTCGTCGAGCGTCCCCGGTTTCTGTTTTCCGACCGAAGCTACAAAACCGGGTATGGCCTCAGTCCGGACGCTGATAACACCTTCTTTGTTCTTCGCAACGCTCTGCAACGAGGCTCCCGGCGCAAAAACCGCCTTGAAAAGCGTCGTATCGGCTTTTCGCATGCCGTCGAATAGCTGGGAAATAGTGGCCCGAACGGCTTTTTCGTCGTCACTTTGGGCAAAGGTGGATAACGAAAACAGGGTGAACAGGGCGAGTAAGGCTTTTCTCATAGGACGTTCGATGCCGTAAAATAAAAGAACCTGTTTGTGATCAGGACCGTATTGAGGCCCGTTGCCGGCAGGTTCATATTGGGTCAAATATACTGATTTAGAATCATTTCGTCCTACTCCTGATTACCACTGATCGGCGGGCACTAAAAGGAAAAATCGAAGCATATTCTCTCGCTGATGGGCGAACAGCCATAAAAAAACCGGAAGCTGGTACCAGCTTCCGGTTTCGCGGACCCACAAACCGGGGTACGGGTTAGAGGGTACTGAAATCGAATCCTTCCAGGAAAGACGTATTGAACTGGCCCGACTGAAACTTGGGATCGTCCATCAGCTTGATGTGGAACGGGATCGTGGTTTTGATGCCTTCGATCACAAATTCCTGCAACGCCCGTTTCATCCGGGTGATGACCTCCTCGCGCGACTGCCCCGAAACGATCACCTTGGCGATCATCGAGTCATAATTCGGCGGAATGGTATATCCGCTGTACACGTGACTGTCGATCCGGACACCGTGGCCGCCGGGGAAATGCAGATTGGTGATTTTACCCGGCGAAGGGCGAAAACCGTTGGCGGGGTCTTCCGCATTGATGCGGCATTCCATCGCGTAGATTTTCGGCGTATAGTTTTTACCGGAAATGGGTGTGCCGGCGGCTACTTTTATCTGCTCTTTAATGAGGTCAAAATCTGTTACTTCTTCCGTGATCGGGTGCTCCACCTGAATCCGGGTGTTCATTTCCATGAAATAGAAGTTCCCGTGCTTATCGACCAGAAATTCAATGGTACCCGCTCCTTCGTACCCGATGGCCGATGCCCCCTTGATGGCCGCTTCGCCCATGCGTTCACGCAGTTCGGTGCTGATGATGGGCGAGGGCGTTTCTTCTACCAGTTTCTGGTGCCGACGCTGAATGGAGCAATCCCGCTCCGACAGGTGACAGACTTTGCCGTATTGATCGCCAACGATTTGAATTTCAATGTGACGGGGCTCTTCGACGTATTTTTCCAGGTACAACCCATCATTGCCGAAGGCCGCACCGGATTCCATCTTGGCGTCGAGCCAGGCTTTGTCAAAGTCGATTTCACTTCGGATAATCCGCATTCCGCGACCACCCCCGCCGGCCGTGGCTTTGATGATTACCGGATAACCCATTTCGGCCGCCAGACGTTTTCCTTCTTCGACCGATTCCAGCAGCCCGTCAGAACCCGGAATGACCGGCACACCAGCAGCTTTCATCGTAGCTTTGGCTGTGGCTTTGTCGCCCATCGCGTTGATCTGCTCGGCGGTGGCGCCAATGAACTTTATCCCGTAATCCGCGCAGATTTGCGAAAATTCGGCGTTTTCCGACAAAAAACCGTAGCCGGGGTGAATGGCGTCGGCGCTGGTTACTTCGGCGGCAGAAATAATATTGGGAATATTCAGGTAAGACTGGCGGCTGGGCGGAGGGCCAATGCAAACTGCTTCGTCGGCAAACCGCACGTGCAGGCTATCACGGTCGGCCGTCGAATAAACCGCTACCGTTTTGATGCCCATCTCGCGGCACGTCCGGATAATCCGCAACGCAATTTCGCCCCGGTTGGCGATGAGTATTTTTTTAAACATAAAGAGTGAAAGACCCAAAGAGCGAAAGAGCGAAAGGGGGCTAATGACTCACCCTTTCACGCTTTCGCTCTTTCGCTCTTTAAATAGGTTCAACAAGGAACAAAGGTTGGTCGTATTCCACGGGTGTCGCGTTTTCGACCAGTATTTTGACAATCCGTCCGCTTACTTCGGATTCGATCTCGTTGAAGAGTTTCATGGCCTCGATGATGCAGACGGTTTTACCCGGTTTTACCTCGTCACCTACCTCAACGAAGGCGCTGGCATCCGGCCCGGCCGAACGGTAGAACGTACCGATCATCGGAGATTTGATGGTCAGGAAATTCGACGTATCCGCTTTGGGAGCCGGGCTGGCAACGACGGGAACTGAAGCCGCAGGCTGTGGAGCGGGCGATGCGGGCTGAGCGGCCGCCGGTAAAACCGGTTGGCTGGAAGTGGCTACCGCCTGACCGTAGCGTTTAACGCTCAGTTTCAGTTCGTTGGTTTCAATGCTGACCTCGTCCAGGCCCGACTGGGCGATGAAGTCGATGAGTTTCTGAATGTCTTTCGTATCCATCTCTTGCTGAGTTATGAATTATGAGCTATGAATATGAGTTGGCTGACGCATACAATCATAATTCATAACTCATAATTCATAATTTCTAAAGCTTATTTAACGCGTTCAACGTAATCGTATGTACGGGTATCGACCCGGATTTTATCGCCCTGCTCGATGAACAGCGGCACCATGATGGTCGCACCGGTTTCGACTTCCACTTTCTTTTTGGGGCTGTTGGCCGTATCGCCCCGAATACCCGGTTCCGCATACGTAACTTCGAGTTCTACGAACGGAGGCATCTCACACGTCAGGGGTGTTTCGGTTTCGGCATTGATGAGGATTTCCACCTCCTGGCCTTCCTTCATCAAATCGGCTCCTTCCACGATTTTGCCCGTCAGGTTGATCTGGTCGAACGTTTCGTTGTCCATGAAGTTATACCCGGCTTCGTCTTTGTAGAGGTACTGGAATTTGCGACGCTCTACCCGAACCGGATAAATGGTAACGCCTGCGTTGAAGGTATTATCGAGTACTTTCCCCGACGTCAGACTTCTCAGTTTTGTGCGCACGAATGCACCGCCTTTTCCGGGTTTAACGTGTTGAAATTCAATAATTTGGAATAGGTCGTGATTAAAGTTAATAACGAGTCCGTTCCGAAGATCTGCGGTCGTTGCCATTCTGGTAGTTTAACGTTTAATGTTCAACGTTTAAGGTACGGTTCCGTTCACGCCAAGGACGTTCAACGTTAGACCGGAAACCTTAAACGTATTAATAGGCCCACTTTACATAAGCCGCTCCCCAGGTGAAACCGCCCCCAAAGGCGGCCAATACCAGGTTATCACCTTTTTTCAACTGCGATTCGTAGTCGAACAGGCAGAGCGGAATGGTTGCTGCGGTGGTATTTCCGTATTTATGGATGTTGAGCATGACCCGGTCCATGCCGAGGCCCATGCGGTTGGCGGTGGCTTCAATGATTCGTTTGTTGGCCTGATGCGGCACCAGCCAGGCAATATCGTTGCCGGTCAGGTGATTCCGTTCCAGGATTTCGGCGGAAACATCGGCCATGTTTTTGACGGCAAACTTGAAAACCGACGGTCCGTCCTGGTAGACATAATGCCAGCGTTTGTCGATCGTGTCGTGGGTAGGTGGGTAGCGGCTGCCGCCGGCTTTCTGAACCAGGTGATTCTGCCCGGCACCGTCGGAGCGAATAATGGAATCCAGCACGCCGTTGCCTTCCGCGTTCGGTTCCAGCAAAACCGCCCCGGCACCGTCGCCAAATAAGACGCAGGTGGTCCGGTCGGTATAATCGACGATGGCCGACATCTTATCGGCGCCCACCACGACCACTTTTTTATATTTTCCGGTCTCGATGAATTGTGAGCCAATCGTTAATGCATACACGAATCCCGAACAGGCCGCCTGAATATCGAAGCTGCCGATGGCCCGGATGCCGGTCATATCACAAATCAGATTGGCGGTCGACGGAAACACGTAATCCGGGGTGGTGGTGGCGCAGATCAGCAGTTCAACCTCGCCGGGATCGGTTCCGGTTTTGGCCAGCAGTCCTTCCACGGCTTTGGCCGCCATGTGCGACGTGCCCAGCCCTTCGCCTTTCAGAATATGTCGTTCTTTAATACCGGTGCGGCTGGTGATCCATTCGTCACTGGTATCCACCATTTTTTCCAACTCTGCGTTGGTCAGGATGTAGTCCGGTACATAGCCGTATACGCCCGTAATTGCCGCTCTACTGTTCATACTCGGGGGTGCAATCAATTTGAAAGACAAAAGAAGGGAGAATAAAGACAATAGAGTCGCCGGGAGCTAACATCCAGGTACCGGTATCACTAATCTTTTGTCTCATGTCGTATATCTTGTGTCTAATGTTAACTTAAAGCCTGGGCAATTTTGGTATACGCGCCGGAGTCGACCTGCCGTTTTGCCAGACTAAGCATATTTTTGATAGCCAGCGACGATGAAATGCCGTGGGCGATGATCACGTTTCCGTTCACACCGACAATCGGACTGCCGCCTACGGATTCGTAATTGGTTTTGTCGGTAAAGTCGTGTTGTAAACCCAGTTCTTTGGTGATTTCGTAAATGGATTCGCCCATTTTAAACAGGATATTGCCCGTAAAACCGTCGGTGACGATCACATCGGCCTTATCGCGGAAAAAGTCACCCCCTTCCATGTTGCCGACAAAATTAATTTTTCGGCTGTTTTTCAGCAACTGGTAAGCCGCCTGGGCCACCAGCGAACCCTTCTGTTCTTCTTCGCCGATGTTCATCAACGCCACGCGCGGTTTATCGATTCCAAAGGTATACTGGGCGTAGATGGAGCCAATTTCGCCGAATTGCAGCAGCATTTCCGGTTTGCAGTCGGCGTTGGCACCGATGTCCACAATTACGGCAAATTTACCGCTCAACTGGGGCACAAAACCGGCAATGGCGGGGCGCATGACCCCTTCAATGGCCTTGATGCTGAACAGGGCACCAACGTGCATGGCCCCGGTATTGCCGGCGCTGCAAAAGGCATCGACGAGCTTATCGCGTAAAAGTTTAAACCCAACTCCGATGCTGGAATTGGGTTTCTGCGAGAGCGCCTTCGTGGGGTGCTCACCCATTTCGATGACATCTTCGGCATGGACGATTTCCACGCCGGAACCTGCGTAATTATATTTCTGAAGAAGGCTTTCAATTACCGGCTGTTTCCCCACCAATACGATGGTAACGTCACTGGGTAATTCCGTAGTGGCCATCACGACTCCTTCCACAATTGCCTCCGGAGCGAAATCGCCACCCATAGCGTCGACTGCGATTCTCATTGAACCAGGTTTGGGTGCGCTGAATTGGTAAACGAACGTGTAAAAATACTAGTTGCCCGGCAATAAAAAAGTATTTCACGTTCATCTGGTGTAGATTCCTGTGAAATACTTCTCGTCCCCAACCTACTGAAAGAGGTTTTCGATCATCTGAAAAAAGCCCCTTCGGGAGGGTGGAGCCTGAAAGGTCAGGCAGTCGGTGCGTAGTTTTCGATCACTACTTTGCCTTTGTAATACAGGTTGCCTTCGAAGACGTGCGCTTTGTGACGAACGTGGATTTCGCCCGTTGTTGCATCGAACGACAGGGCCTTTGCGGTCAGTTTATCGTGGGTTCTACGCTTGTCCCGACGGGTGCTTGAATGTCTGCGTTTGGGATGTGCCATAACTTTATTTTGTCAATTGTCTGTCTATCTTGCCATTTCTTCCGGAACCGAAAACCGGCACGAAAGTCGTAACAGCGGTATTAATTATTGTTCAATTTTCGTAATAAGTCCCAGCGGGGATCGATCGGGGGCTCCTGGCTTTCGTCCCCGGTTTCGGCGGCATCCGACCGGTACACCACCTTGCCTTCCTGTTCTTCGTCCTCCTCGGTTTCGTCCTGCCGAAAACGCGGATGCAGTTTTTTCATCGGCAACGACAAGACAATAAAATCGAAGAGATACCGGGCAATATTGATCTGCTGGGTATCCCACAGAATCAGCTCGATTTCGTCGGTCAGCTCTTCGGCGCGGTCGGCATATTTCAGAAACAATTGTTCCCGAATGTCAACAGGCTCGTCGAAAGGGTCCAGACTGCGGTCGCAAATCAGTTCCACGGTTCCCTGAATGTGAAAATTCAGTTGAACCATCGACGAGGACTTGGTCAGCACCAGGTGCGTTTTAAACGATCCGTGCTGAATCAGTTCCTGCTCCATGGCTTCGAAAAACGCATCGCCCGATTCAAAGTCGAACTCGTACGATTTGTTTTCCAGGCTACCAATGGAAAGGGTATATTTCTGCAACTCCTTCACACTCTTCTCAAAATAGTCCGCAAAGTTACGAACTATTTCTGAATCAGAAAAGGTTAGCCACTATTTTACACTCGCTTTGTCAAAACCGGCGCGAAGCCCGGTGGTAAAGAATATAGCTTTTTAACGAAATGGAAACGGGGCGGTATCCGGCCTCTGCCAACTGCGACTGCTGGGCATCCCGGCATTTCGGGTCGGCCAGAAAATAAGCGGGCTGGTTGGCCAGGGTCGTCATTTCCAGCCGGTGGTAGCGTTGAATGTAACAATGCAGCAGGGCGCTGGCCATCATGTCGGGACAAACCCCAATCTTGGAATCGGTTGGAACAACGGTGCCGATTTTCTGCACATCGGCCAGAATCGCTGCGTAGCTATGATAGGGCGTTCCGGCGATCCGGATTCCGTAAACCCCGGTGAGCAGGCAGGCCAGTACGCCCAGCGCAGTTATAAACCGTACGCTGCGCTTGCTTAACGACAGGGTCGAAACCACCTTCAGCAATTGCGGTCCAATCCAGGCGGCCAGCCCCAGGGCCAGGTACGGCAAAGCAGGAACGGCGTAATAATCAAACTGTTTGGTGGTGGCCATGATGGGCAGGGTGGCAGCCAGGCCCAGGGCGATGTAAAACCGGCTCATGCCGGAAAGCGGATGAACCATCCCACGGCTTTGGGTTCCCAACCGGTTTATTCCCCACAAAACGGCCATCAGAAGGAGGGAAGGCGCCACGTTGATCAGCACAATTTTGACAATGTAGGTCCGTCCGAAAAAACCGCTTGTGTGCGAAATGAGCTCGCGCTTGTTGTGCAGGGCCGCCCAGACCTGCTGGTTAAAATAGTGTTGCAGAAACAGGCGGGCGGGTTCATGAAGGAGCAGGAGCGCCAGTAATACACCAAAACCGCCGGTCAGGAACAACGTCCAGCGAACGGCCGGAGCCAGTTGAATCGGGCGTACGAAAAGCAGCCCGAACAAGCCGGGAACGGCCAGGACGTGCAGACTTACGGGTCCTTTCGATAAAAAGGCAGCCAGCAGCGACACGCCCGCGATGGCACCCGTTCGGAACCATCGTTTGGGGTTTTGCCAGCCTTCAATCGTATATTTGACCGCCAGCAGACAGAACAGGCTCATCGTCGCGTCGAGGTAATTCTGTCCGTAGGTCCACTCCGTCAGTCGGCAGGTAAATAGCAGCAGGACGGGGAACCATTCCCAACGGTGAAGCGGATGGCGTTCGGGGACGAGCTGCCACCATAACTGAACCATAAGAACGATGATGAGCACAAGAACCAGCAGGCAATACACGCGCTCGGTAACGTACGTATCGCCCAAAAGCCGGAAGAACCAGGATTGCAGGTAAAACAGCAGGGGCGGGTGTTCGTAAAAGGTTTCGGTCCGATTGTAGGGCAGCCAGAACGAACTCGAAAAAACCGGCGACCATAACGAGCCTTTTCCGAGGGCCATGTTGCGGGAAATGGCCGCGTAGGTCATTCCGTCGGCCCACATTCCTTCGCGCAGCAGCCGCCGGAAAACCAGAAAGCTTCCCCAGGCCAGCGTAAAGAGCCAGCCAATTCGGCGGTAGGAAGGTTGCATTAGCGTCGCGGATGGCAGTCCGGGCGGAGAGGTGGGCCTCATACCGGTAGCAATATCCGGCTATCAATCGGATACGGGCTATTCATTGTTAACATTGTGCACCAAAGTATACATTTATTTTAGCCATTATGGAAGTCCTTGTCAAGAATCGTTCCTTTTTTATAGTCTATCTTTTTTTCTTCATACTGGTGAGCGTTCTGATGCTCCTCTATACCAAAACGGAACTGATGCAATGGGTCAATGCGCATAACGCGCCACTCGGGGATCTGTTTTTTCGGAATATCACCTACCTGGGGGATGGAGCTTTTGCGGTGATTGTCATTGTCATTCTGCTGTTTCGGTCGTTCCGGCTGGCGCTGATGGGCGCCGTGTCGTTTCTGCTCTCGACGCTGATTGTCCGCGTGCTGAAAGAACTGGTGTTCGCCGGTTCGCTGCGCCCGGTGAAATACTTCGAACACTCCGACTGGCAATACCGGGTGATCGACGGGCTGGATATTCACAGTTATAACAGCTTTCCGTCCGGGCATTCCACCACGGCATTTGCGGTTTTCTGCCTGCTGGCTCTGCTGGATGATCGCAAAAACCGGGGCTGGTTCTGGGCGTTACTGGCGGTGATCACGGCCTATTCGCGCGTCTATCTGTTTCAACACTTTGTCGAAGATGTCTATGTGGGCTCCATCATCGGAACGCTTTCTTCCGTCCTTGTTTTTGGGTTGCTGAACCGGTATTGGGACCAAAATCCCAAAACCTGGCACAGCCGGAGACTTCGTTTTTAAAAAATTCGCAGTCATGTCCAGAAAACTCTTAAAATAATTACATACAGCCAGTATATTACGGGCCTGCCAGTCTTCTAAACAGACTACCTATCTGATTCAAAATGCCTATTTGGCAGAATGGCTATTTTTCAATAAAATAAGTTATTAAAAGGGGTGTATGTCAATGAATATTTGGTTTTTTGCTTAATTGTAGATTGAAATCTATCGTATTTGCTAATAAAAGCTATCACTTTTTGTAATTTCAGGTTAAAATTCAAAGGTCCCCGCTTAATATGTCCCTGCCGCAACCCACCGCTGACCCTACTACGACGGCATTAGGCCGGGGTATTCAGCATCTTGGTGCCGGGAAACAAGGTCGCCGGCCGTTGCCGCCCGCATTGGTGGAAGAATGCCGGCAGGTTTTGCTGTCAGGCCAGGCCGATCCGCTGCAAAAAGGCGCTTTTTTAGGCGCTTTATTAGCCAAGGGGCCGGCACCGGAAGAGCAGGCACTGGAAACGGTTTTCGGGAAAGGGGCGTTTTTGAATCCCGCTTTTTTTATCAACAAAGCTTGTCCGGACCTGCCCACGAACCTGTTTCCGATTGCGACAAAACTGCTGAAAGGCCACACTCTTCGTCCCAGTGAAGCCCATCAACTGGGTAACTTCCTGTTTCTGGAAGACGATTGCGAGACCTTCAAAGGTATGGTAGCCAGTATTTTACGCATTCGGAATGCGTCCAATGGCGAGTATAAAGGCCTGTATGATGCGGCCATGGAAACCATCACACCCGGTTTTCGGCAACTGAGCTGCGTTGACCGGCCGCTGGTGCAACTGGCCGAACCGTTCGATGGCGTCGAGCATACGTATTTGATAACGCCATTGCTGGCGCACTTTTTCGGCCAGCGCGGTTACGGAGCCCTGTCGGTGGTTGGGCGAACACCGGGGCCGAATTATACCCTGAACGCCCACGATCTGTACCTGTTTCTGGGTTGTCAGCTCTTACAGAGCAACCACGAAATCAATACCCCACCGGAACCGTTCGGCTGGGTGCTCGACCAAAAGGCGCTTTCCCCCGCGCTTAATCGGTGGGTTGATCGTCGGCGAATCATTCTCAAACGACCCTTTTTATCGACACTCGAACGGATTCTGAATCCGTGTAGCGCCCGGTTTCTGGTAACATCAGTGTTTCAGGTGGGTGCCCAGATGAAAATGGCGGAACTGGCGCTGATGGCCGGTTTTGATGCCGTCATTGTCTTGAAGCGTGGTTTGGAAGGGAGTCTGTCGCCTTCCACCAGCCGCAGCAGTGGGATTCTATGCGCCGTCCGGACGGCCCGGGGTCATTTGTTTTACCAGCACTTCGACGCCGGTTTACCCGCTTTTTCCGAATACCGTACCGACACCGACGAGATCATAACCAACCTGCAACTCATCGATAATATCCGGCTGATCCGTGATTTTCTGAACGAGGGCAAAACCGCCAGCGAGGACTTCGATAACCGGGTCCGGTTTATGCAGGCGCTGTTAAGCCGGGGCATGGACTGGATTGAAGGGCAACTCAACGGGCAGGCCAATAAGTCCTAACCATCAGGCCGATTTGGGACGAAATACCTTCATCACCGTTTCGTGCGTCGTCAGATACGGGCCGCCGATCAGGTCGATGCAATACGGAATAGCCGGAAAAACCACCGACAGGCATTGCTCAATGGCCGTGGGTTTGCCGGGTAAATTCAGGATCAGCGTCTGGTTTCGAATCCCGGCGGTCTGGCGCGACAGAATGGCGGTCGGCACGAATTTCAGGCTTTCCTGCCGCATCAACTCTCCGAATCCCGGCAACATCTTCTGGCAAACCGCTTCGGTGGCTTCGGGTGTCACATCGCGCAACGCCGGGCCGGTGCCGCCCGTAGTCACGATCAGGCAGCAGCGTTCCGAATCGGCCAGTTCAATCATCGTCGCTTCCAGCAACGGCTGTTCATCGGGAATGACGCGGTAGACCGGTTCCCAGGCACAGCTCAGGTAGCTGGTCAGCAAACGGACGACGGCTTTACCGGGAATATCTTCGTAAATACCCGCACTGGCCCGGTCCGAGACGTTAATGACTCCAATTCGAATGGGAGTTGCCATCAGCAGCGTTTTAGAGTGAAGTTGCAAAGATACACGCTACCGCATAATGGAACGGGGAGTTTGCGTACTTTTGCACACTTAATCCCCGCACTATGCCCCGAATTCCCTCACGATTGATTCCGCTGTTACTCATCCTGGCCGGAGCGTTGTTTTATTTTCCGTTTCTGGGCCGGGTTCACCTGTTTGACTGGGATGAAATCAACTTCGCCGAGTCGGCGCGGGAAATGATCGTGTCGGGTAATTACACGCGGGTTCAGATCAATTTCCAGCCGTTCTGGGAAAAACCGCCCCTGTTTTTCTGGCTGCAGGTGTTGTCGATGAAGGTGTTCGGTATTGGCGAGTTTGCCGCCCGGTTTCCGAACGCCGTGGTGGGTGTCGTCACGCTGCTGGTGCTGTATTCGCTGGGGAAAAAGCTGGTCGACAAACGCTTTGGCCTTTTGTGGGCGCTGGCGTATTTCGGCTCTTTAACCCCCCACCTCTATTTCAAATCCGGAATTATCGACCCCACCTTCAACCTGTTTATCTTCCTGAGTGTCTGGTGTATGGCCCGGGCGGTTTCGGCCTACGGCACATCCACCGCTACCCGGCAGGCGGTTTTCTCCGGCTTATTCGTCGGGCTGGCGGTGTTAACCAAAGGGCCGGTCGGTGGGTTACTGCTGGGGCTGACGTTTCTGGTCTATTGGGCTTGGCAACGGTTTCGCCCGGTGCTGCGTTTGGGAAATGCGCTGGCGGCTTTCGGCTGTGCACTGGCAGTGGCGTCGGTCTGGTTTGGGCTGGAGTTGATCAAGAACGGTTTCTGGTTTTTTGAAGAGTTTTTTCGCTACCAGGTCCGGCTTTTTTCGACCCCCGACGCGGGGCATCAGCAACCGTTTTACTACCATTTCGTGGTCGTTTTGCTCGGCTGTTTTCCCATGTCGTTGCTGGCAATTCGCGGTTTCTTTCCGGGCGGGCGGGCGGTTCGTTTGGATTGGAACAGTCCAGCTGCGGATTTCAAATCCGCGGCAGCTAATCTTCCGGATTCCAAATCCGAAAGAGCGGAAGACCCGGCGGCTTTGTTCCGGCGCTGGATGATCATTCTGTTCTGGGTGGTCATGATTCTGTTTTCCATCGTCCGGACCAAAATCGTGCATTATTCGTCGATGGCCTGGTTTCCGGTTTCGTACCTGGCGGCTACGGTTTTGTACCAGTATGTGAACGGCCGGTTGTCCTGGAACCGCTGGCTGACGGTCGGGATTGCCCTCATTGGCGGGGTGCTGGCGCTGCTCATTACGGCCCTGCCCCTGGCTGGAATGCACTCCGCCGACCTGATTCCGTTGATCAAAGACCGGTTTGCAGCTGCCAACCTGACCGCGCCGGTGGACTGGCAGGGCTGGGAGTGGATTATCGGAACGGCGTACGGACTGGCGATTATCGGCATTTTATGGTTTCGGTCGCAGCAACCCATTCGGAGTATGGTGGCCCTGTTTCTGGCAACGCCCCTGCTGTTGTGGTTTGTGTTGCCGACGATTGTGCCAAAAATTGAGCGGTACACGCAGGGCGCGGTTATCGATTTTTACGAGGCCAAACAGGGCCAGGACATCTACGTGGAACCCATTGGCTACAAAAGTTACGCCCATCTGTTTTATTTCCGGAAAAAACCGCCTACCAATCTCAACAGCTATAACGAGGACTGGCTGATCAACGGCCCGGTCGATAAGCCGGTTTTTTTCGTCACCCGAAACATCAACATCGACCAGTACCGCTACCATCCGAACCTGGAAATCATCGGCGAAGAAGCCGGTTTTGTGTTTCTCCGCCGGAAACCGGCTTTCAAGGGCGTAGAATGAGCCGGTACGGCTAGCCGTTTGGGAGCGGTTTTGTTTTGCTATGCTTCGGGAAGTGACTTCGAATTCAATCACTTATTCTCAAAATAACGGGAAAACTGCTTGACTTACCCGAAATAGAACGCAGTTTTGAATTCATAGTAGATAAAGAGGGATTTGTTCTCAAATTTTAAAGCTGGTCGAAATGCGTTAACTTGTCGGTATGAAACGCCTTTTTTTTAGCCTTACGGTTTGGCTTTCGGTGGTAAGTGCCGGACTGGCTCAGCCTTCGAACCCTCCTGAAACCGCAAAACTACCCCGCATCGCCATTGCCGGTTTAGGCATCGAATCCAGCACGTTTTCGCCGGCGGTGACGCACGAAGAAGCCTTTCACGCCCGGTACAGCGGGGAAGTCTATAACGCCTATCCGTTTCTGATGCCGGTTGCGCCCCTGCGCAAACAGGCCGTCTGGGTGCCGACCATCGTAGGAAAGTCGCTGCCGGGCGGGGCCGTAACGCGCGAAGCCTACGAATCGCTGGTGAACAAAACGCTGGATTCCCTCAAAAAATACGCCCCCTACGACGGACTGTTCCTGGATATTCACGGCGCGATGAGCGTGCAGGGGCTCGACGATCCAGAAGGCGATTTCATTACCCGAATTCGGAAGGTGATTGGGTATAAAACGCTTATTTCTACCTCCATGGATCTGCACGGCAATGTGTCGTGGCGGTTGGCGCAAAACACGGATCTGATGACCTGTTACCGGATGGCTCCGCACGAAGACGCCATGCAAACCAAGGAACGGGCCGTGGTGAACCTGATCAACCGGATCAAAAGCGGCAAGGGAAAACCGGCCTACAAAGCCTGGATTCCTATTCCGATTCTGTTGCCGGGCGAACAAACCAGCACACGCATTGAACCGGGCAAGAGTCTGTATCAACAGGTTGCTCCGCTGGCCGACAACCAACCCGGTATTGTCGATGCCGCCATCTGGATCGGTTACGCCTGGGCCGACGAGCCCCGCAACCACGCCGTTGTGATGGTGGTGGGCGACGACAAAGCCAACGTGACCCAGTCGGCCGAAAAACTGGCGCAGGCATTCTGGAACGTTCGCAACCAGTTTGACTTTGTCGCGCCAACGGGTACGCTGGATGAAGTTTTGGCAAAAGCCCTTGTCAGTTCCAAACGTCCGTTTTTTATCAGCGATACCGGCGATAATCCGACCGCCGGGGGCGCGGGCGACGTGACCTGGACGCTCACAAAATTGCTGGCGCGCCCGGAGTTTCAGCAGGAAAAGGGCCCTTCACTGATCTATGCTTCGATTCCCGACCCGGAACTGGTGAAAAAGGCGCTGGCGGCTGGCGTCGGCGGTCAGGTGGAAGGCACGGCTGGTGCGCGGGTGGATGCCCGGTTTGCACCACCGGTGCCGATCAAGGGAACAGTGCAGTCGATTGTGAAAGGAGATATCAATGCGGAGGTGGAAGTGGTGGTCAAAGTGGGTAGCGTGAACGTGATCGTTACGCAAAAACGCAAACCGTATCACAAGGAAATCGATTTTACCCGCCTGGGCTTGAATCCCCGAAAATCCGATATCGTGGTCGTTAAAATCGGCTACCTTGAACCCGAGCTGTACGCTATGCAGGCCGACTGGATTATGGCCCTGACACCCGGCGGGGTCGATCAGGACTTGTTCCGATTGCCCTATAAGCGCATCCAGCGGCCCATGTTTCCGCTCGACAAGGACATGAAAACCCCTGATTTATCGGCCCGGTTGGTGCCCTTGTCGGGCGAAACGAAGTAGATGGAAAACCGTAAAACTATATTTTCCGTCGTTTCGCTTTCGCCGTTTTTGGGTAGAAACCGAACTAAAATTCTGGATCCCTGAAAGATTTCTTACTTTTGTATTGCTAACCCCATTATTAATGAAACGCCGTACCGCCTTAAAAAGCCTGATCGCGGCCACCGGGAGTCTGGTCACCCTGCCCGCCTGGGCAACCGGCTGGACCCCCGCAACGGTTGGGCCGATCACTACCGTATCCGCTGCTGAAGAAACGCTAATGGCCGAACTGGTCGAGACGTTTATCCCCGAAACCAGTACCCCAGGGGCGAAATCGCTGAAAGTACACCAGTTCGTGTTCCGCATGATCAACGATTGCTACGATGCCTCGGCCCAGGAATTGCTCAAAGCGGGCCTGGCCAAAACCGATGCACTGGCGCAGCAAACCTACCAGAAACCCTTTGTCGCCTGCGACAGCCCCCAGCGCACCGACCTGCTGCGGCAGATGAGCGTTGCGGCTGAGCCCGAAACGCAGCAGTTTACCAAGCTGATCAAAGGGTTGACCATCCGGGGCTATACCAACTCCGAGTATTACTTGGTGAATGTCCGGAAATACGTGATGGCGCCCGGTTTTTACCACGGCTGCGTGGACATTGTGAACAACTGACCTTCCTCTTTATGGCTTATTTTAATATTGATTCGGTAAAAGACCGCACGTTTGATGCGATTGTTATTGGCTCGGGCATCAGTGGAGGCTGGGCGGCCAAAGAACTCTGCGATCACGGTTTGCGGACGCTCGTGCTGGAACGCGGTCGTGACGTGAAACACGTGACGGATTATCCCACGACCATGATGAATCCCTGGGAGTTTGAACACCTGGGGCAGATTCCGAAGGCGCTGAAAGACGCCAACCCGATTGCCAGCCGGTGTTACGCCTTTAACGAGGACGCGGCCCATTTTTTTGTCAAAGATGCTGAACACCCGTACGTCCAGGAAAAACCGTTTGACTGGATTCGCGGCTATCAGGTCGGCGGGAAGTCGCTGATGTGGGCGCGGGGGACTCAACGCTGGTCGCAATATGATTTCGACGGCCCGGCCCGCGACGGTTTTGCGGTGGAGTGGCCCATGACCTACGCCGAACTGGCACCGTGGTACAGCCACGTCGAGCGGTTTATCGGGGTGGCCGGCAATAAAGACGGTTTGGAGCAATTACCGGACGGCGAGTTTCTGCCTCCGCACGAGCAGTCGTGCGTGGAAAAGCATTTCTCCGACCAGATGGCGCGGCATTACAAAGGTGCTCGTCCGATTATCATTGGGCGGTGTGCGCACCTGACCCAGCCCAAGGAAATTCACCTGAAACAGGGCCGTGGGCAATGCCAGAACCGGAATATCTGCCAGCGCGGATGCCCCTATGGTGGGTATTTCAGCAGCAACTCCTCGACCCTGCCCTGGGCAGCCAGAACCGGAAAAATGACGCTTCGGCCGGATTCGGTCGTGCATTCGATTCTGTTCGACGAGAAGAAAAATAAAGCCACGGGCGTGCGGGTGATTGATGCGCACACCAAACAGGCCACGGAATATTACGCCCGTATCATCTTCGTGAATGCGGCCTGTCTGAACTCCAACCTGATTCTGCTGAACTCCAAATCCAACCGGTTTCCGAACGGTTTGGGCAACGACAACGGGCTGTTGGGCAAATACATGGCTTTTCACAATTTCCGGACAACAATTTCGGCGGAATACGAAGGCTTGCTGGACAAAACGACCGACGGAATCCGGCCCAACGGCAGTTACATTCCACGGTTCCGCAACGTTTTCAAGCAGGAAACGGATTTCCTGCGGGGCTATGCTGCCGGTTTCAGCGGAAGCCGGGTGATGGATACAGATACCTCGGGCATTGGAGAAGACCTGAAAGCCAGTTTGTTCAGCCGGAAATACGGCAATTGGCGCGTTGGTTCGCACATGATGGGCGAGACGATTCCGAAGGAAGAGAGTTTCGTGGCCCTTGATTCGGTGTTGACCGATGCCTGGGGCATTCCGCAACTGCGGGTGTCGGTGGGCTACGACGATAACGACGAGAAAATGATTCGGGACTTTCACGAGCAGATGACCGAAATGCTGACGCTGGCCGGTTTTACCAACATCCAGACGCACGACAAGCCCGACAAAGCCCCCGGTCTCGACATCCACGAGATGGGCGGGGTCCGAATGGGGAAAGATCCCAAAACGTCGATGCTCAACAAGTGGAACCAGTTTCACAACTGCAAGAACGTGTTCGTCACCGACGGGGCCTGCATGACCTCCACCTCGACGCAAAACCCGTCATTGACTTTCATGGCCATTACGGCCCGGGCCGCTAATCACGCGGTGAGTGAGTTGAAGAAGAAGAATTTGTAAGCGAAAACCGGTTCCGGAACGCTGTTTTAATGTCGAAAACCTTCCGAGCGTAGGGCAGGCGGCCTTGGGCGTCAACCTGCTGATCGGAAGGTTTTCCTGTAAACTTCCCCTAAAGGTATACCAGTGAAAAGTAGAGGATTCTATTTAACTTTTCACAAAGGAGAAGAAAATGAAAGCAAAACGATTCAGCGAAGCCCAGATCGTGGCTATCCTCAATCATCAGCAGACAGGGTTGACAGTTGCCCAGATTATTCGTCAGCACGGTATCAGCGAAGCAACCTTTTACAACTGGAAAAGTAAGTACGGTGGCATGCAGGTGGCCGACGTGAAACGGCTCAAAGAGTTGGAACCGGGCCGTCGGAGCGGAAGAGAACCGTCGTCTCAAAAAAATGTACGCCGAACTGAGTTTGGAGAACGAAGTTATCAAGGAGGCCCTCCAAAAAAAGTGGTAAGCCTGCCGACCGCCGACAACTGGCGCAGTGGATGGTCAAAGCCAAGGCGTTCAGCCAACGCCGGGCCTGTCGAGTGGCAGGTCTAAACCGCCGGAGCTACGACCGTTCCAGTAAGCGTCAGCCTGATGGGGCCGTTGAGCAGGCCATCGAAGCCGTATCCCAAAAGCATCCTGGCTGGGGCTTCTGGAAAATTCATCACCGTTTCCGACGGTTGGGAGAGGCCTTTAATCATAAGCGTACCTGGCGAGTGTATCGTCAGATGGGGCTGAATTTACCCCGGCGTAAGCGTAAACGGCTGCCAGTGCGGTCGGGTAACTCGCCTGCTACAACGGCTGGTGGATGCGTCTGGGAAGCCTGCCAAACTACGTTGCGATAACGGGCCGGAGTTTATCAGTGCGCTCCTAAGCGAGTGGTGTGAACATAACGGAATCGAGCTGCACTGGATTCAGCCGGGTAAGCCAACTCAAAACGCCAATATTGAGCGTTTCAATGGCAGCTTTCGGCGCGAAGTGTTGAGCGCCTATTCGATTGCTAACCTAGCTGGACGATTATAATACAAAACGCCCTCATCAGGCGTTAGGATTTTTAACGCCAATCGAGTTTAAACAAGCGGCCTAGGCTCTAACCGCTGCTGGCATACTAAACGGGGAATAACACACTTGAGAATCGCCACAATTTGGGATTCAGTAAATCGATTTGCTTTCATTCCCCTTTTCGATTGCTAGTGAAAGTTAAGTTTTTTACCCTACTTTTCACTGGCTCACTTTTAAGGGTTCAGGACAAGCTCATAGCTCACCAAATGGGCTGACCGCACGGATTTCCATGGTTTATGCAAGTAATGGGACATAATTTTTGTCATATTTCTGCTGGCGGTGCACGACTGAGCAGACCCGATGGATCAGTTTGTTGCGAACCGCGTTCAAAACGAGCATTTTGTTTTTGCCTTCGGCCACTTTCCGTCGGTAATAATCTTGCAGTTCTCCTTTTATACGGATAGCTGACATAGCGCCCAAATGAAAGAGCGATTTTACCCGTTTTCGGGCATGTTGACTCACGCTGGTTTTGCCTCGCACACTACTGCCCGATCGGTATTCGAAAGGGGCCACGCCGGCATGACAGGCGAGTTTTTTGGGATCAGTGATCGTTTTAAATTCGTCCGTAGCGACTAACACTTCGGTTGCCGTCGCACTACCAATGCCGGGCACGGAGGTTATCCAGGCAAACAATTCTTTTAGACGCTCATCGGTCTGAATGAGTTGGGTAATTTGTTGATCGGTTTTTTCCAAGTCGGTAGTAAGGGCCTTGAGAGAAGCCTGACAACTCTTCATGAGTTGCTTTTGGAGGGCCGCATCAATGAAGCCTTGCTGTTCAGTCATCGGCTGTTGGAGTTGTTGACGGACCACCAACAGGCGTTGACGCAGGGCACTGAGAGCCGCCAGTTTTTGCAAAACGGGTCGGGGTGGTTGCCAAAGCCGCAGCTGGTCGCGGAAGCGAAACGCATAATAGGCAATACGGACTGCATCAATAGCGTCGGTTTTGCCCCGTTGCAATCCGCCCGCTTTCTTGATTTGAAAGCTGCTTTCTAACCAAAGGGGCAACGAAAGTTTAGCTAGGTGGGCAAGCACATGGGCGTTGTAAATGCCGGTATGCTCCATACAGCAGACCGATGTAGCTACTGTAAAGCCTGGCAAGGCCTTGAACAACTTGACCGTTGATTTAATGCCCATTTCTGTGTTGGCCGACTGACTTTGCAGGACAACAGTTTGGCCATCAAAGACCGCCCAATCCAAAGTGGCTTTTGAGATGTCAACACCAATGAAATAGCGAATGTCCATAAGAAACGATAATTTAGAGTTCCGACAAGTCACTTGCTTTCGTGCTCAATCCCTTGCTAATGGTGGGACCGCCCCTGCGGCCTTAACGCCCGAATTTCCATACGAGCCTGAAGCAAGTAAAAACAGGGCGGGACCTGACCGCGACGGCGGACCGTTCCGCGCCTAGAGCTGGTACTCTGCGGCCCCATAGGATAACCCGCTCTGTTCACTTGTTGGCAAGTTACCTAATCTTGGTTTCTTACCAGCTCTCAAACCTAAAGGGCGGCCCCGGCCAGATGAATTAATTTCAAGAGTAAAAAATGAACAAATGAACGTCTGGTCCTCAAATTAATCACTGTCCGGAATTTGGGCCAAGATCAATTTTTAGACAGTTTCTTAACAATTGGATTTTTGTTTTCTATTAAAAAAATGATGGAGTTTTACCATCAACTCTCTTTGTATAAGTGAGAGGGCCTCCGGAAGCTACCAGAGTGGAAGGATACTCGTAATCAGAAAGAATCACCCTTATTACTTAACCCGAATGAACGGCGCAGAAAAACCGACCAAAACCCGAAAAGTGCTCATGCCCATTGGAGATGCCACCGAAACGGTGGATACACTCTATCCTTTTTTTAGAATAGCGGAGGATAATTACCAGGTTGTTGTAGCGGGGCCCCAGGCACGAACCTACCACATGGTGTTACACGAAATCCCACCCAGTAGCGCGATCCCCTGGGATATTACCGAAGAGCAGCCCGGCTACCATATCAGGGCCGAAATTGCGTTCAGGGATGTAGACCCCACCGAATACGATGGGTTGTTCGTTTCCGGTGGCCGAGCACCGGAATACCTCCGCTATGACAACGATCTGATGCGGATTACGCGGCATTTTTTTGAAGCGAACAAACCGGTGGGCGTCGTTTGCCACGGAATCGAAATTGTGAGCGCGGCAGGGGTTATTCAGGGACGAACCGTAACGACCGTGGCCAAATGTGCTTTGGACGCTGAACAGGGAGGAGCCTTTTATGTGAATCAACCCACCGTCGTTGATGGTAATCTGGTTACCGCGCGTACCTGGCATGATTATACCCCCTGCTTCCAGGCGTTTATGAAACTGTTGAACGTCTATAAAGAAGCTTCAGTTGATTTACGTATATAGAGCTCCGGTAGATTGGGTAAGCTCCTCTGATTAGCGTTTTAAAAATAGAAACAGAAAAAATTTTAGAAATTCTGATGGACTTTTAATGATTCTACTCTTTCTTATCAAAAAGGCTAATCGACAATTCCTGCCCCCATGGATTATTCACAATTTACAGCAGACGATTTTATCAAAGACGAATTGTTTCAGGATTGGATTTTACAACCCAATCGGCAAAACAAGCTGTTTTGGGAAAATTGGTTGGCGAATAATCCAGATCGAAAACCGGAGGTCGAGAAAGCCCGTAACATCCTGTTATCCATTGAGTTTACTCCCCGGGCTCTCCCGGAAGCCCGCGTAAAGGCCTTGTGGGATCGGATTCAGTCGCAAACGGAAAAAGTCCCCGCCAGCCGGTGGGGGCCAGAGCGCGAACCGGCGCTAACGCGTCGTCTGTATACGAGATGGTATCAGGTAGCCGCTGTTTTCATTGGTATTTTGCTGGCAGGTACGGTTTTTTATACCCTTCAGGAACAGAAAGAGGTCGCCCTGACGGTCACAACGAAGTTTGGTGAGGTTAAAAAAATTATTCTACCCGATCAGTCGATGGTTGTCTTGAACGGGAATTCCCGGCTGACCTACAAAAAACAGTGGTCGTCCGACGAAGAACGGGCCGTGAACCTGGCGGGAGAAGCTTATTTTTCGGTGACCCACACGCAAAACCATCAGAAATTCCGGGTCAATATGGATGAGCAGATGCAGGTGGAAGTGTTGGGGACGAAGTTTACGGTAACGAGCCGCTCCCAGAAAAAACAAGTGGTTCTCAGCGAAGGAAAGGTCCAACTGGCCATTTTGGGTAGTCAAGCGAAAACCGCCGTTGCACCGGTTATTTTAAAACCCGGGGAGTTGCTGGCAGTCTATGAAAAACCGTATCGGTTCGATAAACGACAGGTCGCCAATCCCGAAAATTACGCAGCTTTTCAACAGAATAAACTTGTTTTTATCAATGCTCCGCTTTCAGAGGTGGCTCGTACCCTGGAAGATACGTACGGATATCACGTCACGTTTGGTCAGCCAGAGTTGGCGGCAAAACGATTTACCGGGTCCAGCTCAGCTAATCGAGTGGATCATCTTTTAACCGCTATCAGCAAGGCTTTCAATTTAATTGTCACCCAAAAAGGAGAAAACATTTTTATTAAAAAAGCGTAATCCACGCTTGTTACAACCCAAGTCTCTACCAAGCCCCAACAGGTCTGGCGGAACACCTATTGTCTTACTATTCCTAAATTCCTATGAAACGACCTTTACAACTTCTGATCTTGCTGATGGTTTGGTGTAAACCATTCGCAAAAGCCCAGCTTTTTTCCTCCTCTGCAAAGCGCTCTGCAACTCTTGACTGGACTCATCCGGAACAAAAACAGGGGGAGAAGTTAACGGATGTGCTACTGCAGTTTGAAAAAATGTACCACGTCAGTTTTAATTATGATACCGACTTGGTAGCCAGATTTATCGTCGATTCGAGACTGGTAAAACAAAAGAACACGACGGTAGAGGAAACCTTAAAGCGATTGCTGGCTCCCTATCAACTGACGTTTGAGAAACTTTCCGAGACTTCGTACATCATCCTGCCGGCCAAACCGGCGCCAGCGGAGAAGAAAGCGGCATCACCCAAACCGGTTATGGAGCAGGTCGTCGTTGAGGTGGTCGTAACGGGGAAAGTGTCCGCCAGGAACGGTGACGGTATTCCCGGTGCAACCGTTCTGCTTAAAGGCAGCACCCTTGGCACCACGACCGGTTCAGACGGCAAATTTTCACTGACTGTTCCCGACCGCTACGGTATTATCATCATTTCGTACATCGGTTTTGGTACGAAGGAACTTGCCATTCCGGTCTCGGGTGTTCTGGAGGTTACCCTGGAAGAAGATATTAAGTCGCTGAGCGAAATTGTGGTGACCGGTTATTCCAAGGAACAGAAAAAAGACATCATTGGCTCGGTTTCGGTCGTCAATACCAAGGATTTGTTGACTACGCCCTCGGGCAGCATCACCACCCAATTGCAGGGTCGGGCTGCGGGCGTTGTCATTAGCTCCAACGGAACACCCGGTAGCGCGGGAAAAGTGCGGATTCGTGGGTTCGGTTCTTTTGGCGGGTCTGATCCGCTGTACATTATTGACGGCGTGCCGGCGGGGGGAGCGGGCGTAGTAAATCTAAATCCGAACGATATCGAATCGTTTCAGGTGTTGAAAGACGCGGCTTCAGCCTCGATCTACGGCGCAAGGGCCGCCAATGGCGTCATCATTATCACCACTAAAACAGGCAAACCCGGGAAATCAAAAATTACCGTCGATTCCTATCACGGGGTCAATTACATCAGTAAACGGGATTTTCCGGAGGTCTTGAATGCGCAGGAAAATGGCGAGTTGTACTGGAAATCGATGACCGGAGCGGGCCGGAAAGTAGGGGATGCCGACTGGAGTCATCCGCAATACGGTAGCGGGCCAACACCTGTTATTCCGGAATATATTCTGGCGGTTGACAACGGTGCCCGGATTGGGGGAGCCGAACTGGAAGCCCTGAAAAATGGCACACCGGCCCAGCAGGCAAAATATGCGTCATTGATCGATCCGGCGAATTATAATTTTGCGACGCACCAGATTGTCAAATCGTCCGACACGAACTGGGCCGATGAGGTGTTTAATTCAACCTACATCACCAACCACCAGGTTAGCGCCACCGGCGGCAGCGAACAGGGCGTGTATGCCGTAGGCTTAAATTATTTCAGCCAGGGAAATACTGCCAGCCGATACGCCAAATTTGACCGGTATTCACTTCGGGCAAACACCGGTTTTAACATTGGCAAAAATATCCGCATCGGTGAAAACTTGCAGATTGTCTACCAGCAACACAAAGCACCACAGACCTGGGCCTCCACGGTAATGACCATCCACCCGCTGATTCCGGTTTGGGATTCATTCGGCAATCCGGCCGGAGCCGCTGCGCCGAGCCTGGGGGGCGAGCCGCAGTTCAGCAGCAATCCGGTGACTGAAACTTGGCGAAACCGATTTGATCAGAACACGCGCCTGGGCATTCTGGGAAATACCTACCTGGAAGCCGATCTGCTAAAAGGACTTACCGCCCGAACCTCTTTCGGAATCGATTACGCCAGCAATGCTTCCCTGGATCTGACGCAGGTTACCTACGAAAATGCCCAGAATGTGGCTCCGCCCAATACGTTGACCCAGGCCAAGAGCGAGGGCAACACCTGGACCTGGACCAGCACGTTGAATTACAGCAAAACCGTCGGTCCGCACACGTTTAAAATCCTGCTGGGCTCTGAAGCGATTAACGCTTATAATAATTCCATGAGTGCTACCCGGTTGAACTTAGCGATTGATAACGACCCCAACTTTCTGGTGTTATCGGCGGGAACCGGGGCGCAAACCAACAGTGGAAGTTTCAGCCGGAATTCGTTGTTCTCCCTCTTTAGCCGGGTCGATTATACCTTTAACGACAAGTATTTTTTTAATGCCACCGTTCGGCGGGACCAGTCATCGAGGTTTAGCCGGAATTACCGGGTGGGCTATTTCCCTTCGGCGGCCCTTGGGTGGCGCATCAGCTCTGAAGAATTCCTGAAAAACAGTACCTGGATCAGCGACTTGAAGGTGCGCGGAAGCTGGGGGATCATTGGCAATCAGAATGGTGTTGACAATAACAACCAGTATACGATTTATACCAATAATGATAACAATTCCTACGGGATTTCCGGAGCGAATAACGCCCGAACGGTGAGCCTGACCCCTTCCCGACTGGGGAATATTAACACACGGTGGGAAAAAAATAATACCCTTAACCTGGGCTTCGATGCGGCTTTTTTTTCGTCGAAGCTGGAGATAAATCTGGACTGGTATAAAAAACGAACGACGGACTTGCTGGCCACGAATCTGGCACCCTTTACCGGCCCGACCGTGACCCAGCCCGCCATCAACATTGGCGAATTGCTCAACACCGGCCTTGACCTGGGTCTCACCCAGCGGGGCAGTGTCAACGGATTACGGTATGATATTGGCCTGATTTTTTCACACTATAAAAATAAAGTGATACGGGTATTGGATAACCCGCTGGCTACTCAGGCAGGAGGTAATACCCGGATAGGCAATGCCACGCTGACAAAAGCAGGCTTCCCGATCTCCTATTTTTACGGTTATCAGATCGAAGGCTTTTTTAATACCCAGGAAGAAGTTGACCGGTATCGCGCTGACCATAGTACCTGGTTGACTCCTGCGGTGGGTCGGTGGAAAATCAAAGACATCAATGGAGATAACAAAGTCGACGGCAACGACCGGACGTTTCTGGGCAGTCCGCACCCTGATTTTCAAACCAGCCTGAACATCTCACTGGCTTACAAGAATTTTGATTTTAACTGTTTCCTGTTCTGGAATCAGGGTGGGCAGGTGTTTAATTACCTACGGTATGTGGTCGATTTCCAGACCTTTACGACGGGGCGCAGCAAACGAATGCTCTACGAATCGTGGACGCCGGAACTGGGCGACAAGGCTAAATTGCCCAAGCTGGATTTAAGCGACAGTTATTCTTCGTCAAACATTACTAATTACTTTCTGGAAGATGCGTCCTACGTTCGGCTGAAGACCTTGCAGGCTGGATACACGCTTCCCCGAAACCTGGCTTCCAGACTAAAACTGGATCAACTCCGGGTTTATGTCCAGGCGCAGAACCTGTTCACCTTCACCAAATCGACGTTGCTCGATCCGGGCGTGAGTTTGTCCAGTGGTGGTGATACCTCTATGGGGGTCGTTAACACGTATGACCCGACGCCTAAACAAATCATTTTTGGAATTTCCTTCGGTTTGTAATCCATTCCGATCAACCCTTACAATCATGAAAACGAAAAAATACTATCGACTCCTACTGCTGCTGGGATTATGCCAGCCGCTGGTTTCGTGTCAGGACGAATTTTTAACGCAGCTTCCTGTGGGTTCCTACAGCGTCAGCACGGTAGCGACAGCTGCCGGCATTCAGCAGGCGCTGATTGGGGCATATTCCCAACTGAATGGGACCAACGACTGGGCCAGTTACGGCATGAACACCCCAGGTGGAGCTATGATCGGGATCATGGGTGGGGAAGCGCACAAAGGATCTACCCTGACGGATCAGTCGTGGATGAATTTCATGGAACGTTATGAAGTAAATACCAACAGTTCCGGAGCGAACTTCCGGTTTTTATACAATGCGGTTTTTTTGTGTAACACGGTTTTGAGCATTCTCCCTGATGTAAAAGACATCACCGAAGCCAAGCGTGCCCAGGTCGCGGCCGAAGCCCGGTTTTTGCGCGGCCATTACTATTTTCTGTTAAAAAGGTGGTACAAAAACATTCCCTGGGTGGAATCCATTTCCGAGTTTCGGGTTCCCAACACCGACGCATCCGGAAACTACATAAATATCTGGCCACAGATTCAGGCGGATTTCGACTTTGCCCGGAAAAATCTACCGCCAACGCAGGCCGATCCGGGACGGCCTAACAAATGGGCGGCCGATGCTTACTACGCCAAAATTCTGATTTACCGGGCTAATGAGGGTGAATCGCCCAACGGCTATACCGAAGCCTTGACGGTGCTGAATGATGTGGTCGCCAATGGCGTAACGACCAAAGGACAGAAATACGCGCTGGAAGCAAATTATCACGACAATTTCGATGCCACCAAGGAGAATGGGGTCGAGTCGGTTTTTGCGGTGCAGCACTCTGCCAACGATGGAACCAACAGTACCACGAACGGCAACATGGAGATCCGGGGAGCTTCAGGAAAAAACCCCGAAGCCCCCGGCATGGGACGCGGATCAGGCTTTTACACGCCTTCGCAGTGGTTTGCTGATCATTTCCGGGTGGATGAAAAAGGATTACCCTATCTGGACATGTACGCGACCAACCCGAAGGGGATCAAAAATGACGATGGATTAAAGTCGTCTGATCCGTTTGTGCCGGAAACCGCTCCTGTAGATCCACGACTCGACTGGAGCCTGGGCCGCCGGGGCATTCCGTTCCTCGATTACGGTGTTAACCCCGGCGCAAACTGGGTCTACACGCCGGTTGAATCAGGGCCGTATATCCAGAAGAAATTCCACATTCGAAAGTCCGAAGACGGCATTTATCAAATGGCGGGAACGGCTTTCAATGCCCTGAATGTCAATATAATCCGATTTGCTGATGTACTGTTGCTGGCCGCCGAGCTGGAAGCCCGTGTGGGCAGTCTGGAAAAAGCCAGAACCTACGTCAATCAGATTCGGAACCGGATGGTCCAGAATTCGTCCAACCCGGCGAACTGGGTGCAGAATGCGACCAATACCGGTCCGGCCGCCAATTATAAAATCGGGCTGTATCCCGCCGGTCATCCCGCTTTTGCGGGCAAAGAAGCGGCCCTCAAAGCGATCCTGTACGAACGAACACTGGAACTGGGATTGGAAGGCCACCGCTTTTTTGATGTCATCCGGTTTGGGGCTGATGTGGAGGAATTCAATGCCTACATCGCGGCCGAATCCCAAACCCGAACGTTCCTGAAAGGGGCGGTTTATACCCGGGTTCCTGATATGATCTTGCCCATTCCGCAGGAAGTCATCGACAATAGTTACGAAAACGGAAAACCGACGCTAAAACAGAACCCGGGTTATTAATCCCTCGCAAAACGGATTTCTGACAGGTAACAGGACTTGAACACTGCATTTATTCAGGCCCTGCCGGGGAAATTATTGGTAAATAGTATGAAAAAAGGATGGTGGAAGGTGATTCCCATGATGGTACTCTGGACTTGTTCATGCCGGAATTCTTCAGTGAATACGTATCAATCCTGGACGGCGTACGCGGGGAGCAAAGACGGCACCCGGTATTCGTCCAATGAGCAAATTACCGTTGACAACGTGGCGGCTTTACAGGTTGCCTGGACGTATAGTTCAGCGGACAAAGACCCTAATAACCGCAGCCAGAACCAATGCAATCCGATTGTCATCAACGGAGTTTTCTATGGCGTGAGCCCCCGTTCAAAACTGGTCGCCTTACAGGCTGCTACCGGAACGCCCAAGTGGGTGTTTGACCCGGCTACGGAAGAGCCCAACGAAAATCCGAAGAATTTTTACAAGGTGAGTCGGGGCGTTATGTACTGGCAGGATGAAAAAGGAACGGATCAACGAATTTTCTATAGCTCCGGTGCCAAACTGTACGCCGTCAATGCTGCTAATGGTCAACTGATCCGCAGTTTTGGCACCAATGGCTATATCAATTTGAAAGAAAACCTGGATCGTGAAAATCTGGAAAACAGCTTTTTAGCGGGGACTACCCCCGGAGTTATTTACCAGGATTTGTTAATAACTGGCACCCGGGTTAGTGAAGCACCGGGCCACATCCGGGCGTATGATGTTCGGTCAGGAAAACGAAAATGGATTTTCCACACCATTCCGCATCCGGGCGAATTCGGGTATGATACCTGGGAAGATAAAACCGCTTGGAAAAAGTTTGGCAAAGTCAATAGCTGGGCGGGCATGGCGCTGGATGAAAAACGCGGCATCGTTTATATTCCGACCGCATCCCCCAGCACGGAATATTACGGGGGGCATCGGAAAGGATCCAATCTATTCGGGAATTGCCTGCTGGCGCTGGATGCGGCCAGCGGGAAATACTTGTGGCATTATCAGGTTGTCCACCATGATTTATGGGATCGGGATCTACCCGCTAACCCCAATCTGCTCACCGTTACACATCATGGAAAAAACATTGATGCGGTGGCCCAGATTACCAAACACGGCTACATCTTTCTGCTCGACCGAACTACGGGAAAACCATTGTTCCCCATACCGGAAATACCGGTTCCGACCCAGGGACTTCCCGGTGAAAAACCCTGGCCTACCCAACCCATACCGACGCTTCCGGAGCCCTTTGCCCGGCAAAAATTCGAGCCCGAAGATGTCAGTGATCTGACGCCGGAAACACATGCTTATTTGCTCGAGAAGTATAACCAGATCAAACACCGGGCAAAATTTTCTCCGCCCAGCAAGGAGGGTAGCTGGATCTTCCCGGGGTTTGACGGTGGGGGCGAATGGGGTGGTGCTGCGGTAGACCTGGAATCCCAGATTTTGTATGTCAATAGCAGTGAGTTGCCCTGGTCGCAGGTGATGATCGATGTTCCCAAATCGGATGCTGGGGATCAGTCGTTGGCGGGGATTGGACGAACGGTTTACAGTCGGTATTGCATAGCTTGTCACGGTCCGGAATTGAAAGGAAATGCGTCGTTTCCCTCCCTGCTGGGCCTGAACAAGAAATACAATGAGATGCAGGTTCGGCAACTCATTGAAAATGGGCGTAATATGATGCCGGCCTTTAATCAGATCCCGGAAGGTGAAAAACGAGCCTTGCTGACTTTCCTGCTCAAACTGCCGGAAAAAGAAGCCGTGATGTCATCTGCCCTTAAACCCGTAAGGAATGAACGAGATGCCAAGAATACGGATGGAACCGCCGGAAGTATACCGGCTGAAGTTCCCTATACCAGCACCGGCTTAAATCGCTTTCTGGATAAAGACGGCTACCCAGGCATCAAACCACCCTGGGGAACACTCAACGCCGTTGATCTGAAAAGTGGCAAACTGATCTGGAAGGTTCCGTTGGGCGAATACCCGGAATTGACCCAAAAAGGCATTCCTATTACCGGAACGGAAAACTACGGAGGGCCGCTGGTTACCAAAGGTGGACTGGTTTTCATTGCGGCCACCAAAGACGAAAAAATCCGGGCCTTTGATAAGAAAACCGGCATTGTTCTGTGGGAAGCCCCACTGCCGGCTGCGGGCTTTGCCACCCCGGCTACCTATCAGGTAAACGGGCGACAGTATGTGGTCATTGCGTGCGGTGGGGGTAAGGTCGGTAATAAGTCCGGTGACACCTACGTCGCTTTTGCTTTACCCGAAAAATAATGGATTTCACATGTACGGATTGGCGGTTGTGCAGCCACAGTCCATTAAAACCAGGCCATGACTTTCCTGAACCGACTTAAATTATGCGTAATGATGTTCCTTCAGTTCTTTATAAAAGGGGCATGGTTCGTTACGCTGGGTACTTTTTTAATTCACAATTTAAAAACCAGCGGTACCGAAGTGGGTGTAGCTTTTCTGACCCAATCCATCGGCGCAATTATTCCCCCTTTTGTGATTGGACTCATCGCGGACCGCTATTTCTCGGCGCAATATGTGCTGGGGGTTTTACACCTGGCCGGTGCGGTTTTACTCTGGAGGGCCTCCGAAGCAACTGCTTTCCAGGGCTTTTACCTTTGCATCCTCCTTTATATGATTCTTTACATGCCCACTCTGGCCCTGGCCAATTCGATCTGTTTCCGGCAATTGAAAAATCCAGACAAAGAATTTCCTCCGATTCGGGTTTTTGGAACCTTTGGCTGGGTTGTTGCCGGGGTCACCATCGGCTGGCTGGGTTGGGAACAGAGCGGCCAATTAAACCTAACCTTTAAAATGGCTGCTGTTGCCTCTGGGGCGGTTGGTTTATTGAGCTTCATCCTACCGAAAACACCACCGCTGAAAAAGGGCGAAAAAGGAGGTCTGGGACAAATTCTGGGGCTGGATGCCATCCGACTATTGAAAAACCGGTCGTACCTGGTTTTCTTTCTGGCCTCCATTGCCTTGTGCATCCCCCTTTCGTTTTATTACAGTTTTACGAACCCATTTCTGAACGAAATTGGCATGCAATCGGCTGCGGGAAAACAATCGCTGGGCCAGATTTCCGAATTGCTGTTTATGGTGTTGATGCCGTTTTTCTTTGTGCGGCTGGGCGTAAAAAAAATGCTGGCACTGGGCATGCTGGCCTGGTTCCTTCGCTACATTTTTTTTGCTTACGGGGATGTATATGCCAACTACTGGATGTTGATTGCCGGTATTGTTCTCCACGGTATTTGCTTTGATTTTTTCTTCGTCATTGGACAGATTTATACGGATAAACAGGCCGATATCCGGTTCCGGAGTTCGGCCCAGGGCTTAATTACACTCGCTACTTATGGCATAGGCATGATGATCGGTTCGCTGATTTCGGGGGTGATCATCGATGCCTGGAAACGACCGAACGGCTCGCATGATTGGACGACCATCTGGATGATTCCATCGGCCATTGCGGGTATTGTCCTGATTTTATTCCTGCTGCTGTTCCGGGAGGGAAAAGTGAAAGAACAGGCGGTTCCAACCTTAAAAACCGTCTAATACGCCACTAAAAGAGAACTTGAATTCCATAAACCCAAATCGATATCTATGAAAACCGGAAAAATAGTAACCAGCTTTCTGATCCTGGGCACCCTCTTCGTGGCCGCAAAGGTCCGGGATCTGACCCCAGACGCTACCCGTAATGTGCCTTACCCGGAATCAAAACTGGGCTGGAAGCTGGCCGTCCAAACGTCTACCTTCCGGCGATTCACTTTTTTTGAATCGATTGATAAAATTAAAGCCTGTGGACTAAGCTACGTAGAAGGATTTACGGGGCAGGAAATTGGGGGAGGCTTAGCTGGTAAAACCGATTACCACATGGATAAAGCCACCCGCGACAAAATCCTTCAGATGCTCCGGGAAAAAGGAGTGAAGTTCGTCGCCTACGGGGTTGTTACTCCGCATACCGAAGCCGACTGGCGGCAATTGTTTGATTTTGGGAAAGCGATGGGAATCGAAACGTTTACAGCGGAACCTGATGCCAAAGATTTGCCACTTGTCTCGAAATTATGTGATGACTATAAAATCAACGTTGCGATTCATAACCATGCAAGACCCTCCCATTACTGGAGTCCGGACAGTGTATTGAAGGCATTGAACGGGCAGAGCAAACGGATGGGTGCCTGCGCCGATATTGGTCACTGGTTACGCTCGGGTCTTGACCCGGTCGACTGTCTGAAAAAGCTTGATGGACACCTTGTTGCTGCACATATGAAAGATCTAAACGAAAAAGGCAATAAGCAGGCTCACGATGTCCACTGGGGTACTGGTGCTGCCAATATCGCTGGCGTTATCCGGGAATTAAAAAAACAAAAGTTCACAGGTGTTATTTCTGCAGAATATGAATATAACCGGGATGAAACCTGGTATGATAGCGTTCCGGATATTACCACCAGTAGAGAGTATTACATAAAGTGTGTCAGATGAAAGGAAATGACTACCTTACATCTAACAACTTATGGACAAGCAAACCTTTGATTTTGAAGCATTCAAGAAGAATGCCGCAGCCCGATTGAAGGCCGGTGACAGCCTTCTGGGCCGGGATGGCGTCTTAACCCCACTCTTGAAAGAGTTTCTGGAACAGAGTCTGGAAGGCGAACTGGAAGCTCATCTACAGGAAGACCAAACGCCTAACCGCAAGAATGGAAAGGGGAAGAAAGACCTCAAGACTTCCCTGGGCACAGTCGAACTGGCTACTCCACGCGACCGCAATGGTAGCTTTGAGCCCGAGATGGTTGCCAAACGTCAGCGTACCTTAGGCGTTGATTTAGATCGACAAATCATCGCCCTCTATGCTCGAGGAGCCTCCTACAGTGACATTCGAGACCATCTGATGGATATGTACGGCTTGGAGGCATCAACGGCTACCATCAGCCGGGTGACGGATAAAATTCTGCCTTTGATTCAGGAATGGCGTAACCGGCCACTGGAACGAGTTTATCCCTTTGTCTGGTTGGACGCTATTCACTACAAGGTACGTCATGAAGGCCGGGTTGTTACACGGGCCATTTACTGCATTATTGGCCTCAACCAGGAAGGCTATAAAGAGCTATTAGGCCTATATGTCGGTGAAAATGAAGGAGCTAAGTTCTGGTTGCAGGTATTGACAGACCTCCAGAACCGGGGTGTGGAAGATGTGTTTATTGCCTGCATCGACAACCTTCAGGGCTTTGCCGAAGCGATTGAAACGATCTTTCCACATACTGAAGTCCAGCTCTGTATTGTCCACCAAATCCGTAATTCACAGAAATACCTTTCCCATAAAGATGTCAAACCGTTTATGAAAGACCTGCAACTGGTTTACAAAGCGGCTACCAAAGAAGGAGCGGAACGGTATTTGGATCAACTTGAAAGTAACTGGGGCCTGCGCTATCCCAAAGTCATTGAATCCTGGCGTCGGAACTGGCCCCGTTTGTCGAACTATTTTCAGTATAATAAAGACATCCGCCGGATCATGTATACGACGAACATCATTGAAGGCTTCCATCGCCAATTACGAGCGGTTACCAAATCAAAAGGCGCCTTCCAATCCGATGAAGCGCTGATGAAACTGCTGTTCTTAGTACAGGAAAATATCACCAGTAAATGGAACAAGCCGGTACACAACTGGAATCAAACGTTAGCCCAACTGTCAATTATCTTTGGCGATCGGCTTAAACTCAATTTATGAACCTGACACACTTAATGTAATACATCCGTGACGACTATCTGCAACAAAAGCACATCATTTTCAAGAAAATTCCCCGCGACATCACCCGGCTGTAAATGCTATGGAGCTAAAACCGTATCAACAGGGCGTTATAAACGACTTGGGCCTGTTTCTCGATCAATTGCAACGTACCAATGGCCGGGTGCGTGATTCTTTCTATGATTTTTGGCTGAACAAGGGTTATCGGCCTTTTCCCGGTACCATTGTCGAACCCTACAAGAACAATGTGCAGGATGCGGCAGGCCATCCGGTACCCCACATCTGCATTAAAGTCCCGACAGCCGGTGGAAAGACCTTTATTGCCTGCAACGCCCTCCGAACGATTTTCGAAAAGGTTGAATCCAACGGCCCATCCGGACAGCCAGCCAATGTTGTCGTCTGGTTGGTTCCTTCAAACCCCATTTTACAACAAACCATCCAGAACCTGCGCAACCCTGATCATCCGTACCGACAGAAAATCAATTCGCATTTTCAAAACCGCGTCGAAATCTACGACAAACAGGCCCTAATCAGCGGAGCGAGTTTCAACGCAACAGCCATACAGGGGCAATTGAGCATCATTGTGATGAGTTTTGATTCTCTTCGGGCCAAAAATAAAGAAGATCGGAAACTGTTCCAGGAAAACGGTAACAACATCAGCTTTGCCTCCTTCAATACAGAACGCAACAATGCCACCACGCATATTCTGGAAGGGACCGACGAAACGGCGGTCATCAATGTTATCCGGAGCCTATCCCCTGTTCTAGTCGTCGACGAAAGCCATAATGCTGAAAGCGAACTCAGTGTCGAGATGCTGCGCAACCTCAATCCGGCTTTTATCCTGGACCTGACAGCAACTCCTCGCAAAAACAGCAACATCATCAGTTTTGTGGACGCACTGGAGCTGAAGAAAGAAAACATGGTGAAGCTGCCGGTAATCGTTTACAACCAGAAAAAAGAACGTATAGAGGTTATCAACTCCGCTTTAAGCTTACAACGACGACTTGAACTGCTGGCTAATGAGGAGCGTAAAACCGGAGGTAAGTACATCCGGCCCATCGTGCTGTTTCAAGCCCAACCCAAAACCGGAGAAGACAATCAAACCTTTGAAAAAATTAAGAAAACACTTGTTGACGCGGGTATTCCCGGCGATCAGATTAAGATCAAGACGGCTACTATTGACGAATTGAAGGGTATTAATCTTATGTCTACTGATTGCCCCGTTCGATACATTATCACCGTCAATGCGTTGAAAGAAGGCTGGGACTGTCCGTTTGCCTATATCCTGGCCTCTTTGGCTGACCGCTCATCGGCAGTCGATGTGGAGCAGATTTTGGGTCGGGTACTGCGCCAGCCGCACGTTAGACGCCATAAATCACCCTTACTGAATCTAAGCTATGTGTTAACCGCTTCCTCGAAATTCCGGGAAACGTTACAAAACATTGTCAATGGATTGAATAAAGCCGGTTTCAGTGCAAAAGATTATCGGGCCATTGAAGCCCCAGACAACGAGCCGGTGGTCAATTCCGTTGGTGATCCACTCGAATTACTTTTTACTCCCGTACAGAATACGGCCAATTCTTCCAACAATGACGAGCTTGATGCCGCAGCAATCCAGTATGTCGGCACAGTTCCCCTTAGCGGCTTGCCCGAAGACAACGGATCATCGACGGGTACAGATATTTCCGATATTGTACAGAAAGCCCTGGATGAATCCGTTCAATTTGACGAGCGCGTGAAAAAAATGGAAGAAGAAACATCTCCTTTACTGGCAGATCTGGTCAATCAGTACAAATTCAAAGATCAGTTCCAGGACCAGGCCAAGGCAATCCAATTGCCGCAGTTTTACCAACGTGTTTCAACCGGCATTTTTGGTGATGAAGAAGTTCTGTTGAAAAAAGAAGCCTTATTATCCGATTTTAACCTACGAAAAGCGGACCGAAACATTGATTTTGGCAGTGTCGATTCGGAACTGTACAAGGTAGATTTAGAAGAAGGCAACAAAAACGAGTATACTCCTAGATTCAGTCATATCGATGGGGATATTAAAGATGCACTATTAGGCAATATTCTTCCCAATCAGACTCGTGATGGGCAGATCAAGACCATGACACGCCAAATTTTAAAACGGCTGGGAAATTTTAAGCCAATATCAGATAAGGATGTCGAGTGGTATATTCGGCAGGTACTCGAAGATTTAACTGAAGAACAGTTTCAGGACTTAATTGCTCAGGAGTACAACTATAGCCAACGCATCAAACAGAAGATCGAAGTTCTTACCACAGCGCACGCTGAAAAAATGTTCGGTTTATGGCTCGATAAAGATAAATTATTCCTTCGTCCGTCTTTTACCTTTCCAAGTACCATTGCTCCTACGGAAACGGGTAAAGACCTGATCAAATCGTTGTATGTCCGTGAAGGCAAGGTTAACTCGTTTGAAGAAAAGGTAATCGATGCTATTGCCAATTTAGAGAGTGTGGCTTTTTGGACGCGCAACTTAGAACGTGGGCGGGGCTTTGTCATCAATGGCTTCATCAACCATTATCCTGATTTTATTGTCGTTACTAAACGTGGCAAAATCATATTATTAGAGACTAAAGGCGATTATTTGGAAGGACCTGACTCAGCAGAAAAGGTCAGATTAGGAAATTTTTGGGCAAGTAAGGCCGGTAATAATTACCGATATTTTATGGTGTTCGAGACCAAAGAAGTAAAAGGCGCTTATACCCTAGCAGATGTGAGCAATACAATTCGAGAATTGTAGGATCCCTCTTTGACTATGGTATACAATTAAAAAAGGCCTAAAAATGAACTGATAATCAGCAAGCTTATCATAGCTAACCTTCCATAAATAGTCTCATTTATTCATTTTTTTAGTTGAATAGAACAGCTTATGCCAAGTGTTTATTGCATCCGCGCTATGTACGGTCAGTATACAAGCCGGTTTCTGAATGGCCATTATGCTGCGGTAGGTTGGCTTGATGGTCAAGATCTTGCGCGTATCCATGACCGAGAAGCAATCAAACAACTTTACCGAGATGCTAATCCTTTGATAACTAGTAATCTTGTAATTGGCCAACACGTTGGCCAAATAGCCCGTTTTCTTTTTGACATTAAGCCTAATGATTACGTAATCACTCCGGCAGCTGACACCAATATATTACATTATGGTCAGGTGCAAGAAAATCCCTATTTCCTCGGAACAGATGCTGACGGTTGTCCTTTCACACAAAGAAAGAAGATTAGCTGGTCATCAAATGTAATACGTCGTGGATCATTGTCGATTCCAATGCAAAATACACTCGGATCCAGCTTAACAGTTTTTCAGATCAGTAATGATACTGAATTCTTCGAGACTATAAAGCGACCTGAACTTGCTTCCCCAATCGTCATCCAGCAAAGCCACAATCACACAGAAGTGGTTTTAAAACGGCTATTAGAACTTGATGCTACGGAATTTGAACTGCTTATAATGCATCTATTGACAGCTGTTGGCTTTGAGGCTCAGCACACGGGTCAGCCTCACGATGGTGGAGTTGATGTACGAGGTCAGCTTAATATAGCTAACATGGCAAAAATTCAACTGATCGTTCAGGTTAAACGCTACCAAATTAACGCACGAATAAGTGCTAAAGAAGTAAAAGCACTTCGAGCCAACATACCAGCTGGAGCACAAGGGGCATTTGTCACCACGGCCGATTTTCAAGCAGCCGCTCTCGACATAGCAACAGAATCTGGTTATCCACGAATAGGAACTGTCAATGGTCGGCAACTAGTTGATTTATTAACTGAGCACTGGCCATCCATTCCAGAAGAATTTAAAGAGCGGCTCCAATTGAAACCAGGTTTGATTCTAGCTTAATAACTATCACAGAATTAAAAATTGGTATTTTTAAAATGATTTAATGCTACTTATAAAACGTGAACAGATAGGCTCAACAAGTTAGTCCCAACAAGTTAATCGCAATAAATTCTGTGGCCCTACTTTTTGGCCCGTTGTTTTTAAGAAAAAGTAAATAAAAAGCTATATAGAACAGTAGGTTCAGAAAGTTATAAATTTTGGTCAAACAAGACAGAACTGTTGGAAAAGGGAATAAACCGCTTCAGCCAGTTGCCTGAGAATATCACTCCTTGGGGTAAGCTTCCCCAAAATTAGGACGGTTGGATTACCCTGAAACCGCCCTACACCAATGAAGTCAAATTGGACTTCTTTACTAAATAGACCGTCCGGCGGTCCCGGTACTAAGAAAGCATCCAAAGAAAAGCTCGTGTTGTAAACGCTGTCCCGGCAAGGCGGCTTGAAATTACTGTGCTTTCTTTCGAACCCCTCCGAGATCACCGGCAGCGGCCTAAAGACTCCTAGGAGTGGTAGGCTTTGGCCGTTCCAATAATCATGGCACACGTTGATCAGCCCATACTGCTAAATTTTACAGCCCGTGAACTTAGTTGGTTACTTACAACGTTGTAAGTTTATAAGGCCTTTTAGAGCGTCTCTACCGAGGCTTCACCGGTTACTTTCCTCACTTCAGCAGTTGTAAAATCGTCGGCGACAGCCGCCCGACGACGGTTTAGCCTTAACAGTCCGTTTCCTTACAACACCTGTAAGTTTTCTACGTATCACTTCCCTTTTCTGGTTTTACCTGGGGCCCGGTGGGTGACCTGATTAAATCGGTTCATGGTCTAAAATCAACTACGATGCCCCAAAAGAACCGAAACAACTTACCGCTTGAGGTGGAATATACCCACATCCGCAAAGTCCTGGCCGTCGTATCGGGCAAATGGCGATTGTACCTGATTCTACTTCTTGGTGAACATACGTTTCGCTTCGGCCAACTCCGGCAGCAACTACCCGCTATCAGTGAGAAAATGCTGGCCGGCGAGCTGAAAGCACTCGTAGCCTTGGGCGTACTCCGTCGAAACGTCTACGCCGAACTGCCCTCCCGGGTCGATTATTCACTGACCCCAAATGGCCTTTTGGCTTTACCCATGCTGCGCCAACTGCCACAGGTTGGCCAACTCTTTACCTGACATTCTTTTGTTCTTTATGCCACTCAAATTCATCAACACAACCCGATCCCCCTTCTTTGCCACGGTCCGTCAGCGGGTCGACGCCTATTTCAAAGAAAAGGACCTTTCCACCCACGCCAATGGCGCCATGTGGACCAAAGCACTCTTTTTTTTAGGGGGCTATCTGACGCTCTATGGCCTGCTACTGTCAAACCAATTTGGCCCCTGGGCCATGTTGGCGCTATGCGTAGGATTAGGCGCTTTTGCCGCTTTTATCGGCTTCAACATTTCGCATGATGCCCTGCACGGTGCTTTTTCATCGAAGGGCTGGATTAACCGCCTGCTGGGCGACACGTTTTATCTGCTGGGGGCCAACCCCTACGTCTGGAAAATCACCCACAACGTGGTGCACCATACGTATACGAACATTCCGGGCCACGATGAGGACATCGAAATTGCGCCGGGCCTGATCCGGGTCGATACCGATGAGCCCCTGCGGCCCTGGCAGCGTTTTCAGCACTACTATGCTTTTCCGCTCTACGGCCTGGCTTCCCTTTCCTGGGTGTTTCGCAAGGACTATCTCAAGTTTTTCAAGGCCCAAATTGGGCAGTATGACAATTCAGTGCATCCCCGTCAGCAGTACATCATGCTGTTTGCGAGCAAAGCCGCTTATTATTTCTTTTTTCTGGTGCTGCCCTACTGGCTTCTGGACATCACGCTTGGGCAACTGGCGATTGGTTTTGTAGTGATGCACGTAGTGGAAGGCTTGATCATCGGGCTGGTTTTTCAGTTAGCCCACGTGGTGGAGGGTACGGCGTTTCCGGTCCCCACCGAAGGTGTGGGAATTCAGGAAGCCTGGGCGGTTCACCAGCTGCGCACGACGGCCAACTTTGCCCCCCGTTCGGCCATAGCCGCCTTTTTCTGTGGCGGTCTAAACCGTCAGATTGAACACCACCTGTTTCCTAAAATCTGCCACATTCACTATCCGGCCCTGACGGCCATTATCCGGCAAACGGCGCAGGACTTTGATCTTCCCTACCTGGAAAATCCCAGCTTCTTCTCGGCGCTTCGCTCTCACTACCGGCTGCTGAAACTATTAGGTCGCCCGTCCACCACCCTGGCTGCCTAAGCCAGGACTTGCTTCACAAACACCATGGCAAATCAACAGGATCTGGCGTTTACCTACTCCACCATCGATCGACTATTTCGGCTCAGCATGGGGCAAACCGGCGACTATAGCGGGGCGATGTACAACGGTAATTTCAAGCTAACGCTGGAGCAGGCCCAGCAGCAGAAGCACCGCTTTATCGCCGACAGCTTACACATTGGCAAAGGCTCCAGACTGCTCGACATGGGCTGCGGCTGGGGACCGTTTCTACGCTACGCCAAAGAACGCGGGGCGCTGGGCCGGGGCGTAACGCTGTCTTCGGCCCAGGCCAGCGGGCGGTTGGATTACATCGAAACCATCGGTCAATGGCGGAAACGGTTTCGGGCTTTCAACTTAAAAAAGTACGCCCTGTATCTGTCGCTGCTACCGCGGTTGCTGACCAACCAGCCTTTTCAGGATTTGATGGCCGTTTTTCGCCGGAGCCCCAACCGGGTCTGTTTTCAGCGCGAAATCATGGATCATTACCGGTTGGTGTTTGAAAAAGTCTAAGTTTCCCTAAGCCCCTTCGTTTCATTATGCGTGTTGCTCTTAACCACTGGACCCAGTACACCTACGACCGGCGGGTTTTTCTGTCCCCCCAGCTGATTCGGCTGCGGCCGGCGGCGCATAGCCGTCTCACCCTTGAATCGTATACCCTTACGGTTCAGCCCGAAAACCATGCGATCCACTGGCAGCAAGACGCCTTTGGGAATTTTGTGGCACGCATCGATTTTGCGGATGCTTTGCAAAAAATGACCATCCAGGTTCATCTGATTGCCCAGTTCCAGCCGGTGAACCCCTTTGACTTTCTGCTGGATCCGGAAGCCCTGGGCTTTCCCTTTGCGTATGATGCCCAGCTGACAAAAGACCTGGCGGCTTACCTGGAGCTGACGGAACCGGGGCCTTTGCTGACGCAGTGGCTAAGGCAGGTCAATCGGAGCGGGAGAGGAACGGTCGACTTTCTAATAGATCTGAATCAACAACTTTATCAGGACATTGCCTACAGCGAACGGCTGGCGCCGGGCGTCCAGTCAGCGGAAGAAACCCTACAGCGGGCGGTGGGATCCTGCCGGGATTCGGCCTGGCTGCTGGTGCAACTGCTTCGGCACCTGGGTTTGGCCGCCCGTTTTGTTTCGGGTTACCTGGTCCAGCTAGCCGATGATCAATCACTTTCTCAAATGCCGAGTACATCCCCGGTGGATTCATTGGCCTTGCACGCCTGGGCGGAGGTGTTTATCCCCGGTGCGGGCTGGATTGGCTTAGATCCTACCTCAGGTATGTTAGCCACTGAAAGTCATATTCCCTTGGCCTGCAGCACCCAACCGTCGGGTGCTGCACCGGTAAGTGGGACTAGCGGTTTAAGTGAAACATCCTTGACGTATAAAGGTAGCCTGGTGCGCTTAAGCTAAACCTGGACCTGAACAAACCGACCTAAGATATTTTAGTACCCGTTTTGATCGAAAGCAGGAGGCTGTAATTAATAACACCCTGATTTTGAATCAATTTCCTCCTAACGCCGTTATCCATTGACACGATCTATCGGATTCTGGCCGACCGGACCTCTAGTTGTTTCTTACCTGAAGATAACGCTATGGCACAGTAAGACCCAAACCGGTCTACTGGCATTTCTCTGGTTTTACGCTGGGCGTTTGGTAATTTCTTTTTCATCTGCCTATCGCAAAGGCTTTTCCACTCATTTATCCCACTCGTATGACTACCCTACCATCCATTGATCCATTGAACCACTGCCTGAAACGGGCTCATGAACTGATGGAATCACCCACCTTCAAGCGGGATTCGGCCCAGGACGCTTCCTGGCACATTCCTTTTGCCGAATTAATCATAGCGGTTGACGCGTTGCTGATTCAGGCCCGGCAGCGGGGCCAGCAAGTAGAATTCTTCGATACGGTAGGTGTGCACGGGAAGATACAGGATATCACCTCCTTGATCGTCTGGATGCGCTCGTCTCTTCCCGCACTGCGTGATGATTTACCTACTCAACTCCAGCATAACCGGTTGAACCGTTACTTTGATCAGGGCAACGGCTATTTTGCCAATGGTTGTTTTTTTACCACTGATTACAGCAATGAACTGGCCTTTTTTATAGACGATCAACGGATCTATCTGCAACATCACATCGGTCGGTTGATTCAGGAAGTAGAAGCTTATCAACCCGTGGGGAAGTAAAGATTGACCTTTGTGGAACGCCACCGTTACCCTACTTTCTGGAAAATAATTACGGGGAATGGCTCGAGCCACTACCCGGCGAACGAAAAGCCAATGTGTACGAAAAACAGGTTCCAGCTAATCGATCCATTCGCTCCCATACTTGCTAAATCAAAAACACGGTGCTTGACTACGAGAAATTTCTGTTGAATAATAAAGCCTGGGTGCAGGATAAACTGGAGTTGGATGAGACCTACTTTGAAGCGCTTTCGACAGGTCAGCAGCCAACCGCCCTGTGGATCGGTTGTTCTGATAGCCGGGTGGATGCCAATGAGTTGATCGGCACCCAGCCAGGCGAGCTGTTTGTCCATCGTAACATCGCTAACCTGGTGGTGGTATCTGATCTTAATGTGTTAAGTGTGGTGCAGTATGCCGTCGATGTCCTGAAGGTCAAGGATATTATTGTCTGCGGTCATTATGAATGTGGCGGCATCAAAGCCGCCCTGGACCATCAGCCCATGGGTCTGATCGCTCATTGGCTACAAAATATTAAGAATGTCCGCGATACGTACAAAGAGGAACTAGACCGCATGCCCAACGAGCAAACGAAACTGGACCGGTTAGTGGAACTGAATGTTCGCGAACAGGTCCACAACCTGATTCGTACCCCCCTGATTCGGGCGGCCTGGCAACGTGGCCAATCGCTTTGCTTGCACGGATGGATTTTTAATTTACGAACGGGCCTAATAAAACCCATGGTAGACCTTGACATTGGTAACGACAGCTTTGCAACCCTAGTCAGTCAGCTGCAATCGCAGGAAAAACCCGCTCTTGAACCCAGTACCGATATTCGGACACTGGAAGGCTATGAGGCAGGTCTTTAACTCACCCGGCCGATAAAGGGTAAAATGGACAAGTCCGTTCGTCTCAAGATTTCAGCTTCGCTAACGAAGTGAGGATGCACAAAAGCTACTCAGCCATCTGCCAATTGGGCGGGTTGCCAAGAGGACCACTGTCCAAAAGCTCGGTGTGGCACCAGATGGTTTCACCTTTGCGAATCACGCCGGTTTGGTGGCTGGTAGGGCATACCAAAATCGGCATCTTCCAGTTTAAAGAAATTTGATTATTCATACGTCCGGGGGTAAAAAAGATGAAATGCCTTTTGAGAACGGCGCTATTTCAATCATTCTTCTTGGGAGGTTACAACTACGCAGGTGGTGAGATTGAGAGGTAAATTCATCAGTAGTGGCAGTAAGACAGGCTGAGCGGAGGGTAAAACAAAACCCTGATCATAATTGACCAGGGCTTCTTTTCATATCGTTGAGTACCAAACAGAAGGTCTTTACGGTTTTTCAGCGCTAGCTCAGCCTTATCCGTTCTTGGATGTAGTGGCTAGATCATCCCCTTTATCGTGGTATGGATTGGGTGCGGAGGCAGACGGTTTGTTTTGAAAGACTGGCAAGAGGAAGTCATTCGCTTGCGTTGTTATGCGCACAACCGTTTGTCGGCCCTTGGTGATTCGCATTTACTTTTTTATTCCAAGGTGGCTAAAGGGGTTTGTGGGTACTAGTGACAAAATCATGCCAATGACCATTAAAAGGCCTGAATAGGGCTCACAGGGTTTAGTTCCCTGATTAAGAGTATGGCAACGCAGGGGATCAACTGGAAACACGGGGTATTAGTTGCCCAGTATGGGAGCATAAGCATCATTTTAGGTATATAGGCCTACTCTAATCCATTTCATCTTTTACGTGGAGATAAGCAATTAATCGGATATACTGATTAAAACTGACTGCGTAAAAGCTTGGTGAACCTCATCATTCAATGGTTTTAAAAGGTAGACTTCTAGTTGGCCGTTAGTTGACTTTATTAGGACTTCCAAGCCTTTTTGAAAAACCACACCCATAGTTTGATGAACCGGAGAGTCAATTGTCTCTATTTCAACTCTTTCCGGACCGAATTTCTTTTTAAGCCTTCTAAGGTTTACCAGTTTTTCCCGAATGTCTCTCAACTTCTCCAAATCCGCTGGATGATAAGCCTGATCTATGTCATTGAAGTAATCTTCCATAATTTATGACCATACAATTTTAAAATTACTCACAGGCGAAGTGGTGATCTACCAGCCTTACGATAGAACAAATAAAGAGTAGAAGTTGGGTAGAATCTCTGCCCTAAAGTAAACGCCCACACTTCGCTATTAGATGGATGTCAGGAACAGCAGGATTGATTCAAACGCAAATTTACTCCCTCTGTTTGACCGCTTAAGGTGTAAAATACCGGATGGCTTTTTACCGTTCTAAGCAATGCCACTTCCGGAAACCGCCTTATTTCTAACAATTCTGTGATAGCCCTGAAAATCATGATTAGTCTGCCAGCCTACTAACGATATGAATGCCTTTACAATGGTAACATGCAACGTTTTGCCGACCCACTGAGATACATTCAAACCGGCAACTATAATTGCAGCGGTATTTTCATCAGCCTGAAGAGGAGTCTCTACCCCCGGGAGTTGCACTGGCACCCGGCAGACCAACCCATCTTTGGTTTGGATAAATAGATAATCAGAGATAATAGTCATACGTGGTCGGGTTCTGATCCTAAAGGTATTCGTTGAAACTGGGGGATTAAATCAAATCGTTTGGCGGCCTGCTCGCTGGTCAGATGCAAAACTGTATAAGCTTTACCACGAACAATATAAGGCATTTTGTCCGCCGGAATTGGCCGTACGGCTACTTGTAGGCGCTGTTTGTGGATCATGATTAATACTGAGTTAGTTCTTTTTGGTCTTTTCGTAAGCGGTTAGCTAACAGTATTGTTTTCAAGCCAGTGAATGACATCCTGAGTTGAATCAAATCGCAATACCTTCGTATGATCCTTTCCCTTATCCGATCTGGGGGCGACTTCCATCAGTGTAGAAACCTGACAGGAAATAACCGGTGAGCGATCATTGGGGCGTTGGGGGATTCTACTAACCTGAATCTGCAGAAGTTCTACGGCCCCCTGCTCAGGGTGGTCCATGTCCAGAAAGGTGAATTCTACTGAATCCGGCCCGGCGTGATTCATCTGGCCCAATACCTGATTTTTCCGAAGGCGATGCCGAGTGGTTAACTCTTTAGCGGCCCATTCTAATAGCTTTCTCATCAAAATTCGGTTCATGTTAACGCATTATCCCGTTCTATCAGGTCATTACAAAGAGGGGCCGTACCAAGGGTCCGTCAGTTGAGAATAGGCTGGTTTAAATTCTTTCCACTGTTCTTCATGGGCTAAATAAATATCATAGACCGGCACGGTATCAGTCAGCAAATCGCTCCGGTCTTTTCGAAAAGGAAGATCGGCGATCACATATGACTTTGGCTTAGTTTCCTGTGTTTGTTCCGCAAGAATTAAGGGTACCCCGTAGTTGAAGCCAGCCAATGAATTCACATTGGTATCAGCCTGTAAATGGTGGGCCGTATGACGACCCGAGTCCTCGTAAACAAAAAATCGTACGTGGATCAGCATGGTGATAATTTTAGTGATAAAGCATTCGGAACCTTTTCTTCTCCTTTACTTAAACAGGCACCGCTTTGGAGGCATAATAGGGATAATAAGGGGAAGATTCTGTTCGGGTAGATTCAAGCAAGGCGGCTTCCGACTGGAAAAGTTTCGAAGACTCCACAAAATCAAAAATCTGAACCTGGCCAAACGGATTGAAGTGGCTATGCGGCAGAATCTCATACTTGATCAGATCGATCAGCAGCGTAAATGCCTGACTTTCTGTTTTAAGAAACCGGGATTTAGGGTTAAAACAGACTTCAATCGATTGAATCACTCCCGAAAAATGAGGTACCGTTAGTTGGCGGTTTTCTCCCCAGTAATGAAGCGGTTGATGGATGAATACATCCTGACCCACCTGAAAAGGAATATCGATTTGATTAAAGTTAAGCTTCATGATGAAAAGAGTTAAGTGGATCAGATGGCCATTGGGATAAAAACGCGGGCCGGTCTGACCGATCCGGCTCCCTCAGGGGAATGGCTGCCAGGAAATGAGGCCAGTTGCCCCGGCCGGGTCCGAATGGTCGAAGGATCCGACACTGCTGGTCAATCATGGGCCGGAAGACTTTTTGTAAGTAACTATTGATTCCAGCCGCCAGGTACGGAATGGGAAGATGGCTTTTAAAAGGCAGTAAGATCATGGTGCAAGTGAATAATGAGTGAAAATCGACTGGTGAAGGCAAAGCTTATGCAACAGGAAACGTACTCGGTAAATAAAGTTGTTCTCCTAACCGAGTGCTAAGCGGATGAACGGCCCACGAGGGAAGAGTAAGGAGAGCCGTTGAAGAGGTAGCTACTTGTAAACACTTTATTTTCAAGTAAGGTGCCAGGCCGGCGGCTTTAATTGCCTTCTTCTTTCGATGCCTAGGCAACTTCTGGCAGGCCCGGGTTTCCAACCCAGTCGTAACCCTGATGAGTGGAATCGTCAGGAGAATTCCCCACAACGGAATCCCTGAGACATTACCGGGATCCAGGTAGAGGCTGTCAGGATCATTGCATGGCCTGTTAGCTGGCGTGAACATGACGCAGAGCGGTTCGCGCCAGCCGTACCGACTAATAGACTAAGCCGCTTATACGGCTTCCCTTTCCAGGCTGGACGAATAGGCCCAGCTTTGGAGGACTTGCCTCAAAGGAACATTTTGCGCCCATTAAACTTGTATTCGCAATCAACAAACGGTAGGCAGTTCAAGAACTATCTAATCACACCCTACCCGCTCAGGGGAGTCTTTTTGGGGGGCTACTGATTCAAACCTACGAACTAGTGAGAACTTGATCCCCTGGAAGCAGTCGCTCCATTCATGCCTATGTCTGGGTTGAATTCGGCCTTTTCCTTCAGGTGACGGGTTTGAAGAGCTTGACGGGTTTGATTATTCTGAAGCTTCCTGAATTGAAGCTGCCGCATTTGCTGAGCCTTCAGTTCGGCAAGTTGCTCAGAACCGCTACCTTCCATCGATAAGCGAGTTCGTTCGTGTTGATGCTGGTTCGCCAACGTGTAGCGCGACTTGGTTTCAAACGCTACCTGCGCCTTCCATTCTTTCAAGTGGCGATTGGCGAGAACTTGCTGACCACCTGGGGTCTTTTTTGGGTTTTCATGAGTCATACCGATCATCGTTTAGGAGTGTAGAACGCCGGGCCTGCATGTCAGAGCCCTTCTGATGATTCGACGATGATTTTCTCAAAGTCCACCAGATGGACATAAGGAAGGCTCCGATCCCGCAGACAAACCTGGGTCCAGGACGGTCCGCTGCCCACATGATCCCGATGGAACCAGATCGTTTCCCCTTTTTTAATGAGTCCGTTTACCCCATTGGTGGGGTCCGCCGGATTGAGCAGCCAGGTCGTATCCCGTAAAGCTTGATAAGCAAGCGTATACTCGGCGATTGGCAATGCGGATTGATGGTTCATGGCAGCTGGATGGTTACGAGTCGTTAAGCCGGCAACTTCAAAGACCGCCGTCGGCAGAAAGGCTCAGGGGTGAATTGTTTATCTTAAACCACAACAAAGCGGTTCATAATGTTGAATACCTGAAAACAACTTCATACAGAAAGATTTCTCTATAGCCTGTGGGTCAGGCAATACAGAAACTCCTGCCACTACTATCCCAGAGTGCTGGTGTAGTCCTCCCACACAACCGGGGTCGACCACCTGAAAAGTTTCAACCCCGAGGTAGGCTGAGGCTGCCTTCCGGAGCCTTCGTTACCTCTCTGGGCTTTCCGCTCGGATGCCTTGACGATTCTGGCAGCGGATTTGACCGCCTGATTGCCACGGTGAGCCCAATCCTTTAACCCTATTTGAGTTGAAGATTACCGGTTTAGTAGACCGGACTGGGTACTCGATCCTGCTTGCGCGCTTCGGTCGTCTCCGTCTTGACAGGCACCGGCAGCACGCCAGCCATTTCTCCGATTACATTAATCAACTCCGAGCCACTGGGAATGACAATCTTGGTATTGGAGCTTAAAGCATTCTCCAGGGCCTCCAGCTTCCTGAGCAACTGGGCGTTCCCGGTAAAGTATTCGTCGGCGGCCACATTGACCAGCTTAATGGCTTCGGCTTCGCCTTCTGCATGCAGGACTTTGGCTCGTTTATACCCTTCTGCCTCCTTAATCTTCGCCCGTTTTACGCCATCGGCTACCGTTTCTGCCGCCGTTGCATAATCAATCGCCGCAATTTTTTCGTTTTCCGCTTTCACCACCTTGTTCATGGTCTCCTGAACATCTTTGGGCGGATCGATTTCCTTTAATTCGGTGCGTATAATAATGATCCCCCAGTTTGCCGTTTCGTTTTTTAGCGTCGTATGCAATTCCGCGTTCATTTTACCCCGTTCGCTGTTGGCCGAACGCAAGGTGAGGGTCCCGATGATATTTCTCAGCGTACTGCGGGCCAGGTTGACAATTTGTATTTTGTAATCATTGACGTTGTACAGGGAGCTCTTTACACTGGCCTCGGTTTCAATGACTCGGAAATAGACCTGAGCATCCACCCGGGCATTCAGATTGTCATTGGTAATGATTTCCTGGGGCTGGGCATCCACCATTTGCTCGGTCGTATTGACTTTATACATTTGATCGATAAAGGGGATTATCCAGTGAAAGCCCGGATTGGCGAATGTGTGGTATTTGCCCAACCGTTCGATTAATCCCCGATGCGTCGGGCGTACAATTTTGATACCCGCCAGGAAGGTGGCCAGCACCATAACCAGCAGGACTAATAGGATCGTTTCCATCGTTTATGGGGTAACAGTTACGTAAAAAGAGCGTTACGATTAAAAGTGGACAGGGGCAGGATCATTCAGCGTGAGGGGCTACCTGAACAAGGATCCTGACTGATGCTATCAGCGGTTTACTTTTCCAGGCTGAGTTTCAGGGACAGAAGACTCACCAGGCTGCCAGCGAAGACCACCTACCCGGTGAGACTACCCTGTCGAATTAAAACTTCCAGCCCAGGCTGGCACTCAGTACTCTGCGTTGCGAGCCGGCAAATCCACTTTCATTAACCACCTGGATGGTAGTATCAAAGCCATGGTGATACGTCAGATCGATCAGCACCGGACCGATGTCGAAGCCTAACTGCGCCAGACCGTTGAAGGTGCCACTCTTAATCTGGGACTGTTCGAGGTGAAAAGAACGGCTATTGGCACTGATCCGATTGGCATATTCCAGACCCGCCTGCAACCGAACGGCGGAAATGCCCCGGTAGGATTGCACCAGCTTATAACCAACATAGACGGGAATTTGTACATATTGAATGTTGATCTGATCCTGAAGGGCGCTGACGGTTGTTCCGTCAGCGAAGCGGTAGAAATTGGAACTGGACGCCAGGTACTCGACTCCGAGTTGCCCATAAAGCCGGCCACCGGCTCGTACCAACACGCCTGCCTGGTAGCCTAAACGGCCCGCCAACGCGTCACCATTGCCATTCTCTCCGGCAAAGCGGGAGGTGTTCAAGCCGGCATAGACGCCCAAAGCAACGTTTTTGTAATCTCGTTTCTGCCCTGGCCGGGTCGTCGGAGTAGTCGTGGCCTGGTCCTTCCCAGGGGCCAGCGTCATAGCCGTGCTACTTTGATTAGCAGAATAATCCTGAACCTGAATTACGCGGGCCAGCGGGGTCGTAACGTTCGTTTGATCCGTCGTGGGCATAAGAGCTACCGGGCGGCTTTTTAAGGAGTCGGTAGAGAAGGACGGACTGTGACTCGTGGAGGAGGGGGTGGCGATCTGGCTCTGGGCCAGGCCGGAACTCAGCAGCCCAACAGCCAATAGCGTAAGAGGAGCTTTCATAAGCTTGATGAAAAAAGGTACGATGAAAAACGATAAAGGAAGAATGAAGAGTCGGCCAGGGGTGATGAAGGGCCGTTTACCGGGATTGCTTTCTCCTTACGTAAAGTCAAGCAGGTCCGCCGAATAGGGCGGGATCGGATTAACTGGGGGCTCCTCTTGCAAATGGCACGCTGGTGATCCAATGGTCTTACCTCAGCGTGCAATTAGAGGGATCTATCCTTACTACGAATAAAGGATGAAAGTAGTTCAGTACACCAATAAATATAAATCGCAACCACGTTTGCGGGTTGAATCAAGAGTCCCTCTGCCGGATGACCCTACTTAACGGTTTAAAATTTATCGTCCGTGGGGTGCATGGTCAGGAAAGGGTTTATTTCAGCGTTACGTGAGGCGATGAACAAACCGGATTTGCTTCTGGGTTGATCTTACCCATTGTCCAAGATTAAAAAGCCTGTGGGTCGATGAGCGGACGCTCAACGACTTTAAACTCCCCCTTTTAATCGATGAAGACCGGTAGGTTGCTTAAAGGAATCTAATACTGAGACTGTTAGGTGAAAGTGGGGTCTCTATAGGTGTTTGCGCCCAACTGGTCGATTGCATTTTTTTAATCCCCTGGATTGGAGTTGCTTTGTATCGAAAGTCGGGAGCACATCGCCACCGGCAAACAGAAACCAACCTTAGTAAACACTAAATACGATGAAAACGCTAAACACCTCTTTGCTGCTTACCTTATTAGGCCTTATCTCCTCAGCCAGCTTTGCCCAGGATGGCACCCTGAGTATGCCCTACAGTGACGAGCGGATGCAAACAACCGTTTTGCCCCTGAAAAATAGCCGATTTGAGGTGACGGTCCGGAATGCCGAAGGAAAAAACTCATTGATTCGACTCATTGATAAAGATGGCAAGGTCTTAGTCCGTAAGCCCATTACTTCTAACGCACGGATTCGGTTTAATATCGCAGCGTTGCCGGACGGGATTTATCAGGTAGTGGTCACCGAAGGGACGACTACGTACACGAAGGACATTTTCTTGGATACCACTACCTCTGTTGCTTACCGAACGATTACCCTGAGTTGACCCGGAAGGGCTTTGGGGGCATTCTTTTAAAGCGATTGAGCTTGCTGATTGTCCAATTCAATGGTTTGGAATACTGTCTAAGAGCCTTATTAGACGGACGGTTCTTCTACAATGGCAGCTCGTGCGTCCGGGCGGGTCGACGCCACGTGGGTTGTGTCATAAACTCTTGAATCCTGCCATTTCCGTTGGGGCGTCATGAACCTTCCCGTCCCATTGCCTCCTTATCCAGGGGTATGCTATTGAGTGAACGTAGTGCCTGATACGGTGGGTATTCGAAATGACCTGGCTACTGGCCAGGCCGTTTTTGTTTGCTCATTTGCCCCAGGAAAAACCGGGTTCCTAGAAAGCCCGGCCAATAAAACCAACGGCGGTTGTCCCCTTAGAAACAGTACGCTTATAAATCAGTACACTTCTAGAGATACCACAAAAATTAGCCGGACTTATTGGGTCCGGATCCGTCAAAGAGACGGTGGTTGACGGGCCCCAATCCAGGAGCAGACCCACGCCCGGCCAACGTGCCCTGCCGATCGGTCACCACCCCTGAAGGGGTATACCTTCGTATTCCCAACGTTAAGGCTATTGTTGCTGGCTCGCTCGCCCCCTACCGGCGGTTGGCGGGGTACAATCAGCCTGTTCCTGCAGGTGACGTTGTTGCAGGGCCAGCCGATTCTGGCGGTTCTGCTGTTTCAACTCCTCAACTTCTTGGGGTTGCCGGAGCTTCAATGCCGCTTGTGGTTCTAAACCTGCCCCGGCCAGTGATAGGCCACTTTGTTCTCCTAGGTGCTTACTCGCTACCAGATACCGGGTCTTGGTTTCAAGGACCAGCTGTGCATTCCGTTCTCGCAGGTGGCGGTTGGCTTGAAGGGCCCGGCCGGTTGGTTGTTGTTCAGGGATCATGACCAGGGTATGTACAGAAGCGCCGTTTAGTATACTAAGTCCGGAAATCCAAAAATGTTTAGTTTGCGGATACGGTGAAAGATATACCCTCCTTTCCAGAACGCTTGCAGAATAAAGGCATTTTGTTTTTCCCCTTGTTCACCTGTAAACGTTGGCATGCCATAGCTTGGTTTGCAGATTGCCCCCAATGGTTATTCGGTGGCCGCTTCCTGGCCGCCCCATTTCAGCGTAATGTTCGGCAGTTAATGTGCATTAGTTTCACCGTGCAGGCCCAAGAGCAGCTGTGCTCACAACAGTCACTTAATCGATCGGTTTATGTCGGTGGACCTTACCAAAGTAGAGGTGTTTGTTACTGCAAATGATAAAAGGACGTTCCCCGTTTGTAACCTTCCTGAGAAGCCCGTACCAGGATCATCTTTCATTTGAATGATCCGTTTTTAGCTGGTTGGGATCTTCCTTCCCATTTCCAAGATTTTATCAATTAGGGGAAGATGGAAGCCCTTTCGCAGGCATTCTGGTTTACAAAGTAAAGCGCAAGAGGTCATCCAGGAGCGGGGTCTTTCTCATCAGCAGCGGATCGGGATTATAAACCCGCCGGGACTGCTGTTGGAGTTCGACCAGCCCAAACCACTGGGCAAACTGCTCGACAAAGCGCCAGCGGTACACCCGCTCAAATTCCAACCAGGAACCCGCCAGGCGAGCCGAGGGAATCGGTTCTCGCAAGTGGGGGAAGGCCTTTAAGACTTTAGTGGCATAAAAATCCGTGCTTTGCCACTGGCTGCCGTAGCGGTGGACCAGGTACAGCGAATAGGCCCAGCCGAACTGCCCCGCCGGAGTTTGGGCCTGATCCAGATACGCCCAGTTAAAACGGTGGGTATAGTCCTGGAGCATCTGCTTAAAGAGCACGCTTCGCTGTTTGGCCAAAGCCTGCCCGCCCGCTTTGGTCAACGTGAGTGCATTTTGTCGTTTTTTCACGTAGGGGCTCAGCATCAGGCAGACTTTCAGCGCCTGCAGAAAGGCCACATTGTCTTCCGAGATCTTTTTGGTAATGCCTTCTTCGATATCCTCCTGTACGAGGAGCTTGCGTTCATAGAGCTCTCGACACAGCGCCAGGGGCAGGTTGCCCTTGGGGGTCAGTTTGATGGGCTGCACCAGTAGGTGCTGATAGAGAACTTCCATCAAGATAAAAAAAGGAATCCGATCCAGCAGTGAATCATTCATCTCAGGCGGGAAACACAGGGGTGAGTTATTTCCCCAAGGGTCGCCCAGTAACGAATGCATCTGCTGAGGGGAGAGGCCTTCGAAATCCGGAAGCGGCTGCTGGTTGCGGGCCTGCATAAAAGCGGCCATTTTTTGGTTGACCTGCTCGAGTGTTAATCGGCCTTGAGCGACTTCGGGATGAGCAGTAATGAAGGCTTGCCAGATTTCGTCAGCGACTCCCATAGCATAATCGGATTAGCGTGGTGATGAGGCAGTAGTTCAAAGATACTGCAAATCGAAAAGTGAGGTTGGCATGACGCGGTGAAATCTATTGCATCTTGATTTTAGCATTCTAACGTTTTCACAACGCAGGATATCGAAACGATATAAGTCCAAAGAAGTCTATTTAACATCCTTAAAGGCTTGTTCAACCTGATTCAATTTTTAAAGAATGCTAATAGTTAAACTGGTATTCTTTTGTATACGCTTGAAATCTGACTGGTTGTAGGTAAAAAGCTGCTCGCAATTAATGCTTTCGGCAACGGCTGTATGGATACAATCATTCATATTTTTAAAACCAACAAGACTAGCTAGCTCAATCCCTCTATTCAAAGCAGCATGTTCAACCAAACAGACATTGAGCGAACTGAAAAAAGCCAAGTTTCTTTCAATTTCCTCAACCGGTAAACCAATCCGAGCTAATGCATAACCTGTTTCTTGGATCACCAAGGTAGAAATGATAAATGTATTATCATTCAGCGCGTTGAAAACTAATTCTTTAGCTTCCTGGTGTTTTACTATATCTTGCTCGACGACAGCATTGATAATGACATCGGTATCAAAATACTTCACTACTTGCTATCGGTTTACTTCGTCAATAATGGCATTGATATTGATGTCTTTAGATACCTTTCGAGGGGGATACTTTTTCTGTAGGTCCAAGAATTGCTGAGCCGCCTGGTTGATGGGCTTTTCCTCTTCGTGCTTTTCGATGGCAGATACACCTAACTGTTGAGCCAGCTTTTTAATCTGCTCAAAATGAGAAGCATTTTTGGTTTCAATGGTGATGATATGTGTCATGGTTTATTGCTTGTAGCCAAACTCCTAAATTGATCATTTGCATTATCTCGGCTGCTGCATCAATTGAACCGGCCTGTACAGGAATTTCAGCCACATTTGATTCTTTACCAATGGATATAGTAATCGTCAACGAGTCGTCCGGGGCAAGCTTGGATCGAATTTCCTCACCCCATTTGTCCAATTCCCCAGCCTTCAATCGATACACCAGCTTCATACCAGTCTAATATAACGCCAATAAAACTATTTTTCAAGGTAACCGGTTCTTGATCGGTCGTAAAGGTTTAAGTCGCTATCCGTTGAAGCAGCCGATAAACGGCTTTTCCGTCAAACTGCTTGTTTCTCCGGGTCTGATAATGGGTTTGGTTGAGCTTATCTGCTATCTGGCCATAGGTCATTCCTTTACTGCGGTAGAGTGCGGCTAGCTCCGTAGCCTGTATATTGGCTTTATTGGTTCGCGCATTCGTTACCCGGACTGCTTCACCCTTCTGAATGGCTTGTAATGTCAGGTTTTCGGGCTTACCTAGTTTAAAGCCCTGGGCTTTTTTTTGGGACAACGCAGCTCGGGTACGCTCGGATGTACGCTCAGCTTCATACTGGGCAAAGGTCACCATCATACCCACCGTCAGCGTGTTGGCGTCGGGCAGATCGCAGGCGACAAAGTCGACGCCCGAATCCCGCAGCGTCATGACAAAGGCCACGTTGCGGCTGAGCCGGTCGAGCTTGGCAATTAACAGTTTGGCGCCCTGCTGCTGACAGATGCGGATGGCTTCGACGAGTTTGGGCCGGTCGCTCTTTTTGCCCGATTCCACTTCGGTCAGCTCGGCAATGATCTCATCGGTGTTCCGCAGGTAGCGGCCCACAATGGTTTGCTGATCGCCGAGCCCCAGGCCCGAGCGGCCCTGAGCTTTGGTCGAGACGCGGTAATAGCAAACGTACTTCATCGATAAAATCTATCCGTCAACAGCCGGTGTTTTTCCGACCTGATGGGCAAAGATAGGGCTTTATGGCATTTTACAAACGGACGTTTGTAAAATGCCATTGACATATTCTTACAAGATTTTACCTCCAACAACATAAAATCAGAAGGGGAGAGGCATCAGGACATAAAGGAGCGTTTAAGCCTTGTAATAGAGGTGTATATAAAAAGTATATACGCTTTTTTAGGTGCTAGTATATACATTGTATATACTTTTTTTGGTGTTTTTCTTTTAATTTAGAAAGATTGTCTCTACCTTACCGGCCGGTAATAAAACGAAGAAAATCAGATGGATAAGATTAAGTCCGATAGCGACCAAACCACCTTGTTAATAAAGCTTTCTGTTAAACTTAAAGAAGACTTTTCCGCCATGTGTGCCGAGCGGGGAATGAACGTCTCTAACGCCCTACGCGATTTAATGTCCGATTCTGTAAGAAATTATAGGCGACGAAATGGTAAATCGAGCTAAAAACATTAGCAAAAGCGCTGATTTTCAATAAGTTGCGAATTTTTACTAACTCATTTAGCGCAAATTTTCAGATTTCTTAGCGGACATTTTACTTTTTCAACTCATGAGCAACCGATCAGCAACGGAAATAGCCGAGCAGGAGATTTACCCTGCCCTGTTTGAGGTCATGGACAGAGCATTGCCGGAGTTTGGCTTTGTTCGATTTAACAAAGGATGGCAGTCTACGACTGGAGTCAAAATAGACGGGTCGGAAGGTAAAGATGGAAAGGTCGCCGTCTTGGCTGACATCCCTAACCGCCTTTGTGATTTTACCAAGGGCAGTAAATCCATTTGGGATTACCTACGAGACCGTGACAGTCTCAGCGATGGAGAAGCTTTCCGGCTGATGGCGCAGCTGGCCGGCGTTTCTCTGAACGGCCCGGCTCTCAACGAGGAGGACGCGCAGCGCCAGGCTGCATTTCGTCGAAAGGTTCAGCTATGGGAAGATCTGAACGAATTCTTCATTGATTGCCTTCATAATTCAGGAAATCCGCACAACAAGTCAACCCGGGCGCAGCTCATCATAACCTATCTAGTCGATAAGCGCGGTTATAATACGGAATACTTTTTACGCAGAGCCAAGAGCTACTCGGATAAAGACCATCCCAAAATGGAAGCTGGGTTGGTACCGCCGAAAGAAAGCATCGAAGCTTTTTTACGTGAAAGGGGATATACGGAAAGTGAAATCCTGAATCTGTTCGCCAATAACAAGACGCTGGGCCGTACACACTTTCTTTCCTTCCCCTACCGGGATTCGGTTGGCCGAGCCCGCGGCATGGTCTTTCGCTCCACCACGGGCGAAGAGCCTAAATACATGTATTCCCAAGGTCTAGACAGAAACAATATTTTATTTAATCTCAAGCCGATCCGTCAGAACAAAGATCTGGTTATCGTCGAAGGTGTCCTCGACGCTTTACATTGTTCGGCGGTTGGAATTGAAAATGTAGCGGCCATCGGCGGGTCCCTTCTCTCTCAGGCTCAGATTGAAATCGCCATCCAGGGGAAAGCCAAACGAATCACGCTGATGCTGGATAACGACTCGGCTGGACGTACGGGAACCCTAAAAGCCTTGGACCTGCTGCTAAAATATCCGGATGTAAAACCATTCGTTGCTATTCTTCCTGAGGGTAACGACCCGGACGATGTGCTACGGTCGAGTGGCCCCCAGCGCCTTCAACAGATCATCGATCAGGCTACCCCGGGATATGTTTACCGCTTTTACCTGATCGTGGCTAAATATGGTGACATACAGGAAGCGAATGGAGGCCGGGACCTGACTCCGAAAGAAATTGATTCGATGCTGGAGGAAATTGCCGAGCTTTCTCGCCTGGTGACAGATCCCATCGAAAGAGATCTGTTTTTAAAGGTAGTTGAGAAAGAGCCGGGGCTCCAGGATTTGGGCATTAGCCATGAGGCACTAAAGGAAAAAACCGACCAGTTGCATTTTAATAAACTGCAACTGGAGCAAACCCAGGCGATAACAGATTTATTAGGGCGCATCAAAAATAAGCAGGCCACTGGAGATGTACAGGGCACGATTGAGGCACTGGCTAAAGGTGTTCAGGAGATCAGAGCCAAGAATTTGCAGGTTGAATTTTCTGAGCTGGTCATCCCGACGGCAGAAAGTGAATTTGGAGCCAGGCTGAAAGTAAAGCCCAACAATTTAAAGACCGGCTATATCATCGATGGGGAGGAGCTCCAGTTTCCGGCCGGAGCGGTCAGTCTGATTTGTGCTCCCACGAATCACGGTAAGACGACCTTTCTGATCAATAGTCTACTCAAAGTCGCTAAGGCGGACCCTGCGAAGTCTTTTTATTTGTTTAGCTATGAGGAGGATGCCGACAGTGTGACAATCACCACCCTTAGCACCTTTATTGGAAAAAAAATCAGCAACAATAACCGGGAGAGCATCCGGTCATACTACCGGGAAGAGGGCGAGGACAAACTAAAATACATCGAACGGGAGAGCCGGGATCTGTTCCTTCAATATAAGGATCACTTTTTCAAAGACTATATCAATACTGGGCGCCTGGCTATTCGGTATACTGAGTTTGAATCCGGAGCACTGGCTGATTCGATCCGCTACCTGGCCAAGCACGGGAACGCCGGCGGGATCTTTATCGACTACATGCAGCTCCTACGAAAAGAGAAGTTTAAAAATGGCCCACGCGCCGAGGAGTTGAAACAGGTTTGTCTGGATCTTAAAAATGCTGCCATTGATACAGGGCTCCCCGTTATTATCTGTGCTCAATACAACCGGCAGGTAACGAACCCTTTCCGGATGCATAATACCCTGATCGCCGATGCCTCTGATATCGAAAAGATCGCCAACTGCATTGTTGGATTCTGGAATCTACACAAGAAAGCACTGGGTACCGAGAAGGAGCTGGAGGATGTGGCAGCGCTGGCTCAGTATGGTGATCTGTATGTAGAAGTCACTAAATTTCGGGGCGGTCGCACTACGGGGGTTGGAAAAGGTGAGCTCCTTCTGTTTGATGGCAATACTGGTGTTATAAAAAACAGGGCTTTTCACGATCAATCAACCCCGCATGTCAATGGACATATTTTAACCATGGGCACTAGTGAGAAGGTAGATGATGATTATGGATTTTAAAACAAGTGTCTTCTAGAATGACAACAAAGAAAAAAAGTGGCGAATCTGTGGTCTTGCCCAGGCCGAAGCCAAAGCAATCAATCAAGGATCGAATAATGCCCTTTTTTGAGCATCATGCTTCAATTCAAACGGCGCAGGTGCCCTTATTAACAGAGGAGGAGCTGGCCGCTATCGATGCCTCCATATCGACCAAAAGAGAGAAGAACATCTTCAATCAGTACATAGAGTGGGATCGGCAGCTATTATTGGCCTTGACTTCGCTCGAGCAATTTCGGTATGCACTTCGGGAAGATATGGCCTACATAACCGGATATGCAATGCTGTGGGAATCCTATCAACAAACTCAGGACTTTTTTAATGTGATGGTGTCGGAGCTGGAGGAGGGCAAAAAGAAGAAAATGCTTGATTATATCCTTCAGGAAGAACAATATCATTTTGCCGAGCTTAAGGTGAGCGATCAGAAAATTCAATTCCTGACCGACACCCCGAATAATACCCTGGAGCCTGTTATAGCACAATGGCGAGTTCATGCAGAACGGCTAATTCGTACAGGAAAGGCAATTATGAGGGCGATTGGTGAATTTATGAGCAAAACCGGCTATCAGCCAAAAGCCTACGTAGATCGCCTTAACGAGGTCGCTGAAGAATTCAGTGCTGAACAGTCCTTTTTGCCGAAATACGGACGTCGAACACCTGATGCGGTGGCGCGAAACGATCGGTTTGCTATTTATCCCGACGCAAATAGCATTGAGTATGACAGAGAGTACTACGAAGATTATGCCCAGAGTTTAAGTTTAACCTCCGATAAAGTGTAGCAGAATGAGTAAGCAGGATCGGACTAATCGCAAGGTCAAGGCTCAGCCAATAGTACCTGAAAAGAGCGAATTCATGTTGCCTTCGGCTAAGCCGCAGGGTCGAGTAAAAACCGGCAACTTCAAAATGGCAGCAACCCTAGCCGAACAGGCGCTTAAAGATAATCGGCCCAGGGCGGCCAAAAAAGCGCAGGCCTTGTCTAACCAGACATCGCTCTTTAGTGAACTAAAACCGCTTACACAAAGGCAAATTGCTGCCACAAAAGGGGTTTCTACTGACTGGATTAATGAAAGGGGGGATGGCATCAAGCTCACCCCCGGCGAAGAAAAGCTATTGATCTGCCTTTCTAAACTGCTGCACCAAAAGAGTCAGAATCTCGATAAATTATCTGATGACTATTATACCGGGAATGCGGACCCTAATGCGGTAGTCCCAGAAAACAACACTGGCAAAGATTTAAGGTTCAGCAAAGATCCTGACTTACAAGGAGAGCCCAGGAAGACCGCAACGCTAGTTCTAACCCTTTACGAGATTGCTAAAGAGTACCGACCTAATTCAAACATTGGTGGCAGGGATATGCGGATTGTTCTAGATATGCTCCTCGAACTGGCAAATAATCCAGAAAAAAGGGCCCTTATCAGATATAAAAGAGAACAACGCAACACTGATAACACAAGAAATATCAGCGAGATAGAGGGCTTCGAGCCACTACTGAATGTTTACAACCACAAAAATACCAAGCTTAGCTCCGAAGGTGTTATTATCAATCAGACAACTGAAGTAATTATACGCCTAAACCCTGTTTTTAGAGATCAGATCGAATCGAAATACATCTCCCTGCCCGAAGACCTATTAAGCCGTATCGTAATGGCGAACGGTGGATCGCATAAGATACCGGAGTCAACATTCAGGCTGATCCGCTACCTGGCTCACGCTAAGGCTAACGCAGCATCAGGTGTCACAAAATTCGGGTATAATCCAGAAATCTATGCAGAAAACCTTTTCTGGAAGGTGGCAGAGAACTACATGAGAGACCCAACCCGCACCTTCTCATACACACAGAAAGTTGTTGAAAGAGCAATAAAAATCGCAACGGATATCGGTTTGCTATTAGGCCATAAGGTTACCCTTGGGGCTAACAATATGCCTAAGTATACTTTTGGGATTAATCCAGATTGGTAAAAGGCCATATTTACCTAAGGACCTAAATGCGAGTCACTACGGACCTAAATGCTAAAAAACGGCCATTTTTACGGACCTAAATGCGAGTCACTACGGACCTAAATGCTAAAACTACGGACCTAAATGCTAAACAGGTCTTTATAAGTGACAGATTATCAGTAAAATACTACGCTTATTTTTTGTCTAAAAGAGTTAAAAGTGTTGTTAAAACACGTTAAAAGGATTGGGTTCTTTTTGAAGTAGAACCCAATCCGGAAAGAATTAAAAGTATTCCCCGCCGAGCCGCCAGGCAATCAATCAAAAAATAATTCTTAATCATAAGTTTTTTTCGATTTCTATTGCGTAATTTTGCTACCTGTTACGTAACAGGTAACAGTAACTTATATCCAATATAACAAACGACAAGAACGGGAGCTATGATGAATTTACTTTTTCAAACTGACAGATGATCTCATCGTTCAAACACAAAGGGTTGAAGCAACTCTTTGAAGAAGGCATCGAATCTGGACTACCCGCCAAGCAGATTCCAAGAATTAAGAATATTCTTTCACTGCTCAACGTAGCCAGGGATCCAAGAGGGATGAATTTTCCCGGGTCCAACTTTCACCCGTTAAAAGGGGATAGAAAAGGAGAATACGCGGTCAGTGTGACCGGCAATTATCGTATTACCTTCCGCTTTGACAAAAAGAAACTGGAAGCGTACGATGTCAACTATGAAGATTACCACTAATGGCGATCAGGACGCGCAAACGAACTGCGTATGTTGACTAAACCAAAAATTCAAAATGAGCATTATGCACAATCCTTCCCATCCAGGCGCAATTCTGAAAGACTTGTACCTGGATGGCGTAGGCCTGTCTGTCACGCAGGCCGCTGAGTCTCTAGGGGTCAGCAGGAAGACGCTTTCGCAAATTATAAATGGTCACGCGGGTATCAGTCCGCAAATGGCCCTTACATTGGCCCAAGCCTTCCCGACCTCGACGCCGGAACAATGGCTCGATCTACAACAGCAATATGACCTATGGCAAGCCCGGCAAAAACAACAACCGGTCATTGCTCCGCTCTGGCCCGCACCAGGCCGAGCCGCTGCCGGCCGGTAGTTACACCAACTAACTATTTAGATCGGCACCCATCGGCGCGCAAAAGCTCCGGCCGGGGCCGATTTTTCTGCTTCAAAGGTTGCTACTGAATGGTGCAAGGAGCCGCCTTTGAAACCAATAGAAGACTTTTCACCGGTCAATTATATACGTGTGAGAATAAAGAGTTCCATAGATTGAGTTGCAACTGTCGATAGAGGGCAGATGTTCAACAGCTCAACAGGCTTTCGTGGCGTATTAAAGATCATAATACATCTGCACTAGCGGAAATGCTTCGAAGCCAGGACCCACGACGACAACGCAAATACAAACTTCATTAGTCTTATACGCATGAAAAACCTCTGGTCGTGGTGGCTTGGGATTTGGAAAGATCCTGTTTGGAGTAAGGTGATAGCAACAGGAATCCAGGCCCTTATAGTGTTTTTAGTTACGCTCGCCGTTTATTACTTCAAGAAGAATTTATACTTGTTGGACCACCCGTTCGAAATTACTTTATTCGTATTATTAGCTATATCAATACTCATTACAGGCTGGTATTTGTATCGTTTTATACGGAATAGAATCACCAATAGAAACAAACCGAAAAAACTTTTTGAAGGCAAACTATCCCGGCCTTTATCTGATAATTGGGAAAATGTGAATTCGTGGACAGTGATAAATGGCGAGCTTAAAGTGACAGGATCAGAATTTCCTGGGTTGACACGTATAGGTGATGACTGGGAGAACTATTCATTTTCTTTTGAGGCCTATATAATAAGACACTGCCTTGGTGTTGTTGTAAGAGCAAAATCGCCAGAAGATGGTTTTATGCTTCAAATTGGACTAGATGAGATAAAGCCGCTCCACTTCGAGCCTAAAAATGCGGATGTGTTGAGAGCAAATATTAAGGAAGCGATTTGGACAGGTAATACCGGTTTAAACGAAATACACGGCAAAATAATAAAGAATACGTGGCTGCCTTATAAAGTTGAGGTAAGGGGAAAAGAAGTAAGACTCTTTATTGGTGATGATATGGTCTTTATGGGAGATATTACTAAAATGAACTCGACTGGTAGAGTAGGCTTTAGAAACTATGGTGATGAACTTGCTCTTATAAAAAACATCAAAGTAGAGGCGCTCTAAATCTCATTATGGGCGCGCCAAAGGGAAATACCATGCAGTGTTAGTGAGTAAGAAAGGGTGTATTTCTGACAATTTTAAGGCTGTTTCCTGCTCAAAACCTGAAAAAACCTGAAACTTTTGAGGCTACTTAGATGAATATATTTGGGGGAGCATGCCGGCAAAGGACGAAAAAAAGCGTTATGAGCATTGAACAAACCCCCGAAACCTCATTTTCCTTAGAGTTTTAGGTTAATTTCTCTGACACCCCTCCTTGCATTACAGCTTATGCCACGTAGATCTATTCATCCAATCATTTTCGAGGATCAGCTAAAATTCTCGCTCAGCGACTTTAAAAGGTATGGATGGATGAGTGGTGTACCTCAGCCAAGAACGTTAACCTGGAGCCGCTTTGGAAAGGTCTATGCCAGCATTAACGTTACGATACTCCTCGACGGTGATGATACGGGGGGATGCTTAAACCTAGAATATCATTATGATGGCCAGGTGCGCTCCCAGGTAGTGGATCTGGAGCCGGTAAAAAGCAACCTCGGTAAGGGTATATTCTGGTATATGATCTGTCCAGTTACCGGGGATCGTTGCCGTGATCTGCTGGATGGCGGTGGGCGGTTTGTTTCTCGCAAAGCACTAATTGGCGCACTGTATCAGCGTCAGGCAATGTCAAAAAATACCCGGTCGCTAAACGCGTTTTTGGATGCTACCGCAAAATATAAGCTGGCGCTGGACAGCTATTTCAAGCCACATCGGAAAAAGTACTACAGAGAAAAGCCGACGCTTCACACGCGCCGTTTTTTGAAACTTAAAAGTCAGATGGAATGCGTACACAATCTTCCGGATCTTATACGCTCGGGGTTGAGCTGATTAAAGAAACAGGATCCACTTGGGGCTTAATAGTTTTCGTAATCCTTACCCCCCTTTCCAACTTTTTATTTAAAAAGATTAACCAGCCAGCTAACCACCTGCTTCAGCAGGCTGTGCTGGCCGGTTAGTTTTACTTTATGTTTTTTATTTCTGAACTATTGTATTAAGTATTCTATATATAAAGTGCAGAAAACAACGTACGGGATAGCCGAAATCAGCGTACCAGTACGTTGAAAACAACATAGGGTTAGTTGTTTTCAACGTACCCTATGGTTATTAGTTGGATTCAACATTACCCCTTTGTGTAACGAGCGGCATAAAAGTCACCAAAGCGCCAAATCATCGCATATTTTTGGCCCGCAAAGTCTCCGCCTTCATCTTCATTAGTGACCTTATTTGAATAGCTTAGAAAGTAGTTCAAGGGACTTCTGGGGAGAGTGGTCAGTATCTCGGGGCTACCTCCCACCATTTTCGCAAACAACTCATCAATGAATGCAACAAAGGCGTTTCTGACATATTCATCGTTATCAAAATGACGAATGACGTTGGCCAGGCTCTGAATATGTTTGGGAGAGAATTTTACAGCACCGGCAATCTTCTTACCGGCACCTTGCTTGCTATTGAAGTGTTCTAATCGACTTGCGTATAGCTCCTCCAGCTTAATAGCGAAAACTTGCGCTTTGTATTGATCACTCGTTTGCTGATAGGCACTCTTGGGTTTGGGTTTAGCTCCCCCCGCTGGTTGATCCTGCACCAGCTGCCTGTATAGACGGCTGTATCCTGCTAAGTCAATTGCAATACCTGAGGGGGTCTTTTCCCGGTAGATCTTCTTCAGGTTATCAGGCTTAGCAATTTCGGAGTAGAGGAGACGATAGGCGGTAATCTTATTATCGTATTGATTAAGCGTTACTCTGGTCTCCAGAATTCCCATTTTCAGAAACTTATCCCGGAGCGTGTTTAACCGGCTGCGCTTAATGCCAAGCTCCAGCTTAATATCGTTATCTGAATGGGTCCATTCAGCAACATTTTGGCAATGAAAGACCAGGTATTGAAACAGGACAACGCCGTCGTTGGTGAGGGCCTCCAGATTGAACCTCTCCCAGGCAGGGAAGTTGATTTGAATACTTAAATCGCTTATCTTTACTTTATCGCTCATAAGCTATTGATTGTCCGGGAGCGTCGATGCCAATCAGTCCCCGGTGGTTCAAAAAGAGTACATTAAGACCACACTTGCGGAGGTGTGGTCTTTTTTTGTTAGTTATACTCAGCAATCAAATATAATTGAACACTTGCATAATTGCTATGTAACGACCCTCGTGTGGCAAACGTGAAAAGAGGGTGGATATCAAATACCCACCCTCTCGAAAGACTTTATTTTTCCAGACAGGCTGGACGATTTCGCTAGTTTGCTACAGCCAATACATCGAATGTGCCTGTAACCTGCGGGTTCTTATTGGTTACATTGGTGCCGTACCCGGTCAGGCTGGCGTCGAATGTCCCCTGAATCCGGTACAGGCTCGAACTACCCTCCTGGCGCACAAGTGTTGACTGTTCAATAGTCAGGCTGCCGGCATTGGTGATGTAGGTAACCGGTCCCGGCAAGTTCAACACCAGATCAGCAATCTCACCCCGCGGATTCGGCGTCATAAGGCCCATAGGGTACGATCCCTTGTTGATTGTCCGCATGATCGTTAGCGTGGCATTAGATCGATGCTCGGCAGGCACCATGGAAGACTGCTCATAGGTTCGGGGCTGGTTAAAGGTTGCATACATCCAAACCTCATCCCCAGCCGAGGCCGAAGCCCCAACCCCTGAGACCGTGCCGCCATCCTGCACCTGTTCACGGCCTTGAGCGGCCAGGGTAATCCCACCGTTGATGGTTATTCTTCCTGACCCTTTGTAATTTGCGAGGCTAGACGGCATCACCAGATAGTCAGGCAGGTCAATATCAGGATCCTTGTTGCATCCTGCCATTAATGCTATAAACAACAATGCCGTAGCCGCCCGAATCGCTTTCATACGCCTATTTTTTTGTTCCGTGTAAAATCATGTCGTTTCGCTGTTCATTCAACTCACCAAAGCGTTTCTTTGCTTCCGTGCTCATGTTGGTACCCAATGCGACTGTTTGTTGATAAAGCTCAGACATTCTGATGTGCAGATCGTCAATAATCTTAATCCGTTCCGAGTCGGTTAGCTTCAGGGTTTCAGAGGTATAAAACTCAGTAGGCATCTGAAAGTTATCGGTCACATAGCCCACCAACGTGTTAATGGGGTTGCCTGAGCTCACTCCCGCCAGAATGCCGCCTAATCCGGGGGCTATGATATTGGCCACAAGTGTAACCAGCTTGGTAGCATTGCTCTGCCCCTTGGCAATCGTCTGTTTGTAGAGGTCTTCTTTCATTTTTATTAATTTCCCCTGCAACTCCAGCCGGGTGGCTTCATCCAGTTTATCCCAGTCTTCAGGAGCCAATACACCGTATGAGGCCATCAAATCCGTCATCTGCTGAGAAAGGTCATTCGCTGGATTACTACCGGTATTGGTAGCAAACTGGACGTTAAAAATAGGCAACGGCGGCAATTGAATCATATTTCCCGACTTGGTAACGGTCTGAAGCTGGGTCTTAATGATTTTCGCCTTTTCCATAAGTGAATTGTATTGGCCCATGTAATTGTATGAAAAACCGTTTCGAAAGGCTGAATGGCCTTCCAGGTTGCTGGCCATTGTCACATACCTGGAGCGGAGCCCGTAGAGATCATCGTGCATCTTTAAGATTTCCGCAACCTTGTAATAGTTAGTAACCCCTTTGGAAACGACAATACGGGAGTTAATGTCCGCAATGGTCATTTTCTGGATACGCTCCTGAATAATCCGGATGATTTCCAGCTTTGCCGCCTGCTCAGTTTCACTATCACCCGATAGATTAATAATTTGAGCCTGAGCCACGCCCGTAGCCAGCAGACCAGCGAAAAGAAGTGTAAGTAGCTTTTTCATGGGAATGGGGATTAAGGAGTGACCTGAAAGTTGATGCGCACGGTATCAGGCTGGGTATAGCCCCGCTCCTGCTGGGCTACCAGGACAATTTGATTTGTCCCCGCCGCAGCCGGGGTAAACAGGCACGATGAGCGTCCCGGCGCCAGCGGTACCGGTACTTTCTGAGGAACAGCCGTTGAATCCATCGAAAGCCGACCTAAACCCATTTGCTGATAAAACACCAGCCGATAGCCCGTCTGAGAGTAGTACGAATCGGTTTGCAGATTCAGGTAAACCCGCGTCTGCTCCCCTACTTTTAGAACTGCCGAAACCGGAGCCGCACTAAACTTGATTCGATAGGGCCCCTGAATGTCGAGGCTTTCTTGCTGACAGCCTGCAACGGCCAGCAGAATAACTACAGATTGCAGCCCGACCCATAGAGTCCTGATGTTAAATAGCTTTTTCATTCTTCGTCGTTTGCGGGTAAAATAATCTTGATTCCAATGCCAGCGTTAAAGCGCGTGGGTGTTACCGAAGAGCGAAACAGGTAATGCTCCTTAGCTCGCACCAGCAGCACCAGGTTGCCAGTCAACAGGTATTCCGCTTCAATGGCTACCGTAGGGCCAAAAATCCACGTGGAGCGGTTGGTGATGCGGGCACCCTCCACCGTCCGGCGATCATTGTTGATCGACTCATAGCCGCCGGCCGCCCCGATTCCGGCATTGATGATCAGTGATCGGCTGACCCGGCCCAGAATCCGCGTATATACTTCAGCGGTACCGAGCCATTGTTGCAGGGGTACCCGAACGGCATCGTAAGCGTACCGCTTCTCGTTGAGGTGAGCCCCAACCTTCCAGTATAAATAACGCGTTTGGTACTTGCTAAAGGCCAACCCAGCGAAGTAGCCGAAATTGTCCTGATCCGGTAGCCGGAAGCCATCGACGGCTCCCGCCGACAACTCGAACGCGGTTTGTCCGGCCTGGTGGAGCTGCGCCTTACTGGCTGTCACCAACCCGAAAACAAAGGAGGCGATTATCCAAAGCTTTTTCATAGCGGACGGGCAGCGGCTAGTTCTTCGGTTCCAATCGGCAAGGTGAGCATTCGGCCCCCTTGCTTTTCATTGACCTGTACCATCAGCCTACGGTCTTTCTCCAGCGTCATGCGGTTAATGGCAATGACTTTGGTGATCTCCTTACGGTGCGGCACGGTGGTTACATCAGCATCAAAAACCTTAATTGGCTCGATGGACATGTCCTGTGAGGTAGAACTTTCCCCGGATTTTTTGGCCTGTGTGACAAACACGTGCAGAAAATCCAGATCGAAATCCATTTTGGAATCATTGTCCAGACCCAGCACCAAGAACATCACATCCTCGCGGTAGAGGATATTCTTCAGGTGCAGATTCACCCCCTGCTGCTGGGTGCCAATATGTTTGATCCGGCGCTTAGAACTCATGGCCAGTTCCCCTAGTCCGTTGAGTTGATCCGCCAGACGGGCGTTTGATCCGGTGCTAACCCTGGCTGACTTGGGAGCCAGTGAAGCCGCCCCAAGTTTGGTCAGATCGTAGGTCAGGACCTGCGGAACTTCCTCATAATTGACCAAAAAACTAAACAGCCTACCGTCGGCCGTAATAATGGTCAGGTTACTCTCCATCAGTGACCGACCGGCAGCTTTGACCCGAAACACATTACCGGCGTTACCCACCGCTTCGCCGACCAGTTCCTTGCTGCCCAGATCGGCGTATTTGATCTCATAAGGAAAGATCAGGTGCGTGGTCTTATTGGCCGTTACAGCAATGTTATAAGAGGACTGGAAGGCTGTCTGGTCCAGCGTGCGGGTGTAGGCGATCTGGGCCCAGGAGCTTACTGCAGAAAGCAAAAAGAAGGTAATTAAAAATAGCTGTTTCATGGTGTTAGATGGATTTTAGGTGTAACTGATAGCCGCCTTTGAGGTGAATCTGACTTTGACGAACCTGAGAGGAGGCACTAAACCGGGCGGCATTCAGGACCGTATTGACCAGCATACTGCGGGTAGGCAAATTCACCCCCTGCACCGCTGACGATTTGAGCTGCTCCCCTAACTGATCCGATAGCCCCGGCGCGTTTAACCCTGTTCCCCCATCCAGGTCCACCGCTTCCAGATCGAGCGGAATTAGTTGATTCCCCAGTTGCAGGTTTTGCACCACCAGCCGCAGGCGGTCGCCATCGGGCAGGCAACTCGCGTGAACAATCGTATTGGCCGGTACCCGGATCCCATCGATGACCACCGCCTTTGTAAGCCGTAGTTTAACGGGTTGTCCGGCCTTGACGCTCTGATCATCGTGAACCACCGCGGGGATCAGCGTGATCACCGACCGCTTGTTGTAGCCTGAACTTTGCAGGGACGTCACAACGCCCTGCTGCCGATTACCGCCAACCGGAGCCGTATTGAATGGATTTTCCACTACTGGAGAAGGGGTTTCTCGATCCAGCCGGGACGCGGTTGTATTGTCAGCCAATTGAATAAAATTCGGTGTGCGGCCGGAATTCGTTGTTGAGGCAGCGGGTACTGACTCAGCCAATGAAGTGGCCTGATTGGGACTGGCCCCCTTGCGGACGGACTGATAGGAGTTAAGTTGATTTTCAAGCTGTTGATCCGTTTGGTTAGAATTGACGTAGTAGGGCTGTGGAGCATGATACTGAAAGCCTTGCTGCGTGCCGTTTTTGTGAGCTCTGCGGGACTTTTGAGGCTGGGCGGTGTGTTGTGCCGAGGGGGCCGCTGATTGAGGAGCAGGCGGATTTGAAGCCGTGTTCATTGCTTGAGTAACGGTCGGTTCAGTGGCCTGGTCATTGGGCAGCGTCCGCAGTCCATTACTGGTGGCAATCTTTTCGGCATTCGTGAATTTCGACAGGGTTTGTCCCCCGGTATTGCCCACTAAAGGCGGCTCAACGGTCTGTTGTTTTAAATCAGAGTCCTCAGCACTGGGCACATTCATGTTAAAGCCCCTGAAGCCGGAATTTGCTGCGCTCTCGCTTTGTAAGGCGCCTTTACCCCCGGAGCTAATCCAGAAGAGAGCTACCAAGAAAGGCACAACGATAACCGGGAAGACCAGATAGGCTTTGCGCCGATGAAAGAACGCATCATCAGATGATGCTAACGTGGCAGTGGCGGTACTCATGGCGTTTTTTGTTGTTTAGTGCGATACTCAGTGGCCAGGCTGTCCAGTCGGCGTAAGTCCTTTTCGATTCGCAAATCCGAACGCGGCACACTGACCTGCTTAAAGAGTTGCTGCATAGGCTTGATAATCTGATCGGGACTAACTTGCGGTTGTGCTTCTCTTGGCCGGTTTAGTGCGCCAATAAGCTTATTTACACTACCTCCCAGCAGGAGCAGTAGCATCCCAGCGACCAGAATGGCCCGCGACCGGTTAGATAGTCCGGAAATCCAGTTCCCAATGCCTAGAATCACTTTCCCCAGGTATTTCATCGTTTTAGTTCTTCTATGTCGGTGTTGTCGATCGGTTCGAACTTTTCAATCAGAAAACCGTGAGGGTTTGCCTCTGAGCGGCTAACGTTGCGCAGGTACCCCGCAGAAATCAGGCGCCTGGTCGTAATCTTAGTAGGCCGGATGATCTGCTGACGGGCATAGGAACGGAACCGGTAAGGGTACTGGTTTAAGTCCAGTTGAATGCTGTCTACCTGGATCTCCTGCGAAACCGAGCCCTGAATCATGTCCCGGTAGTATCCGTTCTCTTTCATGTCCAGATACAGGCGGGAAATGCTCTCATCACCATAAGCAAGGGCCTCGTTAATATGCTCTTCGATGCTGCGACCATCAGGGTCCAGCGTAAAGAACAGTTCGTGAAAGCGCTTGATGTGGTCGCGAGCTTCAACGGGCCGGTTTTCTCTGACATCCTGCCGAAGGGCGGCAATAAGTGTTTTACCTTGTTCCACTACGTAAATCCGGCTGTCAGCCTCGGTTTTCACCCGGTAGGCAAACACCAAAGCACTGACGGTGATCACGACACATGCGCCCACGACGACAAAGGCCAGTATGCGAATATTGCGGTAGGAAGTCTCCAGATTCCGCAGCGACTTAAAAAAGGTTTGATTGGGGGTCATAACTTATCAGGATTGTTGTTTGGAACCGGTGATATTTCGCATTTCGTGCTGGGCCGCCCGGCCGTAGTAAGCGGCTTGTTGGGCCACCGCTTGTCCCGCCATAATCGTACCCCCCAGGGCCATTTTCCCCGCATCGACAACCATCCCTCCCACGCCCATAGCTCCTTTACCCACCAGGCCCGCGCCGGCCATTGCTGCCGGACTAGCCGCACTGACCGCGGCGGCCGCCATTGAGGTGCTCATGCTCGTAATCCGCTGCATGGCAGAGCCTACTCCGGATGAGGAAATGATGTAGCTGGCAATCGTGGGTATGGTCAGGTAGGAAAGCGTCGCAATGATCATAAACACCAGATAAATGGTGTCACCCGACTGCCCTTCCGGAGGGACGTTGTTTGTTAGCTCGAGGTATTGCAGGGCCAATACCTTGCCCTGCAAATACCCTACAATCGACCCCAAGATATTGGCCAGTGGAAACCAGAGCGAAACCTGAATGAAGCGGGCAATCCACAGTAAATGACTGTCCTGAAAGCCCGGAAAAATGGCAATGGCAAAAGCTAACGGGCCAATCATGGTCAGGATAATCAAAAAGAAAGCCTGCACAGTAAGTATCACCAGACGCACGGCCAGAAAAAAGGCGTAGAAGAGGTTTTTAAGAAAGGCGTCAAAACCCTCATTAATATACGTTCGGTACTTTTCTACCAACAGGTTGATGTATTGCCCTGTCTGCCATAGGCTGGTGTCATCAATCTGCTTGTTAAGCTCCAACAGCTTTTCGTGCTGTTTCTGAAGGCGCAGGGCTTCGATCTGCTGGACCCGTGATGTTTGAACATCTACCATTTGTTGGGTAGCAGCCTGCAACGGCTTGATCATGGCGCCAACGAAATCCGTTACGATCGTAAAGTTGAGGGCCAGAAATCCGATAGCAAAGGGACGTAACAGGGGCCAAACATCCACGCCCTCGGCGTAGGCCAGGTGGCGAAGCACTCGAAACCCAATGAACAAAAAGGACGCAATGCCGGCGATGCCCGCGGCCACGTCACCAAAATGACCCATGCCCTGAAGCACCTCCTGGTAAGCTTGGGTAATAGTCTTTTCGAAAGACTCGAACTTGCTGTAGAACCCATAATCAACATAGGTACCCTGTCCGGGAATCTGAAGTAAAATCATAGCATCAGGTTTTTAAAGACCGCTAGGAAACGGTCAGGAATATTTCTGGCTGTTTTTTGGGAATATTTTTCTGAGTTTTTACAGAAATCAGGCGATGGTCTTAAATCGGCGCGCGTCGGCAAAGTCAGTGATGGCGACCTGGATATCACCCCCGGCCTGTTTTGCCCGCTGACGAACCTCCACCTGCTCTCTTTGCTCAGTTGTGTAGGCAGCATACTCCTCCAGACTAACCTCGGTTGCATAGACTTTAGAGTAAAGCCCTAGCGCAATAAATACCTCTTTGTATTTTCGACGGGTATCGAGGTCTTTGTTAACCGACAGCACCAGTTGCTTTTGCTTCTCGGAAAGACCCAGCAGTTGGCGAACCTCATCAAATCGGTTTTGATACTTGGATTGGTCCAGTAGAATCTTACAATCCGAGTTATTGATGACAGCATCTTTGACAATTTGATTGCCGATGATATCATCAATCTCCTGCGTGACAATTACCGCTTCTCCGAAGTACTTCCGAACCGTCTTGAATAGATATTGGATGTAAGTGGCCATACCCTCCTTGGCAATTGCTTTCCATGCCTCTTCAATCAGGATCATCTTACGAACACCCTGGAGTCTGCGCATCTTAGATACAAAAGTTTCCATGATGATCAGCGTTACCACCGGGTAAAGGATCGGGTGATCCTTGATGTTATCGAGTTCAAAGACGACAAACTGCTTGTTAAGCAAGTCGATCTTCAAATCAGAGTTCAGTAGATAGTCATACTCGCCGCCCCTGTAAAAGGGCTGCATGGTCAGAAGAAACTTCTGAACGTCGAAGTAGTCTCGCTCGTACTTCTTTTCGTCCAAGTACTTGCGGAATCCATCCTCAGAATCGCAGTATTCGTAGAAGCCGTTAAAGCTGGCAGAGTTGGGGTCTTTTTTGATTTCCTTCAGGTACTGCTCAACGGCATCCGACAGGGCAACCTCCTCGGTGCGGGTGAAGGCTTCCGTTTCTTTCTTCCACAGGGTCAGCAGCAGCGTTTTGATCGATTCTTTCTTTTCGATGGTAAACTGCCCATCTTCCGTATAGAAAGGGTTGAATGTAATCGGCCGATCCTCTTCGTAGGTCAGGTAAACGCCGTCTTTACCGTGGGTCTTTTGATTGATCATCTCACATAGCCCCCGGTAAGAGTGCCCCACGTCAACCAGCAGGATATGCGTCCCCTGTTCGTAGTACTGACGAACCATGTGGTTGGTGAAGAAAGACTTTCCGGATCCAGAGGGGCCAATGATAAACTTATTCCGGTTGGTCGTCCAACTCCGTTCCATTGGCTCATCGGACAGGTCTACCCAAACCGGTTTACCGAAGCGATCACAGAGACGTATGCCAAAGGGTGATAATGAGCTGCGGTAGGATGACTCCAGGTTAAACATACAAACCGCCTGTTCCACGAACGTATAGAAAGTATCATCAAAAGGCAGGTCGCCCGCATTTCCCGGTATACCGGCCCACAGTAAACGGGCAGCATCCTGTGTATTGTGCTTAGGCAGGCAATCTAGCTGTGCAATGGCGGACGAAGCCCGGGCGCGTATGTAATCAATCTGCTCAGGCTTTTGGGTCCACACCATCAGGTTATAATGGGCCCGGCAAACGGTGCGCTGCTGCTGGATAGCCTCCTGAATGTAACGCTGCGTCCAGTCCCGGTTGATGGCATTCTCGTTGGAGTACAGAGACAGTGAGTTCAGGTGTCGTGTCTGTTGTTCGAACTCGCGCAAAGAGGTCGGGCCGTCTTCAATGGTAATGTACTGATTGTAGATGTGATTACAGGGTAGCATCAAACCTACTGGCAAGACGTTGCCGACCGCAAATTGCGTACTGTCGGATGAGAGCGGGGTGTATTTGCCCATCACATCAATGGCAGGAGGCATGGCATCTACATCGGAAAGGGTGAAACAGATAACTTCCTTATCCCCTACCCTAACGTGTCCATCAATGTCCCAGTCTTCCAGGGTAATCTTCTTGGTGCCGTCTGGCTCTAGCCGGAAGTAATTCGGGATAATCCCTTTATCCCCTTTCTCACTCACCAGGTCTTCATCCTTCAGGCGTTGAACCGTAATCCCGCCATCGATCAAAATACTCTCAAATTGATTAATGGCATCATAGAAACTTTGAAGCTCTCTAGGGTCAACCTGATCACGCGGAACAAGCCGCCGACGGGTCAGGCTGTGGCGATTGCTTTTCTGCTTCTGCCGGGCCTTGGGCAGTTTGCTGATGTAGAGGTAGCAGTAGTGATTCAGAAACGGGCGCTCAACAAAGTGCCGCTCGAAGGCCATTGTTAGGAAGCTCGTATCTTCATGACTGGCGTTGGCCTGGTGCTGATGGGTGCGATATTTCTCTTCAATGAACCAATCCTGTTTGTGAAGGACAGTCCCAACCGGCAGCATTTTGATGGCTTTACACATCGCGCTATGAAGAGACCGGTAATCATCGGCGGACTGGGTGAAGATTTCCGGCAGTAACACCCGGTATCCAACCGTTATGTCTGCCATCTTACTGACGATGCAGTTATTTTCGATTGCCAGCAAAGGCAGTGCCTTTTCTATGGCTCTGGCGTTTAGTCTCACGGAGTTGAGCGAATGGTTTGGCGGAAGAAAAGATGATTGCTTTGGGTTGTGAACGGGTGGCCTCCTGCTTGGTGAGCCCCCAGACTCCGTGTTTGGCTGACATTCGCATACAGTACCACAGGCCACCTAGGGTAATGGTAAGTACGACGACGGTAATCAGGTACGCATTGGCATGGATCCCGTAGAGGATAAGGGCCAGGAGGAGACTACTGAAAACAATACCAACTGCCAGGTACAGGTAGTTTCCTTTCAGTCCCTTTAGCTCTACGGGTTTGCCAATGCCTTTGTTAATTTCCAACATCCGGCTTAACCAAAGAAGGACGTTAAAATCGCGCCTACAGCCACCAAAAACATTGCGGCTCCAAACCAGCCGGTGACACTTTTCATCGTATCGGGGTCGCCGTTATGCCACTTGCTGTAGACGCGGATGGCTCCGACTAGTCCGACGATCACCCCAATGGCCAGCACAATGGTGTTCGCTGATTGCCCGTAACCCCGAATGGTCTGAGCAGCGCTGTTCAATGCCCCTGCGCCGTTACCCCCACCGGGTTGCTGCGCCATGGCGGCAGCACTTGCAAACATTAAGATGGCTAGAGTAGCCAGTCGCTTTGCGGAAAAAAGAGTACGGTAATTCATAACTCTGGATTTGTTAAAAGGTGGAACTATATGAACTGATTGAAAAAGCGCACAGAAACCCTAAGCAGGTCGATTTGCTTTACGGAAGCCTAAATACATGTTTCGGAGCGATAAGCCACCTACAATAAGGCCCAGCCAAAGCCAACACACCCTGGCCTGTGACTCCACTAGGTCATAGTAGGTATAGACTTCCTTGTGGTCTTTAAAATCCTCTGGCGTCACTGCAACCAAAGGGTTTGACGACATCGACCAAATAAAAAAAGGGACGCAGATGACGACTACAAACCCAAAAAGCAGGGGCCCTGTCGTATTGGCTAGTTTTCGTAACATGTGTAGAAGAGTTTATGTAGTTGAAAAAAGAATGCTACGTGTTAGCCCTGATCGGTGGATTGTTCCCGCTTTCTTGCCCTTCTCCAGGCGATAAAAATCCCTAACAGCATATAGGCAAACGTTAACCCGGCTCCGGTGAAGGCTATTTCCGGAACGTGGTCAGATATCAGACGAACCAATGAGCCAGAGTCAGAGGCAGGATCAGTGAGCGGTTGACCCGCAAAGCACCCAATCTGAGCCAACAAAACAGCAGCCGTAACGGCTAGCCACCGATTAGTAATACGAGGGTTGTTATTCATGGCCTGTGCGGTTAGAAATGGTCTTTTGGGCTAAATATGGCCTTTTGGGTGCAAAAAGACGTTCTAAATTAATAACTAGTATCAAATTTTGCACCTATAAGGCTAAAAAAATTATCCGACACTGAAAAGCTCATCCAAATAATCCAACTGACGCACGTAGGTAGGTTGCCCAGGTGAGTAGGGATTTCGGGGTCCTTCCTGAGCTATCTCGGCATCATTAGCGTCAACATCGCTGCGGAGTGTAACCAGACAGCGGTAGGCAATGAAAAGCATCAGGCAGCACATCCAATAAGGCCCAACGGCGTGGATTTTGTTGCCAGCGCGCAGAAATAGCAGAAAGAATAGTAGCAGGGCATTTGCACCCCAAAACAGCAGGAAGCGAATGTGAACCTGATTCCAGTAGAGGGTACGTGATTTCAGGTATGTGCTGCGATCATAAGCCACAAGCTGTAGCAGGGCTTTGGCCACCGCGGGCAATCCCATGCGTGTGAACATCATTATGACTCGGCAGGAAAAGCCGCTGAGCCAGATGACCAGGCGGAAACTGAGAACAACGCCTACCGCTAGCAGAAAGTACAGTACGAAGTGTGAAAAGGTCATTTTAGTGAGGGTTATCGATTGAACGGCAGATTGTCGAGATCAGCCGGTAAGGCCCGGCGACTGGCAAGCTTGGCTAACCGCTGCGGGGCCTCCCCTGCTTCCGGTTTAGCCGTTACGGTGCCATCATCGTGAACATCAAGGTCTTTGGCGGCCTCAACAATACTTTCAACCGACTCTTCAGCAAGAGGTATTGAGACGCCAACCAAGTCGCCCAAAAAACCCTCCTCTACCACATCCCCTGCAACCGGCGTATCGGGAAGGTCAACCTCTTTCTCTTGCGGTGCTGGCTCTCTCGCCGGGGCAGGGTCTAGGGCCGGAGCGGGCTCCTGATCAACGGACTTCTTGGCTGCTTTCTTTTCGCGCTTTTTACGCTCCTTCCTAGGCTTCGCGGGCGCTTCTGTCAGCACCTCCGCCGAAGCGGAGGTGCTTGGATAAGGCACCGTTTCGAACAGGTCCGAGTCGTCTTCTTCTACGTCCGGATCTGTGGCCACTGAAGGGGTTTCTTTGCTGGCCCGGGATCCAGTTAAAAAGTCTCGGATATCCTCACGGTAAAAGACCCAGCCTACAACGATGTAGTAGATAACGACGGCACTTCCAACCACTAGCCAGAAGTCTCCCCAGGTGTATTCGCTTAACATATCATTGCCCTCCTTTCTGTTGTTCACGCTGGTAAGCCTGATCAAGTTGCTCCAGCAGGTTATACAAAATATGATTGATGCTTTTGTCGTACTCAAAGGCCAGGCGTCTGAGCAGCTTGTGGTGCACTTCCGACACCCGAACCTGACGAGGGTATGCCTCCCCTTTCGGCGGTGCTTCTTCGATCACATCATCCATCGACAGGGCGGCCGACTTTCGGGAGCGGACTGGCTTAGGAGTCACTGCCGGTTGTTTGACTGCCGGGGCTGTCGCGGGAGCAACGGCAGCTACCGGTTCAGGGGCCGACGGAGTTTCCGCGATGGGCGCTTCTTCCACGGCTGGGGTTGACTCCTGTTTTAAAGCTTCTACCGGAGAAGGAGCGGGCGCAGGCGTTTGGTGAACCGGTGGAGGAGGCACCATCATGGCACTGAATTTACTGGCCTTGGCGGCATGCTGCTGCTTGGCTACATCGGACAATTTGGTTTTACTTTGTTGTTCTGCCATCATTGTTGGTGGTTAATAGTAAAGACTCTATTTCTGCAAATAACTCCTTCAGCCCGCTGTTGCGCAGGTACGAGGTTGGCATTGGAAAAAGTGTTGACAGGTTGGTCGAATCCTGATACGAGTCGCGCTGAGGGATTCGACTTTTTAGGGACTTAAAACCATACTGGGCAAAACTCTGATCCAACTGATCCGCAATCTCACCATCACGGGACGGTTTGTACCGGTTCCATACGACACGGCAACGCTCAGCCGGTACCAGGTCAAGCTCCCGGATTGCATTGAGGTAACTAAAGCCAGTGGTTACCGCATAACGCGAGGTCTCCATGGGAACGATTAGGTAATCCAGCTTGCTGATGGCTACCTCATAACCTTCCACATCAATACTTCCCGGCATATCAACCAATACGAGTTGCACATTTGCGGGTAGCTGGCTTAATAGCAGGGGCACATCCCCCGGGCCACCCGACAAAATCTTGTAAGGTTCAATGTCCTGCTCATCCAGTTTGGCCGCGGTTTCTGCGTCCATGTGTTCGTGCTCACTTATGCGCTGATTATAGACCGATAGCTGGGAACTATCGACATCGAGCAGGGCAACCTTGATGCCCCGTTTGTAGTGCAGCCAGGATGCCACCAGAACGGAAAGGGTAGTTTTGCCCATCCCGCCTTTCTGGGTAGCGAAGGCTATAACCGTTGGGCGCTGGATACTCTCGGCAGGAGTGCCGGCTTGTTGTGGTTCGACTTGCGGAGTCATAAGAAGAGTACGTTTGTTTTCAACCAAAGTAAGTAACAAAATTACTAAACCTCAAAATTATTTATTGACAAAATTATTAAACGACAAAGTGATAAAGTGATAAAGTTTTTTGTAATTCATATTACTTGTTGACAAAATGACAAGTAACAATTTTAACAGGGTGTATTGTAACAAATATGTTTATGTGTGAAGCTGACAAATCGACAAGTCAAGCTATAGTATTGCATACGGGTTATTTAGGCGACTTGTTACATCTTTGACAAGTCAATAAAGTGACAAAATGACAAACAATAAGGGCAATGCCTGGGGTGGGGAGTGGCACGAAAGAAGGGTTGTTAAGTTGACAAAATGACAAGTCACTAAAGTTACAAACTACCCCAGTTCAAGCACCAAAAAAAGTTTCTCGGTGGAGAAAAGCAAGATGTGTTTTTGTGGGACAAAAACTTTTTATCATCTTTACGATGATCGCACCGAATAAGCCTCCGAAGTCGGCTTATTTTTTAACTATTTAGACGGAATGGAATGGGAAAGGAATAAAGGAGGCAGACCCAAGAAGGAAGAAAAGGAAAAGCGCACGATGAACGTTCGGATTCGCTTTACGGAAGATGAATACCAGCGGCTCAAAACCCGAATGGCGACCACCAACGCGCCGGATTTCTCTACGTTTGTTCGCGCCATTTGCCTAGAAAAGCCGTTACAGCTAGCCGTCCCTACCTCATCACAAGACGATCAAATGCTGGATTTGATACGTGAAATTCGGGTCGATATAACCAAGATAGGATCCAATATCAACCAGTCTGTAAAGCGAATTAACAGCACAACAGACTATCAGAACCTGCAAAAAGAGACGCAGGAAATGAGTTCAAGGATGCAGGAAATAGAAGTCAGACTTCGCAGTTTGATGAGCGCGTTTACTAACAAGGCATAACCAGATGGTCGCACGAATCTCTACTGGAGCTAACCCCCGAGGGGCGGTTTACTACAACGAAGAGAAGGTTGAGAAAGGGGAGGCAGAGCGGCTGGCCCTGCGCAACTATGCGGGTATCGTGATCGATCCCCGGCAGGCTGGCAAACAACAGGTGGCCTACATCCTGGAAGAGCGTGCCGCCCTTAATGAACGGGTGACAAAGCCGACCTTTCACGTCAGCTTGTCATTGGCGCTAGGCGAAAAGCCAGCCTCGGATGAGCTGCTTTCACTAGCGGATATGTACATGATTGGCATGGGCTTCGGCCGTCAGCCTTACGCCGTCTATCAACACTTTGATACCGATCACACCCATGTGCATATCGTCTCGGTTCGAGTCGACGAAAAAGGCAAGCGGATCTCCGATCAGTTCGAGCGGCAAAAGTCTAACAGGTTGCGGCAACAACTGGAAAAAGACTTCGGGCTGGTCGAGGCAGAGAAGGTTGGAAGAAAGCTTGGCGCGCCGGACCTGAAGCCGGTGCAGTACGGCCAGGGCGATTTGAAGCAGGCTGTAACCAACGTGGTGCTGACAGTCCTTAACGATTACCGGTTTAGCAGCATGGCGCAGTATAACCAGTTGTTGGGTCTTTACAATGTCAAAGCCGTCGAGGTGCCGCTGGAAGGCAAGAAGCCCGGGCTAGTCTATACGGTAGCCAACGAGCAGGAGCGGCAGGGGGTAGGCTTTAAGGCCAGCAGCCTGCGCCAACAGCCTACCCTCGATACCGTCGAGCGCCGAATTAACTCCGGAAAAAAGGCCAAAGGCGATGGCGCGCCCCGCATGCGGAAGGTTCTGGAGGGGCAGCTAGAGGGGGTGACCTCCTGGGCACAGCTTCATCAGCGGCTTGAACGCATCAACGTGGCCATTGTACCGCATCAGAGCCAGGATGGCAACCTCTTCGGGGTAAGCTTTATTGACGAAAAGCAGAAAGCTATTTATTCCGGCAGTGAGCTAGGGAAAGGACTTTCGGCGGCTGCGCTTAAAAATAAACTAGGAGACGAGTTTGAGGCTATACCTGAACCAGAAATTAGCTCGGGTAAAAATCGTGCTGTATCGCGCGAATTTGGGCCACAAGCCAATCAAACACAACCCGAAGCAGAGCCCGAACAAAACGCCTCAACGGTTCGTGACCTGTTACACGCGATAGGGCAGGGGGATGATCAACACGAGAGTGAACAGGAGTTAAAGAAAATGACCAGAAAAAAAGGACCACGTTTATGAGAGAAGATCGCCGCGACCAGACAAAGGCCAACGAAACCTTTTTGTATGCTGCGTTTGCAGTATTAGCCTTTCATTTCTACCTGGAACTCTATTCCAGCTTTCAGGCATTCGGACTTTCCAACAAGTACGTTGAGAACGCTCTACTGAGACTTGCCAACAGTTCCAACCTTATTAAGACGCCTTGGACATTGAAGCTAGCCGCAGGTGTTCTTTTTGTCTTGTTTGCGGCATCTACCCGAGGTATTAAATCGCTAAAGCTAACCCGCAAAAAGGTAGCCGTTGATCTTGCCATTGGGATGGGTTTATTCTTGGGTAGTACGCTGATGCTACGAAGCCATAGCCAGTGGTTTATCTCAATACTCGGGTTGCTTGGTACATCCATAACCTATGCCGGCCTATCTTTCGTTGGGCTGCTCTACATCATCAAAGGCATTCAGGGCATTAAACGGCTCATGAAGGTTAATCTGGGAGAGGATAACTCCAATGATGAAAACGAAACCTTCCCGCAGGAAGAGCGCCTGGTTCAAAACGAGTATTCCATCAACCTGCCTACCCTGTATCAATTCAAAAAAATGATTCGAAAGGGGTGGATCAATATTGTCAATCCCTTTCGGGCTACGATGATTCTAGGTACACCCGGCTCCGGCAAGACCTTTAGTGTGGTCAACCCCATCATTCGCCAGCAGATTGAAAAAGGCTTTTGTATGTACCTCTACGATTATAAGTTCCCTTCGCTATCGTTGGTTGCCTTCAATGCGATGGCCCGGCACAAGGCTAAACTGAAAGGCTTTAAGTTTTATGTAATCAATCTGGACAACCCGGCCAACTCTCACCGCTGCAATCCGGTTCACCCCCGCTACATGACCGACGTGGCCGACTCCAACGAAACGGCCAAGGTGATGATGCTGAACCTGAATAAAAAGTGGATTCAGAAGGAAGGAGATTTCTTCATTGATTCGGCCATTCAGTACGTATCGGCTATCCTGTGGTTTCTGAGAAACTACCAAGGAGGCAAGTACTGCACCTTCCCGCACCTGGCCGAAATGGTTACCCAGAACTACCGTACGATTCTGCCCTTTCTTAAGGTTGACCCCGAGCTGGAGAATCTGATCCGTCCGTTTGAATCCGCTTTTGAAGGGAACGCCATGGAACAATTGGAGGGGCAGATTGCCAGTGCTCAGATTGCCTTAACCAAAATTATCAGCCCCGCGCTTTATTGGGTACTGTCGGGCGATGACTTCAGCCTGGATATTAATAATTCCGAGGCTCCCAAGATCCTCTGCGTAGCCAATAATCCCGATCGGGAGGAAATCTACTCGGCAGCCCTGGGTCTGATTAACTCCCGGCTGGTGCGCCTGATCAACAAACCGGGTAAGCGTAAGTCATCCATCATTATTGATGAGCTGCCAACTATTTACTTCCGGGGCATTGACCGGCTGATCAATACGGCCCGTAGCAACGAGGTAGCCATCACGATTGCCATGCAGGACTTTAGCCAGCTGGAAAAAGACTATGGCAAAGCCGAGGCCGAGGTGATCAAAAATACCGTTGGTTCCGTAATCTGTGGCCAGGTATCGGGATCAACCGCAAAAGCGATGCAGGAGCGGCTAGGTCGAAATGTGCAGCGCAAAGAGAGCATCAACATTCAGTCGGAAGATGTGACACACGGCATTTCCACCGAGCTAAACTGGAAGGTTCCCGCCGATAAAATCGCCTCGCTGAGCGGTGGTCGTTTCGTGGGAGTGTTTGCGGATACCTTCGGGCAGGAAACGCCCCTAAAGTCTTTCAACGCTCAGATTGTAGTCGATGAAGCCGACTTTAAAAAAGAGCAGAAGTACAAAAAACTGCCTAACTTTTCTATTTTTGCTAAAGACGGTGAAAATCTGGAAAAGATTATGCGGGACAACTATTTACAAATCAAGGCAGAGGTGAAAAACATCATTGAATCGGAAACTAGCCGCATCTCGGGTAAATAGCCGCACTCACTATTAAACACAATGAATGTGCTAAAAGAAGGGATTGGTCAACGGTTGCGGTTTGTACGCAAACATTTGTCGGAGCGATTAGGGGAGGACTTGACCTCCAAAGAGGTAGCCAATCGATTGGGATTAGACCGGTTGGTGGTTCTCCGAATGGAAGACGGTTTAAAGGGTAAAACGGAGTCGCTCGTGCTGCTGCTGAAGTTTTACCGGCAGTACGGCTATAATCCGACATGGATTCTGGAAGACACTCAGCAGGACGTACCTATGATCTTAGCCCCCGGTAACAGCTTGCTTGAAATCAATGAGTCGCTGGAGGAATTTGAACGGCTTTTTACGGCGGGCCGTGCAAAACTTGTGGAGCAGATGAACAGGTTAGGTTTTAAGCCAGCAGAAAGAAAGATACTGCCTGTAGACGATGATTTCAATCAGCCCCAGCAGACCCCTCTTTAAGCAGCCATAAGCGCCTTCTAAGCAGGAAACAGAAGTGCAGCGGGTCTATCGATTCTCCATTCTTTCTTACTACATAGTGTAGATGTGGGCCGGTCGCTAGTCCCGTTTGGCCCACCTTTCCAATCTCCTGCCCCCTGTTAACCGGCTCGCCTGGTTGAACACAATAGCTCGCCAGGTGCCCATAGATTGTTTCAAAGCCAAAGCCATGTACCACCTGGACAAAGGCACCTAGCCCCGGATCATATCCCACCCGCTTAACAATACCCGCTGCGGTAGCCGTTACAGCTAATCCTTTCTTTGCTCTCACATCAATGCCACCGTGGAAACGGGTTTGCTTGTGGACTGGATGTTTACGAAGTCCGAAAGGGGATGAAACACTAAACTCCTTAATGGTTACCGCCACAGGAAAGGTAGAGGGCAGCCGGTCAAGATATTCCGGCTGTAAGTCTATAGCTTGAATCAGCCGATCAACCTGAGCATAGGTCCGGCTGGTCTTTAGCAGCGACACCGTAAGCGAGTCCCACGCCTGCCGAACAGAGTCCGGTTCCTCTGGCGCCTGCGCCATCACTACACCGTGACATAAGAGCAGTGATGCGGTCAAAATCCCAATAAAATGAATCAATGTGTTCATATATTGCTACTGTTGGCGAACAAAAGTATAAAAATTGCTACTGAGTTTATGGTATTTTTATAGTTTTACGTATGTCAACTTAAACGCACCTTTTGCCATGCAAAACAGCACCTATGCCCGCACTCAGGCCGAAGCTATCGACAATTTAGCCCCTACTCAACAGCAGGCCGCAGCCGCAACACAGTACGCCATTACGGACGGCTATCTCAACTCCGCTGAACAGGAGGCCATTATCAAACAGATCGGCGCTGAGCGTCCTCAGTTTCAAAAGAAACTGGACGAGGTAGGCATTACCAAAGAATTCCTGGCAGCCAACCCTGATGTAGAAAAGGCGCTGTTTCATGGCCGATCAACACCCGTTTTAACCCTGGAACTACCGAACGATCTCCAGTTACAGGGACGCCTTCGGATTGCCATTACCGAGCAAGGCCCGCAGCTTCGCGTCACACCAGTACATGAAAATTTATTGATTCCAGATAAGGTAGGGGACATTCGGCTTACGCAGCAGGAGCGTGATGAGCTTAAAGAAAAAGGATTTGTAAATCAGGCTATTCAAATGCCGGAGAAGGGTGGTTTTGTGGCAGGTTTTTTGCGTGTGGATAAAGAAACCAACACGGTGGACGTTTGGCGGGTGAATCCCGAAACGCTGCCTTCTAAACTGTTAGGAATTGATTTGACGCGCGATCAGCAAATTGCCCTAGCCTGCGGTCATCCGGTTAAGCTTAGCGGCCTAAAGGACCAAAAGGGCGAACCCTACGATGCAACCGTATCGATTAATGTCGGCAAACAGAGCCTTCAATTCTCGGACCTAAGCCGCTCCGGGGTTTCTATCAAAACAGAAGACAAGTTTAAGCCGCAACTCGCCCTTAACAACGAGGGAGCCAAGACCGATCAAACCCTCGGACTAGAACAGAAGACAGGACACACCATTAACAGTAACGCCCAACAGGAGGCAATCAAGCAGAGCACGCCTGACGACGGTAACGAGCAAATTAAGAAGGCAGGTCCAAAACTCCGGGCATCATAAACGCCATGACCACAAAATTTGAAGAATTAAAGACGCGGTTCCCTAATTTAATTCCCGTTCAGGAGATGAGGGCCAACGTCTCAATAATCGAACTGGCGGTTCACTATGGATATGAACCGCAGGCTCACAAGGGGTTAAGCCGCCCCGTCTTACATCACCCTACGCACAATGACACCATCATTGTTAAGAATCCACAGGACCCTGCCCAGCAGATTTACCAACGGGCGGGGGACTTCTCGGACTCGGGTACCATTGTTGACTTTGTACGAAACCGCCTGCCAACCATCTTTTCTACATTCAACCGGCCAGGACAACATGAGTTTAGAAACATTACGGATGTACTCTATGATTACCTGAATGTTGACCCGAGCCAAACGGCCCGAAATCGGCAGGCCGTCGAGGTGAAGTCTGACCCCAACCCCCGGCAGACCTTCACAAAGGATCTTCTGGATCTTCGCCCACTGGAGCCCGATAATTATCTCCTGAAACGCCACATCGACCCCTCTATTTCCAATAGTCCCGAGTTTTCCGGCAAGGCGCTTACCCAGGTTTCTTACCTCAACAAAGACACGGGGCGTACGGATGACTTTTTAACTGTTCAAAACAATCCGGCCGGGCGCTATGTCGCGTTTCATAATGTCGCCTTTCCTTACTACAACGGGCATTCGCCAGAGGTAATGGGTTTTGAGATTCGCAATGACAACCTGAAGATACACGCACCTGGCAGCGACCGGTACGCCAGTGTCTTCATTTCCAACGTTCCCCCCAAGCCACAGCACTTTGTGATAACAGAAAGTGTACTGGACGCAATGGCTCATAAACAACTGCGCGCGATCAAGGGTGATGATGCATTCGATACCGTTTACTTCTCAACGGGTGGCCAGCTCACATCAGAGCAGACTAACACGATCAGTCGCTACATATCTTCTCTGGATAAGTCACCAGACTGGAAAATAACGCTGGCCTTTGATAATGACACGAAGGGGCATCAGTACGATTTGCAGTTTGTTCAGCAGCTTGTGGCGAATCACCTGCCTATAACTGCAACGGTGACGGGATTGGGCCGCATAGGCTATATGCTGCCTGAGTCAGAAAAGTATCAGACCCATCGTGCCGCTATTCTTGACCGGCTGAGTTTGTACAATGATAACCTGCGCGCTCAATTTAGTCCGCTGGCCAATGATCCGGCAGCCGTTAAAGAGTTAAGCAGCCAGTTAATAAACGTCGCCCAGAAGGAAGGACAGATCGCAATCCACGTTCCTCAAACCGGGCCAGCACTACAGGCCGTCAGTGAAGTAATTCTGGACGTTGCCGGAGTAAGAAAGCGTATCGGCTTTGATAAATCCTGTGGCAAAGACTTTTGCGAAGATTTAAAACGCCAGGTTGAAAAGGCTCAACGGATGCCCTACGCTATCATGGATCAGAACGGTACACTTATGTATGAAAGCAAATCGGCCGCGACGATCCAGCGAATTATGAAGCATTTGGAATTCCAACACAATGGGCCAAACGATACCGTTACTTTCAAAGCTATCGAACGTCAAAGTAATGGCTTTCACAAGCCACAGGCACAGGTTAGCATCAAGGAAGGACAAACCATTAGCTTCATGGAACAGCCGGATTTTAAAAGGAAAGTGCAGGAAGAGAAAGGAGAGTTGAGTCCCCAAAAAAATAGTAACATTGAGGAAAGGAATGAAGGGCTCACATCCACACCCAATAAGCTGAGACCAAAATGAGCGTTAATTCAGATTCAGATTTTCACACAATGTCTTTTGTAATAGGTCTGGAAGATGCCACAGGGCAAGAGTTTTACATCAGCGTACACGGCACGGCGGTAGCATTAGACGCTCGCTCCGGTGCTGAGCCGATGATCCTTAAGAATCACAACCAGGTGGCTCGCCATATTGAACCGCTTCGTCGGCAGTTCCCGGCGAATTGCAGCCTGATTGCATGGGAAAGAAAGGAGTTTGAGCAGAAGCGAAAAGACAAGCTTAAGCCGCCCCAAAAAACGTAGACCACCGTCACCACTCAGTCATTCCAAGCCTCCAGAACGGGGGGCTTTTTTTGTTGGAAAGGGGAAAAGGAGGCAGGTAATTCGATACGTATACAGCCCATCGTCATATAAATGGAACAATAAGGCTGTGTAAGTATCCCTAAAATTCGGACCGTTTAGAATTAGAGAAAAATGCTAATTTTAAACTGACTCTTATGAAAAAGACGCGATTCACCGAATCTCAAATCATTAAGATCCTAAAATACGACCACCTACTATGGAGAGGCTAACTTCTTCCAAAAGTCCTATTGAATGGTCCTGTACACTTCTTTAAAACAGAACCCGGCAAAAAACCGGGTCTGTAACTCTTACTCGATAGCAATACTAAAGTTTTCTTCGGGCGCCTGGTAAATACGCCGAAAATAATGGCTGTACCTTTCTGTGCACATTTTGCACCTGATGATGTGAAGCTTTTACAGATCATCAGGTGGGATTATTCCACCTTTGGGCTTTTGCTTGAGGCTCCAGAGACTAGCTAACCTGGCTGATGCATAGTCTACCTAGGAGGAAAGTACCTGTTGGTACTGCTCCTGCAGTTCGCGCAGGGAGGCACTCATGGGCTGACCGTCAAAAGCCTCCAGTGGCAAGTCAATCCGTTTGCCTTCATCCACCACATAGGCCTCTTCCAGCCTATAACCGGCCGCTACAAAGCTATTGAGCACTTCGAAGTGCTCCTCAATCTGGCGGCAGTAGAGACTAAACGGGTGGACTTCTCCAAATAGACATCGGGAAGAAAAGAACAACCACATACGAGTACAGGTTACGGTGCTTAATATATCTAGGGGCAATTATCTTACTACTAGCGTTTTTCATCCTACTAGGGCCTTTAGAAACTTAATACCAACTGGTATTGCTCTTGCAATTCCCGTAAATGAGGACCGATGGGCCGGCCATCAAAGACTTCAATGGGTAAGTCGGTCCGCCGGCCTTCTTCGTCAATCAGATAGGCTTCTATCAGCCCATAGCCGAATGCAACAAAGCTATTTAATGTATCCAGGTGGATTTCAAGGCTCTCTGAATGCAGACTACAGTTTAGTGTATATCCATCCGAAGATAGGTAGGAGAAATAAAGGAACATGCTGCAAGTAAGTTAACGTACCTTTTTGAACACGCTCTACCAATATTTTTTTTCTAATTATGTTGCTCAAAATGAGGAAGTGGACCAGCCAATACCCGTTTGTTGAACTCTTTAAAAAGGATGTTTAAACAAACGGGTCATCCTTTACAAGTGCCAGCAATAAAAAACCGGGCCTCTCTTTGAAGCCCGGCCAGTACAACCAACGGTGGTTGTTCCCTTAAAAACAGCACGCTTATGGAGCTATAACAAAAACGATCCGGACTTGTTGGGCCTGGAGCAGATAAGACAGAGAAAACGGAAGATGCGTACTCGCGCAACCCTGCGGACTCAGGGTTGCTGCCCCATTGCCCCACTATCCTACGCGTAGCCCTGGGGGACCTGTTATACAGCTTGAGTAACGTGTTTGCCCTAGTACCACTTGGCTACTGATCAGGTCGTTTTGTTGAAAATTATTAATCAAAACTGTTTGGGTGCAAGCAACCTTGCCAATACTCTATAATTTGTTTCAGCTGCTGCTGAAGTCTAGTAATTGTTGCAGCTTTCTGATAAAACCCCTGAACCCTCTCATCGTAAGCTTCTCTTACCATTTCTGGGTTTGCAGAGGTGGTCAGAAACACGAAGGGGACGGCCTTCTTCCTTAGATAGGCACTAGCGTTGATCTGACGGCGTAATTCGATTCCGTTTAGGCGGGGCATGTTAATATCACACAGAATTAGGAAGGGTTGTTCCGAGGTGGTATGTAAGTACTCTAAGGCCGTTTCCCCGTTGGCAAAGAACCGAATGGGATTAGGAATATCCAGTTGTTGAAAGGAATGTTTAAGCAAAAACTGATCATCTTCATCATCTTCCACGCAGATGATGGGACCTGGGGTGGTCCTGTTTGGCCGGACACTTTACTTTTGAGAGTTTGATAAAACTGTTTGGTAAAATTGGTTTTCAAAAGCAATTGGGGAACGGTAGCCTAACGCCGAGTGCAATCGACGCACATTATAATACCCTTCAATATAGTTAAACAACTCGTCGCGAGCATCTTGTAGGTTCATAAAACAGCCACCTTCTAACAACTCTGCTTTTAATCGACCCCAAAAAGACTCGGCATGAGCATTTTGGTAAGGGTTATCCGCTTCGGCCATACTTTGCTTACACTGCCATCTATCAAGTCGTTTTCTGAAATGATGCCCGAAATACTGGCCACCTCGATCCGAATGGACAATCAAGCCCGGTTTGGGTTGACGCAACTGAATGGCTTGGTCAAATGCTTTGATAATCAGACTTTCTCTCATGTGTGTATCGACCCACCAGCCGACAATACGCCGAGAGAACAAATCCATCCAACTCGCCAGATAAGCCCATACACCACCTGAAAGAGGTAGATACGTGATATCGCCCACCCAAGCCTGGTTCGGTGCAGTTGGCTTACCCAACTCAATCAACCGATTGGCACAAACCGTTAAGCCATGCCGGGAGTCAGTCGTTTTCGGCACAAAACTACGCGGTTGAATGGCTCGCCAATCCTGTTGCTGCATCAAACGACGTACCCGATGACGACCAGCCCTGATGCCTTGCTCTTTCAGCGCTTCCAGGACACGACGGCTGCCATAGCGCCTTGAGTTTTCCCAGAAGATCTTGTCGATGGCTGTGGTCATAGTTAGATTGTTATTTGACGGAGTGAACGTTGTTCCACTACGATATGTGTAATAGGCAGTCTTACTGACGTTCAGTATTTTACAGAGCAATCGTACAGGAAAATTACCTTCTTCAGCCTGAATAAATCGATAGATTTGCCTTACGTCTGTCGGCTGAAAATGGCGACAGCTTTTTTTAATATCTCGCGCTCCATCTCAGCTTGGCGTAGCTGCTTGCGTAAATTATCAACTTCCTGCTGAAGGCTTTGATCGGGTTTCTTTTCCCCTTTCCCATCCGCTTTTCGCCAAGCGTGAATCAGACTATCACTAATGCCCATCTTACGGGCTACGGCCATAATGGGTTCACCATTGGCAACCAGCCGCAGCACGTCGGCCTTAAACTCAGCGGTATACTTCCGTTTTGGTTGTTGGAATTGGTTCATGGTACACGAAGTTAACAAAGTTTCGTGTCCGGATTTTCAGGACCATATCAACCTTTATGCGACATAGTTTGTAAAGGAAGTGAGATCAAAAATAATCAAATAAAGTAGAGCGGTCAATTTAGTTACCCCGTCAAAAAGAAAGTTGAGGTCTCTTCCGAGTGGTCAAATATTTTTACTTATTAGTGGTGTCTAGCAGGTGTAATCCGAAAGCGATGATCGGTTAAACCTTCCGAAAAAAGCGGATTCTTAAGAGTATAGGTTATTATTTTACAGTTAAAATATCACTCCATTTCGTGGTGTAGCACGGCGATTGGTAGCGCTGCTTGATCTTCCAGCTTTTATCGTAGCCCTGGGCCGCCACCCGGAGCTTATCCCGACCATGCTTTTGGTTCAGTCGGTCGACGACCTGACTCAGCACGTTATAACGCGGATCCGGCGAATCGGCAAAAATCAGCTTCTGCTGGTGCTCCACCGGCACAATCTCGTTGAGGATTACACCCACTTTTTGAAAGTCGTAGCCGTCCCGCCAGATGGCCTTTAAAAGGGGCTCGGCATAATTCAATAGTTCGGTTGTCGAACTGCTCGGATGGGGTAAGGCCACCGACTGACTACCGTAGTGGTGGGGACCGATCCGGTCAAACCGGTTGGTATGCAGAAACACGGTTACCACCCCCGCTGCTGAGCCATGCCGCCGGAGCTTCTCAGCGGCCCGGGCCAGATAGGTGGCCATCGCTTCGTAAACGGTGCTATACTGGGTCACCTTGCGGCCGAAGCTGGGGGCCACACAGATGGACTTTTTGTGCAAGGGCTCCGTGTCGAGGCTGCGGCAGGGAATGCCCTGAAGTTCGTAGATCAGCCTGAGACCTTCCACCGTCATAAACTGCTGAATCCAGTCGTGGGGCATTCGACTCAGTTGCAGAGCCGTTTTGATGCCGTGCCGCTTTAGGCGCTCCTGATACTGCCGTCCTACACCCCATAAATCCTCGATAGGAAACTGATCCAGGATCTCATCGCGCTTTTCAGGCGTATCCAGCCAGAACACACCCTGGCATTCCGGGTGCGACTTAGCCCACTTATTAGCCACCTTTGCCAGCGTCATCGTTTCGGCCAAGCCAATGCTGATGGGGATGCGGGTCCACTGGTCCACCGTCTGGCGGATAAACCGGCAGAACTCTTCGACGCCCGGGTCTATGTGCTCATAGCTGTCGAACGCGAAAAAGGCTTCATCGACGCTGTAGGGAAAAAACTCGCCCACGAACCGCTGCATTGTACCAAAGACACGCCGGGACATATCCCCGAACAGCTCGTAGTTACTGCTGAATACCTGCACGTTGTAGTCAGCCACTTTCTTTTGAATCTGATAGAGTGGCTGACCCATTTTGATCCCTAATTTTTTTGCTTCGTTCGAGCGGGCCACCACACAGCCGTCATTGTTGGAAAGGGCAATAACGGGTTGTCCAATGAGTTTCGGATTAAAGCTGCGAAGACAGCTTACGTAAAAATTATTAGCGTCCGCAATTCCAATAACTCTCATAACGTCTTCATGATAACCCGCGTGACTACGCCAAACACCCGAAAATCTTCGCCTTCGTGCACGTAAATGGGATCGTACTTGGGATTCGAAGACAGGAGCACCACCATCCGTCCCGCGTAATGAATGCGCTTGCAGACGTGCTCACCGTTTAAGATCACCACGACAATCCGCCCATCGGTGGGTTTGACCGAACAGTCCACCACCAGGATATCCCCCGGCTCAATGCGGTCGCCGGACATACTATCACCACCCACCCGGACAAAATAGGTAGCTTCCTCGTTGTGGATCAACAGGTCGTTGGCGTCAATAACTTTCTCGATGTAGTGCTCAGCAGCATTGGGGAAACCCGCGGCTACGTAGGATGAATACAGGGGGATTTGCAGGCGCTCACCGGGTACAAGGCGGTAAATTTCGCCGGGGTCGATGCGGTCAGGTTGCTCAATCATCATGGAGTTTTAGTCTGTTGCTGTGCAACTATAACAAATAAGTACCATTCAAGGCAACTTTTATATAATAATTATATCATAAAGCTGAGACAATGGTATTATAACCCAGGGCTTTTGTGTATCTTTGAAGGGAACAACAAGGAATTTTAGTCTCTGCTAGATCAGCCCGGCTTCATTGAAGCCGGGCTGATTTTTTTTGTGCATATGGAGTTGTTATTCTTTCCTATCTACGAAACAAAATGATTAGTTTGCCTTGCTCTACCTTGGATAACCTTGTTTCATACTGTGTGATATGGTAATTTTAGAAAAATTGTCTGCCGATGAAGAAACATAATAAGACATTCGCCATATCTGAATCTGATAATAGTAAGATAATCGCCATGGCAGAGATTCTTGGTGAAAAGCAGGTAGATGTTCTCTCAAGGGCGATTAACTATCTGTATGATAACATCGAAGCAGTAAGTGCAGAGGCATTAAAAAAGCGGTCAGAAGAAATAAAGAAAAGATTAAGTGGATTAAAGTAAGTCAACCTCTACCATTTATCAGATTAAAGGTTTCCCCTCTATAAACTTTCTAATAAACACCTTGCTTTAGCTTGCTACACCTTGCTATTCAGTATGGCAATGTCTAAATTTGACTGTTGACTCAAATAACAAATTCTTAAAAACGGTTAATTCAAGTAGGGACAAGCTTCATGGCTTATCCTTCGGGGAATAGAAATTGATTATTTGAGCCGTCTGTAAACGAGTAACCCCGTCGCTTGACACCTTGGACAGTAGCAGCGACGGGGTCCTTTTATTAACACTTAAACTTTTTGTGAAAATGTTAACGGGACAAAATTACACCCGGGAAGGGGCTTCCACAACCCAAACCCCACATTTTGAGCCATCGGTGCAAAATCAGGCCGAACCCTCAACCCAGCAGGACGAACGGCGGGAACATTCACTTGGGGAGCCAGGTATTGCCCATCCAAGACGCTACATTGCCACGGAAGCGGCACGCCCTGATAAGGGGTTGGCACTTAAGGCGCGTTTAGAAAAAATCCATCGTCACTTTTTGACATCCGAGCTTATGATGCTCGGATCGGAAGCTGAACGCTGGCACTACCGCAACCTCTTTGGAGCCTTTGAGCACGTCATTGATCAGGCCATCAAGCAACAACTGCCTCCCGAAAACCATTTAGACTGCAAGCCTAATAAGTTTGCGAAGGAGATTGCAGAGTGGGAGGGTAAGATTCTCAAGCTAGCTGATGAACTGTTTGCAAAATGCGACGCAGGCGCCTGGATCGAATCGTTGAATGACGTGTTGCAGGGCTGGATAGACCAGGTTGATTTTAAGGCAAGCAATCGGTATGACAACGCAACCGCCTTAAATATTACCGAACTAGTTACTTTCCTGGCCAAACTTAACGATGCGGTGCAGATTAGGGACACCTTCCTGGACAAGTCGGATCGTGGCGCGGGTTACCAAGCCGAGGGTATACAACCCAGCAACACAGTATTAGTTCCTCCACCACCGGCCATCGCCCCACCGGTTAACAGTGGTCTGCGCAGTAGCTTATCCGAAAGAATTGGGGAGTTGCAGGCCGAAAGGCAAGGGTTGATTACGGATTTTCTGGATACAGACTCGGCCGGTGGGTGGATCCAAACCCTTAGGGATGTTATTGGGCGCTGGGTTTTTGGAAGCGAAGACGACACGGAGCCTTACCGGATGAATACGACGTACCGTATGATCTACCTGATGACGTTTGTGGCTCAGTTGGGTGAAACGGAACAGGCTATTAAGCAGCTCGCCGAGCGAATGGAAGGGGGGCAGAATAATGGATAAGCTAACCGTTACTGTTCCAACTTACATCGCCTGTGAAACAGAAGTCCAGTCTGGATGTAAGGCCTTAAAAGTTGACCTATCAAGCGTCGAACCCATCAAACCGAGCGATTTCGCATAATCCCATGAGCAATATAGCAACCGATCAACCGGCGGTACCCAACTGCCTGCCAGGCAGTAGCACGATCCCCAGTGTTTATACAATCGGTGGACGTGCGGCCGTGTACGCTTACGACCTTTACAAGCTGTGGGGCGGCACGAAGGATCGCTACTTCACCGACTGGATGAAGGCTCGTATTCTGAAATTTGGATGGCTTCAAAAGAAACAATACGTTAGTTTTAAATCCGAGGGCAAACGGCTTCTATACATACTTAGCCTGGAGGCCGCCATTGAGGCTGCTTTAAACGAGCCAAAAGGCAAAGGAAAAAATGTTGCCGCTGCTCTGATTTCTGTAAAAAGGGAGTTAAAAAAACAACGCCTTCCCACCCGGGGAAGCCTGACTGATTTTATTACGAAGGATCGCCCATGTGATCAACAGGCTCAGGGGCTAGCCAATGAAAACCACAGGCCTGCAACAGACCTTGAAAGTCGAATCGCTATCCTGGAAGAGGCATTTAAGAGTTTTGTTACCAGCCAATTCAAAACTTTCGAGCAACTTAATGCTGTGCTGGGCAATTTACATTCAACCAATTCTATCCCATTTTCCTTACCACAACCGGAGCCGGAAACACCTTCACATAGCCACGAAGCTCCGGCCGGCGAGGGGCAACAATTAGAAATTGCCTCCGCTACTACAGAGGAGTCGCACGAAAAGACAGAAGATTATGTCGAGCCGGATTCAGAGCCTAAACTGCGGGATAGGATTCGTGAGGCGGTTAATCAATATTGCCAGGGAACGCGGTTCTCCCATGAAGAAACGTACTCTAACATCTATGCCCGATTGAAGCAGGATTACGGTATCAATGCCAGTACGTTTGAACTTCAAAAAGGGGAGTCCATTCTTGCGGCTTGCGAACGCTTAGGCCATTTAGATAAAGTCTTACAAATTGTTAACGAGTTTCAGGGCTCATTTCTAAGCTCCAGAACTTCAACTTCGTCAGCATCGACCGATAGCCTAAAGAAAACGCCTTTGTTGCCAGCTTAGCTTAATTGAGAAATAAAGCCATGATAATACAGCTAGTCTTTGATTACTTGGGATATACAGGAATTAAACTGGTTTATGTAGTCTTGTTCATCCTTAAGATCTGGAACGGTTTTCGGTTCTGTCGAATCCTCAGACAGATGTACGGCAAACGTTAAGCACCAACAGTTTTTTCACCATCCGGGCCGTAGTATTACGGCCTTTTTTTATCTTTCATTATGGCAACAATTGCAATTGTTCTGATCAATAAACCAAGAAAAGATGGTCGCTGGCCCATCAAAATCAGAATTTTCCACCGTCGTAAGCTTTCCTATCAAACCCTATGCTATATCAATCCAGCCAATTGGAATATCAGTGGCCAGGTGAACCTCTACGAACCTGGCTATCTGACGCTCAACGAAAAGATCCGGGAGCGCCGGTGCCAAATAGAAGAGATCCTAGAAGCCTTCGAGGCAGAAGGGAAGGGTTTCTCTGGTCCGGAAATCTTACAAATCAATTACTCCAGCTGGAAGGCAAGCCGGCAGCCCGTCCTGCCAAAAGCCGACCCAGCATCTACCTCATTCCTGAAACATGCTGAATTTTTGATCCATTTAAAAAATAGAAATCAAAACCTCGCCAGCGCAAAGCGGTACACCTCCTACCTGCACACATTACGTCAGTACTTGCATACGCTTCAACAAACGGATCTGGAGCTCATGGAGGTGACCGATGAGTTTCTAATTGATTTCTTTCGTTGGTGCCGCACTAAAACCGATCAACCCAACAACGAGAATACACTGCACAGGCGGTTTGGCTGGATGGCATGGGTTGTACGCGACGCGTTAGCCGATGGCCTGATTTCTAAACTGCCCTTCCGGCGGTTTAAAACCAAACCCATCAAAGTGCCCAAGGTCAAACTCCGGCAGGATCAGATTCAGCAGCTGGAGCAACTTGCGATGAGCACCCACAAACGCCCCCTTGCCCGAAGCCTGAAAACCTACCTGCTCCAGTTCCACTTATACGGATCACGAATATCAGATGTATTGACTCTGCGCAACCACAATGTAACCGAAGAAGGAAGCCGGGTGGAGTTTGTGCAGCGCAAGACCAAAAAGCTCATGTCCATCCGTTTGAACGAGAAGGCCCGGGCGCTGATCAGCGAATTCCACTGTCCGGAGCGGCCTGACGCTTTTCTGATTCCCTGGCTCAAATGGGAACACGACCCCTCCGAAACTGTCGAAGAAAACGAATATAGGCTATTGATTGAGATTGAGAATAAGACCACAATGGCCAATAAGTACCTTAAGGATGCATCCCAGCTGCTGGATTTCGAAAAACCAATCTCAACCCATTCTGCCCGCCACTCATTTGCTCAAATGGCAAAGCGCAAGAAGGTAGATATCTACGCTCTGAAGCAGGCGCTGGGGCACTCGTCGATAAAACAGACGGAAACCTATTTAAATGACTTGGACACCGATGAAGTTGACCAGGCCATGAACGGAGTATACGACTAGGATTATGGCTTTTCAAAGGGGTTCTCAAGTTCAAGTCCCACTTGATTCCTATCAAATGTTGACCACCTAGATAAGTTTTTTTACCTAGATGGTCAATATGAATTATGATCCGAATCCAGCAGAAAGGATGGTTTTTTATTTATGTAGGAATTAAGCCATTCCACTTGCCTATAAACCTCTTATCTTAAGGGGATAAACTATATTTTGTAATCTATCTATTTTTAAATCAACTTATAAGGACTACAAATCCTGTTAAACTTTCAAATCATGGAGAAACCATCTACTAAACCAAAAAAAAGAATGTTTATATCAGAAGTGTGGGCTGTGGCCATAGTTACTACGCTGCTGGGTGCCGCACTTGGCTTTGGGGCTGGCTTGCTGCAAAAAAGAATAGACAAACCAGATGGGGACATTATTATTACAAGAGATAGTAACTATCAGCAAAATTCTATTAAAAATTCCGAAATCACCAACCGGCAATTAGGCCAGATTGTCGGAATACTTGAGTCTAAATCAACAATTGTAACTACAGAAAATGAGGAGTTAGAAAAGTTAATTGAAGACTTAAAAAAAATAAGAAATAATTCAGGTTCGGACACAAGTAAAGTCGACAGCATCATCAGCAATGTGATTGCTAGATTTAAAACCGTTATCAATGCGAGTAGTATTATTGCTGTTGAAACGGAGAGATTCAAAGGCACTGCTAAGTTTTACGATGAAGTACTAAACTTACCCGTTGACTTAAAAAGAATCACCCTTCCAAGGGGCGGGAACGAATCACTCACACGGCCGATTGATGGGGAGTACTTTGTAGGGGTACAAGACGAGTTTATTAGTGGTAAAGCTACAGGAGTCTATGCCGTTTTTAACGGTAGGAAAAATAATATGTTGTTAGGAGACACGGTAATGTTGTACCCCCCGTCAGGTGGCTCAATTAAGGTTACGCTGGAGAAAATAGGTACGGAATCTTATGTATTTGCAGTTAATCACTATAAATAACATCATAAGCTATTAAGTCCTGTAGCCGACTTAATGCCGACTCCATCCCGACTTAAACTTAAAATGTTCTCAAAATGAGAAGATATCTTCTCATTTTGAGAACATTTTTTTTCTCATTCTGAGAATAAAATCTGTAACCTGTATTACGAGACATAAACAAATTAAAGTTTTCGTTGAACTGTAGAAAAGAGACTGCTTTTACTGATCAACAGTAAAGAATATGAGCTTGTAAAAAGCCTTAAATTGTTGTAAATTAAGGCATTAAAGAAGGTATCAGAAATACAGTCATTAATCTTAACTCCGCAGCGAAAAGATGCAAAGTTTTGGAATTAAATCAGTGAAATCGTTCAATACTGACTGCGGTCATAAGCAACAAGTGCCTCTGTTGTTCAGGCTATTATTTGAAGCGGGTAAATCAATTCTATCACTAGAAAGGGTTCGTGTTCGGTCCAGTAAATTTTCATTCAATGGATAAGAGTTTAAAAGACCGACTATTGAAAGAGCTGACCGCCGAACATCATACCGACAATGAATGCGCTCTGCTGGAGGCCTACATTATTCAAACGCTAAAAGGTAACATGATTCCAGCCGCCCAGTTTATGAACGGCAAGGACTCTGAACCTAACCTTCCTTCTCTGCTCCTCGACGCCATTGAAGAGTGGATCGAACTCACCCAGCCCAACCTATTTTACCTAAGCTTAACCATGTTCTTTCAGCAGGCCCGAGCCGAGAAAACCGATGTATTGGTGAACCGGATGGGGATACTCCTGGATGTTACCAACGAGCGTTTGCAGGCAGTTTACGAAAGCGTTAAACCAATCCATCGAACTAATTAAACTAGAAATAACATGGCTGAACCAGTCGAAAGTATATGGGATCTTGACCTGCGAATTCTCGAAAAATTGGAGAAGGTCGGCTTTGCATTTGATAAAGTAGCCGACAAAGAAGACCGTGCCAAAAAGAGTGACCCCTTTAAAGAAGCGGCCCGATCGGCGACCAACTACAATTCGAAGCTGCTCCAGAATACCCGCATTTACGCCCAGATCACAAACTCGGCTAAATCTTACGAAGCCGAAATCAAACGGCTGCAAGCCGTTCAGGCTGAGCTAAACCGCCGGCAGGCTGAGTTTACCGCAGTCGGTAAATACGCCCGGTTGCAGAAGGAAATTTTAACCGTTACCAATCAGCTTAAAAAGCTCAACGACGAGCAGCAGAAGTTTAACCGCGGCCGCGAAGGCCAGAACCGGGATGGTGGTCAGGGCCGTGACAGCCGGGGCCGGTTTACGCCCGGATCCGGACGGGGTGGAGGCTCCGGATCCGGTTCGGGTTCCGGCGGTCTGGGTGGTCAGCTGGGAAACCTGAGCCAGAACCTGAGCAGTAAACTGACGGGCATCGTCGGGGGACTGTTCGCCCTGGACAAAGCCTTTGATCTGGTCGTTCGGGGTCCGGCTGAATTTGGCCGGGCCTTATCGCAGTTATCGGCCATCACCGGGGCCACGGGTGACGATCTCAAGTTCCTGCGGGACCAGGCGATCGAGTTTGAGAAGGAAACCGGCAAGTCGGCGCTGGCCATGGTGCAGGCCTTCCAGACGGTCGGCTCAATCAAACCCGAACTGCTGGAGAACAAGGAACTGCTGGTGCAGACGACCAAGGAGGTGATAGCCCTTCAGGATGCGGCCGGCAATATTTCCCTGGAAGAAGCCGCCGAATCGCTGCTGGGCTCGTTGAACCAGTTCAATGCCGGAGCGGAAGAGGCCAGCCGTTTTGTGAACGTCTTAGCGGCCGGAGCAAAGGAGGGCTCGTCGGAGATAAAGGACACGGCTGCGGCCTTCAAAGCGTCTGGATCTGCGCTGGCTTCGGCCGGCATCAGCTTTGAGCAGAGTAATGCCTTAGTCCAAATACTGGCTAAGAATATGGTGCTCGGGGCAGAGGCAGGGACTCAAATGAGGAATATCTTCCTAAAACTTGAGAGTTCAACCGATAAAGACCTGCGCCCTTCTGTAGTAGGCCTGAGCACGGCACTGGAGAACGCTTCGAAGAAATTTAATACTACCACTAAGATCACTAAGGAGTTTGGGGTTGAAAACGTACTGGCGGCTAAACAGATCCTCGATAATCGGAAGGAAATCGACGGCCTGACCGCTTCGCTGACCGGCACCAACACCGCCTACGCCCAGCAAAAGACGAACATCAACAACCTGGCCACGGATCTGGACAAGCTGGGGACGGCCTTTGTGGGCCTGTTCCGGGACATGGGCGAGTCGCAGGATGGTTTTTTCCGGAAAATAACGCAGGGCATTACTCGGATGATTAATGGCTTCCGCAGTGGTAAAAGCGAATTGATTGCGTTTGCAAGAGCCTATATGCTGACAGGAAAAATAGATGCCGGCATTGACGCATTCCTAGAACAGCGCAGAAGCAATATAGAAGATCAGGAAAAAGCAGCTGCCAAAGAGGCCCGGGTGAAGTCGATTATCAGCCAGGCCCGTCAACAAGTTGCGACTAGCTTGAACGAGCGCCTTGAGGTTGAGCGGAAAGAATCTGGCAAGGAGTATGACGAAACGCTGGCGAAGATTAAGGCTGCTGAAAAAGAACTCGAGTTCCGCAAACAGCAGGTTGTTCAGGCCCGGGCCCAGTACAAGGATGTGGCCGATCGCGGGCTGTTGAAGGGTAAAACCTTCACGGCGGAGGGAGCCGAGCTGACGGCCGCGAAACAGGCTGTCAAGGTGGCCGAAGAGCAGCTCAAGTCGGCCCAGAAACAGAAGCAGATGCGGGATGAAGCCACTGCCAAGGCCGCACTCGATGATGAGGCCAAAGAGAAGAAAGCCGGCGAAAAGCAGGCTAAAATCCTTTCCGCCCAGCAGAAAAAAGCCCTCGATTTAAAGGAGAAATACGAGTCCGAACTGCAGGATCTGGAGAACGAATACGGTAAGGAACGACTCGAGTCTTTGAAAAAAGACTCATCGGCCTACCTGCAGGAAAAGGCCCGGCTCGATACCCTGATGATCAATCAGGAAGAGCAGGCCTTTCTGAAATTAAAGCAGCTGGCCGCGGGTGCCAAGGCCGGAAAGTTCGACAAAAACGGGGATCCGATCGCCGACACGTCGACCGAATTGTCAACGGGTGAAGTTGAACTGTTCGAACGCCGTCGTCAGGCGGTCAACGACCGGCTGCAGCGGGAGCAGCAGGAGTTCTACAAAAAAGAGATCGACGAAGTGCAAGAGCACCAAGACAAGGTCGATGAATTAATTGGTAGTGAATACGACCAGCAGGTAACGAAAGTTCGCCAGAAATACAGTGAAATTCTAAAGCTGGTCAGACAGGGGTCAAACGATGAGGTACGACTTATCAAAGCTCGTGATCAGGAACTGGCACAGCTGGATTTGGAACGCAAGCTGAAACTAAATGAGCAGCAGAACGCAGGAAAATTAGCTGACGCGGAAAAGGCCGTAACGGAAGCGCAAATCAGTGGCCGCTACGATCTGGAGCGAAAGGCCCAAATGAGGTTGCTGGAGGTGGAAGCCCAGGGGTTGCTCGAACGATTGAAGTTAATTGAGCAGTTTGGAGACTCCTCCACCGAAGAGGAGCGGCAGGCGATCCAGAAACGAATCACTACGGTCCAGGGGCAACTCAAGCAGCTACAACGGCAACCCGCTTTTGGAAGTATTTATGAACTACTAGCCGGCGACCCAAGCAAAAACGAAAAAGACCCCGAAAAGAAGGATAAGCTCGCAAAAGATTTTGCGGCCCAGGTGCAGGCTGTCCAGTCGATGGAAAAGGCAATGACCGATACCATCACGATAATGACTCAGGCGTCAATCGATGCCAGCAATGAACGCATCCGCAAGATCGACGAGGAGATTCAAAAAAAACAGGAGCAGATTTCGGAAGAGAAACGTCTTCAAGAGTCCGGAACGGCCTCGAATCTTTCCCTGCGGCAGATGGAGCTTGATGCCCTAAAGACACAAAAAGCCCAGGAAGAACAGGTACGTCGCCGGGCTATCAAAACTCAAATGCTGCTGGAATCGGGCGCGCTGATTTCAACGAATGCCCTGACGGTTGCTAACCTGATTGCCGCTATTTCGGAGCAGTACCGGGTTAATTCAAAATTCGGCCTCGTTGGTCTGGCCTCCGCTATTGCCGCGGGCTTCACCATCCTTGGAACGTTTGCCTCACTGAAAGCCAAGGTAAAAGCCGCCAATGCATCAAGTGCCTCCCAAACCTTCCGGGAAGGGGGCTGGCTCGAAGGCCCATCCCACGAACAGGGCGGGATCCGGGGAACCGGCGCCTTCAACGACGTGGAAGTCGAAGGCGGGGAGCACATCACCCGTAAGTCCCGGGCCGGCCGCTACGCCAGTCTTTTGGATGCCATCAATGACGGCGGCCATACCCCGTTTCCGTGGGCCGATGTCAAACGGCTGGCATCGGAAAAAGGGGTGTTGCTGCACGAAACCACCGGCATTGCCTCCCAGAAAGCCCTGGGCGCGATGGCATCAGCTCAGAGGAACCGAGCGTCGATTCAGCCAATTACACAAGGCTCCATTAATCGGTTAGCTGATGAGCTAGCCGCATTCCGGGCGGAAAACAATAGCAACTGGGATCGTAGTCATAACACGAGCGAATACGTGGCCGGCAATAAACGCGTCCGGAAGGAAGGCCGCCGTACCACCATAACCACGATAGACAACGATAGTGCTCAGTTGAAAGAACTAATAGATCAGAGCAAACAGATCGTTCGTGAGCTATCTTGTCTTAGCCCCATAAATAGTTGGAGACAAAATCTAAAAAGGATTTGTCACTAACTTTAAAGGAAATGAAAAAGGAAAAACGCGTATTTACACCGGAGCATCGAGAATCGATTCTGAAGGAGGCCTCACGAGAGGGTAAAACGGAGACCTGCCGTAAATATAATCTATCGCCTTCTCTGCTACGTAAGTGGCAGCATAAGTACGAAAACAGCGGTTTAGCCGGCTTATCGAACCGCTATAAGAGAGTTGACCACCAAGCCCGGGAGACCGAACTTGAGAACGAACGGCTTAAGCGTATCGTTGCTAAACAGGCCTTGGAGCTGGAGGTAATGGCCGAACTGTTAAAAAAAACGGGTGTCCATCCCATGAAAAAGTGATGTTGGTGAATCAATATCAGGATCGTATCTCACGCCAGAAGCTTTGCCGCTGGTTGGGATTAGCACAAAGCCGCTTCTACTATCAGTCTAAATCGGGGCGTAGAGGGCGCCAGGCTTCCACTCATACCCCACTAGCGGGTGGAGGAAGAGTCACTAACCAGACGGTGATCGACGCGGTGCGTCAACTGCTAGAGGATCCACTCGTTTGTTATGGCTATCAAAAGATGACCGATCATCTGCGGGAACAGGGCTATAGGATTAATCCCAAGAAAGTATATCGACTCTTAAAAGAGCATAATCTTTTACTGGGCATCACGATCCGATCAACAGGTCCTCGCAAGTGGGTAAGTCACCGGAAAATCGATGCTCAATACCCTTTAGAGTACCTCTGTCATGACATCAAGTATGTTTGGGTGAAAGGCGAGAAGCGGAATTATCTGCTTTACAGTATTTTGGATGTATATAGCCGAAAAATTCTTTATTCCCTTTTCCAGAAAAGCATTCGGAAGGCCGATGTCGTCCGAGCTTTTCTGCACATTCAGCGAGCCTATGGCTTAAAAGGGGTGAAAATCCGCAATGATAATGGCTCTCAATTCGTCTCGCATCTGGTAAAGCGGTTTTTACGTGATCAGCAGGCGGAGCAAGAGTTTACGCACGTGGCGACGCCGGAGGAAAATAGTTATATAGAAGCGTATCATAGCATTTTAGAGCGTGAGCTACTGATCCGGTATGAATTCGACAGTTATTATGAATCGGACGGCCGCCGCCGCCCAGCTTGCAATTGACGATTTCGTGAAGTTTTACAACGAGCGTCGCATTCATGGAGGAATCAAGAATGTGACACCTAATCGAAAATGGCAGGAAGGTATGAAATTACGGTCAGAGCAACTCCAGAATCAACCCGAGTGGATAACTACTGAAGGTTGCTTAACGGACTAAACTGTTTTGAGAAAACTCTCCAACTTTATAGGGGTTGATACAATCTCAGCTTAAACAAAAAATTAAATAGTGGCTTTCCCTCACTTGAACAATGAGAAAATTAAGATGGTATAGGATCGACTATGTCACTGAAGGGGTCAACACCCATTATCACATGCAGGCCAGTAGCCGCGCTGAGGCTCGGGAGAAATTCGGTAATGAATTTATGGTTATCAGGGTAACCCGGTGCCTGCCCGTCCGAAAGCAATCACAAGTAGCAACTTTCCGGCAGTATTAATACGATTTGACTAGTGCGTTCTGCGTGGAAGTGATCAATACTTATTACTTCCACGCAGAAGTAAACCGGAAGCTATAAGTTAGTTTTGTTGGAAAGGGGAGAGAAAATCAAGGGTACTAGCCCGGGAAGCCGTTATCGGTATTTACAATCAAAAAGAGAGGCCCAACTACGCCCTGCCTGAGGAAGATAATCAGCCAATAGTTTAGTCGGAATTGAGTATTAGTTAGCCTTTAATCGGTGATATGCTTAACCCAAAAAGGAGGAACGCCATCCTGGGATACATTAACAAAATTGGCCAGAAAACTTTTGATGAAGACGACGTTAAATTACTTCTTATGGAGGTGCGCGAACTCGTTGATCAAAACTCTTTCACGAAAGAGTTAGGCCATTTTATTGCTCATCCTGAAAGAGGCAAAGGGTTGTGTTTTGATGAAATCAACTATTTTGTAACGGTTATAAATCAAAGGCAAGACGAGGGAAATATATACTTCTCTGACAATAGTGACATTAACTCAATTGAAGCACCAATTTTTAAATTATTGACTGACCAAGCTCTTCATAAGTTAGTAAGCAAAACTCGTAAGAGGTTGGGAAAAAAATCAATAAAGTCAAAAGACGAACTTGCGAACTTGGTTAACGATTGTTACACGCTTGACCCTAGCAAGAAATATTATATCTTAACAAAGAAGGAAAATACTTTTAAGCTACTTGAATTATTCAAAGCCTGCCTTCACTACACTTTGGTAGCACCATTGACTACAGGCGAAGAAATCATAAAAGATTTTAACCATCAGGTTTCCCGGCTGTACAAAACCCATATGAAGGGCTTTAAATACAATGATGAGATTGCTCAGAATCAAAATGATTTGATTGTGTGCATATTTAGCCTGTTACAATCGGCAGACTTTACAACCTACAATAAAAAGAAGGCGAAATTCATTATTTCCCATGAGCCAGAAAACAGAGAACAGGCTACTAAGTTGTATGATGATCCTGATAGCCAATTTAACGATCTAAAAGAAAGCCTGCTAAAAGAGAAGATTCAATTGTATCTACTTTTCGATTTAGCCGGTCTTGATAATGCACTTGGAACCGTTAGTTTTATTCCCTCTGGAGTCACCTTAGGAGATTATTTAACGCAGGTCGACATAGATCCCATAATCAATAGCTGGCTTAATTTCAGAAGTAAAACACAGGCAACAGACTGGAGTATTAGTCTTGAAAACGATATACTTAAAGATTGTTATACTCAACGCGATAAGGATGGTAAGTTGATGTTGATGGTAAACCATTTAGATTATACTTAAATCATTCCCAAACATCGCATCCATCGCTATATCTAACCCTTCCCGATCAAAACGGTCCAGGTATCGCTGGGTCTCCTTCATCCGCCGGCGGGCTTTATCGGCAAAACTATGCTGGGCGGGTGAAGGGTAATCTTTTGATCCACCTTCGCCAGGCGGGCTAACTCCTTCAGGCTGCGGTTATTTAAGGTTATACTCCGCAGGCATAGAAATATTCATGTGCTCGTGCAGCTGCCAGCGCTGGCGAAGTTCTTCCGCGCGCTCCTCTTCGGATAAGGATGCTAACCACTTTTCATCCTCCTGCTTAGCGAACACGGAGGCCAGTCCAGCCATGCCTGGAATAATCCGACCATCTGGTCCAATATAAGGGTTGGGTTGTTTCTGGTAGGTCATTGGAAATTGATAGCTTATTAAAGAGCAGCACGTTACGGCAAATCATCCCAACGGTCAAACCCTAGAACTGCATAATAACCCTCATTGTCTGCGCGCCAAAGCACGTCTTTAACTTCATGAATACCCCCTTTAATCCAGTCAACTGTAGTCTGATCAAGCAGATCTTCGTAAACATCTGGAGCGGTATCTAGGAAGTTTCCAATGTCGACCTTCTCCCCAACCCTCGGCACAGCGGGCATCGGTTGGATAAAAAAGTCGGGAACGCCCAGTTTATTTATGCTTATAAGTGTTCTTATTCTGATCATGGCTGATTGATTCCATCTGAGTTTTGTGAGTTTATTTATTAACGGTTTTTGTAATAGTCTTAATCGCTCAATTCTTTTTTTTATACGTTGTCAAATACTGGTGGCATTGTCTTTTTGATTGGAATTAAATTGTATATCCCTTGGAAAGACTCTCTTGATTCAGAAACGAAAGCTTGAAATTCAGAAGCACTTAAAATTCTAGGAGTATAATCATTAATCCAGTATTTAAGGTCCCTACTTGGCGGATATTCTTCAAATGCAGAGACGCCGATGGGTAAAATGTAATCTAAATGCGCAATAGTGTAATTATACCCTATTGGATTTTCAGCTAAAAAGACCGCCTTTTCGTCTGCCTGATTAATCGCCAGGTCAATTACATTGTCGATTCTGTGCTGAATAGATTTTTGGTCTCCTGTCGCAATGGCCAATGACTGCGTCTTAGCCTTACACTCAGCGATAATTAATATTTTATCAACTATTACGGCAAAGTCGATTTGCTTTTCACCATCCTTGTTATTGCATCTTCCTGAGGATGATTCAAAAACAGTTGAAATGCCCAAATATTTTTCGAGGAGTGCGCCTTTAAAATCTTCTGACTCGATTTTGACTTTGTTGAAGATATGAAATAAGTTATCTCGTAGCCAGACGTAATCAATCATATAATTGTCACTGCCGTCTGAAAAAAACATAGGCTCAATATTTCCATCAAACCGAACATCTCTTTTGTCTCTGTTTTCCTGGATACATAAAAAATCGAAAGCTTTCTCAAAATCAATTGATTGAAGCTGCTCTTCCGATAAGTCCCAATACTTGTCTTTAACGATTGCGTCAAGGATTAACTTACTTTCATCTAGAACCACTTTTTTCGGCAGCGGCTCAGCATAACCCATATTAAAGAAGTGGGCAAATCCCTTTAAATCTCGCCGGCCGATCTTATGATTACTAAATATTTTCATTAGCGCATACATTACTATATAAATAGAGTCAACTGAAAATTTATACTTTGATAAGAATCCTTCATTGAAAGGTAAATGAGCCGTTCTAAAATTTTGAATAGAAAAAGGATTGTAAACATGATTTGGCCTTAAAAAAACACCTCTGACTCCGAAATAAGCTTCGATTAAACTTTCATGAATCTTTTGGTTGAAGATGTTTACAACAGGAACCATCCCGGAAAAACCACCCTCCAGATCCGATGAATTAAAGGCCGTTCCAGTACTAGAGCTTACTGTTTTGACTTTATTTAGCCTTAAATTAAAATTATTTGCCAAAAATTCTTCGTCCGCATCTCTGTCTAACCAATACATCCTGTAAGGGTCATGGTTTACCCTCAGAGCCCCCCCAAAGCCAAACGTTCTATATGCTGCGCTGATTCTCCAAAGTTCATACACCAATTTGCAGAGTGAGAAGTAGTTATTTAAATCCAACGCATTAAATCGTGTCAACACAATCATTGGTGCTGATCTTTGAATAAAGTTCCTTTCATCGGTAAATTCATGCCTCAGTAAAAGGCCATTTAACACGTGGTGGATTGCCGTTTTTTTTGAATAAGCCACCTTGTCGCACAGGCCTGTTTTGCCATAAGTATGAATGCAGGCATCTAAAAACTCTCGGCAGTTAAACACCGTGTACCCTTGCTTGTCTTCCCCCCATGTATCTAGTTTATAGGAACGACTAAGGTGTTTCCAATAAATTATAGATTGTTTAGAAACTATGTCTTTTATCTTTTCAATAACCACATCATAATAGTCATCAACAAGTCTAAAAGCTTCGTCTCCTTCATAAAGGCCAACCGGTATAGTTGACCAATACTCGGTGCATATAGAATGATTTCTTGTTGTATATACCGTTGGTATCTTACTTAGTAGATACAAGAAAGGCCTATGATTGTACTCACCTAGGTGATTAAAAGGAGGCATTGTTGATGTCTTATTTGCCGGTTTCATTTTCCTATAATTAACTGAATATTTCCTTTTTTATAAGTTTTTGTCGCGTTGGTGAATCCGCATAACCTGAGTACCCTGAAACGGACAACCCCTGGGAGTTCTAAATCCAAATTCATTTAGCCGATCCGCAATCTGTGCGTACGTTTTTCCCTGCGCCTTCCACTCCGCGATCAGAGCGGAGGCCCGACGGCTATTTTCATTTTGGGTAGCATTACGCCTGGTTGCTTCGGTTCCTTTCAACCGAGCCTCGGCCGTCAGGTTTTCCGGGCTACCCAACTTTATACCCTGTAGCTTTTTGATATGCAGGCCTGCCTTGGTTCGTCCGCTGATCAGCTCGCGTTCGTGCTGGGCCAGCGTCGCAAAGATCCCGATGGTCAGCGTATTGGCATCGGGCATATCGACGCACTGAAAATTGACTCCTGAATCCCGAAGGGTGAAAATGAAAGCAGCATTGCGACTCAGCCTGTCGAGCTTGGCAATAATCAACGTTGCACCCTGTTTCTTTGCTGTATCAATGGCCAATTGCAGCTGTACCCGCTGATTCTTCTTTCCGGACTCCACCTCGGTAAACTCTGCGACAATCGGTAACCCTTGTGTAAACCCAAGCACGGCCAGCTTCTGGGCTTCAAGTCCCAATCCGGAGCGACCCTGCTTCTCGGTTGAAACCCGGTAATAGGCTACATACCTTTGAAGGCTATTACCACTAGTTGCTCTTTTCTTTGCCATATTAGGTCACAGTTGAAATTCAGGGCCTTTTACTTGTTCAATGAAGTTATTCACGGTTAACTTGTATTTTTCTGGAAGTTGATTGAAGGTTTGCCGTACTCCTTTAAAAAAAGTGCAATAGTCATGGATCAACAAGACTAGAACTATCATAGCGAGCGTAATGACTCCATCTCTATCGTCAGAATTGCTGGTGTCACTACTCGGAGGTAAACGATCAGGGTACAGCATATTATTAATACTTTCAAATGTTGCATGAGTGTCTAAAGAGAGTACCTTATAAATGTTATCAAAAATTTTAGGTCGAACAGTCAAGCGGCTCACCAGTCCTTTTATTCCTTCAGCCCATTGTAAATCTCCATTTGCAATAAAATATTCCCACTTACCACTTGGTGTTGCGCACAATTTATTTTGTAGGATTTGTTGACTTTTTTGACCGAGCGTGGAAAAAATTCGAGAATTTCTTAGCAATTCAACGATTTTCTGAAGTTGGTAATCTACATCTTTTGTATCCTCGGTATCAGGAGAGAACACATCAGGAGTCAAGCCTTTTTTCGATATGGCGGAAGAAATGACCCATAACCAAAACCGCATCTGTACTTCCTCTAAGGTTGGTGGATTTATGTATATATGGTTAAAGGTTAACATAGCCTCATACATTGACCTTATTGTTGTCATGGTTGTAATTGAATCCAACTGGTACTCAATTAGCCTTTCTTCTAACTTAGAATAATAATAACCTTTATCCAGGGACCTTCGTATCGTTGTGGCATGAAGCAAGGCTTTTTGCATAAGGCCATCGCCATGCTCTTCTATTTGCGAACGCGGCCCCTGCGGGCGCAACGCCTTGTCCGTTGTTGATACAAGTTTGAACAGCACATCATGAATATCGAAATATGCCTGAATTAACTCCTGTCTTATCACAGCTCATAAATTTGAAACACTCTAAAATATGAAAAAACGGCAAATATTACAAGGCTTAAACGTGCGTTTAAGCCTTGTAATAAGATGGAAGCTTGCCTGCCCAACTCCGTGGAACACCTCACTTGTCGAAAAATTAGAAGAATATCACAAAGCCACTACCAGCGTCATGCATTTGTTATAAAACTTCAATAGAGTATAGGTAATCAACTTGATGTGGCATAAGAGAATTGTTTATGCAAAAACTGCTTTTGTTAAAACTTAAATATAGTGAATTTGTGTACAAGCAAAATTGAACTGAAAGCTATATATTGCCAGTGCCTGTTTCTTCATATCAATTTGTCTATTATAGTTTATTCAAATCCCTGCAGCGGTGAGCCGTCCCAAAATCCGTATTTAATACAGTCCAGTTTTTAGGGCTGAGGTCAACCGTCGAAATTCACCGAAGCGCAACGGGGTGGCCCTTTAGGTTTATAACCTGGTAAGGTTCCAAGATTTAAGATAGCTTGCTACTAAGAATACAAGGTAGGTTTTCCTATGGGGTGGCCAAGATTGCAAAATTGACCAGTGTGGGTCAGATCATAATAAATGGGGTTTACTTATTTTAACTGCTGACTTGCACACCCTGGTGGCTATTTAATTATCTAAGATGCTCAAAATAAAGAAGTTGGAGTTCTGAGACAAATGTACTATGTTAACTTGAACATGATTTCATTTAATTTTAGTTTTGATGCATTGATGACGAAAAACTATCATATTTAAAATTTATTAATATTAAAAGTTGTTTCATATTTACTAAATATTGTTTATTTATATATTTGTTTTTAAATTAATAGAAAAGCCTATTCCTTGAAGAATGTAATTTTGGTATCAGATCATAAAACTGAAGCAGTTTGCAGGGACGCAATAAATATTGCAAATTCGTGTCAATCGGATTTCAGCTTTTATCTTTTACCACCTATTAAAGATATAAATAGTCCGTTAGTGAAACCATTTTTAGAATATGATGAAGGGCTTTATTACTTAGATAATAAACGGAGTAAGCAAGGTTATGAGAAGGATGACTTACTAATCGCTTTTTATAATGGAGAATTAAGGGCATCAAAATTTGGCCTAAGCAATCTATTTATAGCAGGTACAAAGTCAAGCGAAACTCCTTCCTGCGTCGTTTTAATATCACTTAAATATTTGGATGGAAATGTATTAGAGGATAAGTACAACTATTTAATTCAAAAACATTCTATTTTACATTTGATTCTATCTTCAATAATTGTTGTTCACACTAATTTAGAAACACATAATTCAAGTTATGGATGCCTGTTAGATTTTAACAATAATTTGGCGTCTTTTAATAGAGTATTACAAAAAGGTTATTACCTATGTAGTAGTATTGAAAATAACTGTTATGAAAGATTATTAAATAATAGATATGGAAATTCTATAATTAGAATGTGTATTGAATTTAAAAACAAAGCGTTTAGTAGTGAATTTCAGTTAACTATAAATAAATTAGTCATGGGAGACGAAAATACATTTAATAATTCGCAAATTGGCGCCGTTGGATCACATGCTACTGCGTCCAATAACACTTTTCAGCAAGTCAACAATCAATTACCTCTTGATATCAACTTTTCGGAACTCAGCCAACAACTTTCTATCTTAAAATCAGAGATCAAAAGAAAAGCAGAAACTTCCGAAGAATTAGAAGCGGTTTTAGAAGTTTCAAAAGCAGAGGATGCCTCAAAACAACAAGATGGTAATCAAGTAATAAAACATTTGAAAGCAGCGGGCACATGGGTTTTTACTACTGCAAAAGATATTGGTGTTGATATCGTGACTGATCTCATAAAAAAACAAATTGGTGCTTAACCTTTCAAACGAATAAATTCACATTTAAAACGTGCTCAATTAAATTGAGCACGTTTTAAATGTGAAGACTTGTAAATTGTACTTTTTGCTTAGCCTTTTTCAGCATCCTAATTGATATTATTCTAACAATTTTAAAATATTATCAAGTTTTAATTCTTTAGCTAATCCAACTGTACTCTCTCCAGATGCAATTAACAATTCTTTGGCTGCGTCTAGATTACCTATTGAAGCTGCCTTGTAAGCTTTTGCAACCTCACTTAAGGCTATAAATTCTTCTGGTTCCTGTGCTTTTTCTTTAGTGCGTTGTATGAGTACTTCTAACTCAGAAATAAGACTATTTAATCTGTTATCAGCACTAATGAGTTGTCGAAAACTATTCTCTTTTGCGATTGCTCTAGTACCTACAACTCCAATTTGCGGTTGGTGAAATACATATTGATTCTCTATATGGACAGCAGGTTTTCCAACTGCTAACTGTTGTATCTGAAAATCAAAGTCAAAAGTTAAGCTTTTGGTATTTCCATCACTAATCTCCAAAGAATCTAGTACAAGTACAGTTAAGAAAGGAGAACTTACAAAATAATTTGAATCTTCAAACCAAAGCCCCCATGGGTCTTGTTCTCCAATGAGCCAATTTGCTCCTTCTTTTATAGCATATAGGCATTCATCATAGTTTAATAATGCCAATGCATGGATGCATAATGCCGTAGTTTCAATAGAAGGTTTTTTATAAAATGAACAAGCTTTCCATCCCCCTTTTTCTCCCTGTGCTCTAAGTACAAATTCTTTAGCACTAGCTAACAGTTCTTTATATTTTTCTTTTTGACCTAATCTAATTATACAAAATATTAAACTAGCAGCTATAAACGTTGAAGTAGAAGGTATTCTATCACCAGTTTTATGATGGTAACTATTAAACCTCCATGGCAGCCCAATTTTATAATCGCCTAACGCTAAAATGTCAAGTGAAAGTTGTAATTTAGATTGCATCAGATTAATTGCTTTCTCCGATCGGCACATAGAATACAACCATTGTAACTGCATATATCTATCTTCAGTCTGGAAGACAGTTGCTATATCTGTTTCATGGAAAAGTCTACGCCAATAAGGGTCAAAACCTGAAATATTACACCACTGAGCTACTCTAATCATAGTTGCATCAATAGTTTGTCTTTCATTTCTATCACCAAACCAAAAATCCGGTACGTGAAATGTATCTGATTTTTCTACTTCTATGGATTCTAAATCAATATTTTCATTTACTTCAACTTCAATATATTCTCCGGTTTGTAAATTGGTTGATGAAAAGCTCACCTCCTTAATCTTATCAATTGAAATTTGTCTCCATACTGAGCTGATGGACGATTGATAATGTCTAAATTCAACTCCTCTACTGATTAAAAATACTATGTACTCATTATCACCAAAATTTTTTGCATATTTATTATAATAAAAGTTAATTAATTCGAAAGCTCGTTGTTTAGAAGGCAATTCTTTCTTTGTTTCTATAAATGCACCGATATCATCATGTTCGGCCTTTCTTTCATTTTCTTCTTCTCGAAGAAAATCATATATCCTACTCATTTTCTCCTCGTAAGGCAATTCTTTAGATGAATTGAGAACATTGTCAATTCTTTGCTTTTTAATAATACTATTTATCTTCATCAAAAGTCTTATAATTAACGTTTCAAATGTTCAATACGAAATAAGCTCAACTTTGTATGTATTAAAAATACTAAATTTTACGCATTTGTAATACTATCCATTTCTCTTCCATATTATACTCAATATAGAGTTTCTTTTTATATAATAGCATTTCTCAAAAATCTGTTGGGAACTGGCTGTATCATCTGAAAACCAATCATCAGCATATAAAATTTCAGCCGAGTTGTAACTTTTGTTTTGATAAAAATACTCTCCTGCAACCGTCGAGGGGGGGACAGGGCTATCTTTTACCGGCTTTTTGCGAAATGGAAAGTCTATTGTTGCCATAACCCGATTGATCAAACCATTTTTCGAAATAATGATAGCCATTGGATACTGGTTCAAATTAAAGTACCTGAAAATTACACTCGAAATACTGGTTTGAAAATGATTTGCCAAAGTAACGAGTAATGTCTCCGACAAGGGCAACCGATAACATTGTTGGCGGAATAGACCAGAGGGCATCAGTAAGCAAGAGGCAAAATAATCCGCTTCCTGTTCCACTGGATTTTTTTGAAAAAGGTGATTAAACGAGGGGTGAGAGGGCGTCTTCCCATTTTGGAGAGCATAGCGATGATCATCCATGAAATAATGACCTAGTTCATGGCCAAAGGTGTAGCGCGTGCGTGGTTTTTCGTAGGCTTCTAACCGATTTAGATTTAGAAATATATGAAAACGTCCATCCTGATAGTGCAATAAACCATCGAAAGCATTTTGGTAGTAACCACAGCAATAAGTTATTCCTTCTTCGTCGGCAATGAGGGCTGGATCTATGGGGGCACGTTTAAAATAACCTGTTGAGATTGTTTCTGCTAATTCCGCCACTACTCGCTGTCGGGCATTCCAGTATAAAAAACTGCTCATGATTTTTTCCTTCTGAGAGCCTCCTGCCGGTCTTGTTCCATTTGTTTTAAAACATCCTCTGGTATATCTCCTCCTTCACGAGCTGCCATTGCCAAGATTGAACCAATTTCCGAAGATGCATCCCATTTTGGCTCGATCCTAGGTTGCTGTCTTGGCCGATTGAATATAGCCATTGGGTCTGTCAGAAAGTCAGGTAGAGGATCTGGATTGGATAGGTGATTTATACGAAATGCTTCTACCTCCTCATCCGTTTCTGGAAAAAGAAAACCATGGACCTTAAGTGACCAAAGCAAACTGGGATTGATCGGTTCATTCATTGCCTGGTCTGGCCGTTTATTTTCGTTTTGCATGGCTTTTATCCAGTTCGGGTTTATAATGGGCTCTTACGTATTGATCGACTTTATCCTTACTGCGCTTTACAATCTGTCGAAAGTAGCCGGGAGTAGTTCCATAACGCTTGCATAGTGCCTTTAATATTTCATCCGGAAGATTAAGCGATTGATTGCCGTTCCCCTTCTTGTAATACTGTAAATAGGTAACTAGCATATGTCGTTCCCGCTCTGGCAACTGATTCAAAGCTTGATCAACCAACTGATAAGAATACGTTATTTGCTCTTCCTCCTCTTCTAAGGTTGATTCGTCTACGTAATCATTTTCAAAATCAAGCGATTCCGTCGGAGTACTCCATCTTTCTTCTATGTATTTTAAAAAGACATTTTTTATAATTCGGGCTAGCCAACCCTGGATTTTAATTCGAATTATATTAGAGTCACTCTCTCCCCGAGCATCAAATTGTCCACTTTTTTGATAAATGATTAAAAATGTCTGATCAAATATGTCGACCATTTCATGAATGGTTAACTGGTTGTTGGCGATTCGGCAAATATAATTATACAAAAACTGAGCATATCGATTATAGAATTCCTGGAAAGCTTTTTCCCGATTTGATGGATCATCCACCATTGACATAATTATCAATAAATCCTCATCAGGATCATCCAGAATGGTCTTAGGCTTTTGGTTAAGTAGCTTCATGGTGGGACAAGAAGTTCTTCTCTAATTAAAGTAAAGACCGTGACAAGGACCTTTGTCACGGTTCGGTATTCTTATAAGTAAATATACTTTTAATCTTAAAATATTTACATCCTTATGCTAAATACTGCGCAAGACGTAATCATACCCAAATTACCCGGTATTTTCCGTACGATTTTTTTATACACGGGCCAGGGTGAATCAACCTTGATGGTCATTCCCACGGGGCCACAAACTAGCGATTACCAATTCATACTCGTGGACTCAGACTGGGATAAAGAACCGGGAGAAGTGGATTTAGTCGCTTTATTTAAAGACCTGTTTGTCGATGGTGGTCAGATCGATGTATTCATAAACACTCATCCACACGACGATCATGTAGGCGGGATAAGGGGCATTTATGATGAAATTGGCATCACAGAGGTATGGCACTCGAACCATAAACCGGCGGGTAAACACCAGGATGCGTATGCGGAGTTGCGTTACGTACTGGGAAAAGTGGGGAAAGCCAATGAGTATCACTTAAAAGGAACGGATGATATAAACAAAATCCGTCGAACCGACGACACGGAGGTGATCAAACCATTGGGGTTAATTGACTACGTGGTGCTTTCGCCGTCGGAGTACTTGTGTGATGACATTGCCGAAGAAGAAGGCGATGCGCGCAACCGGCGGATTCACGAGCAGTGTGGGGTCATCAAATTTTCGTACGGTCGCAATCCCAAGCACATTTTAATTACTGGCGATTCAGACAAAACTGCTTGGCAAGACCATATTACTACTTATCATTTTAATAAGCTGCCCACTAATATATTAAGTGCAAGTCACCATGGCTCCTATACTTTTTTTAAGGACAGTCGGGAAGACGAGGAGGTGTATGATGCTCACCTTAAACAAATGCAGCCGGCCTACTTGATTGTTAGCGCACCTAAACAAACTGATAGTCCCCATAAACATCCGGATGATGAAGCGATGGCGATTTATCGACAGCATATTGACGAAGAGGGGATATTTCATTTGGGAGATTACAAAGGCGGTCAAAAAATTTGCGTCATCGTGGACATTACCGATGATGGCACGATGGATATTCAGGTAGATAAGCGTTTGGTCGAAGCCTACGGCACGGATGATACTGACAAAAATCCACCGAAAGAAGAATCCCTGCGGGATCGAATGGCCAGCGTCGCTTACGTCGGATCACACGGAACTCGGATCGATCGTCAACCAATGGGCAGTGGGTATGTGGTGGTTTAAAAGGCATCCAGACTATTTTCGGCAGGAGAGCGTCCGTTTAAAGCAGGATGCTAACTACCAAGAACATTATCAGGTCCTTGACAACCTCTTTCTTTCCACGGGCGAAGTACTCGTCCGGGGAGAGCACATCCTTCGTTACGCTGTTCTCATTGCTTATAGCGAATCAACTCCTTATTCGCTGCCCTCGGTGTTCTTACTTCAACGACCGCTCTCGGCTGAACGCCTAAAAACGTTAGCTGCTGGAACGTTTGCGGCCTTAGCGGATCAATTAGCGGATGAAGTTCAGTTCTTTTACCGGCGCCATCAAATGCCGACAGGGGAGCTGTGCGTTTTAGAAGCGGATTACCTGGATAATGTCGCCAAGTTTTACCCGATTGATCAAGTCTTACACCGGGTACGGGATTGGTTGGCTGGCCTAACGACAGGAGTCTTTCCACCTGACAGTTCGGAGGTTGAATTGTATACGCACTTCCGCCAGAAATTAACTTCGGTGGAAATATTATATCCCCCCGAATATCTGGATGCTAGCGTAGAACAGGGAGATTTTTATGCCGTGCGAGTAACCTACATCCCAAAAGGAACCCTTTACTTAACCGAGAAGACCATCTACCGGGGCTTATTTATCCGGAATCAAAACAAAGCGGGTTTGTTTGTGACCCGATCAATTAATGAATGGCACTCTTTTCTTCCGGAAGTAATTCAAACGGAGGCCGATCTGGAAACGAAACGGCCGGTTATCGATCAGGAAATTGAGTCGGGTCGTTTACTGCGTGGTCACTGGTTTCATTTGGATCACGAGCCCACGCCCTTTGCCGATATCGGTGAATTTGTAGAATTGCTCGGCAATGGCGACCGTCAGTATGGGTATCAGCGGCTTTTTAACGTAATCGGTGAGCAAATTAAGCGACTTCCGGATTACATTGACATTGCTGTTCGATATGCAAACCGGCGGGGTGAGTTAGAGTGGCAGTTGTTTCGACTTACGAAGAACACCCAAACGGCCCATACCTTAATTGGCGAATTTACGCCCGAGTTACTGGGGCAGATGCTGGAAGGGAGTTACGATCAGTTAGCCGCTATCCGGTCAGAACTACTAAGTGATACCTCTTTCCATTTACGAAACCAGGGCCGGGCGGATAGGACTGCTTTGCAAGCTCACCATCTGGTTTTACTTGGCTGTGGTTCTTTGGGCAGTGAGGTGGCGGATGCCATTGGTAAAGCAGGCGTCGGGACTGTTACGCTAGTAGATAAGGAAATTCTGCATGCTCACAACGTGGTGAGGCACTTGGGTGGTCTTGAAGAATTGGGCCAAGCTAAGGTTCAACTGACGGGTATGCACTTGCTGCTACATAACCCCTTTATTTCAATTTTTCGGTACGGCCTTAACGTTCTAGTAACTCCAATCAACGAGTATATGGAGATGGGAGCCGTAGGTCTTTCCACAATCGCAGACGATAACGTAGAAGGTTATCTTAATGAACAAGCGGTGATTAGTCGGCACACCATATTCTACGCACGGGCTCTACGAGGTGGTAAAGCGGCCCGAATCTTCCGTGTTATACCCGGGCAGGATGCGTGTTTTCATTGCTTGAGTTTATATGCCGCAGCGGGCGATCCCCGTTTTGTTGTTTTGGTCGAAGATCCATCTTTGCCTACGATCGTTAATGAATGTAATAATCCAGTGCGACCGGCCAGCGCGGCTGACTTAAAATTGATTTCGGCGTTGACAAGCCGGTTGTTGCTGGATCACCTTCAAGACCGGCTACCAAAAGATGAAAATCACTGGCTCTGGTCGACCGAGCCGGACGTACCGACGCTCGGGGCTCAGCCTTTCACGTTGCAGCGCGGGTGGTTACCACCCAACCCAGCCTGTCCATACTGTAATGAGCAACATCCGTTTAACCTATCCCTTCCTAATCCTATTTTGACCACGATGCGTGACGAGATTGCCCAGGATAGACGCATTGAAACCGGCGGGGTATTGGTCGGTTACAAAGATGAAGCAGGAACTGTTCAAATTAAGGCGGCATCCGGCCCCGGTCCCAAGGCGATAAAACAGCCAAGGTTCTTTGAGAAAGATATTCAGTTTTGTCAGCAGTTCTTAGATGATCAATACGAGCGGAATAGATGGGTTTATCTAGGCGAGTGGCATTATCACCCTACTGGAGATAATAAACCAAGTTCTACCGACTTAAAAAGTCTCAGTAGCATTGCTCAACAAAAAGAGTATATGACATCTGAACCCGTCATGATCATTTTAGATAGTCAAGGCCAAGCATCCTGTAGCATTCATCCGGCTGGCCGAATGTTTTATTTTGTCGAATCCCAAATCACACCGGCATGATCCCCAAATTTGATCAATACTACTGGTCAGCCCAATATGCTCCAGCTTTATTAACATCGATTCCACTGGCTATTATAGCTGACATTTTTGCCAAACAGGTGGGTGTGGACATTCAGACGGTTAAAACAATATGGGAAACCGTTCAGGTTACTCCAGCCCTGTTTTGGGCTTCACTTTCCTTTCTGCTAATCCAAATTAACATTTACTTGTCAAAAATGCTTTTTCAACCCCTTGAAGAACAGCTCTCGACGACCAATATGCTTTTATATCAAAATCAGGAAATGGGTAAAGGCGTTAAAAACGCCATTCATCTCCGAATAAAAACAGATTTTAGTATCACCTTACTTAACCAGCAGGAGGAGCAGGCAGACCCCTTGGAAGCCCGACGCTGGATCGTTGAAGCTGTTTCACGCATAAAAGAGCGGGTTCGAGAAAACAAGATGGTTCGCCGGCGTAATATTGCTTATGGGTTCATGCGGAATTTGATGGGTGGAGCATTGTTGGCAACGGGATTTTCTGTAATCGGTTATTTTTTGAATCGGTATTTAGAGGGTCGAACAACTATATTTATAGCTTGTGGCGTAGCATATGGGTTTTTATGTTTGATGAATCGTCCGCTGATTCGTCATTTTGGTCGGGAGTACGCTAAGACCTTATTCCAGCAGTATATGGCCTCATCTACAACACAACCTGCAGTTACATAAGCTGTAGCTGCGGACAGGGTCAAAAGATGCCTAAAAATTATGCTTTAAAACCTTGGCTTTCTCTCTCGATTAAAGCCTTCAGTTGTTCTTTATCAGGCAATTCCGCTAGATATTGCGATACAAATACTTCATTAGCTAATCCGCTCGTAGCATATTCCACTAGAGAACTGTCTTTACTAGCGCAAAGAATGATTCCAACCGGCGGATTATCACCAGCACTCATTTCATTAGCCTTGTAGTAGTTTAGGTACACCGTCATCTGCCCAGCGTCTGCGTGGTCAAACTCACCAATTTTAAGATCGATCAGCACATGACACTTCAAAATCCGATGGTAAAAAACCAGGTCGATTCGGTAGTGTCGGTTACCAAAACTGATGCGCTTTTGCCGGGCCTCGAAGCAGAATCCTCGTCCCAACTCAAGCAAGAAGTCTTGCAGATTGTCGATGATGGCTTTTTCAAGATCATTTTCTGTGTACTCTGGTTTTTCCTGTAAACCCAGAAATTCCAGCAAGTACGGATTCCGGATTAAATCCTCCAGACCAGCTGGTTGATTCTCCTGTATACGAGCGATTAGGGCTGCTTTATCGGTTGATAGGCTGGTACGTTCAGCTAGCAGCGTCGTGATCGCCCGGTTCAGCTCATGGACCTTCCAATTGTTTTTCAGCGCTTCGACTTCATAAAATCGGCGTAATAATGGATTATCTACTTTTAGCAGTTCGACAAAATGCGAGTAAGTTAGCCGGTCTAGCATAAGGGCGGGATCAAGCGCGGGTAAGTCTTGATCAGTTCCTACGTCTCGGTTTTCATCCCTCGGACGAATGAGCTCGAAATCACGTAGTTTGAATTTGGCAGACAGCGTCTGCCAAATTTGAGGATAGGTTAGGTAAAACTGGCGATACTGACGCAGGGAACGGTCAGATGCACCTTTAATACCATATTTTTGCAGTTCAATGGATAAGCGTTTGTGCAGTTGTTGGCCATAAGTAGCACGATCAGTGCCATGCTGCTCGAACTCGACAATATAAAATCCAAACAAATAGTTGCGAAGGGTCAATAATTGATCGGCCTGACGAGCCACCTGCTGACTAAGCTGCTGATGAAGCCCTTCTAACGTACTAATTAACTCAGTGAATTGCATAAAAGACGGGTATAACGGCATTCAATATAGTGATGAACAGCTAAAAGATCTTCAGAAAAACAGGCAAATTTCCTGGGTTATGGTACTTTTGATAATCTGAATTAATTGTTACCCGCTGCTGCCCATCATGCCAAGTTTACACTGGATTGGAAAAGAGAAAGTTGTTAACCACCACCACGACGTCCCCTTTCGCGTACTCGATCATCAATATACGTTTACAGCCGACAAGACTGAAGAAAATTCCGAAACGATCAACACTCAAGGGCAAAACCTGATTATTCACGGTGACAACCTAGAAGCCTTAAAGGCTCTATTGCCTCAGTACGAAGGACGAGTAAAATGCATCTACATTGATCCCCCCTACAATACCGGCAATGAGGGCTGGGTTTATAACGACAATGTGAATGACCCCAAAATTAAACGCTGGTTAGGGCAAGTCGTAGGGAAGGAGAGCGAGGATCTCAGCCGACACGATAAGTGGCTATGTATGATGTACCCGAGATTGAAATTATTACAAAAATTGATGTCAAGTGATGGAAGTATCTGGATATCAATTGACGATAGTGAAGTGGCTTCGTTAAGATTATTAATGGATGAAATTTTCGGAAGAAATAAGTTCATCGCCTGTAACGTATGGCAAAAGAGGTATTCCAGAGAAAATAGAGAAGCAATTGGAGATGCTCATGAGTACATTTTAGTGTATGCGAAAAACCCTCTGGCTTTTAAAGAATCAAGAAATAAAGTCGCCTTAACGGAAGATCAGGCCAAAATATATAAGAATCCAACCAATGATCCTAAAGGCCGTTACAGAACAATACCAATGACAGCGCAAGGATACAGGGCTAATCAAATGTATCCCATAACCACTCCGACAGGCGTCGTTCATAATCCTCCAGAGGGAAGATGCTGGTCTACTGTCGAGGAGAACTACAAACAGCTTTTAGCTGAGGGTAGAATATACTTTGGAAAGGATGGGAATGCGCAACCAAGTATTATCCGATATTTGAGTGAGGTTGAAGGGCTTGTACCTTGGACTTGGTGGAATCATGAAGAAGTAGGTCATACTGATGAAGCGAAGAAAGACATTCAATCAATTTATGGGACTCAAACAGCGTTCGATACCCCAAAGCCAGTTCGTTTACTTGAACGAATCATTCATATAGCTTCAAATAATGGTGATATAGTATTAGATTCTTTCGCTGGTAGTGGTACAACTGCACAAGCCGTGTTGAATCTTAACAAAGGAATCAGCGGCAATAGGCAGTTCATATTAGTAGAAATGGAAGAATACGCTGAAACCATTACCGCTGAGCGGGTACGTCGGGTTATGCAAGGATACGGTGATAAAGAAGGCACCGGTGGCAGCTTCAACTTTTACACGCTTGGCGAACGGCTGTTTGACGACGACGGCAATCTAAATCCGGCCGTTAGCACTGATAAAATCCGGCAGTATATCTGGTTTACTGAAACCAAAGGTACCGTGGCTGATGAGCCCTCCGACGAACCTTACCGCCTGGGTGTCTATGAAGGCACAGCATACTACTTCTGCTACGAACCGGAGTCTGTTACCACGCTTGATTACGACTTACTGAGTACAATCCGGACAAAAGCCGAGCAATACATCATTTACGCAGATTCGTGTGTCCTGAGTGACGACGAGAGTATTACATAAAGTGTGTCAGATGAAAGGAAATGACTACCTTACATCTAACAACTTATGGACAAGCAAACCTTTGATTTTGAAGCATTCAAGAAGAATGCCGCAGCCCGATTGAAGGCCGGTGACAGCCTTCTGGGCCGGGATGGCGTCTTAACCCCACTCTTGAAAGAGTTTCTGGAACAGAGTCTGGAAGGCGAACTGGAAGCTCATCTACAGGAAGACCAAACGCCTAACCGCAAGAATGGAAAGGGGAAGAAAGACCTCAAGACTTCCCTGGGCACAGTCGAACTGGCTACTCCACGCGACCGCAATGGTAGCTTTGAGCCCGAGATGGTTGCCAAACGTCAGCGTACCTTAGGCGTTGATTTAGATCGACAAATCATCGCCCTCTATGCTCGAGGAGCCTCCTACAGTGACATTCGAGACCATCTGATGGATATGTACGGCTTGGAGGCATCAACGGCTACCATCAGCCGGGTGACGGATAAAATTCTGCCTTTGATTCAGGAATGGCGTAACCGGCCACTGGAACGAGTTTATCCCTTTGTCTGGTTGGACGCTATTCACTACAAGGTACGTCATGAAGGCCGGGTTGTTACACGGGCCATTTACTGCATTATTGGCCTCAACCAGGAAGGCTATAAAGAGCTATTAGGCCTATATGTCGGTGAAAATGAAGGAGCTAAGTTCTGGTTGCAGGTATTGACAGACCTCCAGAACCGGGGTGTGGAAGATGTGTTTATTGCCTGCATCGACAACCTTCAGGGCTTTGCCGAAGCGATTGAAACGATCTTTCCACATACTGAAGTCCAGCTCTGTATTGTCCACCAAATCCGTAATTCACAGAAATACCTTTCCCATAAAGATGTCAAACCGTTTATGAAAGACCTGCAACTGGTTTACAAAGCGGCTACCAAAGAAGGAGCGGAACGGTATTTGGATCAACTTGAAAGTAACTGGGGCCTGCGCTATCCCAAAGTCATTGAATCCTGGCGTCGGAACTGGCCCCGTTTGTCGAACTATTTTCAGTATAATAAAGACATCCGCCGGATCATGTATACGACGAACATCATTGAAGGCTTCCATCGCCAATTACGAGCGGTTACCAAATCAAAAGGCGCCTTCCAATCCGATGAAGCGCTGATGAAACTGCTGTTCTTAGTACAGGAAAATATCACCAGTAAATGGAACAAGCCGGTACACAACTGGAATCAAACGTTAGCCCAACTGTCAATTATCTTTGGCGATCGGCTTAAACTCAATTTATGAACCTGACACACTTAATGTAATACATCCCACCAGTATCGCCAATTTCAGGAGTAAGTTGGATGGAGCGACTCAACTAAAGGCTGACGATAGAAAGAAGGCAAAGAAGAATTAAATGGATGTATTGCCGTAGTGCATCAACGGCTTTTGAAATGAGGTTATAAGTAGCTTTTAAGCTTAATGACATAACATCCGCATTATGAAGGCAAATTTGTATACAACCCAACCGAACTATACGTATTAGGACAATGCCTATACATGAATTAGCCCGGAACTTCCGGGCTTTCTTTTTTGGTGACCAGTGTTAATTAGTATATTATTACCAAAGTTATTTACATTTTGTACACTCATTCATTGGTCTTATTTGCTTTTAAAATTCTAATAGTTTATTAGGTGGTACTTCCAAAGCGTCTGCAATTTCTTTCAAATAATAAATTGATGGGTTAATTTTTCCATTCTCCAAACGCTCGATACTTTGTCTATCTTTGAAACAAGCGCGCGCTAAATCCGCCTGACTCCATCCCCGATCCAGCCTTAATTGAACTATCCTATTCCCTAATTCTGTTAAAAATTGCTTTTTGTCCATGACAACTTGCTAGCGCTAGCAAGTTGAGTGACCGATTACTAAAAGATGTCATCGGATTCGTTGACAAGTATTAATAACTTTGTAAATTGTGGCAAAAAACACTTTACAATATGAAAAAGTATTTATTCCTGATAACATTATCCTTTATTAGCCACCTAATGTATGCACAAAATGAAACAATAAATTGGATTTTACCTGCTGGTCAGTTAAAGAACTTCTTCTATTATATGGTTTCTCCTAAAACTGGTAAGATGGTGTATGACATGATGAGAAGAAGAGAATTTAGATATGATATGAACGGTGGTTATATAATTAAAGAAATTAATAGCTTTCAAAACAAACCAATTAGTATTATAACCAGATACCTACAAGTTTCTAATAACAAAGTTGTAATTACAAGAACAATAAGAAATAGCTCAATAGCAGATAGGCGTGAAGAAATATTTAATCCACCATCTATCTTATTTACAATTCCGAAATTTGGGGAAAAAATTACATGGATATCAAAAGAGGATGGAAATAAATGTACAGCCTTCTTTAAGACAATACAAGAAGCTGGTAGTGAGGTAAAATACTTAGTAATACAATCTGAACATGCTTATGAAAAACAAAAGGAAGGCCGTATTGTTATAAGCGCTTATTATTATCGTTATAACATTGGATTAGTTAAAGAAACTTTAATTTCAAGGGGTACTGAAACTATTATGTGGGCATTGTACGACCCATATAGTGATGCAGGGTATAAAAATCCAGAACCGCAAGTAGAGAAAAAAGACACTGAGGAAAAGTCTGAAACTTTGACATATAATAAATTTGTAACGCGCTATTTTACAGTTGCGTCTGAAAAAGCGTATGTTTATAGATCTCCTCATAGGTTAGATAAATCTACAAATTATATAATTAAGGGGAGTAAGGTAAGCAGCAATACAGAATCTGAAAATTTTGTGTTAACAAAATTTAGCGGAAAAGGAGGAGAGGAAATAGAAGCCTATCTTTTAAAACTAGATATAAAATTTGATTTTGATGATACTAAACCAAATTAACCTTCATCATTTAAAATACTTTTATTAATTCCACTTACTTTTTGTCAGAAATTTCGCGTAATAGGCTCAGGACTTATTTTTATTCTTCAACAATATAGATGGGGGGTAGGTGATAATTTAAAGGACACGCACCTATAATCCTTGGTAAATTAGTGAATCTAAATCTTTAAAGAATACGACCATTTCTGATAATTTTTTTTGGGGTTGACTTTATTTTTCTCGATATTATCTAATAATGATATTTGTGAAATATACTTAGTGGTAATTTACTTTTAAAATACGTTAATGAATTTTTAAGGCTTTAACATCGTTTCTTCAATTTTCAATATTTTATCTAGTCTTTTGTAAAATCTTTTAGCTCTTCTTGTTTGTATTCCTTTGTAATAATGGGTGAATTTTTCTCTTATAATTTCTACTAATGAGTCTTTCATATTCCAATATTTTTCATTCTGGTATTGGGATTTGGAGGATATTTGTAATGGATAGTAAATCTGTGTATCGTAAGCATTTTTTCCTTGCCAAATATGGTTTTCGTCCACTCTATATAATACTCTGCAACATGTGGCAGTTGTTGGGCATATAAAATACAATACATTTCCTTTACCTAAATTGCTAATTCGTGATTCTAGAAATATCACTTGATCAAAACTCATATAAATACCACTCTGCCCATCCCTCAAATCGTAAGTCAGTTTGATATACCCTTTTTCATTAGTTGAATTATATGTTTCTATTTTTGCTTCGGCGAGTACTTCACCGAATTGGTTTTTCCAAACTAATTTCCCTGTAATCTTATTTCCTTTCTTCAAAAACCCATTTCTATTAAGGTAGCTTAGTTTAAGAGGAAGCGAAGTGACTGTTGTGTAAGCCATACTTTTCTTATTTAATTTTTCCTTATGTTAAAAGACTAGACGGAAATATTAGCTCTAATGAAACTGTTGCAGTTTGCAAATCTTTCTGCTCTATTATCTAATATTTTCATACTATTTAAGGATTTTGTGTATTCGGATTGATAACTTAATATATCTCCTAAATAATTCTGTATATTTTGCTTTGTACTTCTTGTTAATCTTTTAGATTTGTAGCTATCCACGAGCTCATTTTTTAATGATTCAATCCCATAATGAATAATGGCTTTTATTTCCATTTCTTTTTTATTACTAAACAAACCAATATTTGTTGAATAATCCTTTTCAGCATTACAGTACATTGAATACCAAATTTTAGGTAAAAAATGCATATTCGTCAAGATATAATCAATAGTAATATTTTTACTTCCAAAATGCCTTTCAATTGTATGCAATTTTAACATTTTATACTCTATTCTTAATAAATTGTCTGGTATCGTTTTTATATTTGAATTCTTTGATAGTTCTTTATTACAACTTTCTGTTTGATCATAAAAAATTATCTGATTCGAGTTATTTCCAATAATTACACTTTCACCATTGCTCTTATATACAGTCTTCTTCATTCTTTTTCCTCCAATAATTTTTCTAATTGTAAACGAAGGAGGTGTAGAAAGTCTAAAGCTTACCCCTAAATCAATCCTTTTATGGATTGCCTTATTCCAATTAATAAAAAAGTACCTAGCTTTCAATTTTTCATAAGCTTTGATTAATTGCCTGCTATTTAATGTTTGATAATTATTACCAAAATATAATTTTGTAAGACTGCCTTGTAAGTATATTTTATTTTGTATTATCCATATTTTAAAGCCTTTGTCCCAACATGTGTAGAAAGTTTTTATTGGTTTTAGGTTATCATTACTGACAGTTGTACTTTTATCAATAATATACTTTTTCTCTAAAATTTGAATACAAGCTTCCAACTCTTTAACCGAGTCAAAATCTTGAACTATTTCTATTGTATCAATCATTTTTGTTTATGTTTTTACACTTTTTTCCACTTGTTATTAATGCCAAAAAATTTTTAGTCCGGACATGGCGTAGCTTTCGGACTTAAATAAGCTACAATCCAATATGGGACCCAAAATCTAGATTGTGGATTTATTTTTAATAAGCGCTGCTGCTGAAATAACCTCCGACTCCTTGTATCTTACTTTATTTCCTATTCTATAAGACTTTATTAAACCTTTTTTGGTCCAGTCCCAGATAGTTACTTTTGTAACTTTGAAGATGTCTGCTACTTCTTGCCTAGTTAGAAAAGCATTAGGTTGTTGCGGAGAAATGTGGGCTTTAATCTCATTTAAAGCCCCTTCTAGTGAAGAAAACCTATCTAAAATCGTTTGAGCGTCAATTTGCTCAATTTGGAGTGTTCTTACAGTGTTCATTTTTTTAAATTATTGACACTGCAAAGGAATTCTATCTTTCAGGACAATTCAGGACAGATTAAGACAATTTCAGGACAATTTCAATCAGTCTGTGTTTGAAGGTGTTTTTTGTAGTCCTTGCAATATTTATCAACTTTTTTTTTCATTTCATCATATTGTTTGCTCTCCCTTTTAAAGCGCTTGTATTCAATTCGGAGTATTTTGCAAAATGTTTCATGAGCTGATTTATCAGATTGTTTAGGGAAAATGTCATTCATTATGAGTGCATCGATAAAGCCTGACACAATACCTTCTTTTCGATTTTGTAGCATGTACTCCCCCTGTTCATTAATAATTGAAAATTGTTTTAATGCATTTATTGTGAAATCATAATATTCTTTCTTACTAAAATATCTTTCATAAGTTGCAATTTCGATCTGTTCTGATTTCTCTTTTTCGGGCCTTATGCTATTTGCAGCTTTTTCAAACTTTTCTTTTTCCTCTGTTGCATATTTAATAATTTGCTTTATAATACTTTCTTCTTTAAATTTTTCTTTGGTTTCTGGGTCTGTTATATTTAGATCCGCATAATACTTATTCCAGAAGTCAACTATATTTATTGTAATGCCAAATTCTGATTCTATTTTTTCTTTATATTTTAACAATACCTGCGCTGGAAGTTTTAATTTTTCTAAAGCATTAAGGTTGACTTCATCCCGCTCTTCAAATTGCCCTGTTTTTTCAAGCCATTTGTAGTATCCAAAAGAGTTTTCATGGCCTAACAACCACTTTTCTATTTCATTTTTTTTGAACCCGTTCATATCTATCACAAGAATATTTTGAATTCCGTCCCCCAAAACGTCCCCCGACCAAAACAAAAAACCCGTAACTTGCTGATTTATAGCTAGCTACGGGTTTAATGCTGTGCCGAAGGCGAGACTCGAACTCGCATGAACTCACGTTCACACGCCCCTGAAACGTGCGTGTCTACCAGTTTCACCACTTCGGCATCATTGGTACCCATGAATTGGGACTGCAAAGATGAAGCTTTTTCATTTTATTTGCAAGTCCCCCTGGCATAAATTTTTATGGGCTGAGCCGGTTTTTATTATTTTTCAAAACCGGTTACACTTCCACCGACTCGTACAGGGACGGAATATACACATTTTCAAAACCGGCGCTCTGGAGTTTCTGCCGGAAAACCACCTGCCGGTCGTATTCGCCGTGCACCAGAAAAACCCGTTTCACCTGGGCCGGATTCTGGCAGGACAGAAAATCGAGCATCTCCTGGTAATCACCGTGGGCGCTGAATGAATCCATCACCTCCACATCGGCATTGACCTGAAACGTTTCTCCAAAAATCTTTACCTGTGCATCGCCCCGTTTCAACGCGCCCCCCAGGGTTTCGGGACCACAATAGCCTACAATCAGAATCGTACAGCGCGAATCTTCCACATTGTTTTTGATGTGGTGCTTAATCCGCCCGGCTTCGGCCATGCCCGAGGCCGAAATAATGATGCAGGGCTCGTCGCGGGTGTTGATCGCTTTCGAATCTTCGACGTCCGAAATGTAATGCAGGTTCGGGAACGCAAACGCATCACCATCTTTTTCGATGTAGGCCCGGATTTCCGGGTTGAAACATTCCTCATGTTCTTTCATCAGGTGCGTCGCTTTTACCGCCATCGGACTGTCGATGTACACGTTCAAACGGGGTAAATCACCGCGATTGGCGAGCTGATCCAGCGCATACACCAGTTCCTGCGTCCGGTCGACAGCAAACGCCGGGATGATCAGTTTTCCTCCGCGTACCACGCAGGTATCGTGTACAATCCGGAGCAAATGCGCCTGCATGTCGGGTTCCGGTTCGTGCCGTTTATCGCCGTAGGTGGATTCGCAAAGAATGTAATCCGCCTGCGGGAATGGCTCCGGCATTTTAAGTATCTTGTCGTGCGGACGGCCAATGTCGCCACTGAAAAACAGCCGCTTCTCGGTGGGTTCGCCCTGAGGGCCGGGTTCACGAACGGTCAGGCTGATGGCGGCACTGCCGAGTAAATGCGCGGTATCCGTGAACACCACGCTGACTTCGTCGCGGCTGAGCCAGAAGGTTTGCCCGTAGTCGACGGTTTTGATCAGCGCCAGGGCGCGCTCCACATCGGCGGTTTCGTAGAGGAGGTCAAGCAACGGACGGCCCTGTCGTTTCCGGCGCTCGTTGACCCGTTCCAGGTCTTTTTCCTGAATGTGGGCGCTGTCCAGTAACATAAGCTGGCAGAGGTCGGCGGTGGCTGGCGTGCAGTAAATCGGTCCGCTGAACCCCTTGCGGACCAGTCGCGGAATCAATCCGCTATGGTCGATATGGGCGTGGGAGAGAAGGAGATAATCGACCTCGGCGGCTTTAAACCGGAAAGACTGATTGAGATCGTCGGTGTTGATGCCCTGAAACAGACCGCAATCGAGCAGAATACGGGTTCCGCGTTGGGTTGTAATCAAATGTTTGCTGCCGGTAACGGTGCGGGCGGCCCCAAAAAACTGGATTTTCATTGACAAAAGGAGTTAAAAAGCGGGAAATACGTCCTATTGCTTGCTAAATGGCGATCTGATAAACGGACCGTTTAAGGAGTGCATATTGGAAAAATTACGTCACATCACCAAAAAACTCTGGAAACAGCGCTGGGTTAAGCCGGTGCTGGGCGTCCTTGTGCTGTTTCTGGGACTGACTCTGGCGTTTCCGCTGAAAGTTCGCCCCCGGTATTCGACGGTAATCACGGCGGCCGATGGCACGGTTCTCCACGCTTTTCTGAGCGACGACGACAAGTGGCGGCTGGCGACCGAACTGGCTGAAATTACGCCGGTTCTCCGGCAAACCATTCTCCAGAAAGAAGACCGGTACTTTTATTACCACCCCGGTTTCAACCCGGTCGCCATGGCTCGGGCGGTTTTTCGGAACCTGACCACGGGCCGCCGGACATCCGGCGCGTCGACCATCACCATGCAGGTGGTCCGGTTGCTGGAACCGCGCGAACGGACGTATGGCAGCAAAATCATTGAATTGTTTCGCGCCATTCAGCTGGAGATTTTTTATTCCAAAGACGAAATTCTGCAACTCTATGTAAACCTGGTTCCGTATGGCGGGAACATTGAAGGCATTAAATCGGCCTCGATGCTGTATTTGGGAAAACCGCCCCAATTGCTGAGCCTGGCCGAAGTGACTACGCTGACCATCATTCCGAACCGTCCGTCGAGTCTGCGGTTGGGCATAAACAATACACGCATCGTGCAGGAGCGAAACCGCTGGCTAAACCGCTTTCGAAAAACCGGATTATTTCCCGACGAAACCATTGTCGACGCGCTGGCGGAACCGCTGAATGCCTACCGCCGGGCCTTGCCGAGTCGGGCGCCCCACCTGGCGCTGCGGTTGAAGAAAAGCCATCCCGACCAACCGGTTATTCATACCCGGTTGCTGCCCAACCGGCAGGCGCAGACGGAACAACTGGTGGCCCATTACGTCGGGCGGGTGCGGGCGATGAACATTCACAATGCGGCTGTGCTGGTGGTCAATAACCAGACGATGGCGGTGGAAGCCTACGTTGGTTCGGCGGGTTTCCGGAACCGCTACGACGGTGGGCAGGTGGATGGCGTCCGGGCGGTGCGGTCGCCGGGGAGTACGCTGAAACCGCTGCTCTACGCGCTGGCGTTCGACCAGGGGTTGATGACGCCCAAAACCGTAGTGAACGATGTACCAACGAGCTTTTCCGGCTACGAACCCGAGAATTACGACCGGCAGTTTTACGGGCCTATCACGGTCGAATCGGCGCTGGCCAATTCGCTGAACGTTCCGGCGGTAAAAACCCTTCAGCAGCTTGGCACGCCCAAATTTGTCGATCTCCTGAAAAAAGCCGGATTTGAAACCATCAAAAAACAGTCGAAAAGTCTGGGTTTATCGGTTATTCTGGGCGGATGCGGGGTCACGCTGGAGGAACTCACTCGTCTTTTTGCGGCTTTCGCCAACGGCGGGGAGGCCCGAAATCTCAGCTACATCCTTCCGAACGAAGCAGAAGGAACGTCCCGAAAAAACCGCCTGATTTCGCCGGACGCAGCTTTTCTGATTACGAACACACTGACGCAGATTACGCGCCCGGATTTGCCTAATAATTTCGATAATAGCTACCACCTGCCGCGCATCGCCTGGAAAACCGGCACGTCCTACGGTCGGCGGGATGCCTGGAGCATTGGCTACAACAAACGGTATACGGTGGGTGTGTGGGTCGGCAATTTTTCGGGCGAGGGAGTTCCCGAACTGAGCGGAGCGAATATTGCCACGCCCTTGTTATTCAGTATTTTCAACGCGATCGATTACAACTCGTCCAGCGGCTGGTTTCGGATGCCGAAGAGTTTGTCGATGCGCCAGGTTTGCGCCGAAACCGGGGACGTCCCGGGTGAATTCTGCGAACACAAAATTGTCGATTACGCCATCATGGGCGTTTCGCCGTACCACCGGTGTCAGCATCGGAAAACCGTCTGGACGAACGCCATCGGTACGGTTTCGTATTGCGCCCATTGCCTGCCCGAAACGGCCGGAACCGATGATGCGGTTCAAAAATTGTATCCCAATCTGGCTCCCGAACTGATTGCCTTTTACGAAAGTCGGCGGATTCCGTACGCCAAAATACCGCCCCACAATCCGGCCTGCACCCGCGTTTTTGCCCGGCAGGGGCCGCAGATTATGAGCCCGAACGACGGCAGCGAGTATTTTATCAATCCGAACCAGCCGCAGCAATTGCAGCTGAGTTGCCAGGCCGACAACGAAGTGAAAGAGGTGTACTGGTACCTGAACGATAAATTGTACCGAAAAGCGGCTCCGACGGAAGGCGTTTTCTTTAGTCCGCAACCCGGCGCACTGAAAATTTCGTGCGCCGACGACAAAGGCCGCAACACCAACATTCAAATCACGGTCCGGGCCGAATGATGTACGAAGACATGAGAAAGTAGCCAGGAGAGTAGAGATGTACGGTTTATGACTTTTTTTATCACTACGCTCTTGTTTCACTTCTATCTTCTCTATGATGAATTCCAACCGTCGCGATTTTCTACAAAAACTTTCGAAGGGTATCGGCGCATCGGCGCTTTCTTTACCACTGGCCGGTTATGCCGGTACGCTGAATCAGCAGGACCAGTTTGCCCGGATCAATACCCTTGTTTCGCACCTTGGCGAACCGTTGCAGCAGGGCCGTAAGCTAGGCATGGCGCTGGTCGGGCTGGGTGGTTATGCAAAGAATCAGCTGGCTCCGGCCTTGCAGCAGACCCAACACGTCCGGCTGGCGGGTATCGTCACCGGAACACCTTCCAAAGCCGAGGAATGGATGGGAAAATATAACATTCCCAAAGCGAACGTCTACGATTACAAAACGTTTGACCGCATCATTGATAACAAAGACATTGATATCGTGTACGTGGTTTTGCCGAATTCGATGCATGCCGAGTATGTGATTCGGGCGGCCAAAGCCGGAAAACACGTGATCTGCGAAAAACCGATGGCGATTACGGTGAAAGAATGTCAGGATATGATCGACGCCTGTAAAAAGGCTAACCGCCAGCTGGCCATCGGCTACCGGCTCCATTACGAACCCTTCACGCAGGAAATGATGCGGTTGGGCCGGGAAAAAGTGTTCGGCAACCTGAAGTTTCTGGAAGCGAGCGACGGTTTTAAAGCCGGTGATCCGAACCAGTGGCGACTCAAAAAAGCGCTGGCGGGCGGGGGACCGATGATGGACGTGGGCATCTACGCCATTCAGGGTGTGCGGCTGGTGACGGGTCTGGAACCCATTTCCGTGACGGCGCAGTTTGCCCCCAAAACGAACCCGGAGAAATTCAAAGACGTGGAAGAAGGGATGTACTGGCAGTTCGAATTTCCGGGTGGCATCACGTCAACCTCAACGACGAGCTACGCGGCTGGCGTGGAGCGGTTGTACGCGTCGGCCGAAAATGGCTGGTTTGAACTGCGTCCGGCGTTTGGCTACGGGCCGCTGAAAGGCATGACCAGCAAAGGACCGATCGAAAAACCGGTGGTCAATCACCAGGCGATGCACATGGACGGGATTTGTAAGGACCTGATCGACGGCAAACAACTGCCGAAACACATCACGGGCGAGGAGGGGATGCAGGATATGAAAATCATCACCGCTACCTACCAGGCCGCCGAAACCGGGCGGAAGATCAAGATCGCTTAAGTTGTTACACAGAGTTGATCAGGGTTTTTCTCCGGTTAACTCTGATAAACCCTGATCAACTCTGTGTAATAATCATTTCTTTTTCCCCATGGCGTACTTAATCCCCCCCAGCACGTGCGCCATGAACTGCGGGTCGCTGTAGGATTCGTCGGTATGGCCGCCACCCGTGTAGAACGACCGGCCGCCATCGAACTCGCGGTACCAGATGAAGGGGTGGTTATCGCCGTTTTTACCGCCTTCGTAGGTTTTCTCATCCAGTTTCCCCAGCACCTTGATGCCGTCTACAATGCTTTTGTAGTTATACCACTCATCGTAGCGTTTCCAGCGGTCGGGCAGCATTTTGGTCGAAAGATGTTTCTTGTCCACGATTTCGATTTCGGCGTTCTGCTGCTTCGGGTGGCTCAGGAAGTAAGCACCCACCAGTTGGTTATACCACGGCCATTCGTATTCGGTATCGGCAGCCGCATGAATACCGACAAAACCGCCCCCTTTTTTAATGTATTGCTCAAAAGCCGCCTGCTGTTCGGCATTCAGAATGTCGCCGGTCGTGCTCAGGAACACCACGGCTTTGTATTTTTTCAGGTTGTTGGGCGTAAACAGATCGGCATTTTCGGTTGTATCGACGCTGAAGCCGTTTTCCTGGCCCAGTTTCCAGAGACTCGCCTTGCCCACTTCAATGGATTTATGCCGGAACCCTTTGGTTTTTGAAAACACCAGAATAGCATCTTTTGCGCTGGCAATACCCGTTGACAAACAAAAAATACTGAGGAGCGTTAGAATCGTTTTCATACACAGGTTTAAAAGTATAGTGTTAAAAGTACCGGTTTTGCCGTACTTTACTGTTCAATCCAACAATTTCTTTCCCCACTATGAAAGTACGCCCTGCGGTGCTTCTGATCGAGAATAATCATGTGTTATTGCTGCATTACCGGTACGGTGATGCGGATGTCTATTGCCTGCCCGGCGGCAATCCCGACAAGGGTGAAACGCTGGAACATACCCTTGTCCGGGAATTGCAGGAGGAGTTAGGGGTGGAGGTCGAAATCGGCCCGGTTGCGTTTTTCGGGGAGGTAATAGCTCCGGAAACCGACAAGCCGGACGTGCTGCATGTGGTTTTTGCCGGTCAGCTGATTGGTGGCATTCCGCAGCTCAATCCGGCCGAAACGACGGCGCGGGCCATTGCCTGGAAACCGGTGAGCCAGCTCGACGCCCTGAACCTATACCCGAACGTGGGGCGGAACATTCAGGATTTGCTGTTATCGCAAAATAGCCCCGGTTACATCGGGAAGATCGACCAGACTTTTTTCTAAAACCGGTTACGGGGTTGAAGGGGTTTTGACGGCAAGAAGCGAACCGATCACCATACCGGCGGCACTGGCCAGTAATCCGTACACCAGGGCCGGATAGTCGGTTTCGATGGCCAGACAGGTGAACCAAACCGTAATGCCGATCAGCATCGCCAGAATACAGCCCAGCGTATTGGCCGGTTTCCAGTATAAACCGGCCGTCAGTGGCACAAATAAGGAGACCAGGCTAAAAGCCGACGACTCGCCAACCAGCTCAAAAATGTTGACATCGCGGGTGGCCGTCATCCCCACGCAGATGACGGTGATGGCAGCCACGGCGAGCCGGATAATCAGTAATAGGGTTTTATCGCTGCTATCGGGCCGGAAAAACCGGTAAATGTTCTCCCCAAAAACCGTGGCCGGGGCCAGAATGGCTCCGCTCGACACGCTTAAAATGGCCGATAGCAGGGCGCCGAAAAACAGAATCTGGAGCGGCATACTGCCTTGTTGCAGCACCATATTCGGAATCAGCATCTGGTTGTCCTGGCCCAGATTCGGGTGCAATTGCTTGCCTACCAGACCAATAAATAGCGGCAGCATGGCGATGGTGATGTACAGAAACGACGCCAGATACGACGCCCGGACGGTGGTTCGTTCATCTTTCGCCGACATCACCCGCTGGAACACATCCTGCTGCGGAATGGAACCCAGGCCGATGGTGATCCAGGCGGCAACCCAGCTCACGCTATCTTTGAAGGTGGGAGCGGGGAGTGGATTGAAGAAACCCGGTTTTGTTTTTTGTATGATCGTGGTCAATCCTCCTGTCTGATTATAAAGGATGACTGCGATGATAATCAGGGCAATGACAATGATAATGTTGTGGAGGAAGTCGGTGATCGATAGCGACCACATTCCGCCCATCATCGTGTAAATCATGACAATGATCGCGCTGGACGCAACACACCAGAAAATTGGCAATCCAGTTACCAGATTGAGCACAATCCCGATGGCAATGAACTGGGCCGAAATCCAGCTAAAATAAGAAGGAATGACCAGAACCGCCGAAATGAACTCGGCCGATCGGCCAAACCGCAGGCTGAAGTAATCCGAAAAGGTGGTGATGCCCAGGCGATAGAGGGGTCGGGCGTAGAACGCACCGACCATAAACAGACACAGCGCCGATCCAAACGGTTCTTCAATAATGGCCAGCAAACCGCCCTCAACAAACGTGGCCGGAGCGCCCATGATCGTTTCCGACCCAAACCAGGTCGCAAACGTGGCCGAAGCTGCCAGTGCCAGCGGCAACCGCCGACCGGCCAGCACAAAATCCTGACTGCTGGTAACTTTTCGGGCCGCCCAGGCCCCGATGGCAAGATTGGAAAGGAGATAAAGCGCGATAAAGGTAAGGAGCATTGAAATCGGTGGCTAGTACGGAATTTAAAGCTACAAAAAGCTTTTCAAATCAACGAAAAATTGAATATTCCGAAGCTAATAGTGAAAAAACCGGTTTGGGTCGAAAAGAAGCGGGGGCATACTTATCAATAATGAACTGGTACACCCTGTTGATCCGCTCACATTCCTCCCGGTTACTGTAGTGGGCCCGTTACGATTGCTCTTCGGACTGCTAAACTAAAAAGTGATCCTTCTTACCGGTATGCTACGCGGTTAATCCATCACACAAAATTAGCTAGCCTGCGATCGGGCAGTCAAAGTCGATTACCGGAAACTTAAACTCAGCCGGTATGGAGCCGAATGACTGACGTTTTCGGAAATTCAGTGAGTTATAAGAGGAGGTTGATCGGTGAACTTGATTTCTGGAGTAGCTTGAGAGGGAAAGAGGTGAAGAGCTTTTATGACGTGGTAATGGCCCTGATAAACAAAAAAGCCGATGTTGTAACACCGGCTTTCTGTATAGCTAAAAAGATTTTACAGCCGAATCGTTGCGGGCAAGTACTTCGCAATCAGGTCTTCGTAATACGGTTTCAACTCCGACACGACCGGCGTAACCGGGCTTTTCGAGTACAGATCGTACGGGTTGAATTTATTGACCCACTTGAACATCTCCCGGTCATGATCATCCATGAGGTGATCGTAGGCGTTTTCGCGGTGTTGCGCGTAGAACGAGTGATACCGGATCATGTACAGCGCCGGTTCGGGCAGGTGATCCTTCGTAATGTGGTACAGGTACTCGTCGTGGCCCCACGACATGGTGACATTCCGCAAGCCACAGTTGGGCTTGTAAACGCCGTATTTGGTATTATACCGTTCGTCTTTTGAATCCGGGTTGCTTTCGAAAAATTCCGGATACACAATGCGGTCGGAATGTGCACAGCCCACCGGGAACGTATCGCCCACCACGGCCCATTGCGGCTCCCCGAATAGACAGAGCACCTTGCCCATGTCGTGCAGAAAACCGGTCAGTACGAACCAGTCGGGGTGGCCGTCGGCGCGAATGGCTTCGGCGGTTTGCAGCAGGTGCTGCAACTGATCGAGTTCAATATCCGGGTCCGAATCATCAACCAGCGTGTTCAAAAACTCCATGGCCCCCCAGACCGGGATTTCCTTCTTGTCAAATTTCAGAAACTCCGCCCGCTTCTGTTGCACGAAATCATACGTCTGGTACGTGTGGTTCAGCCGGTAGAACTCCCGCACCGTATCGCGGGCCGGATTATCGTAATTACGGTATTCTTCTTTTGCTTTATGCTCTGGTTCAGGGTAGCGGATCAGCAGATCGTCTTCCCATTGTTCCAGGCTGCTGAGTGGATTGTTCTCGGTTTCAGTAAATGCCATAGTAAGGTAGCTATTAGTAAGCCAGTTATCGGGTTGTAAAATTAAGAATTCCCGGGACTATTTCAAGTGGGATGCTATTTGAAATAGCCAGTCAATTCGTCAGATTGTGCAACGCCCAGATGTCGCCCGAAAGTTCAATAGCCGGTTTTAAGGCATTCAGAATGTCCGCAAAAGGCCGGTGGTTATCGGCCAGGTTAGAAAACAGAACAACCAGTGTTTTCTGCGCCGGAATCCAGACCACGCAATTGCTGAAACCGCACGTACTGCCGGAATGAAACAACGCCTGCGTACCGGTCTTTGTTTGGGTGAAAAACCAGCCTAGACCGTAAAAACCGTTTGCGGGTCCGTTGAGTGGAACCTGGACACGTTCGAGCTGCTGGGGCAGGTTAACGAGTTGATTTGTAGTCAGGGCATCGTTCCATTTTTTATAATCCGTCAGGGAAGTATAGACGCAGCCGTCGCCTTTGGTACCGCTCGTTACGCTCTGGTCCGAAAACCGGATGGTATTGTCGGGATTCCGCGCGTAGCCCATCGCCCGGTTCGGAATGGTGCGACCAGGTTCGTACAATGTCGTCTGATTCATGCCCAGCGGTTTGAAAATATGCTCGGTGATGAAATCCAGATACGGTTGTTTCGCAACCCGTTCCACCACCTGCGTCAACAGGCAGAAAGCCGAATTGCTGTAGCGAAACCGGCTGCCTGGTTCAAAGTAGGTGGAGTCCTGCGGTTTTAGCAACTCCAGCACTTCGGCGTCAAAAATCTGGTCTTTTCGGTCGGAAGCCAGTAATGACTCGTAATCCAGCAGGCCCGAGGTATGCGTCAGCAAATGCCGTAGTTTGATTTTCTGGCCGACGTGCGGGTTGAAGTCCGGGAAAAACCGGAGCAGGGTATCGTCGAACGACAGCTTTTTCTGTTTTTCCAGCAGCAGAATACACAGGGCCGTAAACTGCTTGGAAACCGATGCCATCCGGAAATTGGTTTCGGGCGTAATCGGCATTTGGGTTTCCCGGTTCGCCAGCCCAACGCCCCGGTTGTAGACGGTTTTTCCATCCCTTACTACCAGCAATGCCCCGCCGGGCTGACTGGCCGGAAAATGGCGCGCCATCACGGCGTTGAGTGCGACCTCGGGCGCGGCCCCGGTTTTCTGCGCCAGAGCGGTTTGAATAGTCAGCCACATAAAACACGCGAATGCATAACGTTTCATTCCGGTAATCTACGAAAAGAAGCAATAGAAGCGATCAGGAGAACGTCCAGGACCGGGAGGGCGTCAGACAGCCATCCAACGGAATGTCGCCTTCAAAAACATCGGCAATCCGGTCGACCGGATCGAACAGCGACAGGCCCAGCTTCAGGCAGTCGGGACGGCATTCCGCCAGAAAGCGGTCGTAGAAACCGCCCCCGTAGCCCACGCGCTGGCCCGTCTGGTCGAAGGCCAGCAGCGGGACCAGCACCAGATCGAACGACGATGGCTGAATACGGGACAACGAATGCGGTTCGGGAATGCCGTAACGGCTTTTCGTGAATGCGGTCGCCGGGGCGATGGCGTAATGTTCCAACGTTCCGGCCACCAGGTCCGTCACGGGCGCGGCTACCCGAACCGCCGGAAAATCCCGCCAGAGCCGCCGGACAATCAGCCAGGTATCGACTTCCTGCTGGTTTTCGATGGGCAGAAACGTACTGAGAACGAAATCCGGCTTTGGCGAAAAGATCCCGAAAAACCGCTCGGTAATGGCTTCGCAACGGGTTTGCCACTCGGCTTGCGGTAGCATCCGGCGCTTCTGGCGAAACTCGGCGCGCAGTTCGGCTTTGGTCATGCGGTCAGTCTTTCACTATCAGCATCTGGTATTCCAGCGGATCGAAAACCGCCAGCAGCTTCCGGACAAATTGCGGGTCGTTCAACTGGAAATTGAGGTAATTTTCGGTCCGCTCCTGAATGCCGCCGTTCGGAAATAACTTGTTTTTCAGGGTCATTAGCTGGCTTAATACCGTTTCGTAATTCTTCTCTTCGGTGCGTTTCAGGCGCTTTTCCAGGTGATCGATGGTGTGCATCAACCGGGTTTGCTCGGCCAGCACAGCCCCTTCCAGCGACTTGTCAACTTTAACGGACTTATGCAGAATTTCCATAAAACACTGTTGCAGACAGGTTTTCTGCTCCGAAAGATCGAGGGAGTTTTCGCTGATCCGCTGCGTGTAGGTCCGGCGCAGTTTTACGTCGTCCCAGAACAGTTCTTCGGGCGATACGCCCAGTTTTTCCATTTTTTTAGCGCTGGCCGGGTTGACATACAACGCAAAATTGCGGGGCATCAGCAGCGGGAACGGAATCCGGAAATACGCAAAAACGCCCTTCAGTTGCAGCCAGTACGGCACTTCGGAGGGGCCACCGATATAGGTCAGGTTGGGCAGAATCACTTCCTGATACACCGGGCGCAGCACGACGTTCGGACTGAAATGCTCCGGATGCTCGTCGGCCAGCGTCAGCAGTTCGTCTTTCGAAAACCGCCGTTCGGTATTCAGTACTTCGTACCATTCGGTTCCATCGGCCTTTTTCTTCAGCACGATTCGCTCCCGGAGCTGGTCATCCAGGTAAAAAAGATTGATGGCGCGGGGCGTGATCTGGGTGCGGTAGCCAAGCGCTTCGAGTTGCTCGCTGGTTTGGGTCACGATGTCGCCTGTGGCCTGGTTCAGCAGTTCGTCCTTGATAACGGGCGCAAAAAGTTGCTTCAGTTCCGCATCGTCGGGGTCCAGGCAAATCAGCCCTTCCTGGCCCAGCAGTTCATGGACGTACCAGCGCACGGCATCGGAAAGGGTAGTCTGTTTCAGGTAGGCGTCTTCAAACAGGAACAGTTTCTCCGGCATCTGATCGAACACGGTTTTCAGTTCCTGCGGGTTCATGCGCCCGACGGCCCCGCGCTGCTCCGTTTCCCAGGTGTAGCTTTTGCCAAAGAGGGTAAAATGATTGATTTCGGCAAAATCGTGATCCTCGGACGCCATCCAGTAAATGGGTACAAACCGGTAGTCCGGATACGTTTCGTTCAGCTTTTTAGCCAGGTTGACCGTTGTGATCCACTTGTAGAGCACGTAAAGCGGCCCCGTAAAAATATTGAGCTGGTGGCCCGTCGTAACGGTAAAGGTGTTCGGTTGCAGAAGAATCGTAAAATCCGGTTTATTGGGAATGTGGTGGTACTGTCGTTCCAGAACCTCCACCAGCGTCTGGCGCTTGCTATCGTCGAACGCCCGGTTTTTGATTTGTTCTTTAAACGCTTCCAGGGTCGGAAAACGGTCGTAATAGGACTGAAGGGCTTCGTGTTGGGAAAGGTAGTCGAGAAACAGAGACGAAAACTGGCCGGTAGCGTTTAGCGGGAGGTACTGACAGTCCATGAAAACGGGATTTTTGACTGTGAACACAGAATGTGGAATCATGGTTCGGACGTTTCCACAGGAATACATGAATGGCAATACAAGCGATGCGGGTTTGCCGCCGTAAAGCGGCCCAACAATCAGGCCAGATTGGTTTTCGGAATCAGATTCCAGAGGTGATTCCGGGTGTTGTGAATCTCTTCCAGCGCCCGGGTTCCGCCCAGCGTAACGGTGAAAAACCGCTTCCGCCGACCTCCGCGCTCGGTGGTAGCTCCGCCCATTTTCGAACTCAGATAGCCTTTTTCTTCGAGCCGCTGCAAGGTGGCATGAATCGCGCTCAGGCTGACCATGCGGCCGGTTTGCTTTTCAATTTCCTCAAGAATGCTTACGCCGTAGGCTTGCCCGTTCAGCATGGCAACAGTCAGCAGCGTTAGTTCTTCAAACTCGCCTAAATACGGCCGATTCATATTTGTTTAGGTTTTGTAAAACAAATATAACGAAGAACGGGCAAAGAAATAACAAAAGAGAGGAACGGACAAAATCAGCGAATGGAGCCTTAGGCTGACGTTTTATAACGGCCGGATCTTGATGTTTCGGTACCAGACACTGCTGCCCCAATCCTGCAAACCGATGCGCCCGGCATACTGTCCTTTGCTGATCGGGGCGGTTTTCAGGTTGCTGGCGGCAATGCGTTTTTTCCAGTCGTCGCTGTCGAGGTTGTGTTCCTGAATCAGATAACCGTTCATATACACCGATAGAACCCTGCCCTTCAGCTTGAAATGAATCTGGTTCCATTCGCCTACGGGTTTCGGTTCGCGGATGCGCGCGTTGGCCACGCTGAAAAAGTCACCCGCCCGGTGCGTGTTTTCCGGCGCACCTTCATAAATGGCGTTGTCGAGCACCTGCAGTTCCAGCCCCGTATGGTAGATTTCCTTGTGCTGCGGGGCTTCGGTCACAAAAAAGAAAATCCCGCTGTTGGTAAACCGCTCGACTTTGAAGTCTGCTTTAAACTCAAAATCACCGGTGAACGTCTGATCGGTGGCCAGGTCGCCCCCGTTTTTGGCCTTGTTTCCGGCGCGTTCGGGTACATTCAGTTTCAGTGCCCCGTTATCGACGATCCAGGCCGAGCCAATGCCGGTTTTGCCGTACGTATGCCAGCCGGAAACATCCTTGCCGTTAAAGAGTAATTTCCAGCCGTCCTTTTTTTCCTGAGGAGTAAGCGTGTTGGGCGTCTGGGCAAAAAGAGGTAGCGCTAAAACCGCCAAAAGTGCGGTCAGGAGGTTTTTTTTCATTGAATATCAAGAGAAAAGACAGGAGACAAGAGAGGTTGGACAAGAACCTGTACACTTCGTCTCTTGTCTAACCTCTCTTGTCGAATCAACTACATCACCCAGCCCTGGCGGTATTCGCGTTTCAGGTACTGGTTCAGTTCCGGGGCGTTGGTAAACTGCATGGTTTTGGTATCCCAGTTCAGCTTGGTGCCCTGTTTGTAGAGGGCTACGATGCCGAGCAGCATGGTTTCGCACAACGGACCAGCGTATTCGAACGGCGAAACCGCTTTGCCATTTCCTTTGCAGGCTTCGGCCCAGTTACGTTCGTGGCTCATGCCCACCCGCGGAATCGTTTGCGCCGGTTTTTTGTACGAATCCATTTTTTCCTGCGGCAACAGACGCGGTTTGGAGCCGTAGGTTTCGTGGAAGAGTTTTCCTTTCGTACCGACGTAAAGGACCCCGCCACTTTTCGGTACGGGACCGTCGCCAAACTCCAGCGGTTTCGGCGGCAGAATACCGCCATCGTACCAGGTCATGACCAGCGGTTTTTTCTTGTCTTTGGTTTCAAATTCGTAGGTCACCATCGACGCCACCGGGTAGCTCTGCTTGTTGAACGGCGTCGAAGACGCTTCCACGCTGATGGGCGGGTTCAGGCCCAGCGCCCAGTAGGGGTGATCGACCAGGTGCGCACCCATGTCGCCCAGTGCCCCCGCGCCGTAATCGACCCAGCCCCGCCATTTGAAAGGCGTGTAGGCCGGATTGTAGGGCCGGTGCGGAGCGGGCCCCAGAAACAGTTCCCAATCCAGGGTCGAGGGCACATCCACGGCTTCTTTCGGAAAATCCATGCCCTGCGGCCAGATGGGGCGGTTGGTCCAGACGTGCACTTCCTGCACCTTCCCAATCGCGCCGTCGGCAATCCATTCGTTGATCAGCCGGGCGTCGTCGTTCGAGTGGCCCTGGTTGCCCATCTGGGTGACAACTTTCGGATTTTCTTTCGCCAGCCGGGCCAGCTCGCGCGATTCCCAGACCGTCACGGTCAGCGGTTTTTGCACGTAAACGTGCTTGCCGAGCTTCATGGCCGCCGAGGTAATAACGCCGTGCAGGTGGTCGGGCGTGGCCACCACCACGCCGTCGATGTCTTTCTGGGCTTCGAGCATCTTGCGGTAATCCTTGTACCGCTTGGCATTCGGGTATTTTTCAAAAACCGGGGCCGCATATTTCTCATCGACATCGCAGAGCGCGACAATGTTTTCGGTAGGGGCCAAGGCGTTGAGGTTGCTCTTGCCCATACCGCCGATCCCGACCCCGGCAACGTTCAATTTGTCCGAAGGGGCAATCACCCTCGACCCGTTGGCCTGTTTTCCGCCCAGTACATGACGGGGCAGAATGGTCACTCCGGCCAGGGCCAGCGACGAGGCTTTGACAAAACCGCGACGGCTAACCGACTGATCTGGTTTGTTGTTCAGATGGCTCATACGTGAAATTCCTAGATAGATAAGGGATGGAACGCGAATGTGTCAAAAATACAAAATCGTTGTTTCTGCGGTACTATTTGATCGTTTTTTTGTCCAATTAAAGGCGCAAAGCCATTTCTTTTCTGAATTAAAAAACCGCTATTCGGTTGGCTGAGGCCCGGATAGCGGTCAAAAGGGTTGGGTACGGTTTTACGAAACGTGTTATTGCAGTTTCTTCGGATCGATCCGCCGGATGACTTCCCGTTTTTTGAAAACCACGCGCCAGACCACGAATGGCGGTGTTGCCTGGTCTGAGCAGGTTTTGCAGATAAGATCGTCGGGCGCGACAGGGGCATTATAGACAAACAACGTGTCGCTCAGTTTCTGGATGTTGTCGTTTTGTTCAAGGTTGTTCTGGGCGTTGTAGAAATAAGCCGCTAGCAATTCCTGCTCCTTGGTGTTTAAAACCGGGTTGGCCGTATCCTTCGCGCTCAGCAGGTCGATGGTCACGGCGTATTTTTTCGCCAGTTTCTGAATGACCGGTAGGTTTCCCACGGAGCAGCGCGCGGTGTCGCCGGTATTTTTCTGCAACTCGGTCGTCAGCGCTTTCCGGGCGGTTTGCACGAGGGATTTTCCCCATTCATCGACGGTGGTTGTCAGTTGGGCATCCGTGACCCGTTTGATTTTCCGGTCGTTCATTTCCTGCGCCAGTTCTTTGGTATTCTGGTTGCGGTCGGGTGTGCAGGCCGTGAAATACAGGCCGAAAAACAGCCCACTGAGAAGAAAAAACCAATTCGAAACGATACGGTTCATGGGGAGGAACTTAGTGCGATATATTCTTGTCATTTAGCTGGATAACGATGCAACGGGCCGTTTCGTTGACAAATGTACGGCGGAACCGTGGTCTGACCGAATTTTCGTAGATTTGTATGAAAATTAGGCCGTCTGCTTCGTTATGCGATTGTCCTGAATCTTTTCTATCCCATGATTGACCAGTTAGAAGCCATAAAAGAGCGGTTTGAGGAGGTTTCTCAGCAAATTATGATGCCGGAAATTGTTTCGGATCAGAAGAAATACACCAAGCTGAGCAAGGAGTACAAAGACCTCGACAAGATCGTCAAGCAGTATCAGCAGTATAAAAAGCTGTTGCAGGATATCGATGGTGCCAAGGAAATTCTGGCGACGGAGCGCGACGAAGACTTACGCGAACTCGCCAAGGCCGAACTTGACGAGCTCCAGCCGCAGCGGGAACCGATGGAGGAAGTATTGAAAGAAATGCTGATTCCGAAAGACCCGAACGACAGCAAGAACGTCATCCTCGAAGTTCGGGCCGGAACCGGGGGCGACGAAGCCTCCATTTTTGCGGGAGATATTTTCCGGATGTACCAGCGCCTGTGCGACCGCATGGGGTGGCGGATGTCGCTGATGGATTATACGGAAGGCACCTCCGGCGGTTATAAGGAAATTGTTGCCCAGATTGAAGGCGAAGACGTCTACGGCAAACTGAAGTTCGAATCGGGCGTTCACCGCGTGCAGCGCGTTCCGGCCACCGAATCGCAGGGCCGGATTCATACCTCGGCGGCCAGCGTGGCGGTGTTGCCCGAAGCCGAAGAAGTGGACGTGCAGATCAACATGAACGACGTTCGGAAAGATACGTTCTGTTCGTCGGGCGCGGGCGGGCAGTCGGTCAACACAACCTACTCGGCGGTTCGGCTGACGCACATTCCGTCGGGTCTGGTCGTGCAGTGCCAGGATGAACGTTCGCAGTTGAAAAACTTCGACAAAGCCCTGACGGTTTTGCGGTCGCGGCTGTACGAAATCGAGTTACAGCGGCACAACGACGAAATTAGTTCACAGCGCAAGTCGATGGTGGGCAGTGGCGACCGGTCCGACAAAATCCGGACGTACAATTATCCCCAAAGCCGGGTCACCGACCATCGTATTGGCCTGACGGTTTACAACCTGCCGTCGGTGATGGACGGTAACATCGATGATTTTATCGAGCAGCTCCGGATCGCCGAAAACGCGGAACGCATGAAAGAAGCCGCCATGGCTTAAAACTAGTTCTGTTCCGGCGGACTAACTTCATACCGTTTTAGCCCGCCGGAACAGAATCTTATACCTGAGCTGTTTTCAAGCGATCGCGCAGTTGAAATAGCTCATCGCGCAAACGAGCCGCTTCAAGGAAATCCAACTCCTTGGCGGCTTTTTCCATTTTTTGCTGCGTTTCCTTAATCACCTGCTCCAGATCGTTTTTCCCCATGTATTGCACCACCGGGTCGGCGGCAATCCGGAACTCGTCGGGCTCGACGTAGTATTGCTTGACCGCCGGCCGTGAATCGGCAATGCTGGTTTGGCCCATAATGGCGTCGTGGGATTTCAAAACCGTCGTGGGCGTAATCCCGTGTTCGAGGTTGTAAGCCATCTGGATTTCGCGCCGGCGGTTGGTTTCGCTGATCGCTTTTTCCATCGAGCCCGTAATGCGGTCGGCATACATCAGCACCTTCCCGTTGGCATTTCGGGCAGCCCGCCCAATAGTCTGAATCAGCGAACGGATGTCGCGCAGGAAGCCTTCTTTGTCGGCATCCATAATCGCGACGAGTGACACTTCCGGCAAATCGAGTCCTTCCCGCAGCAGGTTGACGCCCACCAGGACGTCAAAAACACCCAGCCGCAATTCCCGCAGAATTTCAACCCGATCCAGGGCTTTGACCTCCGAATGGATGTAACGGCCTTTGATGCCCACCCGCTCCAGGTATTTGCTGAGTTCTTCGGCCATGCGTTTGGTCAGTGTCGTCACCAAAACCCGTTCCTTGCGTTTGACGCGACTGTCGATTTCCTCGAGCAAATCATCGATCTGGTTGAGGCTGGGCCGTACCTGAATCTCGGGATCGAGCAGACCCGTCGGGCGAATTAATTGTTCGACCACGACGCCTTCACTCCGGCGCAGTTCGTAATCGGCGGGGGTCGCGCTGACGTAAACGGTTTGGTCGGTTAATTCTTCAAATTCCTGGAACGTCAGCGGCCGGTTGTCCAGCGCCGAGGGTAATCGAAACCCGTAATCGACGAGTGCTTCTTTCCGGGAACGGTCACCGCCCCACATGGCCCGGATTTGCGGCATTGTCACGTGACTTTCGTCCACCACCGTCAGAAAATCATCGGGGAAATAATCGAGCAGACAGAACGGCCGCTGTCCCGGCAGTCGCCGGTCGAAATACCGCGAATAGTTTTCAATACCGGAACAGTAGCCCAGCTCGCGCATCATTTCAATGTCGAACTCGGTGCGTTCCTTGATCCGCTCGGCTTCCAGATTCCGGAATTCCGATTCAAAATACCGGATTTGGGCTACCAGATCGTTCTGAATTTCGCCAATGGCCATGTTCAGCGTATCGCGGCCGGTTACGAAGAGATTGGCCGGGAAGATGGCAATCATCCGGTCGTCGGCCAGTTTTTTGCCCGAAGCCGGATCAATGCGCTGAATGGCTTCGATTTCGTCACCGAAGAAAATGACCCGGTACGCAAAATCCGCGTAACCGGGAAAGATATCGACCGTATCGCCCTTCACCCGGAACGTGCCCCGGGTAAATTCCACTTCGGTCCGGCTGTAGAGGATTTCAACCAGCTTGAAAAGAAACTGGTTGCGGCTGATGGTTTCTCCCACGCCCAGCCGGATGATGCTTTTCTGGTATTCCCGCGGATTTCCCGCGCCGTAAATGCAGGAAACCGACGCAATGACGACAATATCCCGCCGACCACTCATCAGGGCCGAAACCGTTGCCAGCCGCAGCTTGTCGATTTCTTCATTGATGGCGAGGTCTTTTTCAATGTACGTATTCGTCGTCGCGATGAACGCTTCGGGCTGGTAATAATCGTAGTATGAAATGAAATAATGAACGGCATTGTCGGGAAAGAACTGCTTGAACTCGCCGTAGAGCTGAGCCGCCAGCGTTTTGTTGTGGCTGAGTACGAGCGTTGGGCGGTTAAGCTGCGCAATGACGTTGGCTACCGTAAACGTTTTTCCGGAGCCGGTAACACCCAATAAGACCTGAGAAGGTTCGCCTTCCTGAATCCCTTTTACCAGCTTTTCAATAGCCTGCGGCTGGTCGCCAGTGGGTTTAAATTCTGAAGTCAGCTTGAAATTCATAACAAGCTAAGATACGGAAAAATGTTGTCGGAAACAAAGGCGGTTTAAAAGTTAACGGCGCATTCCGAAGATTGTTAGCGTGGGGGCCATTGGGTTGTTTTTGGGAACAACGCCGGCCAGCCGGCGTTATCGGATTACTAACTCAACGTTCATACTATCATGGAAAACAACCTGAAAAAAGGAAGCCGCAGCCTGACCATCGGGCTGGGAATGCTGTTAACGGTCTTCTGCTTGAATTGTAATTCCAAAACGGAAAACACCGCCACCAGCGTTGACTCGACGGAAATGGCTCAGGATACCAGCATCATGGGCATTCAGGGCGACACCACTACGAACACGCTGGATGCGCCCCAGGCCGCGCAGGGGGATACCGGACAAACCCTGCCCGAGATGCGTGCCAGGAAGAAACAGTAAGTCCTTCCCTGACAGTGGAAGCTCTGTCAGGGGATTTTTTACGTTGCTACGCCAGTCGTGACTGTTCGCCCAGCCAGCGCAGGCGGTTTTGCTGCCCTGCTGCGTCATCAACGAGCGTTAGCAGAACGGAGGGCGCACTCACCAGATCCGTCGTGTCGGATTCGAGTCGCAAACCAATAAACGCCAGGTAGTCGTTGAGCCGGTTTTCCAGCGGTTCGTTGCCAAAAATGCAATGGTCGTAATACCAGTCGAGGGGCTCGCCGGCCACTTCTTCCGTCACGGCGCGGTATTCTCCAAGCGTATACCCGACAAACGGTTTGCCAAACCGCTCCCACATCAGGCGCATCACATCGTCCAGCGACCGTTCGTGGTTCCACTTCCGGCGGATGTGCAAATCCAGGATCAGAGCCACAGTAGCGCCTTTGTAATACACCGACACTTTCCGGTTCGGTACGCCCTTGTCGTAACCGTCCAGCCACAAATCCCAGGACGATTCGACCAGCGACTGAAAGGCCCGCCCACTGGGTTCGAAATGGCGTTTCAGCAATACCTGAAATTCTTTGAAGTAGGCCGCATCGTCGAAAACGCCCGCCCGACGAAGCATTAAATCGCCGTAATACGTCGTCACCCCCTCGGCCACGAAGCAGGTTGTGAAGTAATTTTCCTTCGTAAAATCATAGGGCAGCAATTCCGCCGGGCGGATGCGAATCACGTTCCAGGCATGGAACAGTTCGTGCGACGAAACACCCAGCAAGTCGGTATACAGTCCTTCGCCCTCGTCGTTCGGGCCGAGCACGAGCATGGTGGAATTACGGTGTTCGACGCCGTGGTAAAACGCCGTCGGCAGAATCAGGGTCAGGAAGTGGTACTCTTTTTCCGGAAACGAGCCGAAAAGCCGGATTTGGGCTTCCGAAAACCGCCGGAAATCGTGCGTGATGCGTTCCCAGTCCGGTTTGATCGCGCCCTGCATCCAGACGTGAAAAACCGTTTCGCCTACTTCATAATCGGCCCGTTGCAAATCCGGTGAAGCGATCAGCGGACAATCCACCAGTTCGTAAAAATCCGCAGCCGTCAGCGTTTGAGAACCGGTTTTTGATAAACCGCAGGCAATCTGCCAGTTGTCGGGAATGACCAGTTCGAGCGTGCAGTTTTCCCGCAGGCGGTCGTCGGCATAGAGGCAGAGATTGATCGGATTGAGGTATAAAAGCCGGTCGTCGGCGTAGCTGGTTCCGGCGTTAATGACGTTGCTGTAATAGGTATACCGGGCTACCAGCGCCGACACCCCTTCGGTTTGCACCCGCCAGCGGTCTTTGGTGATTTTCTGAAAGGGTAGCGGTTTGCCGGTGGGGTCGAAAATTTCGAACCGCTGAATGTTTTTGGCAAAGTTTTGCAGTTCATACCGACCGGGGCGCCAGGCCGGGAGTTGCAACTCAACGGTGGGGCTGGAAAGATCCGTCAGAAAAAACTCAACTTCAATGATTCGGGACGAAGGGTTGCTGGAAGAAATACGGTAGTGCATAGTTGCGAATATAACCCCTTGTTGATGAAAACGCTAAATCTCCAATTCAAACTTGTTTCGTTCCGTAACATTGTCTACCTTTGCAGACTCATTTGAAAATAGGGATTTTTAAGATATACTAAGTCATGAAAAGAACGTTTCAACCTTCGAACCGCAAACGCCGGAACAAACACGGTTTTCGTGAGCGCATGGCCTCGGCCAATGGTCGCCGGGTTCTGGCCGCTCGTCGCGCCAAAGGACGTCATAAACTGACGGTTTCAGACGAGAAAAAAGGCGATCGGTTTAAGATTTAATGAGTCGTTTAAGGTTTGAGGTTTAAGGTTTAATGTGTGAAAACAACCTTAAACCTTAAACCTCAAACCTTAAACGAACCATGAAGCAAACGTTCACGAAATCCGAACGGCTTTGCAGTAAAAAAACCATCGGACAGTTATTTCAGAAAGGTAGTGCGACCACGCGGACGTTCTACCTTTTTCCATTTCGACTCCTCTACACCGCCGACTCCGAACGTGGCCATCCAGCCGGGACCGATCCGCTGCCCGCCATCCTGATTTCGGTTTCCAGTCGTAATTTCAAAAAAGCCGTCGACCGCAACCTCATCCGCCGTCGCGTTCGGGAAGCCTACCGGAAGAACAAGTCACTTTTATGGGGCACACCCGACAAACCGAAGCAACCGCCGGCTTATATTGTCTTTTTATATACCGCCCGCGAGAAAATTTCGTTTGAAGAGATAGAAAAAAGTATGAAATTAGCTTTGGCTCGTGTGTAGATGAAAGAAATGAGAAGATAGACAAGCGACACTTTGGCTGTTTCAACGTCTTTTTTCTCCTGTCTTGCGTCTTTAATCTATAAAAACATGTTTACGCGTAAACGTCTGACCGTCGCCCTGGGCGCGACCCTCCTGGCAGGAAGCCTTGGCTTTTACTCGTTCCGCAACGACGACCGGTTTTTTGAAATCGCCCGTAACCTGGACATTTACGCGACCCTGTTCAAAGAACTAAATCTCTATTACGTCGACGAGCTGAATCCGAACCGCATGGTGAAGTCCAGCATCGACGCCATGCTGAAATCGCTGGATCCGTATACGAACTTCTTCGCCGAAGATGAAATCGAAGACTACATGACGATGACCACCGGGCGCTACAACGGCATCGGGGCGCTCATTGGGTCCCGGCAGGGACGGAGCATCGTCATGATGATTTATGAAGGAACACCCGCCGAGAAATCCGGTTTGCGGATTGGCGACGAAATCCTCAAAATCGACGGTGTCGACATCAAAACCCGGCGTGAAGCCGATTCCGACAAACTGCTGCGCGGACAAACGAATACGGCGGTGAAACTGACCGTCAAGCGGTTTGGCAGCAATGCGCCCATCGACCTGAACGTAACGCGCGATGTGGTCAAAATGACCAACGTACCCTATTACGGCATGATTACCAACGAGGTCGGTTACATTGATTTGAAGGATTTTACCGGAACGGCTTCGCGCGAAGTTCGAAATGCGTTTACCGAACTGAAGGGCAAGGGCATGAAGAAACTCGTCCTGGACGTGCGCGAAAACCCGGGCGGTTTGCTGAATATGGCCATCGATATTGCCAACATCTGGTTGCCGCGCGAATCGGAGATTGTGACGACCAAAGGCAAAGTGACCGAATGGAATAAAACGTATACGGCACTGAATCCGCCCCTGGATCTGGAAATGCCGATTGTGGTGCTGACCAATAGCCGGAGCGCATCGGCGGCCGAAATCGTTTCGGGCGTTATTCAGGATTACGACCGGGGCGTTCTGGTGGGGCAACTGACCTACGGAAAGGGGCTTGTGCAAACCACCCGCGAACTTTCCTACAACACGAAACTGAAAATCACCACGGCCAAATATTATATTCCGAGCGGCCGTTGCATCCAGGCCATCGACTACAGCCACCGCAACCCCGACGGCAGCGTGGGCAAGATTCCGGATTCGCTGAAAACCGCCTTCAAAACCAAAGCCGGTCGCACGGTTTACGATGGCGGGGGCGTTACGCCGGATGTGCCGGTCGAACCGAGTACGCCCGCGCCCATTGCGCTCAGTCTGACCAACCGGGGGTTGATTTTCGATTACGCCGTCAAATACCGGCACGAACACCCGACGATCAAACCCGCCCGCGAATTTCACCTGACCGACACCGAATACCAGGATTTTGTTACCTGGTTGAAAGACAAGGAGTATGACTATACGACGCAGGTCGAAAAAGAACTGGGAACGCTGGAAGCTTCGGCCAAGAAAGAAAAATCGTTCGATCAGATTCAGGACCAACTGAAGGCGTTGCGAACGAAGTTGTCGCACAGTAAAGAAGTGGATCTGGCGACGTTCAAAGGCGAACTGAAAACCCTGCTCGAGCAGGAAATTGTCGGTCATTATTACCTGCAGAAGGGCATGAAAGAGGCTTCGTTTGCGACCGATCCGGAAGTCAAAGCCGCCCTCGACCTGTTCAACGACATGAACCGGTATCAGTCTATTTTGAAAGGAAAACCTTAAGGAGGTATGAGTTAAGAGTGATGAGTTAAGACGGGGCCGCCCAGCGGTTGGCGGACGCGTTCAAATAACTCTTAACTCATCACTCTTAACTCATCATTATCATTTATCTGTGCTCATTCTCTCCCTCGATACGTCCACGACGGTCTGTTCTGTGGCGCTGCACCGCGACGGGTCCGTGCTGGCCTGTTACGAATTGTTTACCGAAAAATCGTCGTCAGGAATGCTGACGACACTGATTCAGAATGCCGTGCAACACAGTGGTTACCAGCTTTCAGACCTGGATGCCATTGCCGTTGACAAGGGGCCGGGCTCCTATACGGGTTTGCGGATTGGGGTTTCGACGGCGAAGGGGCTGTGCTTTGCGCTCGATAAACCGCTGCTGGCGATCAATACACTCGAAGCGATGACCCGCCAACTAAGCGGTTTTTATCCCCCTTCGTATGCGCTCTGCCCCATGCTCGATGCCCGGCGGATGGAAGTCTATTGTGCAATTTATGATGCAGAAGGCCGGGAACGAATGCCAACTTCGGCTCAGATTATTGATGATCAGTCGTTTGCGGAGTTGTTGATGCAACAGCCCGTTGTCTTTTTCGGGAATGGCGCGGCCAAATGCCGGGCGGTTTTGGGGCATCAGCCGAATGCGGTTTTTCCGGACCCGCTTATTCATCCGTCGGCCAAAACCGTCGGGCAACTGGCGGCTGTGGCCTATCGGGAAAACCGGTTTGAAGATGTCGCCGGTTTTGAACCATATTACCTAAAGGATTTTGTGGGAACCAAGCCGAAGAAGTTGGTTGTTTAGCCGGTATGGAAACCGAACTGATTGTCAATCGCGTGGCCAAAAGCGGCCTGGTATCGCTCGATCTGGAAGATTATTACCATCCCGGCGAGCGGGTTGTGTACGACTTGAAAGACAACCTGTTTATGGGGCTGATTCTGAAGGAAAAAGACTTCCGGGAATTCATCAAAACCCACGACTGGAGTCAGTATGCCGGGAAAAATGTGGCCGTTACCTGTTCGGAAGATGCCATCGTGCCGACCTGGGCATACATGCTGTTGACGATTCAGCTGGAACCGCACGCCCACACGGTGGTGTTTGGCTCGTTGCAGGATCTGGAAGAAAAACTCTATTTCGACGCCATCAACCGCATCAATATCGACGATTACCGCGACGCCCGTGTGGTGGTAAAAGGGTGCAGCAACGTACCGGTGCCAACGGCGGCTTATGTCGAGATCACGCGCCGGCTGCGGCCGGTGGCCCAGAGCATCATGTTCGGCGAACCGTGTAGCACCGTGCCGTTGTACAAACGCCCGAAGCAAGGGTAACGGTTTACGGTTTTCCGTTTACGGTAGCTGACGCGTAGCAAACACCGTAAACCATATACTGAAAACCGTATACTTATTGGTTGTAAATAAACTCCTCTTTCCGGCCATCGGGGTAAATCATCCGGATGGGATAACCGTCGGCCCGGTATTCGTAGCGGTAACGCTCCACGTTCTCCATACCCGTCGTTGGATTAACCGACCGGATGCCAACAATATTGTTAGCGCTCATAAACCAGCTGATTTCCGCATCGATCCGAACGGGTTTGTAAGGGTTTGGGGCAGTATCGTATTCATATACAGGGCTTTCTGTTCCTTGAGTGACATTCCCCCGGTTGTCGTAGGTAAAAGAAACGGAAGAAGTCAGCCGGTTACTGGTATCATAAATGTCTCTTCGAATGATCCGCTTGTTCGCATCGTAGGTAAACCAGCTCGATGACCGGTAATCAGCTTTGTTGTCAACGAGGGTATAGGTTTTTCGCTCCTTAATGGTCGTATCCGCATTGTAAACGGTTTCGGTATAGGAATAGAGCGTTAACGGCAGGTTGGAAACGCGGGTCGCCGACCAGGGTGGATTCGTATAGTATTGCTCGACCCGGAGGGTGGTCGGGTTAAGCCAGTGAAAAATCAGTTGGCTATCCGGGTTGCCATCAGGTCTATGGGTGATGATTTTCTGAATGCGGTTATTGGGGTCGTATAGATAGTATGTCGATTCGACGGTCGTGGGCTTGGCCGGGTCCGCGTAATAATCGTGTCGAATCAGGCGAACGGCTTGACCACGGGGCAGAATGGCCTCATCGTTTTTTCGGTCACAGGCCGTTACCAGAATCAATAGGAACAGAAAAGGAAGAAGAACCGGACTTGGGAGGTGCCATCTCGAACACGGCCGGTTCCGGTTTACAACTGGTGAGTGTGGTCGGTCAGGTTCTCTCATGGTCAGTTTGAATAGATAAAATCCTCTTTCCGGCCATCCGCGTAAATCTGCCGGGCCGGATAACCGTCAGAACGGTATTCATACGTCCATTGCTCATCCGTATTGCTGGCTGAAACCAGGTTGATCGATTTTTGGCGGACGATATTGTTGGTACTCATGTACCAGCTGATTTCTGAATGTAACCCGACCGTACGATACGGATTTGGGGCATTATCATATTCGTAAGTAGTACTGATATTGGGCCGGGCGCCCTTAGACACATCGGTATACCGATCTTCTCTTGTCACATTTCCGCGGTTATCATACTGAAACAACGTATAGGAAGCCAGTTTGCCATCAGTCGTGTACGTATTCCGTCTCGTCACTTGTTTCTGGCTGTCGTATTCGAACTTTGTGGAAGAACGGTAGTCGATGGTGTTATCGGGCTGAACTATGTAATTTTTCCGTTCGCGAATCGTGGTGTCGGCGTTATAAAGCGTCTCGTTGTAGGAATACATTTTCAACGGCAGTCCCGCTAGAAAACTACCCGACCAGGGCGGGTTGGTGAAATGCTGTTCGACGCGCAGGACATTTCCAGTCAACCAGCGGTAAACCTGTTTAGTCTCGACCGCGCCAGTTGAATTGTCGGTAATTACTTCGCGGATGAGGTTGTTCTCATCATAGTCGTAGCGGGTTGACCGAAACGAAGACGGATTGGCCGGGAGACCGTAATAATCCGTTCGAATCAGGCGAAAGGATTGCCCCCGCGCCAGAATGGCATCGTCGTTTTTGCGGTTGCAGGCCATGACCAGCAGCAGCAACAGCAGCCAGGGAATCGTTTTCATAGGAGTTTAGGTAAAGGCAGATAACAGCAGGATACCGTTGAGGGACAAAGCGTTGGAAACTGCCTCCAAAATTTATACCAGCCGAAAACTCATCCGGTGCCAGCGGCACGGCCCGTGTTCCAGAATCGCCCGGCGGTGAACGGGTGTCGGATAACCGACATTCCGTTCCCAGCCGTAGTGTGGAAACTCAATCGCCAGTTTTTCCATCAACTCATCGCGGTAGGTTTTTGCCAGCACCGACGCGGCCGCAATCGACAGAAATTTGCTGTCGCCTTTCACAATGCAGGTATGCGGAATCATCGGGTAATTGACAAACCGGTTGCCATCCACCAGCAGATGATCCGGCTTGATTCCGCCCACCTGATTCATGATTTCATCCAGCGCCCGGTGCATCGCCAGAAAGCTTGCTTTCAGAATATTGATCTGGTCAATCTCTTCGTTCGAGACTTCGGCCACGGCCCAGGCCAGCGCGTCGCGCTGGAGTTCTTCCCGTAACTGCTCGCGCTGAAACCGGGTCAACTGTTTCGAGTCGTTCAGGATCGGATGCGTGTAGTTTTTCGGCAAAATAACCGCAGCGGCCACCACGGGCCCGGCCAGGCAGCCCCGCCCGACTTCATCCAGCCCCGCTTCAATGTAGTTTTCGTTGTAATAAGCTAATAGCATAGTTAGACAAAAGACGAAAGACAGGGGACAAGAGATAGGAGAGCAACTAGTCTTTTGTCTCATGTCTCTTGTCTTTCCTCCCTAATTCAATCTTCCAAAATATTTCCAAAAATGGTATTCTTCAGGAACAGCGTCAGCAGCAGGAACACCACGGCCCAATAGAGGTACATGCGGTAAAAATCCTTCACATCCTTGTAAACCACGGTTTTGACGGGCGCTTTTTCCAGCCGGTCGATTTCGTTAAAAACCGCCTGCAAACGGGGCGCATCTCCCGCCCGGAAAAAGGTCCCGCCCCCAATGTTGGCAATGGTGGTCAGAATCCCTTCGTCCATCGTTACCGTAGCCAGGGTGTTAGGAACCTGCATCAGCGGTTGCCGACCAATGGCCACCGTATAAATCCGGATGTTGAATGCTTTGGCAAGCCGAGCGACCGTCACCGGATCGAGATTGCCCGCCGTGTTGTCGCCATCGCTGAGCAAAATGGTCACCTTGCTTTTCACCTTCGATTCCCGCATCCGGTTGATACAAACCGCCAGGGCACTGCCAATGGCCGTGCCGGATGTTTTGATCATGCTGTCATCCAGGTCGTTGAGGTAGCTGTTCAGCAATTCGTGATCGGTGGTTAGCGGGCAAAGGGAATAGGCTTCTCCGGCAAAAATAACCAGGCCGATGCGGTCGTTCCGGCGGCTTTTGACGAAAGCCCGGGCCACGCGTTTGGCGGCCTCCAGCCGATTCGGTTTCAGATCGGTTTCGGCCATGGATGACGAAATATCGATGGCGAGCATCAGATCGATGCCTTCGGCGACCCGCTCGGGCTCTTCGCGAATCAGTTGTGGCCGGGCCAGCGCCATCAGAATGAGCGCAAGGCTGATAAACAAACTGATCGGCAGCAAATACCGCAGGCTCCCAATCAGGGTGGGCTGGAGTTCCGTCCGGTTCAGCGCCACGCTCAGCCGCTGCTGCGAACGCCCCGACAACAGGGCCCGCAATCCAAAAAGAAGCAAAATCGCCGGAATGGCGTACAAATAAATCGGATGCGCCCAGGTGAACTGGCGCAGTTGCGTACTTGTAAACCATTGATACGAAAACCATTCCATCCGTAAAGTATTCAGGTCGTGACGGCCGCATTCTCCTCCTGCAAACGCAGACTGCTGCGCTGGTAGGCGCTGTCGGCCACTTCGTTCAGCACCCGGAGCGATTGTTGAGTATGGTCGGAATACATACTGCCGTAAATCACCCCGTCGATTTCTTTCAGTGCACCGGCCAGCCGATCATCCTGCACCAGTTCCACAATTTCGCGGGTGGTCAGAGATGTAAACGGTTTTCGCTCCAGCCGCTCCATATATTTCTTCCAGATGACCACGGCCCGGCCCGCATCGTCGTGGGCGGTTTCGGGGCCAATGTTGCGCGTCAGCCGGTGGAACGAACGCTGAAAATCCTGGTATTGCCGGAACCACTGGTAGCGCCGGATGCGGGTCCGAATCGTCCGGCCAAAAAACAAGAACAGAACGCCCGCCAGTGCACAGATACCCAGGACAATCGTCATCAACAGCGGATAATTCATCTGTTGCTGAAGCATGACCACCTGGGTGGCCGTCGATAAGCGGAGCGTGTCGGGGCGCAGCGTTTGAATCCGCTGCCGCAGCCGGACCGTGTCGGTATTGGAGAAGACCCGTATACTGTCGGTGGGCGTTCGCAGCAGCAGCACCGGGGTGCGCAACGTCTGCAGCGGCCCGGTTTCGAACGAAATTAGGGTATAAACCGAACTGTCCAGGCTACCTTTGGCGTCGGTTTTGGTCGAAAAAATCGAAATATCACGTACCAGAAAGGGCGCAAAATGCCGGCTGGTATCCGGAAACAGCACATCGATGTTCGCACGGTGGCGAATACTGAGCGAATACTGAAACGGTTTCCCGATCTCAATCGTGTCGGTCAGGAAAACGCCTTTGGGAACCTGGGCGAAGGCTGGGAGCAAAGAAACCGGAAGAAAAAACCAGGCATAAAGAACGAAAAACCGCCGGATGAGGCCGGGTTGCGGACGGAATCGGGCAAACGGTTTGGGTTCTTTCGGCATGGTTAGGGACGGTTAACGACTCACCGGGCTTTACGGACCCGAAACAGTTCAATGAGGGGCGGGACATAATCCGCCTGCGAATCGAGCGCCACGTAATCGGCATTGTATTGTTTACAAAACCGCTCCAGTTGCTGCTGGCTCTGCCGGAAGGTCTGTTTAATGCCGTTGCGGAAGCCCGGCGAGGAAGTATTGACCCAGACGGTCCGGCGGCTTTCCGTATCGTAAACCGGAATGATGCCCAGCCGGGGCAGGTTCGTTTCCCGCTGGTCGTACGTATGAATCACCACCAGATCGTGTTTCCGGGCGAGGGCTTTCAGGTTGTGTTCGTAGCCCGAATCGATGAAGTCCGACACCAGAAAAACCACGCTCCGGCGTTTTAATACATTGAGCGTAAACAGCAGCGCATCCGCCAGGTTGGTGCGGACGGACTCCGGTTTTAGTTTGAAGAGATTGACAATCAGTTGGTAACCCTGTTTAAGGCTGTTCGACGGTTTCAGGTATTTTTCTTTCTGATCCGAGAAACAGTACATGCCCACGTGGCTGGCTTCCTTGATGGCCGACAGGGCCAGAACGCCACAGACTTCGCGGGTCGTATCGAGTTTGGAGCGGCCCGTGGTTCCGATTTCCTGCGAGGCACTGACATCGACGAGGAAAAAAACCGTCTGATCTTTTTCTTCCCGGAAAATCTTCACGAACGTGCCGTGGCCTTTCGAGGAAACGTTCCAGTCAATCGCGCGCACGTCGTCACCGTACTGGTACGTTCGCAAGTCGCTGAACTCCAGGCCGGAACCTTTGAAAATGGAGCGAAAGCTTCCGCGCATCTGCGAATTGACGGCTTTCCGGATCCGGATTTCAAACTGGTAAAGCCGCGCTAAAAACTCGTGTATCGTGTTGTTAGAACCAATTATCACCGAAAATTTTGTTAAAAATTGTTCAGGAACGAATAGCCGCGTGTTATACGAACAGGATTCCCGACATTTGCACTCAAATGCCTCAGTTGACAAAAATAACGAAAATGAACGCGCAACGGTGCAGCTTTCTCCGACTATTGGGTTGGTTGCTGTTCGTCAGTGGGTTGCAGGCTTGCCAGAATAACGTGGTTGAAGCCCCGGATAATCTGATTCCGGAGTCAAAAATGGTCCAGGTTCTGACCGAAATTCACCTCGCCGAAGCGCGGGTGACGAAAATGAACCGGGTTTCTCTGGATAGTAATACGCTGATTTATAAGCGGCTGGAGAAACAGATTTTCCGGAAGTATAAGGTCGATACGGCCGCGTATTCAAAAAGTTATACCTATTATTCGTCGAACCCCGACCAGATGGCCGGTATTTACAAGCAGGTGGTAGAAGAACTGGAACGGCGAAATAAACCGGCGGACAGTACCAGCAAAAAAGCTCCGGTGAACACCGGCAAACTCCCCGCCCGACTCAAAAATCTGAAGAAATGATTGCCATTATCGGAGCAGGAATATCGGGCCTGACGCTGGCCTATGAACTTCAGCAGCGCCACGTACCGTATCGGTTGTTTGATCGCGGTGGCGAACCGGGCGGTTTGATGCGCTCCCGGCGCGAAGCCGATTACCTGATTGAACTTGGACCAAACTCGTTGCTGGGCGATGCGGCTTTGCTGGCCTGGATTGATCAACTGGAATTAACACCGGAAATTACCTTTGCCAACCCGGTTAGCAAAGCCCGGTTTATTTACCGGAACGGGGCCTACCAGCCCTTGCCAACCGGGCCGTTGTCTCTGATTTTCAGCTCGTTTTTTAGCTGGGAAACCAAAAAAGCGATCTGGCGGGAACGCACCAACCGAACGGTTTCGTCGCCCGGTGAAACACTGAGTGAGTTTTTCCGTCGGCGGTTTTCGCAGGAACTCGTCGAATATGCGCTGGCGCCGTTTGTGGCCGGTATTTACGCCGGTGATCCCGACCGGCTGCTGGTTTCGGAAACGTTCCCCGTGTTGCTGAGCTACGAAAAAGAGTACGGTTCGGTTTTGAAAGGCTTCATCAAAAATGCGGGCGCCAACCGTCGGCAGTCGTTCAGTTTTCGCAACGGGCTGCAAACCCTGCCTAAGGCGCTGGCCAGCCGGCTGACCCACCTGAATTTGAACGATTCGGTAGACCGGCTGACGAAAACCGAAACCGGCTGGGTGCTGGAAACCCAAAGCGGTTCGTACGCAGCCGATGCGGTAGTGCTGGCCTGCGATACAAACGCGGCCGCCGGTTTGCTCAAGCCCCATTCGCCCGACCTGGCTGCGTTGCTCCGGCAAATCGATTATCCGCCCATGACCGCCGTTCATTCGGTATACAAACGGGCCGATGTCAAACACCCGCTTAACGGTTTTGGCGGCCTGAATCCCCGGCAGGAAAACCGGTTTGTTTCTGGTCACATCTGGAGCAGTTCGGTGTTCGAGGGCCGGTGTCCGGCTGATGAGGTTCTCCTGACCAGTCTGGTGGGGGGGAGTCAGCGCGAGGAAAACGCCCGGCAACCCGACGAGGTGATTCAGCAACGGCTGCATCAGGAACTAAGCCAGGCGTTTGGCATTCGGGCCGAAAAACCGCACCGGCAATGGATTACCCGCTGGGAACGGGCCATTCCGCAGTATGACGCCCGGATTCTACCGGTGAAGGCCCGGATTCCGGCGCTCCAGTCCAGTCGCCTGTATGTGTGCGCCAACTGGTACCAGGGCACGAGCCTGTCCGACTGCATCCGAAAAGCCCGGGAGCTGGCCGCCCAGCTGGCCGGAGCGGGTAGAGAGGGTGATTTTTAACAAATTTTAAGGCCAAAGATCCATGAAATCAGGCCGGTTTCCAGTAACTTACAGGGAGAAACGCTAACCCGAATCAGAACCTTGAAAGAGTGTTTAGTGGTCATTCCGACCTACAACGAAATTGAAAACATCGAGGCTATTATCCGAAAAGTCCTGAGCTTGCCGGCACTTTTCGATATCCTGATCGTCGATGATGGCTCACCGGATGGCACGGCCCGGCGGGTGAAGGAATTGCAGCAGGAGTTTGCCGCCGACGGGTTTGCCCACCGGCTTCATTTGATGGAGCGAAGCGGGAAGCTCGGCCTGGGAACGGCCTACATCGCCGGTTTTCGCTGGGCGTTGGGCGAAGGGTACCAATATGTCTGCGAAATGGATGCCGATTTCTCCCACAATCCCGACGATCTGGTGCGTCTTTACGACGCCTGCGCCCGCGGTGGTAACGACGTGGCCATTGGCTCCCGCTATATTACCGGCGTCAATGTGGTGAACTGGCCGATCGGGCGGGTGTTGATGTCGTACTTCGCCGGGGTTTACGTTCGCTTCATCACCGGCATGTCGGTGATGGACCCAACGGCCGGTTTTATCTGCTACAGCAAGACTGTGCTGACCGCCATTCTGCAAAATAATATTCGCTTTGTCGGCTACGCGTTCCAGATCGAAATGAAGTTTTTAAGCTGGAAATACGGTTTTCGGATGACCGAGGTGCCGATTATTTTCACGGACCGCACCAAAGGCATATCCAAAATGTCGACCGGTATTTTTAAAGAAGCCGTTTTTGGTGTCCTGCAAATGAAAATCGGGAGTTTTTTCCGGCACTATATTCCGCCCGGAAAAGAGCCCAAACCGGTTGTGGTGACGCCGGAAACGACCGAAGCGTTGTCGTAGCGCACGCGGTTTTTATTCCGCTACCTGTTTAAAGCCAGTCGTTTATCGATGAAATATTGCCTCCTGTTTATCCTGCCTTTCTGGTTTTCGTGTACTTCAAAACCGGCTGACGAACAGCAGACGAGGCAGGAAATAGCGGTCAATGCAACGGAGTTTACCGTTGAACCGGCCCCGGAGTGGACCCATCTCTTTCTGCGGAAATCCGGCTGGTTTGGCGGTGATGGGATTTATGCCATTCCGTTTTCGGGAAAGGATGCCGAACCGGGCGATAGCCTGCTCTTTGTGTTTAGCGATACAATGATTGGTGAAATTGCGGGCGGCCAGCTTAAACCTGGTTCCGTCATGGTCAATAATTCCGTGGCCGTGCTAAAGGGCAACACTCCCGATTCAACCCTGATTGCCTTTAAAACCGCCCGCACCAAGGAGGGATACAAAGCGGTTTTCGCGCCTAAAACCGGTCAGCCGGATCCGAATACGTACTTCTGGCTGGGCGATGGGTTTGTCAATCCCGATGCTAACCAGGATTTGTTTTTGTTTGCCTATAAAATGACCAATACCCATGATCAGTCGGGTTTTCCGTTTAAAGAAACCGGGAATACGCTGATTCGGGTCCCCCGCAACAGCCGGTTTCCTTACACGGATCATCAGCAGATTGACCTGCCCTTTAACCACTACACCCCCGGCGAAGAAACCATTTCGTTTGGTGCCGGAATCGTCAACCGGGCACCATCGGCCGGTGAAGCGGAGCCGGATGGTTTTGTGTACGTCTATGGCATCCAGGGGGCGAACAAAAAACTGGTGGCCGCCCGCGTCAAACCAGATCGCATCGCTTCGTTCGATCAGTGGCGGTTTTGGGACGGAACCACCTGGTCGGACGACCCTAAATCGGTCGTGGCGTTGAGTGATTCGGTTTCCAACGAAATGAGTGTGAGCCGGTTGTCAAAAGGGAATTATGCGCTGGTGTATCAGTTGAGCGGCATTTTTCCGGAAATCTGTATGCAGGTTGGCCCATCGCCCGTTGGTCCTTTTGGGCCCCGGATCATTCTCTACAGGACGACCAGCGATATAAAAGACAAGGATTTATTCACCTACAATGCAAAGGCCCACCCGGCGCTTTCGGCTGCGGGCGAACTGCTGATTTCCTACAATGTTAATAGTTTTAAGTTTTTCGATGTCCTGAAAAGAGAGCCTAATCTGTATCGCCCGCGCTTTATCCGCGTGAAATTCAAGCCGCCTTCCGGTTCCCGAAAATAACCGGCTGGTACACCAGCCAGTCTTAAAAGATACCCCAAAGCATTTGTTGAGCCGGTGGGCGGTAGCAGTCAGGGAAACCGGGTGCGCCCCTTGCATTATTTGGAGGGGGCAAAAGCGACGTTTCTCCAGCGTTTTAAGTCCCAATTAGCCACAAAATCCTTTCTGATCGTGTAGAATAGGCCCTGTCCAACGGAGCTAATCACCAGGATTTGTCGAAAAATGTACGTGTCCTGCAGAAATAAAATTGTATTATATAAAGAATTTTTGAATTTTTCGAATATTTTTCATTCTTGAGTATTCGGCATAAGTAAAAATGTTTCATATGTTTTTTGTGCAACTTCGAAATATTATTTGGTGCGGATAAATACAATTGCAATAAGATGTGTAAATAGAAATTGCACTGAAAATCAGTGTCTTAATTAGCGAGAACTTTGTATTATCTTTTTATAGTTACTTTGTTGAAACAAAAACAAAGAGATTTTCCACTGTAGACAAATAAAAAGATGAACACCACACTGAAAGCTTCGTTACTCGCCCTTGGAATGGGCTTTGTTATGATTTGTGTCGTTGACGCCGTTATCCCCCAATCACTGCTTGGTTCGTTGGTGGGGAAATCGGCTCCCAAAGCCAATGTCACGGTTGTTGTCAACCGGGTCGATGATCAACCCATTACGGTTAAATTATCGAAAATGAACGGTGAAGTGATCGCCAGCCAACAACTGGTGGAAGGCAACACGATCCACTTTGGTTTGAAAGATGCCGAAAACGGTACGTACCGGGTTGAGGTTTCCAACAGCACGACGAAAAAAGTAAAAGACGTAACACTGTCAGCCCAGAAGGCGGTTTAATAGAAAACGGATTAAAAATCCGTTCAGCTTACTGCTAAGCCCAACAGTTTTAATAACTTGTTGGGCTTAGCTTTTTTTATGCTGTCACGTTTCCGATTTCTGTGGGTTGGCTTGTTGGTGGGAATGGCCGTTGGCGCTCAGGCCCAGAAACCGCTGTATTCGTCGAATCAACGGACCGTCCTTAGCCGGATCAGTCAGGAACTGGAACAAAACCGGCGACCTTCCTATCGCCGGGCGGTTGAAATCGCCAGAAACCGGGCTATTCCGGTGCGGCAGGTTCGCTCCGACGGAACGGTGCTCATTCTTCAGGATACGGACGAAAAGGGGAATCTGCTTTTCAACGCCACCAGCAGCGCCACCCGGGCCGGAACAACCACCCGAACCGCAGCGCTCTATACCGGCGGAGCACTCGGTCTCCGCTTGTCTGGCACTAGTGCTGCCGTTCGTGATAAACTTGGCATCTGGGACGGTGGAAAAGTGCGTCCGACACACGTGGAGCTGACCGGGCGGGTGACCCAGCGCGATAGTTCGCAGACGGTAGAAAACCACCCCACGCACGTGGCCGGCATCCTGATGGGGGCGGGCCTGAATAACCGGGCGCGGGGAATGGCTTTTGGAGCCAATCTGAAAGCGTATGATTTCGGGAACGATAATGCCGAAGTGGCCGCAGCCGCGTCGGATTTACTGATTTCTAACCATTCCTATAACCTGCTGGCGGGCTGGGTGTTTAACGCCGACCGAGCCGGGGACGTGAAATGGGAGTGGTGGGGGGATTCGACCATCAGCGCGACCGAAGACTATAAATTTGGGATTTACAGCAATGGCGCCCGCAACTGGGACCGTATTGCCGTAGCCGCTCCGTATTATCTGCTGGTGAAGTCGGCGGGCAATACGCACGGACAGAACGGACCGGGTGCCGGAGCGTTGCACTGGATTGCCAGTAGCAACACCCAGAGCCGGACGACGCGCAGGGACCAGAGTAGCTACGACCAGATTTCGACCGATAGTAACGCCAAGAACATTCTGTCGGTGGGCGCGGTCAGCAGCATCGCTACGGAATACAGGCAACCGGCGGACGTTCGGCTGGCGAGTTTCAGTTCCTGGGGGCCGACCGACGACGGGCGTATCAAACCGGATCTGGTGGGGGTGGGCGTCAGTGTTTTATCCACCGGTTCGGCCAATGACAATGCCTACACGACGCTTTCCGGGACCTCAATGGCCGCTCCCAACGTATCCGGTTCGTTGCTGTTGTTGCAGGAATATTATGCTCAGTTGCATGACGGACAACTCATGCGTTCTTCAACGCTAAAAGGGCTGGCGCTGCATACGACCGAAGAAGCAGGCGATGCACCCGGCCCCGATTACCGGTTTGGCTGGGGGTTGCTGAATGCGGAAAAAGCGGCCCGCGTAATTGGTAATGCGGACAAGAGTCACCTCTTGGAAGAACGGACGCTGAATCAGTCCGAAACGCAAACCGTATCGCTGGTGGCGTCGGGGCGTGGGCCGCTGGTGGTTACCATTTGCTGGACGGATCCGGAAGGCACAGCCCTGGCGGCTTCCGGGGCGAATCTGAATAACCGCAGCCCCCGGCTGGTCAACGACCTGGATATTCGGCTGGCCGACGGCGCGCAGATCATCCAGCCGTGGGTGCTCGATCCGGCTAATCCGGCCAGTCCGGCGACGCGGGGCGACAACATCCGGGATAATGTCGAGCAGATTCTGGTGGCCGATGCCATACCGGGGAAGACCTACACGCTGACGATTTCGCACAAAAACACCCTGCGGAATGGGAAACAGGAGTTTGCACTGGTGGCTAGTGGCGTTGGCGGAACGGCCTACTGTACGTCGGCTGCAACGGCAACGGGGTCGGCCAACATCGACCGGGTGCGGTTTGGCACGATCGACCAGGCCGGACGGGCCGGTTGTCAAACCTATTCTGACTTTACAACCGTAGCGACCGACGTTTCGGTAGGCTTACCCGTGCCGCTGAGCGTAGCGGTGGGAAGTTGTGGAGAAAACCGCCCGGTTGTGGTGAAAGCCTTTATCGACTGGAATCTGGATGGTGATTTTGACGACGCCAACGAAGGGGTGGCTACCTCGGGCGTCTTGACGGGACCGGCCACCTTTTCAACCACCGTAACCATACCGGGCGGTTTGACGGTGGGTCAGTTGACCCGGTTCCGGATTGTAACGGTCGAAACCGGGGATGTCGGGGCGGTTTTGGCCTGCGGGAATTACGCCAACGGCGAAACACAGGACTATCTGGTACGGTTTGCGCGCGCCCAGAATGACGTAGGAGTTAGTGCGTTACTGGCTCCCCAGAACGGATTTTGTAATTTGCCCGAGCTTCAGGTGGCCGTGACGGTTCGGAATTACGGAGCTGCCGATCAACGTAATATTCCGGTGACGGTGCAGGTACTGGCCCCTTTCGGAACGGCGGTTGCCAGCCTGCGCGATACCGTACGGGCTGTTTTAGGGCCGGGTCAAGAAACGCAAGTACTCCTGCGGGGGGCGGTTACGATGATGGCGGGTACGGCATACCGGTTTACGGCTCAAAGCCGGTTGGCGGGTGATCAGAATACCACCAATGACGAACTCGTCAGCATTTTGACGACCTCGGCGGCTTCGACGGAGCAGGGCAGTTTTTCGGTTTCGGCCTGCGATACCAACGGGGTGTCGCTGCGCAACACGGGGGCCGGAACCGCATTCTGGTACGATGCGCCCACCGGGGGCAATCTGGTTGGCGCCGGAAACCAGGCTGTTGCGTTCCGTCGGCCGGCCGGCGGAACCTATTATGCCGCCCTGAACCAGTTTTCTGGAACCGTAGGCCCGGCGACCAAACAGACTTTCGGAGGAGGCACGTATTCGGGCAACTTTGGTCCTCAGCCGTTGATTTCCACGCAGGTGCCGCTGGTGCTGGAAAGCGCGCGCTTGTATATTGGCAGTCCGGGGCGGATCATTTTCACGGTTCAACGGCTGAACGGAACCCCGGTTTCGAGTGTCGCCCTCGATGTAACTCCCACGCGTGACCCTGCTACTCCCGTTGGGAATCCGCCTTCCGGCCAGCAGTCCGATGATCCGACGGATCCGGGGGCCGAATACCTGCTGAATCTGTCCATTCCCGAAGCGGGAAACTATAAAATGGCCATCGAATACGAAGACGGTGCCACGATTTTTCGGAGCAATGCGGGGGTTGCCGGTTTTCCGTTCCAGATTCCCGGTATTGTGAGTTTGAAAGGGTCGGTGTTCAACAGCGACACCCTGACGAATGCCTATTATTATCTTTACAACCTGCGGGTCAAAGCCAGTGGGTGCCCGGCTGCGACACGGGTGGCTGTCACGCCAAAACCGGGTTCGGCCGTGGTGGCAACCATCACGCCGGATGGGTCCCCGGATATCTGCCGGGGTAGCTCGCTGACGCTGCGGGCCCAGGCGGTGGAGGGCTATTCGTACCAGTGGCTGAAAGACGGGCAACCAATTTCGGGCGCGACCTCGGCCACGCTGGCGGTTTCGGAGGCAGGTTCCTACCAGGTGCGGGTCGTGGGCGAATGTCCGCCCGCGACGTCAACGGCCGTGGTTGTAACCCTCAAGGATCCGCAGGCACCCGTCCTAACCCGCGACGGCTATACCCTGAAATCCAATGCAGTGACTGGCAACCAGTGGCTCCTGAACGGGAGTCCGATTGCCGGAGCCACGCAGCAAACCTACACGGCCACGCAGTCTGGACGGTATGCGGTTCGGGCGAATGTAAACGGTTGTGCCGAACTCGTGTCCGCCGAAATTCAGCTGGATGTCATTACGTCGGTGAATCCTCCGCCGGGTTCGGGTACGCAACTGCGGGTTTTTCCGAATCCGGCTTTCCGGCGGGTGACCATCGAGTTTGTTCCGGAGTCGGCTCAGAACCGGTTATACCGCAGTGTACTGGTCGATGCCCGTGGGCTGGTGCTGCGCTCGGCGGTTTTGCAGCGTACTAACAACGGCTATTCTGTCATACTGGACGTATCAACTTTCCCGGCGGGTTTATTCTTTATCCTGATTCAGAACGAACAGGGCCAGACCCTGCAGGGCCGTAAACTACTGAAGCAATGAGGTTATCGGCTGCTGCGGAGTTGAACTCCGCAGCAGCAATGGATCGGGATTTAAAATCCCGGTCAGCGATAGCAGCGATGGGGTTTATTCCAGCGCGATTCGGGCCTGGATGACGGGGTGTTCGCCGAAACCCGTGCGGACGAGGGGAGCGTTGCGTCGCCAGGAGCCACCGTTAATGCGTTCCCAGTAGGTTGCCGTTCGCAGCTCCCGGTTGAACGCCAGGTATTGCCCGAAACACTCCCGCACGTTTTTCTGACCATCGGGCATTTTAAACGAATTCGTAAATTTATACCGGGCTTCGTCGGTCGGGAGCCATTCCATCGCAATGAATAAACCGTCTTTCGGAAACGCAATCTGGTAGGGCGACAGGTCGACTTCGCACCAGGTATTCCCCCGGCGACCGGCGGCAATAACGCTTTGCGGGAGCAGATCCTGACCTGGTTCGCCATCGGTATTGGCGTAGATCCGCACCCGGAACGGTGCCGTCGGCACTCCTCCGCGGGCAATCAGGTATGAAACCCGGTGGAGAAAGCCCCGGATGCCGGTCGGATTACGGACAAACAGGGCAAATTCAATGTTTCGACCCGAACAGTTTCCCCAGACAATCGGCGCGCGCTTCCGAATCGCACCCACCGTGGCCAGACGCGGTTTCCGGCCTTTGACGACAATTTCGGTTAGTACATTGGGCTTGGAACGAAGCCGGAAAACCGCCGTGTCGGAGACGCTGCTGAGGGGAATCTGCTGACTTTCAAACCCCACGCAACTAATCAGCAACGTGTCGATTCCGGCCGGAATCTGGGCTGAGAACCGGCCCTGGGCGTCGGCGTAGGTGCCAAAACCGTGCTGCGGTTCGCTGATCAGAGCGTACGGAACGGGTTGTTCGCTGCCTTCCATCTGCACACTACCCTGAATGGTGACTTGTGCAAACACGCAAGAGGAGATAAATAAAAAAACAAAGCCGGATAGAAACCGGTAGCTGCGTCTGGTGTACATGGAAAACCGTCAACAATTCGGTAGTTTTGTAATTCGGGTAAAAAAGAGCGGTGCGTCTGTGCTGCGTGGAATCAAAACCCGTGATCAAGTCTCAACCGTCCACTCGCATGGAAGTAAAACACATCCCCCTCGAGAAAATCCACGAACAACTGGGGGCAAAAATGGTGCCGTTTGCTGGCTTTCTGATGCCAGTACGGTATTCGTCCGATCTTTTAGAACACCAGACCGTTCGGAACGCCGTCGGTATTTTCGACGTGTCGCACATGGGTGAATTCATTCTGAAAGGTGAAAAAGCCATCGACCTGATTCAGAAAGTGTCGGCCAACGATGCTTCACTGCTCTTCGACGGGAAGGTGCAATACAGTTATTTGCCTAATGATCAGGGTGGTGTCGTCGATGATCTGCTGATTTATCAGATCAGTCCCATCGAATTTATGCTGGTGGTCAATGCGTCGAACATCGAAAAAGACTGGAACTGGATCCAAAGCCAGAACGATTTTGGGGATGGCGTGGAGATGGTCAATATTTCGGACGGCACCTGTCTGTTTGCGGTGCAGGGCCCACTGGCGGCTCAGGCGCTGCAACCCTTGACCAATGCCAAGCTGGATTCAATGTCGTATTATACGTTCGAGAAAACGGATTTTGCCGGTTTTCCCAACGTCATAGTCTCGGCAACGGGCTATACGGGCGCGGGCGGTTTTGAAATTTACGTCGCCAACGAACAGGCCGAAGCGGTCTGGGCGGCTATTTTGAAAGCGGGCGAACCCTACGGCATCAAGCCCATCGGTTTGGGCGCGCGGGATACGCTACGGCTCGAAATGGGCTTTTGCTTGTATGGGAACGATGTTGATGATACGGTTTCTCCGCTGGAAGCCGGTTTGGGTTGGGTGACCAAGTTCACCAAGCCGTTTGTTCATTCCGAGAAGCTGCAGGAACAGAAAAATCAGGGCCTGAAACGGAAGCTGGTTGGTTTTGAACTTATCGAGCGGGGGGTGCCGCGCAGTCATTACGAACTCTGCGACGCCGATGGGAACCGCATCGGGGAGGTGACCTCCGGGACCCAGTCGCCCACGCTTGGCAAAGGCATCGGCCTGGGCTACGTTCCGACGGAGTACAGTAAACCGGGTTCTGAAATCTTCGTCAAAGTCCGCGATCGTTTATTGAAAGCACAAGTCGTAAAACTACCTTTCGTAAAAAATTAATCGTTTAACCGAATTACTACCGGATTAGGGTGAAAGCTGGTCGCTCTTTCGCTCTTCCATTCTTTCGCTCTTTATTTTAATGAAAACCATCGACGTTTGTCTGACTCCTGATTTACTCCATCTCCACGCGGACTCCCTCGAAAATTCCATTGTTGTTGTTGCCGATGTTTTTCGGGCAACGTCCTGCATGGTGACGGCTTTTGCCCACGGTGTCAACAGTATTATTCCGGTGGCGACGGTGGAGGAATGCAGCCAGTTGCAGAGTCGGGGGTATCTGGCGGCTGCCGAGCGGAATGCCAAAATGGTCCCCGGGTTCGATCTCGACAATTCACCGTTCAGCTACATGGACGAGCGTCTGTTTGGGGCCAACATCGCCATGACAACCACGAACGGTACGTACGCCATCACGCGTTCGCGGAACGCGGTGAAAGTGCTGGTAGGTTCTTTCCTGAATCTGGAGGCTATTGTCCGGTATTTGCAGGGCGAACGGTACGACGTCATGATTCTGTGCGCGGGCTGGAAAGGGCGCGTCAACCTGGAAGATACGCTTTTTGCCGGGGCGCTGATCGAGCGATTGAAAGACGAATACATGATTCCGGAAGACAGCGGGTTGATGGCCTGGCGGCTCTACGCCCAGGGGAAAAATGACCTGCCTGCCTTCCTGGCAAACTCTTCCCACGTCCGGCGGCTCCATCGGCTGAGTATTCACAAAGACATCATTTATTGCCTGCAACACGATCTGTACGACGTTGTTCCGGTGCTGCGGGGCAGCGCACTGGTATCGATGGAAATGTAACCCGGTTTCATCGGACGAGGAGTTTCGTTGTTAAAAAAGTAGAAAAACCGGGTCAAAAAAAAGCCGGAATGCTCCTCCTGGGGAATATTCCGGCTTTTGAGTCGTTGAGTCGTTGTCAGACAATAGCGACGTGCTGCTCGGTTTGCAGGTAATCGACGACGCCCTGAAAAGTGGTTAATTTCGAGTAATCTTCGTCCGGAATCCGGATGCCAAATTCCTGCTCCAACTGCATGATTAGATCAACCGTATCCAAGCTGTCCAGACCCAGATCGCGTGTGAAGTGAACGGTAGGGTGAATGGCCGATTCGTTGACGCCAAAGTTCTTGAGGATATTGGTTACGCGGTCTTTCATAGTCGTAAGCTGTTTTCAGGTTGTCAGATAGCGCAGACGAGCATCTGCTGGTGTGAGCGGCTATTCGGGTAAGGGGCCACGCTTAAAAAACCGCTGGTTTTATTTTTTAGTTTACCAGACAATGAACTTTTCGTTGCCGTTTATCACAAATTTTCGCCCAGCAATCGTTTATACTCCAGATGGTTAAGTAAAAGCTGGTACTGATAATTCAACCGGGCCAGTTCGGCTTCCTCCACGCCGGTTTCGGCGCTCTGCAATTCAACCGGTGTGATTACCCCGGACTGTAACCGCACCTGCGCAATTTCGAGGGCCTTCCGGGCTTGCTGCACCTGTGTTTCCAGGTTCTGTAACCGCTGCTGGTTGCTCTGGATGTCCGCATTCAGTTGTTCCAGATTTTGCCGCAATTGTGCGTTGGCACTCTCGATGGCATACCGGCTGGCGTCCAGATTCAACCGGGCGGCCTGGTTTTGCAAACTATAACGTTTTCCCGAATAAATCGGAACGGTCAAATTAACTCCGGCGGCTACGTTGAATTTAAGCGAACCAATTTCCGGCAGATACCCGTTGCGGTAACCCGCCGACCCGCTGAAACTCAGGTTGGGCCGACCGCTGCGTTCATAAGCCAGCATATCGGTCTGGGCGGCCCGGACCCGGTCTTGCGCTAACTGTATTTCTTTGTTATTGGTTTGAGCCGTTTGCAGGCTTCCTTCAATTGTGAATGGCTGGATCTGTGCCTCAAACTGAGCGGCAGCAGGACTGATGGCCGGATTCGGATCACCAGTCAGGTATGTCAATAACGCCCGTTGGCGCTCCAGATTGTTTTGCAAATCAATTTTTCGATTCTGAGCGGCTTTCAAACGGACCTGCTGCGTCAAGAGATCATACTGCAGGGCTTCCCCATTTTGCAGGCGGTTGGCAAAAACCTGAATGTTTCGCTGCGCGACTCCAATGACGGAGTCCTGAACGGTTATGCTTTTTTGCAGGAATCCGATGCCATAATAGGCTGCGGCCACCTGATAGCCGAGGTTTTGCCGGGTCAGGTCCAGGGTATGTTGCAGAATCTGCACATGATCTGCGGCCTGCCGGATGCTGGCGTCGGTACGCCCGAAATCATAAAGCGTCTGCCCGACTCCGATGTTGGCGTTAACGTTATGATTGGGCTGAAACTGGATGGTGGCATCCTTGCCGTTGATGGGCAGTGTGGCCTGGGCTACGGGCGTTACATACTGATAGAGCCCGTTGCCGGTGATGTTGGGCTGGTAGGCCGAACGGGCAATATCGACCTGAACCTGTCCTGCCCGCAGTTGCTGCGCCTGTTCTTTCAGCCGCGGAAAATTCGTATTGGTCCGGTTGATCAACGCCCGTAAATCGTTCGGGATGGCTTGCGCCCGGACCGTGGCGGTTGCCAGTGTCAATGCCAGAATTAGGTGTATTCGTATCATTGTACGTGCTTTATAGGTGCGGAAACCGTATCCGTTTTAAAAATTAGTGGGCGGCATCAGCCGCTGCTTTGGCTGTAGCGGCATCCATTTTTTTATTTTTCATCAAAAACAACAGCGGCAGGGTGATAACGAAGAAGAGCCCGGCCAACCGGAAGGTATCGAGGTACGAAATCATCAGGGACTGTTTGGAAACAATGGCGTCCAGATTCCGGTAAGCGCCCGAAACCGCATCAAGGGCATTCATGCCCCGGGATGCCAGGCTTTGGGCCATCGCATTCAGCCGGTCGGTGGTCACCGGATCACCGGCTTGCAGGTTCGACACCAGATCGCTGCGGTGAACGGCGGTTCGCTGGGCGATGTAGGTATTCGTGATGGCCACACCGAACGCACCGCCGAGTTGCCGGACCATGTTCGTGAACGCAATGCCGGTGGGCAGTTCCTGCGGTTTCAGCGTTGAAATCGACTGGTTAATCAACGGGGCATTGATCATGGCCAGACCCGCGCCCCGAACCAGTAGTGCCCAGGTAAAGTCACGCTCACCCGCGTCGGCGTCCAGGTTCGACATCATGAAACAGAACAGAATGAACGCCAGATAACCCAGGATGGCAAACAGGCGCGGAGATACTCCGCTGGCCAGCGACCGCCCAACCACCGGGAACATGATCAGCGCGACGGCCCCGCCCGGAATCAGAATGTTCCCGGTTTTGGTAGCCGTATAACCGACAATGCGCTGTGCAAACAGCGGAAACAGCAGAATCGAGGTAAATAAACCGTATCCGATGATGAACACGAGAATGGAACCGATCGCCAGATTCTGATTCTTTACCACCCGCAAATCCATGACAGGACTGTCGGTTTTGAGTTCCCACCAGAGGAATAACGGAATGGAAATGGCGGCCGCAACCGTTAAGTACAGAATGGCGCTGTCGTCGAACCAGTCGTCGGCTTCGCCCCGTTCCAGCACATACTGCAAACTACCGATGCCGACGGCCAGCAGCAGAATCCCGAGCTGGTCAATTTTGATCTTGCTGCGGTCGATGTTAAACTCGTTCGGCATCTTTTCAACGAAGGTCGAGCACAGAAAAACCGCCAGAATTCCGATGGGGACGTTGATGAAAAACATCCAGCTCCAGTGGTAGTTGTCGATGATAAAACCGCCCAGCGTGGGGCCCAGCGTAGGCCCCATCACGATGCCCATTCCGAAAACCGCCGAGGCAATGGCCCGCTGGTTGGGCGGAAAGGCGTCGTACATGATGCCCTGCGAAGTGGACAGTAAGGCTCCGCCCCCGATGCCCTGCAAAAACCGGAAGGCGACCAGGGTCCAGAGATCGTCGGCGATCCCGCAGAAATACGACGCAATCGTGAAGAGAATGATCGATGCGATGTAATAGGTTTTCCGGCCAAAATAATTTTGCAAAAAACCGGTCATTGGAATGATAATCACGTTGGCAATTGCGTAGGCCGTGACAACCCACGAAATGTCTTCGATCGTAACCCCCAGATTCCCCGCCATTTGTGTCAGTCCGACATTGACAATGGACGTATCGATCAACTCCAGAATGGCCGCCGACACCGTCGTGATCACCACAATCCATCTTTTAAATCCTGTTGGTGCCATAAGGTTATTGAACTTTAACGGCGATGTCCGTGCTCAGACCGGCGCGCAGAAGGTCCTTGTATTTCGCGGGGTTTTCAATCTCGATCTTGACCGGAACCCGCTGCGTCACCTTCACAAAGTTTCCCGATGCGTTATCCGGCGGCAACAGGGCGAATTTGGCACCCGTTGCTTCGGCCAGCGAAACCACCTTGCCTTTCACCTCCAGATTCGGATACGCATCGATTTTTACGTCAACCGGCTGGCCGACGCGCATGTGTTCCAGTTGCGTTTCCTTGAAATTGGCCACTACCCAGAACGTGGAGTCATTGACAATCGTGAACAGGGTCTGACCGGGTTGGACATATTGCCCGACAACCACGTTTTTCTTCCCGATTTTCCCGGTAATGGGGGCCGAAATGCTGGCGTAGCTCAGCCGGAGTTTGGCGTTGTCGATGGCGGCCTGTTTCACGTTGAGCAGCGCTTCTGCTTTCTGAATGCTGGCCTGCGCTTTGGCAATAGCCGCCTGGGCGACGTTTTCAGAAGTCTTAGCCAGAGCAATCTGTTGCACATTGGCTTCGTATTGCCGGGTTTGCACGTCGGCGTTATTGCGCGAGTCGTCCAGTTGCTTCTGGGTCAGAGATTGCCCTTTGTACAGGTTTTCGTCGCGCTTCAGGTCGTTGGTCGCCTTGGAAACCCGCGCCGATTGCACCTCGGCATTCGATTGCGCCACTTTCAGGTTCTGCCGAACGTTGGTCAGGCTGGCCTGGGCGGTTTGTAAATCGGCCCGGGCGGTTTGAAGGTCGGCCAGCGTTTGTTGATAATCGGCTTCGGCCTGTTGCAGGACGACTTCATATTCCTGCGGATCGATGGTGACGAGGTTTTCACCGCGTTTGACGGTTGCGTAGTCCTCAATGGCGACCTGCTGGACGTAACCGGCAACCCGGGCCAAAACCGGAGCGCTGCTGCCCTCAATCTGAGCGTTATCCGTCGTTTCGTAGTGCTGGTTGTAGCGGTAAGACTGAAAACCGTAAAAAGCAGCGGCTACCAGGACGACCAGCACGAGCAGACGCGGGAGATACTTTTTAATGGGCGTGGTTTGATCTGATGCCATTCGGGTGATGTGTTAATGAATTTGTTTTGGTAAACCTGGTTGACTATCTTCGTGCAAATGTAAATTTTGGTTAACAGATAGTCAACTTGGTTGACCATGCTTTCGCTAGCTTTAACAGAATTTTAATAAGGGCGTGCGATTGAATCAGGCGCTAAAGGAATCTATTGGCATTACTTCGTGAAAAAATTGTAACTTGTCTAGCCCATACGTACACAAAAAGGAGAGTCATGAATACCGATGGAGTAACGGTTGCCCAACCGTTTGATTTTCATTTTTTCTATCAGGAGCGTGAGCGGTCGCTGGGCCGGATCATGTCTAAAATAAAACGTTATTTAGGACGGCGCATTGAACAGCGCCTGATTGAATTAGGGTTCACGAATTTCAAAGCGAGTTATATTGCCTTTCTGGGCAATCTGGAAGCCGCTGGTATCACCAATAATGAATTGGCCCGACGGGCGGGGGTCACCAAGCAGGCGATGAGTAAGATTGTCAAACTGCTGGAAGACGATGGGTATATTTATACCATGAAGGACGAGCGGGATTCGCGTTCCAGCCTGATCTTTATCAACGAGCGCGGCAAAGAATTGCTGGTGGCGGTTTTTAATTGCATGGAAGATGTTCGTCGGGACTTTCATGCCATTGCCGGCCAGGAGCGGGTCGAACAGATGATTGATACGATGGTGCTGCTGGTGCGGGAAATCGAGAGAGATACGGGCCCGTTAACGCTGGTTCCCTGTCCTCAATAACCTTATTTCTGCCACTACTTTGCCCTGACTGCTCAATCGGTTGGGGTTATTTTTTGGTTTATGCAGAAAACCACAGCGCCATGAACTTTACATCCGTCAATCCGTACACGCAGAAAAAAATCAAAGCCTATCCGGCCCTGAGTGCTTCGGCGCTTGATCGAAAGCTTAAACAGGCCGATCGGGCCTTTATCGACTGGTCGGCGTTGTCGCTGGAAAACCGGCTTACTTATTTCCGAAAAATAGCCGCCTACCTGCGCCGGGAAAAACAGCCGCTGGGGGAATTGATAACAGCCGAAATGGGCAAAACGCTGAAAGAAGCCATCGCCGAAGTCGAAAAATGCGCAGTGGGTTGCGACTATTACATCGAAAACGCCCCGAAATTTCTCGCTGATCTGACCATTAAGACGGAAGCACAACGGAGTTTTGTGACGTATGAGCCGCTGGGCACGGTGCTGGCCGTGATGCCCTGGAATTTTCCATTCTGGCAGGTGTTCCGGTTTGCGGTGCCGTCGTTGCTGGCGGGCAATGTGGGGGTGCTGAAACACGCGGCTAACGTGAGCGGTTGTTCGCTGGCGATGGAAGAAATTTTTCGGGCCTGTGACGTTCCGGAGGGGGTTTTTCAGTCGTTGCTGATTGAGTCGAAAACCGTAGACACCGTTCTGAGAGACCCGCGTGTAAAAGCCGTCACACTGACCGGCAGCGAAAAAGCCGGGGCATCGGTGGCATCCATTGCCGGGAATCAGATTAAGAAATCCGTTCTGGAACTGGGGGGCAGCGACGCACTGATCGTGCTGGCCGACGCTGATCTGGAAAAGGCCGCCCGGGTGGCCGTGCAATCGCGGATGCAGAACGCGGGCCAGAGCTGCATTGCGGCCAAGCGGTTTATTGTCGAAAAGTCGGTTAAAAAAGAATTTACAGACCGGGTTCTTCAGCACATTCAGGCGATTCAGCAGGGCGATCCGCGGCTGGAATCAACGACGATGGGGCCGGTTGCGCGGCTTGATCTGGCCGATGCTATTGAACGGCAATGCGCCGAGACCGTCCGGCAGGGCGCCCGCATGCTGCATGGCGGGCAGCGCGACGGCTGTAATGTTCAGCCTATTCTGCTCGATAATGTCAAACCCGGTATGACGGCTTTCGATGAAGAAACGTTTGGTCCACTGGCGGTTATCGTGGAAGCCAAAGACGAACGCGATGCCATAAAGCTCGCTAATCAGTCAAACTACGGCCTGGGTTCGGCGCTCTGGACGCGGGATCTGGACCGGGCCGACCGGCTGGCGCGCCAGATTCAGGCGGGTTCGGTGTTTGTCAATTCGCTGATGCGCTCCGATCCGCGCGTGCCGTTCGGCGGGGTGAAGCTATCCGGTTTTGGCCGGGAATTATCGGAAGTCGGCATGAAGGAATTTCTGAACATCAAAACCGTCTGGATGGAGTAACGTACCGGCGGTAGGTTAGACAGCGACTTCGACGACGGTGCCGTGATCGGAGTAAATCCGGAACTGGCCGCCGAGTTCTTCAGCCCGTTTTTTCATATTCCGGAGACCGTAATGATTGTCCAGGGAACCCTCGTCGGTCGGTTTCCAGGATAAACCCGTCCCGTTGTCACTGACGCTTAACTGGAACGAACCGTCTTCTTTCGCCTGAAGCAAAACCGTCACTTCCGTGGCGTGGGCGTGTTTGACGACATTGTGCAGCGCTTCCTGCAGGATTCGAAACATGTTGAGGGCCTGAACGGAGGTTAGCGGTTGGGACAATTGGCCTTCGGTCTGAATCGTCACCTGGAGCGGTTCCAGTTGCTGGAAGTAGCGACCGACGTAGTGATTGATGCGTTCCTCAAATTCGTCCAGCGTAAAACTTTCCTGGTGGATTGCCCAGATTGTATCGCGGAGCATTTTGATGGCTTCGCGCGTGTAATCGACGATGGACCGGAGTTGCGTCGCGAGTTGATAGGTATTCGGAACCGGTTGCTTTTCAGCCTGTCGGCCGATCTGCTGCAGGCTGTTGACAATGAACGATAACTGCGCCCCCACATTGTCATGAAGATCGCGGGCAATGCGTTCTTTTTCCTGCAGGGAATCGTTTTTGAGTTGCAACGCCTGAACGTGCGCTTCGTACACCAGACGTTGCTGCTGGTTACGCTCGTCGCTGAGCAGTTCGTTGCGGTCGCGGATGAGTTTGTAACGATAGGCCAGGCCGAACGTTAGCACGACGACCTCGAACAAGGCCGCCAGGGCGTAGTTCTCGTAGCTTTCCAGAAAGGCATACGTCGGAAAGAGCCGGAGGTTACAGAGAATGATCAGAAAATTGAGCACATAAAACGGGCTGACGGCCACCAGATAGAGCCAGGCTTCCTGAACCCGGTATTTCTGAATCAGGTTGATCACGATAAACGCCCAGATCAGCGGCATCGGGAGCCAGTAGAAAACGATAAACAACCGCATCAGGGCCTGTTCCACGGCGGGTGGAACGTACAACACCCATTCGGCCAGCAAAGAGGTTAGGCAGAAAATGCCGCCCACCAGTGCAACGGTTGCAATCCGGTGCCACAGGCGGCTGGGCGTCTTTTCCAGCGACAGAAATGAGCGGACAAACAGCAACTGGAAGAAAAACAGCATCAAGGGAAACACGAAATAGACATTTCGGTTGGGCATTCGGAACTGTTCTTCGAAAAAAAACTGGTAGAGAAAACCGTCGTTAATAAAGAAATAACCGCCCAGTCCGAGAACGCACAGGATGTATTTTCCATAAATCCGGTCAAACGTAGTGAGGTAAAAAAACAGACTAATAACGGTTACAAACAGGAAAACGGCGAAAATGCCCCCCCAGAAAGCATAATCCTGGAGCACAAACGTATCAAGAATTGCCTGGGGACGGATGGTGATCGGAACCACCTGCACCCCCCGGCTTTTGAGGGCCCGGACGTAGCAGGTAACCTCCATCCCGGCGGGCAGCGTAAACGGAAACCAGAAATTCCGGTGGTAAACCATTTTCTGCGTTAGGGGCGTTTTCCAGCCGTAGACCGGTGAGGTGTAAAGAACCTGCTGGCCGTCCGTGATGTACAGTTGCAGCTCGTCGAAGGCAAAAAAATCAATCTCGCAAAATAGCGCCTGAACCTGATTCGAAGGATTCTGGAGTTTGAAACGCAGCCAGGCCGGGTACGCATGCTGGTTGCCGCTGGTATAGCCGAAATTAGGAATCGGCGATGGATGGGGCCGGAACCTGGCAGCCGTTTCCGGGCCCAGCACCGCGTCGATGGTGAGCTGGTGCGTCGTATCCTGAATAAACCAGAGGTCGTGGTCCAGCATCAGCGACTGATTGCCGGACGGAATGGGTATAACCGGTTGGTCTGCCCGAACGAAACTCGGAAACAGAAGCCCTAAAAAAGCAATAAACCGGTAGAGTGAAGCCATACCGCTCTGGTGGGTTGGCTCCAAATATACTGAAAAACCGGCTTGGTGGAGAGCGAGTTAGCTATTTTTGTTACAAAACGACTTCGCCGTAAAGGTCGAACTCATGGGCCTCCGTGATGCGGACATTGGCAAAGTCACCCGGCCGCACATACTGGCTGGCCGGAACCAGGACTTCGTTGTCCACTTCGGGCGAGTCGAATTCCGTACGGCCAATGAAAAAACCGCCTTCTTTCCGGTCGAACAGCACTTTGTACGTTTTGCCGAGCTTTTCCTGATTCAGTTCCGACGAAATGCCCTGTTGTAGCTCCATAATAGCGTCGGCGCGTTCCTGCTTGATATCGGCCGGAATGTCGTCGGGCATGCTATACGAATGCGTGTTGTCTTCGTGGGAATAGGTGAAAGCCCCCAGCCGGTCGAACCGCATCCGTTCCACAAATTCGTAGGTTTCGTCAAACATCGCTTCGGTTTCGCCCGGGTGGCCAACGATGAGTGTGGTACGAAGGGCAATATCCGGCACCCGCTCACGGATGCTGTGAATGAGGGCTTCGGTTTTTTCGCGGGTAATGCCCCGGCGCATGATTTTCAGCAGTTCCGTCGAGCCGGTTTGCAGGGGCATATCGAGGTAGTTGCAGACATTCGACCGCTCCCGCATCACCTCCAGGACGTCCATCGGAAAACCGGACGGATAGGCGTACTGCAACCGAATCCAGTCGATGCCTTCGACGTCGGCCAGGCGGTGGATGAGGTCGGCCAGCGTGCGTTTTTTATACAGGTCCAACCCGTAATAGGTCAGATCCTGGGCAATCAGAATCAGTTCTTTCGTGCCGCGCCGGGCCAGCGACTGGGCTTCTTTCACCAGTTCTTCCGCCGGCCGTGAGACATGGTGACCGCGCATGAGGGGAATGGCGCAGAACGAACAGGGGCGGTCGCAGCCTTCGGCAATTTTCAGGTACGCAAAATGGGCCGGGGTTGTTAGAAGCCGTTCGCCTACCAGTTCGTGCTTGTAATCGGCTTTCAGCGTTTTGAGCAGACGCGGTAATTCGTTGGTGCCAAACCAGGCATCGACCATCGGAATTTCAACCTCCAGTTCATCCTTGTAGCGGTGTGACAGGCAGCCCGTTACATAGACTTTATCGACCACACCAGCATCCTTGGCATCGACGTAGCGCAGAATGGTGTTGATCGATTCTTCCTTCGCGTTATCGATAAAACCGCAGGTGTTGATGACGACAATATTGGCATCGTCTTTCTTCGATTCGTGTGAAACGTTGTAACCGTTGCCTTTGAGTTGGGTAAAAAGCACTTCGGAGTCGACCAGATTTTTGGAACAACCCAGCGTGACAATATTGATTTTATTCGAACGTAATCCTTTTGTTTTCAAAATAGTAAAATGCTAAGCTCCAAGGCGATGACCGTCCTGACGCAACACCGGGAATTTTTGCAAAGTTCGGAAAAGTACAATTCAGGAGAAAGTTATGGCGCAATTATCCACGGAATTTTATGCGGGACCCGCCGGATCGGGACGGTTTTGAAGTAGGCCTCCATCACATACGGAAGAAAACTTCTATTGTCATTCAGGTAAACGGGCTGCCCGTTCTTTAATTGGAAGATGAAATACGCGTAACCAGCGACCATTTTGCCCGACGAAAGGCCTGGGTAATGTTTTTCAATTTTGTCGAGATAATCCGCTGTGATCCGTACGGTTTCATCCTCCGTCGTGATTTCTATACTTTGGTCGGTTGGGTCCAGAGTGATCGTCTTTCCTTTGGTAATCAGCCAGTATTGGGATTCCAGTTGGAAAAGGCGGACGCACCACCATAAGGTGTAGGTAAAAACAGCCAGACCGCCGGCTGCAATAATTCCTTGCCAGTAGACCTGGATCGCCGGTAACAGTACGAATAGGCAGGCATACAGACCGAGTACATTCATCGGTACGAAAAAGATCAAAAACAGAAAGTCGAAACGCGTAAAGTATTCCCGTTTCGTGACTTCGTACACTACTTTGATCGATAGCGGGGACTCTTCACCCCAGGCTTTCGCCGGATACCGGATCAATCGGTAGATAACCCAGCCGAAGGGAAACAGAACGGCCGTGGTGATCAGAAAGGTGTTCAATACGTTCATAGCCGGTTAATATACCGCCTGATACGTAATTTCAAACGTGATCGTGGATTGGCGGTTTTTCTCGACCGTTACCGGGAAAATGTTATTGTCGCCGTCGAACAGGTTGGCGTATAAACCCTTTTCCTCCTGCACGAAAACCGAGTAGGTACCCGCGGGGAGGCTGACATAGAATGTGCCGTCCGGGTTGGATTTGACTTTTTTAACGAGCCGGGTTTTGACGCGGGCGTAAAAACCGTCTTCCGTTGGTTCGGTCTGGTCGGTTTTGGTTAATTCATAAATCAATACCTCGCGAACCACCGGCTGGCCTTTCGGCTGCGGCCGGTCGGGGCCGGGCATGTGGTTGCCCGATTTAAAAATAACCGTACCGCAGATGCCCTGCAGCGGTTTCCGGGCCGGGCTGGTTTTGCAAGCGATTGTAAAAGCCGTTACAACGACCCAGACTGCCCAGAAGGGAAAGCAATTAGCAGGTTTATTTCCATTACCAGTCATTATATATGAACTTAACCGGTGGAATTTGAGAATTATTTTTTACACTTTCTTAAAAAAAGAATCGACAAATTCCATCTTGCTGAACGTTTGCAAATCGTCGATTTTCTCGCCGACACCAATGTATTTGACCGGGATCTTGAACTGATCCGAAATGCCGATGACGACACCGCCTTTGGCCGTTCCGTCCAGTTTTGTGATGGCCAGGGCCGTTACGTCCGTAGCTTTCGTAAATTCCGTCGCCTGAATGAAGGCGTTTTGGCCCGTGGAACCGTCGAGGACGAGCAGGACTTCGTGCGGAGCTTCGGGCAGGAATTTCTGCACGACCCGTTTGATTTTTGACAGCTCGTTCATCAGGTTCACTTTGGTATGCAGCCGCCCCGCCGTGTCGATAATTACCACGTCTGCGTTCATCTCCACGGCTTTTTTAACGGCATCGAAAGCCACCGCCGAGGGATCGGTATTCATCCCGTGATCGATCACCGGAACACCCACGCGCTGGCCCCAGAGCTTCAGTTGCGAAACCGCAGCCGCCCGGAAGGTGTCACCCGCGCCCAGCACCACTTTCTTGCCCCGTTTATGATACTGCGCGGCCAGTTTACCAATGGTAGTGGTTTTACCAACCCCGTTGACGCCGACCACCATGATGACATACGGTTTTTTTCCGGCGGGCAGGGCAAAATCATCGTCGACATCAATGGATTTGTTTTCGGACAGTAAAGCCGCAATTTCTTCCCGCAGAATGCGATCCAGTTCGTTGGTGTTAACGTATTTATCGCGGGCGACGCGTTCTTCGATGCGCCGGATAATCTTAACGGTTGTGCCTACGCCTACATCAGAGGTAATCAGGACTTCTTCCAGCTCGTCGAGCACCTCATCGTCAACGGTTGATTTGCCGACGACCGCACGGTTGAGTTTCGAGAAAAAACTTTCTTTGGACTTCTCCAGTCCCTTATCGAGTGATTCTTTTTTTTCCTTCGAGAAAAAATCAAACAGACCCATTGTGTAGACGTTAGACTTTTGATGGTAGAGGATAAGGCGACGGTTTCAGAACCGGGCCTTTTGTCTCGAACAAAGATAAAAACAAAAAAGTCCCACCGAGGACCGAGGGACTTTGAATTAGCATACGTACTGAAAGACTAGCTCTTCAGAGCCGCTTGTACTTCTTCCAGCGGGACCATTTCTTCTCTAAAGGTGTATGCACCGGTTTTCGGTGATTTTACGGCTTTGATAATCTTTGCGAAGTTCTTACCGCCACCTTCCTTCTTCAGGGTTGCAACTACTTTCTTTGCCATCTTGGATCGTCGGGAGCAGTCCCGCAGTTACGATTATTTAATTTCTTTGTGAACGGTTACGCGTTTCAAGTTCGGATTGTACTTTTTCAGTTCGATCCGGCTCGGCGTATTCTTGCGGTTTTTGGTCGTGATGTAGCGGGAAGTCCCCGGAATATTCGTGTCCTTCTGCTCCGTGCACTCCAGAATTACCTGAATTCTATTGCCTTTCTTAGCCATTGCTGTAAATTTTTCTCAAACAGGAACGCAAAGGTAAGATAAAGTCTTAAGAACCACAACGGTTGGTTGTGAAATAATTGCGAAAAAGCCTGCGGAAACAGTTTACGGTTTACGGTTTCTGGTTTACGGTGCGGTTTCGCGCCATCGGGTTTGCTGCTCACCCACCGGTTCTTGTGTACTGAAAACGGAAAACCGTAGACCGTAAACCGGATTTGATTTTTGCCCGCCCGCTTCCGACCTTTGGCTTACGATGACCACGCAAACCGTTCAATACGAATACCAGCCCGGCCTGTTTCAGGCGTCCGAGCCGAATAAATATACGCTCGATTCGCTGGGCGCCGGGAAGATGATCCTGAACATGGGGCCGCAACACCCGTCGACCCACGGCGTGCTGCGACTGGAAATCGTTACGGATGGCGAGATCATTGTCGATGTGGTGCCGCACCTGGGCTATCTGCACCGCTGTTTCGAAAAACACGCCGAGTCCATGCCGTTTAACCAGACGCTGCCGTTTGTCGACCGGCTGGATTACATGGCGGCCATGAACAGCGAACATGTGTTCTGCATGGGCGTGGAGCGGATGCTGGGCATCGACAAGGACCTGCTGAGTCGCCCCGACGGTCGGCGGATTGAATACATTCGGGTGCTGGTAGCTGAGCTAAACCGGCTGGCGTCGCACTTTGTCGCCATTGGGACCTACGCGCTGGATATTGGGGCTTACACGCCCTTTCTGTGGATGATGCGCGACCGCGAACACCTGCAACGGATGCTCGAATGGGTCAGCGGGGCACGAATGCTCTATAACTACATCTGGATTGGCGGTTTGTATTATGACCTGCCGATCGGCTTCGAGGAGCGGTGTGCGGAGTTTCTGAAATACCTGAAACCGAAGTTGCTGGAGATGCAGCAACTCGTTTCTGAAAACAAGATTTTCGTGAAGCGGACGGCTAACGTGGGCGTGTTACCATTGTCCGTCGCTATCAATTACGGCTGCACGGGGCCGGTTTTGCGGGCGTCGGGCCTGCGGTACGATTTACGCCGGGTCGATGGCTATTCGGTGTATCCCGAACTGGATTTCGACATTCCGATTGGCGAAGGGACCGTCGGGACGCTGGGCGACTGCTGGGACCGCAACTACGTGCGGGTGCTGGAATGCTGGGAGTCGGTGAAAATTGCCGAACAATGCCTGGTGCAACTGACGGGCGATCTGAAGCGAACCCGGGATTTTGATCCGCAGGCCCTTGTGCCGAAGAAAATCCGGCCGAAAGCGCAGGAGTTTTACATCCGGGGTGAAATTCCGAAAGGGGAGCTGGGCTTCTTTTTCCGGGCCGACGGGCGGTCGGATGTGCCGTTCCGCTGCCGGGCGCGCTCGTGTTCCTACCACAACCTGTCGGTGATCAGCGAGATTTCGAAAGGGGCCATGATTGCCGATCTGGTCGCCATTATTGGCTCCATCGACGTGGTCATGGGCGAAGTGGATCGTTAAGCCAGCACGAAGATTTCCTGCGCATTGCGCCCCAAACCGTCGTAATCCAGCCCGTAACCCACCACAAACTGGTTTTCGATTTCAAAACCGACGTATTTGACGGCAACTTCGACTTTCAACGCTTCCGGCTTAAAGAGCATGGTGGCGATTTCGAGCGAGGCCGGTTGCTGATCGGCCAGCTGGCGCGAAACCTCCTGAATCGTCAAACCGGTATCGATAATATCCTCAATCAAAATGACATCCTGCCCGGCCAGCGATTCGCCTAAACCGAGCACTTCCCGGACAACGCCGGTCGACGCGGTTTGCTGATACGAACTGACCCGAATAAACGTAACCCGGCATGGAATGGTCAGGTGCGTCATCAATTCGGCGGCAAAAATGAAGGCGCCGTTGAGCACCACCACCAGCAGCGGTTCTTTGTCGCGGTAGTCCTGATTGATCTGGCTGGCCAACTGAACAATCCGGTTTTTCAGCTTGTTTTGATCGATAAACGGGACGAACGTTTTGTCTTTAATGGTCAGCATACGGTGCCAGTTGTGCAAAAGTCAAAGGTAAGGCATCCGGGGGGTTCGTAAAAACTTTTGGTTGCGTAAACTGGAAATTCAAAAACTTCGTTGATAGGAGACCATACTAGTGTCCTGAAAAAATGAAAAAAAGCATTCTTGTTCTAATCGGCCTTTTGTTGACCTTCATGGCGCAAGCTCAGGTCTACTCACTGGCTGATTTTGACAAAAAATACGACATGTTGCTGAAGCATCCCGGCGTTCAGATCGAATCGGCGGAGGCTATCAACAGCTTGTATAATTACAAATTTTACGAAGCCGACAAGGAGTTTCACTGGCTCCGGCTCCGGTATCCCGATCATCCGATGCCGTACTTCCTGATGGCCCTGGCTGAGTGGTGGAAGATTGTGCCGAATACTGAAAACACCGACTTCGACGACAAGTGTCTGGCGTATCTGGACACGACCATTACGAAGGCAGAGAAGTTGTATGATACCAAAGACAACAAGGTAGAACCCTCGTTTTTCCTGGCGGCCGCCTACGGTTTTAAGGGCCGCCTGTATTCCGAACGGAAGAAGTGGGCGAAGGCCACCTGGGCCGGAAAAAACGCGCTGAAATACTTCGACAAGTGCAAGGGAAATGGCGATTTGACGCCGGAATTGCTCTTTGGCGACGGGCTGTTCAATTATTACGCCCAGTGGATTCCGAAGAATTACCCGGCCCTGAAACCCATTCTAATGTTTTTCCCGAAAGGCAACAAAGCGGAAGGCATCCGGCAACTGGAGTTAACCGCCAACAACGCTTTTTACACCCGCACGGAGGCCCGGTATTTTCTGCTCCAGATTTACAGCATGGAGAACGAATACGGTAAAGCCTATGATCTGGCGAAATACATGTGGCAGCAATACCCGGATAATCCGTACTTCGAACGGTATTATGCCCGGACGGCGTTCGTGCGTGGCTACAGCAACGAAGCAACGGCGGCTGCCAGCAGCATCCTGAGTAAAATTGAGCATGGCATGGATGGCTACGAAGGCGTGGGCGGGCGGACAGCGGCTTACATTCTGGCGTACAACCACCACCACTATTTTCGCGATCCGGCGAAGGCCAAACAATACTACCAGAAAACCATTGATTTTGCCAAACAGACCAATTCCTACGATGCGGCTTATTACTGGGCGTCGGTGCTGAGTCTGGGGAAAATTGCGAGTTCGGAGAAGAACTACGACCAGGCACAGGCGTATTTCAAGGAAGTGATCGACAAAGCCGACCGCAAATCCAGCCAGCACAAAGAAGCCAAAGAGGGCCTGGATAACCTGAAGAAAATCCGCAGAGAAGAGCGAAGAAAGGGAAGAAAAGGGTAAAGTAGCAATTAAAAAATTAAGAGTTATGAGTTAAGAGTTATGAACGCGTCAGCAACCGCCGGACGGCCCCGTCATAACTCTTAACTCTTAATTCCATCAGGGAATGGGAAGTACTTTGCTTTCTTTGAAGGTCGAAAGAATCACCATCGTTTGGGTATTGGCAACCTCTTCAATTTCGTTGATTTTTTCCAGCATGAGCACCTGGTACGAAGCGATATCCTTGGCAATTACTTTCAACAGGAAGTCGCCCGAACCAGTGATATGGTGACATTCGATGATTTCCGGAATCTCTTTGACGGCATTGACGAATGATTCTGTTACCTGTTTTTTATGGCCCACCAGCGACACCTGCACGAAGGTCGTGACACCCAGACCTACTTTATCCCGGTTGAGTTGAGCGTGGTAGCTCTGAATGATTCCCGAAGTTTCTAATTTTTTAACGCGCTCGAGCGTCGGAGCTGGTGATAACCCTATTTCTTTCGACAGTTGAGCGTTGGTGATTTTGGCGTTTGTCTGTAAAATTTCTAATACTTTCCGATCGATCTGATCGAGTTTGATGCTTGACATAAGAGTAGAGAACTTAAAATTTTATCCAACCAATCTGAGATCGCACAAAACTAAACACAATCCTTGTATTTTTATAAAAAAATATGGATTTTTTACTAAAAAGTAAAATAATGATTGGTTTTACGGCCTCATTTTCTGCTCAAAATTACTGTATACAATAGTTATACCAAATACTGTTCAACATTAATATGGGCCGTTCTTAATTTTTTTCCAAATAATATTCGGTACTTAAAAGGCGGTTTTCCCCGTTTGGCATTTTCTGTAAAAACCGCTTTCTTCTTAAAATCCAAAAACTTACGGCTGCCTTCCGGCGCGTTGGCGGAAGGAATAGGCAATAAACCCGATACCAATAAAGTTTGAAAGACGAAGGGGTTCTTCCGTATCTTTGACCATTCTCTTTTCGTGATCAACCGTTTGTGCATGCGCTTTTGTTACCGGGCTCTCTTGGCTGTGTTTGTTTGTCTGTTCTCTGGGCTATCCGCTACGTTGGTGGCGCAGAATCCACCTAAACGGGAGTTTCGGGCGGTTTGGATTGCAACGGTGGATAACATCGATTGGCCGAGCGTACGCGGCATGCCCGCCGACAGCCAGCGGGCGGAGTTTATCAAGATTCTGGATCTGCACCAGCGGGCGGGGATCAACGCGGTAGTTGTGCAGATCCGGGCGGCTGCGGATGCTTTTTATGCCAAAAGCTTCGAGCCCTGGTCGTTCTGGCTGACCGGCAAACAGGGCCTGCCCCCGGTTCCGTTTTACGATCCGCTCGAATTCATGATTCGGGAAACCCACGACCGCGGCATGGAATTTCATGCCTGGTTTAACCTCGACCGCGCGACGTTCAGTAAGCTTTCCGTCGTGACGTCCGACCACATCAGCAACCGCAAACCGGAGTGGATGCTACAGTACGGTGGGCGGAAACTCTTTAATCTCGGGTTGCCCGAAGTTCGGAACTATGTCACCCGGGTTGTAACCAATATTGTTCGTAACTACGATGTGGATGGCATTCACTTCGACGATTATTTTTATCCGTATGGCATTGCGGGACAGGTCATCCGGGACGAAGCCACGTATAAGGCGTATGCCAACGGCATGAACCTCCAGAACTGGCGACGCGAGAACATCAACCAGCTGATTCACCAGCTTCGGGATTCGATTCAGACCATTAAACCGTATGTCAAGTTCGGAGTCAGTCCGTTTGGCGTCTGGAAAAACCGCAGCCAGGATCCCGAGGGGTCGGAAACGACAGGCGGTTTAACGTCTTTTTTTGACCTGTATGCCGATACCCGCAAGTGGGTGCGCGACGGATGGGTCGATTACATTGCGCCCCAGGTTTATTTCAGCACGGATTTTCAGAAGGTTCCGTATCGGTTATTGACGGACTGGTGGGTGAAAAACGGTTTTAATCGACACCTCTATATTGGGCAGGGCGCGTTTCGGATCAATCGCTCGACGCCCCGCGACCGCGCTTGGAACGATCCGAACGAAATGAGCACGCAACTGAACTACAACCGCCAGTTCAGTCAGATTCACGGCAGCATTTTCTTTAGCTCCAAGTCGTTGACCGACAACCTGAACGGGGTGCGGGATACCTTACTGACGAATTTTTACCGCTATCCGGCTTTAATTCCTCCCATGCCGTGGAAAGATCCGGAACCGCCTTTGCCGCCTAAAGAGCTGAAAGCCAGTTCCACACCCGAAGGAGTGGAGCTGTTCTGGACGCAACCCGATCCGGCCCCCGACGGCGATAAGGCCCGGTACTACGTCGTCTACCGGTTTGACCGGAAGGATAAAATCGATACCGAAGATCCCACCCGGATTGTAGCCATTTGCGTAGGTGAGAATACAACCCGGTTTATCGATCGTACCACCTCACCGGATAACCGTTACATCTACGTCGTTACGGCCCTGGATCGTCTGCACAATGAAAGCGCGCCGGTTCAGGTTAACGTTCGGGCGTCGGAGCAGTAAGTCAGCAACTTTTACATTTCGTTCACCTTCTTTTACAGGGTTTTGTTGACCGGTTTTGGGCCGGTATTAATTTGCCGATAAATCCAACCGGAATTCCCATGATGAAAGGGTTGCTTGACGCCGTTGCTTCCTACGGCGCAGTTCTTCTTTTCGCCTTCGTTTTTTCAACGTCCGGCTACGGCCAGGCTGGGCCAAACGCGCCCAGGGGCGGCCCCGGCAAGCGCCCATCAATTTGGGAAGGGCAACCGAAACTGATCCGGACGCAGGGTGTTGAGTCGGGTAATGTTGGCTGTGAGTTACAGGATAAAGCGGGTAACCTTTGGTTTAGTACCGGAGGACAGGGCGTTTATCGCTATGATGGAAAGTCTTTTACCAATTTTACAACCCGGAATGGACTGAGTGATAACGAGGTGAGCGTAATTATAGAAGATAAAGCGGGTCATATTCTCTTTGGTACGAAAAGCGGTATCTGTCAATATGACGGGAAAACGTTTACGAACTACTTAAAGCCGGGCCTATTGGCGAAGGTTCGGATTACTTGCCTGTTCGAAGATCGGGGCGGTAATCTGTGGTTTGGAACGATGGGAACAGGGCTTTATCGGTACGACGGTCGAACCCTGACTAATTTCCTGAATAATGATGATCATCCTTTCAATCTGGGAGCTCATTATCAGCTAATCATGGATATTCTACAGGACCGAAACGGTGTTCTATGGTTCTGCTCGTGGAACGGTGGGGGTGTTTGGCAGTATGATGGAAAATCGTTCAAAAACTTTTTGCCCGCTGCTGAATATTACCGATCGAATGAAGACCAGCGATCCGCAGCTTCCTACGTGCCCAAGGTGACTTATCCGCTGTCCAGGGAACATCTTACGGACGATATGATCTTTTCGATGGCAGAAGATCGGGCGGGTAATCTGTGGTTTGCCACCAGAAGACACGGCGCCTGTTGTTACGATGGGAAATCATTCACCAGTTTCCGGGAAAAGGAAGGCTTTGTGAGTTATGGAATCACTGCCATTCTGGAGGATAAAAAAGGGTATCTCTGGCTCGCTACCGATAAAAATGGCGTATTTCGTTACGACGGAAAAACGTTTAAAAACTATACGACGAAAGACGGCCTTGTCAATAATTCGGTTCGGAGCATTTTGGAGGATAAAACGGGTAATCTGTGGTTTGGCACCCGAGCGTTTGGGTTGAGCCGTTATGATGGAAAAACCTTCATCACTTTTTCGGAATAAAGACCGGCCCGAACCACCGGTTTTCCAATCCGTACTAACGGTGGGAAAAATAAAAAGGAAAGACTTTCACCGGTTTTACCCGAAGTCTTTCCTTGCTTATCCCGTTTGCTCTAAAAACCTATACGGTTTTCAGGAAGGCGAGCCCTTTGACGGCAATATCTTCGCCGGAGGCTTCGATGTCGCGCCAGATGGCGGCCGCTTTGGCGATGGCTTTCACTTCGGGCGTAAACGACTCGATCACCAGCTGGCCTTTGAAATCAATGTCTTTCAGCGCTTGCCGGATCGAATCCCAGTCGATGTGGTCGTTACCCGGAATCCCCCGGTCGCAACCGCAGCTGTGCAGCAATTCCAGCCGTGCCCCGGCTTTCCGGATCGCGTCGGCCTGGAACTTTTCTTCAATGTTCATGTGGAAGGTATCCAAATGCAAACGGACATTATCGCTCCCTACCAGATCGGCCAGTTCAATGACCTGATCGGCGGTATTGATGAAGTCCGTTTCGAAGCGGTTGAGCGGTTCGAGTGCAATTTTTAAACCTTTGCTCTGGGCGTAAGCGGCCAGTTCTTTCAGATTTTTCACGACGGCTTTCTGCTGTTCGGCATACACGTCTCTGGGCGTAGCCTCGGCCCGACCCACACTGGAGTACAACGGCCCCACCAGCATCTCGGCCCCGATGATTTCCATAACATCCAGCAACCCTTTCAGATACGTCATGGCGTTTTGCTGCTGTTCGGCGTCCCCGCGAAAATCCCGGTCGGGGCCCATGGCGGCACAAACCGTCTTGCAGCCCAGCTTGGCGTCGAGGAGGGCTTGTTTAACCAGTTGTGGATCGACGTTGGCGGGATCTTCCAGGCCGATTTCGACGGTATCGAAACCCCATTCAGCAAATTTTGCAAACCACTTCACGCTCTCATTCGTGAAGGGTGACGTAAATAAAAACGTGTTGATACCGATGGTGTACATTCTGATGATTTGTTAATGATCTGGTTTACTACGGCGGTTTTCAGGCATTCCAGACCGGGGTCGGGCCGCTCGTAGTCGTTCTTTCTTTCAGACAAAACAAAGAACCGGCGGTCTACTTTTTACTGCCATCGGCTGACATTTGTCCGGATTTCTTATTCAGGACGCAAACCGCTGTTCTACGTCTGCCATGACATCAGCCACCGGCCGGGCCGTCGGGAAGAACGAAACGATCTTCAGCAGAATGCCTTCGACCACCGCATCCGGGCAGGAAGCTCCGCAGGTTAGTAAAACCGTAACCGGTTCCTGATCGGGCAGAAAATGCTCGGTCACTACTTCCTGTTTGGTGGACAGATTAAAATGCCGGATTAACGTCCGGGACAGGATTTTTTGCTCCGTTTCAATGAAATACGTCGGCAGTTTTTCATCGCACAACTCGACAAGATGCTGGGTGTTGGAGCTATTGTAGCCGCCCGCAACGATGGCAAACTGCGCCGGATTGGTGAGCAGGGCGTACGTCGAATCCTGGTTGTCGTTGGTCGCGTAGCAGAGCGTGTCGCGGGTGTTGGCGAAGCGGTTATCGACTTCCTCCGGCATCAGCCGGTAATGATGAATCATGACGGTTTTCAGGTAGTCGGCAATGTGCTGCGTGTCCGACGCCAGCATGGTCGTCTGGTTTACAACACCGATGCGCTGTAAATCCCGCTCCGGATCAAAACCGACCGAATACTGACCGCTGAATTCGTGGTAAAACTGCTCCCGGGGCGATTCGCCGGTAATATAGGTTGCCAGCCGTTGGGCCTGCTTCATGTCTTTGACCACCACCGTCGGGGCGGCTTCCTTGCTGTGCGAGAACGTTGCCCGGGTTTCTTCGTGCGACGGTTTTCCGTGAACCACTACGGTATAGTCTTTCTGGCCGATCTGGCTGGCTTTGTTCCAGACTTTTTCGACAAACGGGCAGGTTGTATCGTATTGCTCGACGTTGAGGCCAATGTCCGTCAGGTTCTGCTGGATTTCCAGCGTAGTGCCAAACGCCGGAATCACCACTACGTCGTCGGATCGCAGCTCGTCCCACGGAATAAGCTGTTTTCCGGAGGTTTCCATAATGAACCGGACACCCCGCTCCTGCAAATCCCGGTTGACATCCGGGTTGTGAATCATTTCACTCAGCAGAAAAATGCGTTTCCCGGTATTCTCGGCAATGGCTTTGTAGGCAATTTCAATGGCGTTTTCGACACCGTAGCAAAAACCGAAGTGCCGGGCCACCAGAAATCGTACCGGCCCAAAATCAAGTTCGGTGGCCGTAAAATCGCGCTTGAGTTTATCGCGCTTCCGGCGAAATTCTTTCAGCGGACTGATGATATGACTGCGGTAATAAGCCGGAATATTGAAGGATTTCATTCACGCAAAATTAGACAGACTCCAGAGGAAGAACAACGGCCGGAGCGGCATCGTTCAGGAAAACCGGTTTTCAGGAAAACGTTGTCAGGCGACCCAGAATATCGTCGAGGTATTCCCGGCTGTTGCTCAGGCGCGGCACTTTATGCTGTCCGCCCAGTTTCCCCCGGGTTTTCATCCAGTCGTAAAACGTTCCGCGCGGCACGGCGTGAACGATCGGCGGTTTCAGCACCATGTCGTTATACCGTTTGGCGTCGTAATCCGAATTGACCTGCCGGATCGTCTGGTCGAGGATGGTGCAGAACCGGTCGAAATTGTTCGGTAGGCTCGAAAATTCGATGATCCATTCGTGACGCCCGTTGGTGCCGCTGCCCATGTACACCGGTCCGGCGGTATAGTCACTCACCGTCGCGCCCGTCGCTTCGCAGGCCCGCGTAATGGCGGTTTCGGCATTTTCGATGATGACCTCTTCCCCGAAGGCGTTGATAAAATGTTTGGTTCGTCCGCTGACTTTGAGCCGGAACGGGTAACGCGAGGTAAACCGGACCGTATCGCCGACGCGGTAGCGCCAGAGGCCGCCGTTCGTCGAAATCACCAGCGCGTAATTTTTATTCAGTTCGACCTCTTCGATGGTCAGCGCTTTCGGGAACGGCTTGTCGGCTTCCTCCATCGGCACAAACTCGTAGAAAATACCGTAATCCAGCATGACCAGCATTTCGCCGACGCGCTTCAGATCGTCCTGAATGGCAAAAAAGCCTTCCGATGCGTTATAGATTTCGAGGTAATTGATGGCCGAGGACGGAAAGACTTCGTTGGCAAACAACTCCCGGTAGGGCTGAAAAGCCACCGCCCCGTGAATGAATACTTCGAAATTTGGCCAGACTTCCAGAATGTTGCGTTTGCCCGTGAGCGCCAGCACCCGCTCCAGCAACACCAGCGCCCAGGTCGGTACGCCCAGAATGCTCGTGACGTTCTCGCGGGCGGTCATTTCGGCCATCCGGTCGATTTTCTCTTCCCACTTATCCATCAGCGCCACATCGATGGGCGGAGTCCGGATGTATTGCGCCCAGGGCGGCAGATTTTTCATGACCACCGCCGATATATCGCCCGCATAACCGTGCTGTCCGTACGGATTTTCGTGTAAACTGCCGCCAATAGAAAGACCCTTTCCTTCAAAAGTCTTGGTTTCCAGTCGATTGGCGACGTAGAGCGCCATCATGTCCTTGCCGCCTTTGAAGTGGCTTTCGTCCAGCGATTCCTGCGAAACCGGAATGAATTTACTGCGGGCATTGGTCGTGCCCGACGATTTGGAAAACCAGTGAATCCGGGAGGGCCAGAGGAGTTTCTGCTCGCCCTTCATGGTGCGTTCGATGTACGGAAACAGGTCTTCGTACGACGAAACCGGCACCCGCTCCTGAAAATCGCGGACCGTACGGATGGAGTCATACTGGTGTTCACGACCCCAGTGCGTATGGCGCCCCTTGCTGATGAGTTGACGAAAAACCGCCTGCTGCACCTCCCCGGGTCGGGCCATCATCGCTTCAATGCGCGGCACTCGCCGGAGCAGCAGCCATTTCAGTGTCGTATTGAGCAAGGTCATAGCGAAGGCGTAAATCTGATTCAAATTTACTAAAAATGTTGCATTAAGAAGTACTTTGCTTCATAACCTGATTCGGCGGTAAATGTTGGTTGGATAATTGCGGGACAAGGCCGGTAAAAGCCACCGTTTTCCTGCTTTTGTTGGGATAAAAGCAGGAATAAATTTTCTTTGTAACAGGGCGTCCCTGTCGTTTCGTCTATGAAGATAGCAAAAGCACTTTTGAGTCTGTTGATTACGACGGGTTTAATCCTGGCCCTGAATCAGCCGTGGGGGACGATGCCGGCATTGGGCCGCCTGCTAAGTCCGTACGAAGGGTTCTGGCAAAACGCCGAAACCGCTGATGAGGCTTCCGTCCGGAAGGTGTCGGTGAAAGGAACCCGCGACGAGGTGACGGTTTTATACGACGAGCTGCACGTACCGCATGTTTTTGCCAAAAATGAGTATGACGCTTATTTTGCCCAGGGCTACGTAACCGCCCGCGACCGGCTCTGGCAGATGGAGTTCCAGACCCACGCGGCCGCCGGCCGGATTGCGGAAGTGATTGGTGAGCGCGCCCTCGAACTCGATCGGTACAACCGGCGACTCGGCATGGTTTACGGAGCCGAACAATCGCTGGAGGGCATGACGAAAGACCCGGTTTCCAACCTGCTGCTGGATGCGTATACGGCCGGGATCAATGCCTATATTAATCAGCTAAAACCGGCCGATTATCCCCTTGAATATAAACTGCTGGGGTATGCTCCCGAACCCTGGACGCCCATCAAAGTAGCGTTTCTGCTCAAACAGATGACGCAGACGCTGGCGGCCGGTGCCGACGATCTGATGATGACCAACGTCCGGCGACACCTTGGCCCGGAACTGACGGCCAGTCTGTTTCCGGATTATCCGTTCAGGGAAGATCCGATTATTCCGGTGGGTACACGCTGGGATTTTACGCCCCTCAAGGTGCCAACTCCGCCCGCAGACGCCGAAACCGACAGCAGCGTGGCCCTGAACTGGCAACCGCATGACCCTGGTATTGGCAGCAATAACTGGGCGGTGGGGCCGCAGAAAACCGCCAGCGGTTACCCGATTCTGGCGAATGATCCGCACCTGAATCTGAGTTTGCCGTCCATCTGGTATCAGATTCAACTGGTGACGCCGACGATGAATGTCTACGGAGTTTCGCTGCCCGGTGCGCCCGGCGTAATTATCGGTTTTAACAAGGATGTCGCCTGGGGGGTCACCAACGTCGGAGCCGATGTGCTGGACTTTTACAAAATCCGGTTTCGGGATAACCGGCGGCAGCAATACTGGCACGACGGGCAATGGAAACCGGTTCGTCGGCGGGTGGAAATCATTAAAGTCAAAGGAAAACCGGACGTAGCCGATACGGTTTTGTACACGCACCACGGCCCGGTGGTGTATCGGCCCGACGAAAAACCGGCCCGAAACAATTTCCCGGCGGGCTACGCGGTACGCTGGATTGCGCACGAGCGGGATAATGGTGTTCAGACCTTTTATTGGCTCAACCGGGCCAGGACCTACGACGATTACGTCAAAGCCTTGTCGTATTACGCGGCCCCGGCGCAGAATTTTGTATTCGCCAATGCCGAAAAAGACATTGCGATTTCGCCCAACGGGCGGTTTCCGCTAAAATGGCGCAATCAGGGCAAGTTTCTGCTCGATGGCACCAACCCGGCCCATGACTGGCAGGGCTGGATTCCGGCGGCCCAGAATCCGCGGGTGAAAAACCCGCCGAGGGGTTTCGTGAGTTCGGCGAACCAGTTTTCTACCGATCCGACCTATCCGTATTACATCAACTGGGAATTTGAAACGTCCGACCGTGGCATGCGCATCAACCAGCGGCTGGCGGCCATGCAAAAAATAACGGTGGACAGTATGCGCCGGTTGCAAAACGATGTCTACAACCACCAGGCGTCAACGTTCCTGCCGGTTTTGCTGCCACGTATTCAGGAAGCCAGCCTGACCGAGCCGCAGAAACGGGCGCTGAAAACCGTGCGGCAGTGGAATTACCAGCAGGATACGGCTTCGGTTGCCGGAACGATTTTTATGGAGTGGACAACCCACCTGGACCGGTTTCTGTGGGCGGATGATTTTCCGGATGAGGCTGACCACCCCATGCGCTATCCGAGTCCCGACCGCACCTTACACCTCCTGACCGCAGAGCCGAATGCCCGCTGGTTTGATGATATTCGCACGAAAAACCGGACGGAAACCATTTCGGATATCGTGACGGCCAGCTTTCAGTCGACGGTTGATTCACTGGCGAAACAACACGGGCCGGTGGGCAAAAGCTGGGCCTGGGCCGGGCATAAGGCAACCGGCATTCGGCACCTGATTCCGGGGCTGGATGCATTCAGTGCACTGAATGTGCAGGTGGGCGGAGGGCGCGGTATCGTCAATGCTGCCGGACGCCGGGCGGGGCCGTCGTGGCGGATGGTGGTGCAAACCGGGCCGCAGCTCAGCGCGTACGGAGTCTATCCGGGCGGTCAGTCCGGCAATCCCGGCAGTCCGTATTACCTGAACATGCTCGAAACCTGGCGACAAGGGGAGTTGTACGAACTGCTGTATCTCAAGTCGGCGACCGATAAAAATTCGCGCATCCAATCTACTTTAATTCTAAGTCATTGAAAATCATGTGGCCTCTCTTATTGATTGCTATTCTGAGTGCCCTGGTGCAGTTGTTTTTGCCGTGGTGGAGCATTGCTCTGGTGGCGTTTGGCGTTTGTTTCTGGCGGAGTCGTACGGGCTGGCAGGCGTTTGGAGCCGGTTTTGGCGGGATTGCCGTTGTCTGGTTTTTGTACGCGCTCTTCATTCACCTGCAAACGGACAATATTCTGACCGGGCGCATGGCCGATCTTTTTTTTAAAACCCAAGCTCCGGTTTTACTGCTGCTGATTACCCCCCTGATCGGCGGTTTAGTGGGCGGATTTGCCGCCCTGGCGGGGCGGCAGCTGAAAGACGCCGTTGCCGCAAAACCGTAAATCGTCGCGTTCGGTCGGCGGACCGGATTGTTAGGTAACTTGTAAATTGTACCTTTGTAAAATCATTAATCCATTAATTGACTGTTTCTTGTGAAAAACGCATCCCTTGTATTGAACGCCGTCCTGGCGGTTGCTGTCGCGGTTTTATACTACCTGCATTTCTCGGATAAAAAGACTCCCGACCCCATCTCTACCGATACTTCGAAACCGGCGGCCGTTCGCAAAACGGTTTACGTCAATGTCGATTCGTTGCTGACGAATTACGAATATTTTAAGGATACCCGGAAAGTACTGGAAAGCAAACGTTTTCAGCTGGATAACGAATTGAATAACAAGGGTCGCTCCCTGCAAAACGAGGTGGCATTTTTCCAGCAACGTGCCCAGACCATGACGATGGAACAGGGCCGGGCTACGGAAGCCGCTCTGCAAAAAAAACAGCAGGATTTGATGGCGTATCGCGACCGCGTGGTTCAGCAACTGGCAGAGGAAGAACAGAAGAAGAATGAAGAACTTTACAACCAGATTCACGATTATCTGCAAAAAGTTAACAAGCAGAATCAGTACGATTTTGTGATGGGCTACTCGAGAGGGGGCGGTATTCTGTTCGCCGATACCTCGCTGGATGCGACCAAAACCATCATTAACGGTTTGAACAAAGAGTATCAGCAGAAACAAACAAAAAAATAATAATCGGATAACCTTTTCAAAAAAGCTTCACTGTCAGCGCGATAGTGAAGCTTTTTTGTTGCGGAAATACCGTAGGCTAATCTGTACGGTATTTTTTAAAAATCTGGTTCCAATACGGCATAGTATTTGTAAAGATATGATTGTGTGTAAGAGCAATAAAAACGGTTCAGCACCCAGATTTGCCATAAAGACGGTTGGGCATATGAGGTGCAGATGACGATATCCTGGAGAATGCCGGTGTGTGCAGAAGGGTCTTGAGGCTGTGATTCGGCTGCGCGCCTTTGCTGTATGGTAAAGGAAAAGCACCGGCTTCACCAGGGATTTCCAGGTAATTATTCCGCTTATTTGACTACCCCGAAGCACGCTTCGGGGTATTTTTATTGACAAAAGGATAAATTTGAATTAAAAAATGGAAAGTACGTTAGATGGAAAGGTACTACCAGGTTTTAACGAAAACCGGTAGGGGCCTACCAATTCATCCGCACAATCGCATTGACTATGTCTGATAAAACACTGGCTAAACAGATCGAGATCCGCAACCGCCGGGCCTCGTTTGAATATTTTTTTCTGGAGACGTTCATTGCCGGAATTATGCTGACAGGGACGGAGATCAAGTCCGTACGGCAGGGGAAAGTGAATCTGGGCGACGCCTACTGCCTGTTTCTGAATGAAGAGTTATATGTCCGGCAAATGCATATTTCACAGTATACGGAGGGCACCTATAACAACCACGAGCCGCTTCGCGACCGGAAGCTGTTGTTGCAGAAACGCGAGCTAAAACGGCTGGTGAACAAGCTTACCGACCAGGGCCTGACGATTATTCCCACCCGGCTTTTTATCAATGACCGGGGATTCGCTAAAATCGAGATTGCCCTGGCGAAAGGCAAAAAGCTCTACGACAAACGCGACTCCATCAAAGAACGGGATGTGTCGCGGGAGATGAGTCGGGAGCGGTATTGAGCGGGGATGGAGGTAAAAAAGTGAGCCTCAGGCGGTTTAAAAAAATATCAATTATTCGTAGCAGCCGTATTTTTTATGCTGAAATATCATTAACTTGCTCGGGAAAGATAAGGAGTCTGATGCATTTTTATGGGTAGGAAAGTCCTGGTTCTGAATCAAGATTATAGTGCTCTGGGCATCTGTTCTGTACCAAAAGCGTTCTTGTTAGTCTACCTGAACAAAGCAGAACTGATTGCTAAATCTCAGGGTTTCGTTCTGCGCACTGTAGACGATGAATACCCGTCTCCTACCGTCATCCGCCTTCACCGGTACATCCACCTGCCCTACAAAGGGGTAATGCTCAATCGGCAAAATATCTTCAAGCGCGACGGAAACCGCTGCCAGTACTGCGGCAAACACGAAGACCTGACGCTCGACCATGTCATGCCCAAATCCCGGGGTGGCAAAACCAACTGGGATAACCTGATTACGGCCTGTAAACGCTGCAACTCGCAGAAAGGAGATCTGACGCCGGAAGAAGCCGGTATGAAGCCATTCCAGAAACCGTTCAAACCGTCCTTCCTGGTTTTCCTCCGCGACTTCTCCGGTTCCGTCGAGGAGACTTGGATGCCGTTTCTGGCCACCCGGCGCGAAAAGATGTACTGACCGCCCATCACTTCGGCGGGATGCTTGTGCAAAAATACTTTTTTGCATACCTGACTATTTTTCCCAAAAACTTTGCTATTTTTGCACCTCCTTTTTTGGGGCAGTGTCTCCAATTGTTAACTAAAAGTCAGCCAGGAAGGTCCGGGGGCTGATGTATAAATGGGCCACAACCAAACTTTTATGAGCAAAACGCAAACACTGCCGGATTTTGATTGGGATAAGGCAGACAACCGGGGTTTTGGCAGCGGCTACTCAGCGGAAGAACGCAACCGCCTGGCCGAGCTGTACGATAACACTCTGGCGCAAGTAAATGAGAAAGAAGTAGTGATCGGAACCGTTGTCGGTATTACCGACCGGGAAATTATTTTGAACATTGGTTTCAAATCGGATGGTCTGGTTCCCGCTTCGGAATTCCGTGATCTGCCCGATCTGAAAATTGGTGATGAAGTTGAGGTATACGTAGAAAATCAGGAAGACCCGAACGGTCAACTGGTGTTGTCGCGCAAGAAGGCCAAAGTCATTACGGCATGGCAGAAAATTCAGCGTGCCCTGGACGAAGATCTGGTGATCGAAGGCTTCGTGAAACGCCGGACCAAGGGTGGTCTGATTGTCGATATTTATAGCATTGAAGCGTTCTTGCCCGGTTCGCAGATCGACGTGAAGCCGATCCGTGACTTCGACGTATTTGTCGGCAAGAAAATGGAAGTGAAAGTGGTGAAAATCAACTACGCGAACGATAACGTAGTGGTTTCCCACAAAGTCCTGATCGAGAAAGATCTGGAAGCCCAACGTCAGCAAATCCTGAACAACCTGCAAAAAGGTCAGGTGCTGGAAGGGGTAATCAAGAATATGACCAACTTCGGGGTCTTCATCGACCTCGGGGGCGTCGATGGTCTGTTGCACATCACGGATATTTCCTGGGGTCGCATCAGCCACCCGTCCGAGCTGCTGCACCTCGACCAGAAAGTCAACGTGGTGGTACTGGACTTCGACGAAGACAAAAAACGGATTTCACTGGGTATGAAGCAGCTGCAGGCACACCCGTGGGATTCGCTGGAAGAAACGATTCAGGTTGGTTCGAAAGTAAAAGGCCGGATTGTAAATGTGGCTGATTACGGTGCCTTCCTCGAAATCATGCCGGGTGTGGAAGGCTTGATCCACGTATCTGAGATGTCGTGGTCGCAACACCTCCGCAATCCGCAGGACTTCCTGAAAGTGGGCGATGAAGTAGAAGCCGTAGTGCTGACGCTGGATCGCAACGACCGCAAGATGTCACTGGGTATCAAACAACTGACGGCGGATCCCTGGTCACGTACGGAACTGGTTGAGAAATACGCCGTAGGGACGAAACACAAAGGCGTGGTTCGGAACCTGACCAATTTCGGCCTGTTCCTCGAACTGGAAGAAGGCATCGACGGTCTGGTACACGTATCCGATCTGTCGTGGACGAAAAAAATCAAACATCCGTCCGACTTTATTAAAGTAGGCGAAGAACTGGAAGTAGTCGTTCTGGAACTGGATGTTGAAAACCGTCGTCTGGCATTGGGTCATAAACAACTGGAAGAGAATCCCTGGGATACGTTCGAAGACGTATTCGTGCCGGGCTCTGTTCACCGGTCAACGATCCTGTCGAAAAACGATAAACTGGCGACGCTCGAACTGCCTTACGGTATCGAAGGTTTTGCAGCCCTGAAGAGTCTGCAAAAAGAAGATGGTTCGTGGGCGGATGTCGGTGAAACGCTGGAGTTCAAAGTGCTGGAATTCTCGAAAGACGAAAAACGCATTATGTTGTCACACACCAAAACGTGGCAGGAGAAAGGCGAAGATCGGAAACCCGAGAAACGCCAGGCTGCGGCTAAAACGCCAACCGCCAGCAAAGAACCCGAGCGGGCTACGCTGGGTGACCTCGATGCACTGGCTGCCCTGAAAGAGCAGATGGAAGGCCGTTCGGCAAAAGGAGAATAAGTTTCTGAAATTTTTAACGTGCCCAACACGCTGGAATGAATTTTGTAGTAAGTTTGCGGCACGATAAAGCGCGGAGGAAATAAGGAATTGAAATAGGTGTAGCGGTTTTACGTAAAATTCCTCATCGTTTCCATTCCTTACTTCCGAAGCAAAAGGGTCCTGTGGCCGAGTGGCTAGGCAGAGGTCTGCAAAACCTTTTACAGCGGTTCGAACCCGCTCGGGACCTCTTCCTACGTATCTGATCAGATACAGTATATCCTATAGTATAATACCATCCGTAGCGCTGCAAAGCTGGACCGGATGGTATTTTTTTTAGATTAATTTTAGTCCTTAAAAGCCAGTTCGGGAGCAGAATTGTTCAGGAAAAAGGAGTTACTTAGACAAAGTATAAATAAAATTGCGGGGAGAAATATCAAACCGCAAGTGTTTGATTAAAACCGTTCCTGTACTACTTTTGTGCGTTAATGGAAAATAATTAGTAGGTATGCATACTGATTTTATCGGTTTATCAATGCTTAAAATGTGTTCTCGACGGGTAATAAGTACACTAACAATTGTACTGACATTACTGTTTGGGAGCTACCAGTCGATGGCCCAGGATGCCGCGGCTGCCGGTGGAGACGCGGCAAAAGGAAAAGAGTTATTCTCGACTTTGTGCCAGCAGTGTCACGCCGTAACGGACGAAAAAGTAATCGGTCCGGGTCTGAAAGGAATCAAAAGCCGGCGCGACGAAGCCTGGCTGATCAAGTGGATTAAAAATCCACAGGCCGTTATTTCCAGTGGGGATGCCTACGCAACCGCCCTGTACGCGAAATACCAGCCGCTGGTCATGCAGAGCTTCCCGGATTTGTCGGACGACGACATCAAGAACATCCTGGCGCACGTTGAAGCGGCTAATGCTGCCCCGGCACCAGATGCAGCGGCAGGTGCTGCTGCTGGTGCCGCGCCCGCTGCCGCGAGCAGTGACAGTCCGTCAGGTCTGTTTATTGTCGTCTTGGTGGCGTTGCTGGTGGTGATGGTTTTGGTGTTGGTGGTTCTGCTGGCTCTGGTAACTATTTTGTCGAAAGCCGTTGGACCGACGGGCGACGAGGCCGGTCAGACCAAATCATTCTCTGAACGGTTGAAAACCAGTCTTTCTGCGGTCGCCAGTAATAATATTCTGCGCTCCATAGTGCTGTGGCTGTTCGTGTTTGTCGTGCTTAAGCAGACATTCGACGGACTCTACGGTGTCGGTATTTCACAGGGTTACGCTCCGAAACAACCCATTGCTTTCTCGCACAAACTGCACGCCGGTCAATACCAGGTTAACTGTAACTATTGCCATACGAGCGTTTACAAAGGCAAGATTGCTACCATACCGTCGGCAAACATTTGTATGAACTGCCACGGTGAGATTAAACGGGAGTCTCCGGAAATCCAGAAGATCTATAAGGCGATTGAAACCGATACGCCCATCGAATGGGTACGGGTTCATAACCTGCCGGATCTGGCCTACTTCAATCACGCGCAACATACGAACGTAGGTCAGGTACAGTGCCAGACCTGCCATGGCGAGGTTGAAAAAATGGAAGTGATGGAGCAGCGCTCGTCCCTGACGATGGGTTGGTGTATTGACTGCCACCGGAAAACCGAAGTTGCTACGAAGGATAATGCCTACTACGATAAATTAGTAGCCCTCCATAAAAAGGGAAGCAAAGAACCGTTGCGTGTGGCTAATATTGGTGGCCTCGAGTGTTCAAAGTGCCATTATTAATCACATCGAATCCCACAAAACAGTTGAACGAATCATAAGGACTGTATGGAAAGTACAAATAAACGGTATTGGAGGGGCCTGGAAGAACTACGGAACGACGAATCATTTGTCAAAAATGCGTACAAAGAGTTCTCCGACACCGATATTAATAAATCGACCGAATCCGGTAGCATTGTCGACGGGATCGGCAGTGACCGCCGTGATTTCTTAAAAGTATTGGGTTTCGGGATGGCCGCCGTTACACTGGCTGCCTGCGAAACGCCGGTTCACAAGGCAATACCTTATATTAATAAACCGGAAAATACGTTTCCGGGGATTGCCGACTACTACGCATCGACCTACAGCGAAGGCGGGGATTATGTCCCGGTTTTGGTAAAAACCCGCGAAGGTCGGCCCATTAAAATTGAAGGAAATACCTCATCGAGCTTGACCAAGGGCGGTACATCAGCCCGGGTTCAGGCATCGGTTTTGTCGTTGTATGACAACGATAAACTAAAAGGCCCGAAAAAAGGCGAAGCCGATAGCGAGTGGGGCACGATTGATCAGGAAATTCAGGCGCAGTTGCAACGTGGTGGTGCAATTCGCATCGTTTCATCTACGCTGCTGAGTCCCTCGACCAAATCCGTCATTGCCGCTTTTATTGCCAAATACCCGACCGCAACGCATATTCAGTACGATGCCCATTCGGTATCCGGGTTGGTTCAGGCCAATCAGGCATCGTTCGGTCAGGCGGTTGTTCCTTCGTACGACTTCAGCAAAGCCAAAACGATCGTTAGTATTGGTGCCGATTTCCTGGGGAGCTGGATTGCACCACTGGAATATACGGATCAATACATTTCAACCCGGAAAGTGGGTGCCAACGCCGGGAACAAGAAAGAAATGTCGCGGCATTACCAGTTTGAGACTGGCTTGTCGATGACGGGTTCCAACGCCGACTACCGGACGCCGATCAAACCGTCGCAGGAAGGACTGGTGGTGGCCGCTCTCTATAATAAGGTGGCAGCTAAATTGGGGGGAACACCCGTTAGCACCGCTTCCATCGACGTTCCGTATCTGGACAAAGCTGCCAACGAACTGGCTGCTTCACGGGGGGCTGCCCTGGTTGTTTCGGGTTCGAATGATCCGAACGTTCAGGTAATCGTCAACGCCTTGAATAACCTGCTGGGGAGCTACGGCGTAACCATCGACCTGGCGCGTCCGGTTAATTACCGGCAGGGGAACGATGTCGCCATGAATGCCTTCATCAATGATGCGAAGGCGGGTCGCGTACAGGGCGTTATTTTCTACGCAGCCAACCCGGTTTATGATCACCCGCGCGGTGCCGAACTGAAAGAAGCGTTGCCCAAAATCGGCTTGTCGGTTTCGTTTGCGGATCGGTCCGACGAAACGGCTTCCCTCTGTAAATACATTTGCCCGGCTTCTCATTACCTCGAATCCTGGGATGATGCGTCGCCAAAACCGGGTTATTACAGCCTGACGCAGCCGACGATCAATACCATTTTCAAAACTCGTCAGCCCCAATCTTCCCTGTTGAAGTGGGCCGGTCTGAATCCGAATTACGACGCGTTTATCAAAAGCTACTGGCGGTCGACGGTTTATCCGCAGGCTGGAAGTGGCTTGTCGTTCGACCAATTCTGGATTCAATCCCTGCACGACGGCGTTATTGAAGTCAAAAATACGACGGCCGGTTCGGCCGGAACCTTCAATGCCGGAGCCGTTGCAACAGCTGCCGCAGGAATTGCTCAACGCTACAAACCCGGCACCGGCGGTTTTGAATTAGCCCTTTACGAAAAAATTGGCGTTGGAACGGGCGCTTTGGCGAACAACCCCTGGTTACAGGAGTTGCCCGATCCGGTTTCCAAAGCTTGCTGGGACAATTACGCCTGTCTGTCGCAGAAAACCGCCAGTGAACTGGGCGTTCAGCAGCACGATCTGGTAACGGTTGAAGTAGCGGGCAAGCCCGCCGTTGAATTGCCGGTCCTGATTCAGCCCGGACAGGCCGATGGAACGGTTTCGATCGCCATTGGTTACGGTCGTGAAAAGGCTGGTAAATCTGCCGATGGGGTTGGTAAAAACGTTTACCCGCTGGCTACTGTTTCCGGTGACACCCTGTTGTTCAGTGCTTTGGATGTAAAAATCGCCAAGGCCGGTGGTTCGCGGACCATTGCGCAGACCCAGACGCACGACACCGTGATGGGCCGTCGGGCGGTTATTCAGGAAACGGTTTTAGCTGCGTATAAAAAAGACTCCAAAGCGGGTCGGTTCATGCCCAAAGTCATTACGGCTGAGGGGCCGGTTGCTCCGAACGATATTACGCTCTGGCAAGGATACGAAAAGCCCAACCACTCGTGGGGCATGGTGATCGACCTGAATTCCTGTACGGGTTGCGGGGCTTGCGTCATCGGTTGCCAGGCTGAAAATAATATCCCGGTCGTAGGCCGTCAGGAAGTGATCAACCGGCGCGAGATGCACTGGATTCGGATCGACCGCTACTACAGCAGCGATGCCGAGCCGGAAGATCGCAAAGGCCTTGAAATTGCTTCGGCCAATCCGGAAGTGGTATTCCAGCCGATGCTGTGCCAGCACTGCTCGAATGCGCCCTGTGAAACGGTATGTCCGGTTTTGGCCACGACCCACAGCACGGAAGGACTCAACCAGATGGCGTACAACCGTTGTGTCGGAACGCGTTACTGCGCCAACAACTGTCCGTATAAAGTCCGCCGGTTCAACTGGTTCAAGTATTTCGATAACGATAACTTCGATTATCACTACAACAACGACCTCGGGAAGATGGTCATCAACCCGGATGTAACGGTTCGTTCACGCGGGGTAATCGAGAAATGCTCATTCTGCGTCCAGCGGATTCAGGAAGGTAAACTGACTGCCAAAAAAGAACGCAGAAGACCAAAACCGGATGAGATTCAGGTTGCCTGTGCGCAGGCCTGCCCCACCGGTGGTATCGTCTTTGGTGATATGAACGATCCGGAAAGCACGATTTCCAAACTGTTGAAAGAAGAACACGATGGCCGGGCCTTCCAGGTGCTGGAAGAAATCAACGTTAGACCGCAGATTTCGTACCTCACCAAAATCCGGAATAAAGATGAAGAAGCGAAACCCGTGGCAGCCACTGCTGAACACCAGGCCGAGTAATTCATCTCTGATTGTGTATTTCTAGTTCGTTAACAATTAGCATTAAAAAAAATAACCATGCACGTTACATCACCCGTAAGAAACCCACTGGTAACCGGGGGTAAGACATATGCCGACGTGACGGAAGACATCTGCAAGCAGGTGGAAGGGAAACCGACCCGCGCGTGGACCATCGCTTTTATCATTTCTTTCGTCGTCTTGATTTACGGTACCTGCTGTGTCTTCTGGACCTGGTGGGAAGGCTTGGGTGTCTGGGGGTTGAATAAAACCGTCGGCTGGGCCTGGGACATTACCAACTTCGTATGGTGGGTCGGTATCGGTCACGCCGGTACGCTGATCTCGGCCATTCTGTTGTTGTTCCGGATGAAATACCGGACGTCGATCAACCGGGCGGCTGAAGCCATGACGATCTTCGCCGTTATCTGCGCGGCCAGCTTTATTCTGATGCACATGGGTCGCCCCTGGCTGGCCTACTGGGCGCTGCCGCTGCCGAACGCCTTCGGTTCGTTGTGGGTAAACTTCAACTCTCCGCTGGTTTGGGACGTATTCGCCATCAGTACGTACTTTACCGTATCCCTGGTTTTCTGGTACATGGGTCTGGTGCCTGATCTGGCCACGATCCGCGACCGCGCTACGAGCAAAGTATCACGCTATATTTACGGAGCCTTCTCCCTGGGCTGGAACGGTGGTGCCAAAACCTGGGCCCGCTACGAATACATCAGCTTGATTCTGGCCGGTATTTCGACTCCGCTGGTACTCTCGGTTCACACGATTGTATCCTTTGACTTTGCTACCTCGGTGATTCCGGGCTGGCACACGACCATCTTCCCGCCTTACTTCGTAGCCGGTGCGATCTTCTCTGGTTTTGCCATGGTGCAGAACCTGATGCTGATCACGCGGGTAGTTTTTAAACTGGAAGACTACATTACGTTTGAGCACATCGAGTCGATGAACAAAATCATCACCCTGACCGGTTCGATTGTGGGTGTGGCCTATATCACGGAATTCTTTATTGCCTGGTATTCGGGGGTCGAATACGAACGGTATGCGTTCCTGAACCGGATGTTGGGTCCGTACTGGTGGGCCTACTGGGCGATGATGACCTGTAACGTAATCTCTCCGCAGCTGTTCTGGTCTCGCCGGATCCGCCGGAGCATTACCTGGACGTTCGTGCTGTCGGTCATTGTAAACATTGGAATGTGGTTCGAGCGGTTTGTGATTATCGTTACCTCGCTGCACCGCGATTACCTGCCGTCGAGCTGGGCGATGTTTTCCCCGACGATGTTCGATATCGGTGACTATATTTTCTCCTTCGGTCTGTTCTTTACGCTGTTCCTGTTGTTTGCCAAATTCCTGCCGGTGATCAACATGTTCGAGGTAAAAGCCATCATCCGGTCGGCCTCCGAAAAATTACCGGCTTCGGTATCGGGGGTTGCCAAAGGAGAGCGTGTTACCAGTCCGTCATTCAATAAAAACGCCGAGTAAGCGAATCTTTCGAAGGTAATTACTCAAAGTAACCGGTTCAAAATTTCATTATAGCATGTCTCATCATAACGATAGCGCAAAATTTCTGGTAGGCGTTTACGACGACGATGAAGTCGTTCTGAAAGCCGTTACCGAAGTTAAAAGCGCGGGTGTGCGGATTCACGAAGTATACACCCCATTTCCAATTCACGGGCTGGATGTAGCCCTGGGTCATCCGCGTACCCGCATCGGTATTGCTGCCTTCCTGTTTGGTTTGACCGGTTTCCTTTGCATGGTCGCCCTGACGTATTACACCATGGGCCACGATTGGCCGATGATTATTGGTGGCAAAGACCATTACGCCTATCCCGCTTACATCCCGGTCATGTTTGAGTTTACCGTACTCTTTACGGCCCTTGGGATGGTGGGTACGTTTCTGGTATCCAATGGCTTAGGCCCCACGACAAAACCGCTAATGTTCGATCTTCGCAGCACGGATAATAAGTTTGTGATGGCCATCGACCTGGGTAAGAACAACAAATCGGAAGCAGAAATTGCGACGGTTTTGCGGGCTTCCGGGGCGGCAGAAGTAAATGTAAAACAATTTTAATCCGACTGACGACACATGAAGTTTACGCGACTGAACCGCTCTCTTCTGGTGATGGCAGCCGCCATGCTAACGATAACCGCCTGCAAGCGGGGTCACGACAATCCGGGTACGACATTTGCCCCGAATATGTACGAACCCGTTGGTTATGAGCCATACAAACAGGAAGAAGGGTTCAAAACTCCCTATACAGAAAAAGGTACCAAGGGTACGGCTTTGTGGCTGCCCGTCAAAGGGACGGTATCCCGTCGGAATTACAATACGAAGTTTGGTGATAGCACTGCCCGTGATCTGATGATTTACAACATCCCGGCAGACAGCATTGAAATTGCGGATCGAGTTCTGGTAAATCCGATTCCTTTAACCGAAAAAACACTGGCCGAAGGGAAAGAGTATTACACCCGTTTCTGTCAGCATTGCCACGGTGAAACCGGTAAAGGCGATGGATTGGTTGCGGCCCAGTACAAAGGGGTGCCCAATTATTCCTCGATGTCCGGCATGAAGGAAGGGCATATTTTCCACGTGATCACGTACGGAAGAAACCGGATGTGGCCGCACGGTTCGCAGATTACCCCCGAAGACCGGTGGAAGATTGTGCATTACGTTCGGAAACTGCAAACAGGCGGTTAGTTCCAGGCAAGTCAATTGAAGAATCATTATAGTTCAAAAAAGAATGGCTCATACACATTCAATCCCGTCGCTTGACGAACAATTTGAATTTACAGCCGAAAGCAAACGGAACCTGACGATCGGGATCGTTGCCGGGGTGGTACTGGTTGGGATCGGTGCTTTTCTGGCTGCCAAAGGTATTGGCGGACACGAACACGCTGATGCCGCTCATGGGGCTGCTGCTCACGGGCATGAAGCGGCTCATGGCGCTGCTGCGGCCGGCGAACACCATTATAAATGGACAACCCGTCTGTGGGCGAATGTCTGGTTGAACAGCATTTACTTCACGGGTGTAGCCGTTATCGGTATGTTCTTTATTGCCTACAACTACCTGGCGCAGGCTGGTTGGTCGGCGGTGTTCAAACGCATTCCGGAAGCCTTACCGGCCTTTTTACCGGTAACGGGTGTTATTATGCTGATTACGTTCTTCGTTGCCGGCCATGATCTCTTCCACTGGACGCACGAAGGCTTGTATGAAGTAGGAGGACCGGAATACGACCCGATCATTGCCGGTAAGAAAGGCTTCCTGAACACACCGTTCTTCCTGATTCGGATGGTGCTTTATTTTGCGGCCTGGTACGGTTTATGGCGAGTTGTTCGGAAATTTTCGCTCCAGGAAGACCTGGAAGGCGGAACCGAATACTACGAAAAGAGCATCAAGTACGGGACGGCTTTTCTCGTGATTTTTGCGGTAACGTCTTCAACCTCCGCCTGGGATTTTGTGATGTCCATCGATACCCACTGGTTCAGTACCATGTTTGGCTGGTATACGCTGGCCAGCTGGCACGTAACGGGTCTGGCCGTCATTACCCTGATCGTTGTCAGTCTGAAAGAAAAAGGGCTGCTGAAAGCGGTTAACGCGAGCCACCTGCACGACTTGGGTAAATTCATGTTTGCGTTCAGCATCTTTTGGGCCTACGTGTGGTTTGCACAATTCATGCTGATCTACTACGCCAACTTACCGGAAGAAACCATCTATTACCGGGAGCGTTTCAGCGGCCACGGCGGTATTTATCAGGCGCCATTCTTTGTGAACCTGTTCCTGTGCTTTGTCTTTCCTTTCCTGGTGCTGATGACGCGGGATGCGAAGCGGACGCCGATTATTCTGAAAATCGCTTGCTGGGGCATTATTGTTGGTCACTATTTCGACTTCTATAACAACATCATGCCGGGGGCAGTCGGCGAACACGGTGGATGGGGACCGATTGAATTCGGAATGATCCTGATCTTTGCCTGCGCGTTCATCTGGTCGGTATCGACGCAATTGACGAAAGCAAACCTGATTCCGAAAAATCACCCGATGTTGGAAGAATCGTTGCATCACGATATTTAAGAACCAGTACTTTTATATTCATATTATTCTCAGCTTGTTATGGTTTACGTTGTAGGACTTTTGTCGTTGGTATTTCTGGTACTGGCTATTCTGGTACTGACGCGATTGACCTCTGTCTTAAAAGGTGTCAATGGTGGTGATACGACCGAGGAAATTGAACGCATTGGAACCGGTAATCGTGTGAATGCGGTTTTATTTCCAATCTTTTTTGTGGTAGGTGCTATTGCCGTAGCCTGGTCCTTTATCCATGCTTCGAACTACTTCCTGCCCGAAGCTTCTTCTCCACACGGACGGCATACAGACGGTCTTTTCTGGCTGGTTATGGCGATTATCACGGTGGCTTTTGTCGTGACAAATGCGCTGCTGTTTTTCTTTGCGTATAAGTACCAGTACCGTAAAAACCATAAGGCAACCTACTATCCGGAAAACCACAAACTGGAGCTGATCTGGACGGTTATTCCGGCGGTGGTGATGGCCGTGCTGGTTTTCACGGGTTGGAGAGCCTGGCGGGACATTACCAAAGATGCGCCCGAAGATGCCCTGGCTATCGAGATCGTTGGGAAGCAATTCAACTGGGAAATGCGGTATCCGGGCGTTGATAACAACAAACTGGGTAACTACAACTATAAACTGATCGACGCCAATAATAGCCTGGGAATCGATCTGGAGGATGAAGCGTCCTTTGATGATTTTACGGTTTCGTCGGAGATGCACATCCCGGTTAACCGGCCGGTCCTGTTGAAAATCCGGGCGAAAGACGTGCTACACAGCGTTTTCATTCCGCACATGCGGGTGAAAATGGACGCTGTACCGGGCATGCCGACCCGCTTCTGGTTCATTGCCGACAAGACAACGGCTGAAATGCGGAACGAAACGGGTAATCAGAACTTCAAATACGAAATCGCCTGTGCAGAAGTTTGTGGAAAAGGTCACTTTTCGATGCGGACTACGCTGGTTGTCGATGATGAAGATTCGTACAAGGAGTGGGTCGCCAAACAAAAACCGTGGTTGACCAATAACCCGGATTACCTGGCTCGCGTACCGGAAAAGCTGAAAGCTAAAGCCGCCAAATACGTACCGACAGATTCGGCTGAAACCCCGGCCGACAGCACGGCTGCCCCGGCTGCAGAAGGAGCTGGAGGGGCCCCGAGTGCCTCATTGCGATAACCAATTAACTCAAGTTAAGAGACCTTAATACCTATTTAGATATGGCACATGTTGAAGAACATGATCACCACGAAGAACTCCCTTTCTGGCGGAAGTATATCTTCTCCGAAGACCACAAGGTAATCGCAAAACAGTACATGTTTTCCGGTATCTTCTGGGCGGTTATTGGTGCATCATTGTCTATTATCTTCCGGTTGCAACTGGGTTTCCCAGACATGAAGCTGGAATGGTTGCGTCCGATTTTGGGCGGCTGGATCGATGAATCGGGTAAACTTGACCCTGAATTCTACCTGGCGCTGGTGACCATGCACGGGACTATCATGGTGTTCTTCGTGTTGACGGCTGGTTTGAGTGGTACGTTTAGTAACTTCCTGATTCCCCTGCAGGTAGGTGCCCGCGATATGGCGTCCGGTTTTCTAAACATGCTTTCCTACTGGTTCTTCTTCCTGTCGAGCTTACTGATGTTTATTTCCCTATTCATCGAAACAGGACCGGCATCGGGTGGTTGGGTGATTTATCCGCCGTTGAGCGCGCTGCCGCAAGCCATGTCGGGTTCAGGCCTGGGGATGACGCTCTGGTTGATGAGTATGGCCATTTTCATTGTTTCGCAGTTACTCGGTGGCATTAACTACATTACGACGGTCATTAACCTGCGGACGCGCGGGATGTCCTTCAGCAAAATGCCGCTGACGATCTGGGCGTTCCTGCTGACGGCTATCCTGGGGCTGATTTCCTTCCCGGTTTTATTGTCGGCGGCTCTGCTGCTGATTTTCGACCGGAGCATGGGAACCAGTTTCTACCTCTCAGAAATTTACATTGGTGGTGAAGCGCTGCCGAACATTGGTGGTAGCCCGATTCTGTTCCAGCACCTGTTCTGGTTCCTGGGTCACCCGGAAGTGTATATCGTACTTCTCCCGGCGTTGGGGATTACGTCTGAAATCATTGCGACGAACTCCCGCAAACCGATCTTTGGTTACCGGGCCATGATTGCTTCCATGATCGGTATTGCCTTCCTGGCCTTTATCGTATGGGCACACCACATGTTCGTAACGGGTATGAATCCGTTCCTGGGCTCGATCTTTATGTTCCTGACGCTGATTATTGCGGTTCCATCCGCGGTGAAAGCCTTCAACTACATCACCACCCTGTGGCGCGGAAACATCGTGTTTACACCGGCCATGTTGTTCTCGATTGGACTGGTATCGTTCTTTATCTCCGGTGGTTTGACGGGGATTATTCTCGGAAACAGTGCCCTGGATATTCAGCTGCATGATACCTATTTCGTAGTTGCTCACTTCCACCTGGTAATGGGAGCGGCTTCGGCCTTCGGCTTCCTGGCGGGGGTGTATCACTGGTTCCCGAAATTCTTCGGCCGGATGATGAACAAGACGCTGGGGTATATTCACTTCTGGTTTACGTTCGCCGGAATTTATCTGGTATTTTTCCCGATGCACTACATTGGTATCGCCGGTTTTCCGCGTCGGTACTACTCTTTCACGACATACGAAGCTTTCCGCACGTTTGGTGACCTGAACATGCTCGTGAGTATTGCTGCGATTCTGACGTTCAGCGCACAGTTCATCTTTATCTGGAACTTCTTCTATAGCATTTTCAAAGGGAAGATCGCACCGCTGAACCCGTGGAAATCCAACACGCTCGAGTGGACGACTCCGCTGCATCCGGGCCACGGCAACTGGCCGGGTGAAATTCCGGCGGTGTATCGTTGGGCGTATGACTACAGCAAACCGGGTGCGAACGACGACTTCATCCCGCAGAATGTTCCTTATTCTCAAACGCCGGAATCGAATCTGCCGCACGAAAATGCCATGATTGCCCTGGAGAAAGAGATTGAGGCACAGAATTATAATGACCAGTTCAAGCAGCCACATTAATAAACGAGAATACCTGTTCCGGCGCCTGGCGCTCCTGACCGTCATCACCATTTACCTGGTGATCCTGGCGGGTGGAATTGTCAGAAGCACGGGTTCCGGAATGGGTTGTCCCGATTGGCCGAAGTGTTTTGGAAGCTGGGTTCCGCCGACGGATGTGTCGCAACTTCCGCCCAATTATCAGGAAGTATACGGAGCCAAGCTAAAAGGGGAGATTGAGTTCAACGCGGTCAAAACCTGGATTGAGTACGTTAATCGCTTACTGGGTGCGTTTTCGGGTCTGCTGGTCTTTTCTTTACTGGTCGTTTCCATTCCTTACCTTCGGAAGGATAAACGCGTTTTTTACGGTAGTCTGCTGTCTTTCATTCTAATTGGCCTGAACGGTTGGCTGGGGTCCCGCGTCGTGGCGACGGAGTTAGCACCCTATCTGGTAACGCTTCACATGCTGCTGGCCATTCTGGTAGTTTTCGCCCTGCTCTACGTCATGGCGGTTTCCTATACCGGCCATCTAGCGATTGAAACGGGCCGGAGAAAGAAAACGGTGGTAAACCGGGTGTTGATTTGGGCCCTGGTTCTGTCGCTGCTACAGGTGCTGATCGGAACGCAGGTGCGCGAAGCCATCGATGAAGTTGTCCAGCGGATTGGGTATAGTGAGCGGGAGCGGTGGATTGACAGTCTGGATTACACCTTTTATGTTCACCGATCGTTTTCGCTGATCATTTTTGCGTTTCAACTGGCCGTCCTTTACCAGTTACGAAACTATTCAACGGGAAAGGGTATCCTTTTCCGGCTGACCAATGCCCTGGTTGCCCTGGTGGTGATCGAAATCCTGACGGGGCTCCTGCTGGCGTATTTTGCGGTTCCGGCGGCTGCCCAGCCAGTTCACTTAACACTGGCGATCATCATTCTGGGTTTGCAGTTCACGGCCTTGCTGCTGTTGAATGCCGACCAGTTGTTAAAGAATCAGGCGGTTTCGCTGCCGAATTATTCAAAAGTGTAGAATGCAACAAACAAAAACCATAAGTGCTGGTACGTTCGCTCTCAAAAGCAAAGCGTACTTTGATTTGCTGAAATTTCGTTTGTCAGCATTTGTTGCCCTGTCCGGCATGTTTGGGTACAGTCTGGCCGTACACGGGATCGATTGGGCGAAGCTGGGCCTGTTGTTCATTGCTTCACTGGCGATGACGGGTTCGGCGAACACGATCAATCAGATTTTCGAGAAAGATTACGACAAGCTGATGAAACGCACGGCGGGGCGGCCTCTGCCAACAGGCCGGCTGAATGTGCAGGAAGCGGCCGTTTTTGCCTTTATCCTGTTTGTCGTTGCCTGTTATTTGTTCATTGTTTTCTTTAACCTGCGGGCCTGCGCCATTGCGGTTCTTTCGCTGTTGTTGTACGGCTTTGTGTATACCCCCCTAAAACGAGTAGGGCCGATTGCGGTGTTCGTGGGGGCGTTTCCGGGGGCGTTCCCGCCAATGATTGGCTGGGTGGCGGCTACCAACCATTACGGTCTGGAGCCGGGTATTCTGTTTGCGATTCAATTTTTCTGGCAATTCCCGCACTTCTGGGCCATTGCGTGGGTAGCCGATAAAGATTATAGCAAAGCCGGTTTTAAATTGCTGCCTTCAACGGGTGGTAAGGACGAGCGGACAACCTGGCAGATTATGATGTATACCCTGTGTTTGCTGCCGGTCGGCTGGTTGCCGTACCAACTAGGCATGACAGGAATCAATTCGGCGCTCGTTGCCACGGTTTGTGGAATTCTATTTTTGGCTCAGACGTTCTTCCTGATGAGAAAGCAGACGGATAAGGCTGCGTTACAGATTATGTTCGGATCATTTCTGTACCTGCCTATCGTTCAGATTGCTTTCTTACTGGACAAATTATAACAAACTATGAGCGAAACGGTTAAAATTCTGCCAATGGCGGAGGAACCCGAAGAGACTTTATCGATGAACCCCAAAAAGTTCATCCTGTGGCTTTTCGTGGTGAGTATTGTGATGTTGTTTGCCGCTATGACGAGTGCTTACCTCGTCCGGCGGGCCGAAGGGAACTGGCTGGAGTTTGAAATGCCGTCGATTTTCTGGTATAGTACGGTTGTTTTACTCATCAGCAGTGTCTCGATGTACTGGGCCCACAGAGCGGCAAAAAAAGATGATTTCGGGGTATTGAGAACAGCAATTTCTATTACTTTTGCGTTTGGGTTGGCCTTTTTGGTCATGCAATTTATAGGTTGGAGAAACTTGGTTGCTCAAAACGTATACTTCGTCGGGAACCCGTCCGGATCGTTTATGTACGTTTTTACCGGCCTGCATGCATTTCACCTGATCAGTGGTCTTTTTGTTCTTTTATTCGCTTTGCGAGCCGCTTTTCGAATGAAAATTCATGCCAAAAACCTGACTCAGATTGAAATTTGTTCGACTTACTGGCATTTCCTGGATATCCTGTGGGTCTATTTATTCGGTTTTTTACTGTATTTTAATTGATTCAATTTTCGTAAAGCATGGCTGCTACTGCAACAACCGACGCGCCAGTATTTGACAAGAAAACCTGGATGGGCGGGGTAGAACCGATGAAAGCAAGCTACGGCAAGCTGATGATGTGGTTCTTCCTCATTTCGGACACCTTCACTTTTTCGGCCTTACTGGTGACCTACGGGCTCATCCGTTTCAGTTACCAGGCCTATGATCCGGCCATCCACGGCGAGTTCCATTTCTCGAATCTGTACTGGCCGATTCCCGAACGCGTTTATGAAGCCGTTCCGTTTCTCCACGGTGTTGAGTTGCCGCTGGTGTTCGTCGGGATCATGACGTTCATCCTGATCTTCTCCTCGGTAACGATGGTGTTGGCCGTAGAAGCCGGTCACCGGATGGATCGGGCGGCTGTTGAAAAGTACATGCTTTGGACCATTCTGGGCGGTCTGACCTTTTTGGGCAGCCAGGCCTGGGAGTGGGCGCACTTTATCCACGGTACGGACCAGGGCACCGTTATTAAAGAGCTGGTCGATGGAAAATGGGTAGAACGAACCATCTTTGGTGCTAACCTGGTCGAGAACCAGTACGGGCCTCCGGCGTTTGCGGACCTGTTCTTCTTCATCACCGGTTTCCACGGTACGCACGTACTCAGTGGAGTTGTGCTGAACATCCTGATTTTCTACCGGACGGCTTTCGGTTTATACGATCGGCGCGGTCACTACGAAATGGTAGAGAAAGTGGGTCTGTACTGGCACTTTGTCGACTTGGTCTGGGTATTCGTCTTTACGTTCTTCTATCTGGTATAACCTTTTTAAGATACAATTATGGCCAATCATCACGCCCATAACCACGATTCGGAACACCGCGTCATTGCTGAGCCGCAAACCAAAGCCATCTGGAGAACGTTCATCATTCTCTCCGCTCTGACCGCCCTCGAGTTCCTGATCGCGTTCACGCTGCATCACGGTTTTCTGAAAACGTCAATTTTCGTTCTGATGACCATCGTGAAGGCCTTCTATATCGTGGGCGAATTCATGCACTTGAAACACGAAGTAAAATCGCTGATCTGGGCGATTATTCTTCCCTGTATATTCGTAGTCTGGTTGTTGCTGGCCCTGCTGATGGAGGGCGGCTTCATCTTCATCGCGAGATAATATGTCACGGTTTTTGAAAGCCGGAATCCTCCTGCTCCTGTTGGTGGTTCCGGCTTTTATTTTTTTATTCCTGAAGGTCTTTGGCGAAAACCGGTTTACCCTGCAAACGTTTTTCCCAATGATCGATCCGAAGACCGGGAAGATCGAAACCCGCCCTGCTCGCAGCCCGCTATTGGGCGAAACAAACCACGATACGGTTTTTTACACCCTGCCGCTCATTGTGGGGAAGCTGCCTGATCAGCAACCCTTTTCGACCGCCCAACTGAAAGGAAAACTCTATGTCGCGTCGTTCCTCGGGCTGGACTGCGATACCACCTGTGCCAGGGTCACCGGACAACTTAACCGCATCCAGGATATTTTTAGCGACAAGCCAGAGATCAGGCTGGTATCGTATGTTGATCGCGATTCCGTGGCACAACAGGTTCTGAAATCGCAGGATGTGCGGCCCGATAAATGGTTGATCGCCAAACCGGATTCGTTAAAAACTACGTTTATTGCTGAACAATATTACCGCATCAAGCAACGCCCGATGACGGGCCGGAAGAACGAAACTTTTACGTTGTACGAGGGGTTGGTACTGGTAGATGGCGAAGGCCACATCCGGGGCTTTTACAACGGAACCGAGAAAACTGACGTGGATCGGCTCGTGCTGGAAACCCGGGTGTTGCTGGATATTAATTCAAAATAACAGGTTCACCAAGTGTATGGTTACCTTGCCTATAGAACAAAGTAAGAAATACAATCGGCTGATCAACATTCTGGCCATTGTTATTCCGGTCGTGGTGGCGCTGCTGCTGGGTATTCGCCAGAAAGTTGATTTAGGCTCCTGGACGACGTATCTGCCGCACATCAATGCGGTTATCAATTCGGCTACGGCGGTTTTGCTGCTGATCGGTCTGTATTTTATTAAACAGAAAAACGTCAGTGCTCACCGGAATGTAATGCTGATGGCCTTTACGCTGGGCTTTATCTTCCTGGTAAGCTACGTCCTGTACCATTTGTCGAACGACTCAACGTCGTTTGGCGGGCAGGGGATGATTCGGCCGGTTTACTATTTTTTGCTGATCAGCCATATTGGCTTGTCGGTGGTGGTGGTCTGGTTTGTGCTTCGTGCGGTTTATTTTGCACTGAGCGGGCAGATAGCCCGGCACCGGGCCGTTGTGAAATGGGCCTACCCGATCTGGCTTTATGTCAGCATTACGGGCGTGGTCGTTTATTGGTTGATAGCTCCTTATTACCAACACTAAGTCCAGAGGATATGAAAAGGTGGAAAAGTCTGGTGGCCTTCGGAGTCGTGTTTCTGCTGACTGTGGCCAACACGTTCGCCCAGTGCGCCATGTGCCGGGGAACGGTGGAAAGTACGATGAGTAATGGCCGTAATCAGGTGGCCGTTGGATTAAATACCGGCATCATTTATTTGCTGGCGACACCCTATTTGCTGGTTGCCATTGTTATCTTCCTGTGGATTCGAACCAGTCGTAAAGAACATGTCAAGCGTCTCGCAATTGCAAGCCGTGTCCGCGGGGCTCTGTCCCAGATGTAGACAAGGTAAAATTTTTAAATACCCGGTTTACAACGTTCGCCATTTTGACGAAATGTACGAACATTGTCCGCACTGCAGGCTGCGTTATGAAATCGAACCCGGTTATTTCTGGGGGGCCATGTTTGTCAGTTACGCCTTTTCGGCAGGAATTGCTCTGGTCGCCGGTTTTCTGGTTTTTTACGGATTAAATGATCCCGGTGGCTGGACCTACGTGCTGATTATCTGTCCGTTGCTGATTCTGGTAACGCCGGTCAACTTTCGCTTGTCCCGGATTCTCTGGCTGCATTATGTATCGGGAATCCATTACGAGCCCGGCAAAACCTCGGAATTTTGAAGAAATTCAGGCCCGACCCGCAATGGTCGGGCTTCTTTTTTGAAAAATTTCGGCCTGACGTGCAACCTGTGCTCCACCGGTTTGCATCTTGCTACTGAAAACGGTCCTGACCTGCATGATTCGACGCTTACTCGGGTATTCAACGGAAACGCAACTCATCGCGGCACTGCAACGGGCTGACAGCCGGGCGCAGAAAGCGTTGTTTGAGCGGTATTCGTCGAAAATGCTGGGCATCTGCGTTCGCTATGTCTCCAATCGCTACGAAGCGGAGGAAATTCTGATGGACGGTTTCATGCGGGTATTCGATCGCATCAATCAGTATAAGAACGAGGGGAGTTTTGAAGGATGGATTCGCCGGATTATGGTCAATGAATCGCTGATGTACCTGCGCCGGAACAAACAATGGCGGGCTGAAATCACCCTGGACGATGCTCCGCCGGAAGCCGATCCGGTGTATGCCGATCAGGATCTGGTCGCCGACGATTTACTGAATTTACTCGAACAGTTGCCCACCGGTTATAAGACGGTTTTTAATCTGTATGCCATTGAAGGGTACAGCCATGCCGAAATCGCCGAGTTGATGGGCATCACCGAAAGTACATCCAAATCGCAGCTGCACCGGGCCCGGGCACTTTTGCAACGATTACTGGCGCAGACGGAGGTAAAAAAAAAATGGATAAGTTATGAGCAAACACCCTATTGATGATCTGTTTGCCAGGCAGTTAAGGGATCATGCTGTAAAGCCGCAGCACGCAAGCTGGGAAGGATTGCAACGCCGGATGGCCGCCAATGAGCAACGACAGTCGCCGGTTGTCTGGTGGTATGCGGCAGCCGCCAGCGTGGCGGTGGTTCTGTTGGGGGCCTGGTGGCTGTGGTCGGGGGGCGAAACCGATCCTGTAAAAGCAGGAACCAACCCGATTGCGAAACACCGGCCGAAGAAAACCGCCCCGCAAGGAGAGGCTACCCCCAGCGAGGAGCCGGTTTTAGCGTACAAAGAACCGGAAGTGTCGGGGCAAAACCGGGCAATCCCTACGCACCGGGTAGTGATCAAAACCGCTCCGAAACCCGTCGATGATCTTCCCTCGGTTGTTGAAATACCGGCAGCATGGGTGGCGCCAGAGGATCTCCGCCAGCCGGAAGAACCCGTTGCGGCCATTGCGATTGCCAAACAGCCAGAACGGACGCTGGTGGTACAGGTAGCCATGCCGGAAGTCAAACCGACGGAGTGGGTCGCCACAACGGAAACCGCTTCGGACGAGCTAACGGAAACCGGTGAAGAGCAACCGAAGAAAAAACGATTCCGGCTCGGGCGCGTGCTCCGGCAGTTCAACAAACTCCGGGCGGGTGAGCGCATCGAATGGGAAGAAATGGGCGTACAACCCGGTGCGCTGATGGCGAAAGCCACCGAAAAAGTGCAGGAAGGAAAAGAGAAGATTAGTGATTCTTACGAGAACCTGCGGTATAACACATTCCGAAAAAATTCAAACAACAAATAGAACCATGAAATACGTACTGACCGCCGTTCTGATGCTTTTTGGAAGCCTGCTCTGGGCCGCTCCCGAAGGGTCGAAAGCCGATTCGCTGGTGATTTTATTCGGGAATAAAACCCGACTGGTGATTCACTCGGAAGACAAGGAAGGAATCCGGAAACTGTCCAATTACGACATCAACAAGATTATCCGTGATATGGGCCTGAAACTGGATTCGGTCAGGGCCGGCGAGACGTTCATTGTCATCGATCAGAATAAAGTGCAGCGGTATTTGCAGGATACGATTTTGGTGGTGACGCAGAAAGACGGCGAAGTGCAGGTAACGATCAAGGAATCCGAAGGGCGCAGCTACGACCGCTCGGACCGCGATGAGGATTCGGACTGGAATGATCGCAACCGCCACCGTCGGCGGAAAAAAGACAATTGGGAAATTGGTGCTGAAGGCGGAGGAATTGGCTTAAACACACTCGTTGAGAAAAGTCCCATGGCCAATTATCCCGCCGAAAGTTACCGGCTTCGCCCCCTGGGTTCCCGCTACATCAGTCTGGCCATCAGCCAGGCTCCGACGCTGGCCCGGAGCAAACACCTTTCCCTGAAAGTGTTTTACGGCCTGGAGGTATCGTGGAATAATTACATGTTCGACAACGATGTCATTGCCCGGAAAGGCGTGGAGGGGGTGGTATTTGCAGACGCCGGGCGCGATTTGCGGAAGAGTAAGCTGACGGTTTGTTCGGTGAACCTGCCCGTGGTGCCGCGTCTGAGTTTTTACAACAGCAACGGGCGTAAGATGGGCCATCTGGGCTTTGGAGGGTATGCGGGTTACCGGGTGGATAGCTACACAAAAATCAAAGAGCAGGATAGTAACAAAGAACGGCAGCACTCCAATTTCTACCTGAATGATTTCCGTTACGGGCTAATTGCGCATATTGGTATTGCCCGCACCAACTTTTTTGTCAAGTATGACCTGAATCCCCTGTTCCAGGACGGCAAAGGCCCGAACGTTCGGGCGCTGAGTTTTGGCATTGGTTTATAAGCATTTCGGGATCCTGTGAGCCGCTACCTGAGGAAGTCAGGAGCGGTTTTTAGTGGTTACAGGCAAGAGTATCCTAAATTAATTTTAAGGGAATAGTTGACTTAGCAAAAAAAGGATGTAATTTTGCAACTCCGTTGGCAGAAGTGCCGGTTGGAAGTAGTAAAAAGTAAGTTTTTCAGGCTAAAAGGGGAGTTTCCAGAGTGGCCAAATGGATCAGACTGTAAATCTGCTGGCGAACGCCTTCGGAGGTTCGAATCCTCCACTCCCCACCAGTAACCGGTTTAACGTTTGAGGTGTAAAGTTTAATAAATAGGCATTAAACGTCAAACCTGAGACATTAAACGAAATAAGCGGGAGTAGCTCATTTGGTAGAGCGGTAGCCTTCCAAGCTTCAGGTGGCGGGTTCGAGCCCCGTCTCCCGCTCCAGATAATGAATAGTGTAGGTGAATGTGACGAGTCAATCATTTTCATTTTACATTATTCATTTTTCGTAGTAGTCAGTAAAAAAAGCCGTTGTAGCTCAGGGGTAGAGCACTTCCTTGGTAAGGAAGAGGTCAGGGGTTCAAATCCCCTCAACGGCTCTGAAACGGCTAAATTTTAAACAATAATAATTAACCAGTTCAATTTAAGCTTTTCCAACAATGGCTAAAGAAAATTTTGACCGTTCCAAGCCGCACGTCAATATTGGTACGATTGGTCACGTTGACCACGGTAAAACGACCCTGACCGCTGCCATCACGAAAGTTTTGTCAGAAAAAGGTTTGGCTGAAAAACGCGACTTCTCGTCAATCGACAACGCACCGGAAGAAAGAGAGCGTGGTATTACCATTAATACTTCGCACGTAGAATATCAGACGGCAAACCGTCACTATGCACACGTCGACTGTCCGGGCCACGCTGACTATGTGAAGAACATGGTTACGGGGGCTGCTCAGATGGACGGTGCTATCCTGGTTGTAGCCGCTACGGACGGCCCGATGCCCCAGACTCGTGAGCACATCCTGCTCGCTCGTCAGGTAGGTGTTCCCCAGCTGGTGGTGTTCATGAACAAAGTGGACATGGTCGACGATCCGGAATTGTTGGAACTCGTTGAGATGGAAATCCGGGAGCTGTTGAGCTTCTACGAATACGATGGCGATAACATTCCGGTTATCCAGGGCTCTGCACTGGGTGGTCTGAACGGCGACGCTAAATGGGTAAAAACCATCGAAGAGCTGATGGAAAGCGTTGACAGCTACATCCCGCTGCCTCCGCGTCAAACGGATCTGCCGTTCCTGATGCCGGTAGAAGACGTATTCTCGATCACGGGTCGGGGTACGGTAGCTACGGGCCGGATCGAGCGGGGTATCATCAACTCGGGTGAGCCGGTTGAGATCCTGGGTATGGGTGCCGAAAACCTGAAATCCGTTGTAACGGGGGTTGAAATGTTCCGGAAAATTCTGGATCGTGGCGAAGCCGGTGACAACGTAGGTCTGTTGCTCCGCGGGATTGAGAAAACCGATATCCGTCGGGGTATGGTTATCTGTAAGCCCGGTTCGGTAAAACCGCACGCTAAATTCAAAGCTGAGGTTTACGTTCTGTCGAAAGAAGAAGGAGGCCGTCACACGCCGTTCTTTAACAAATACCGTCCGCAGTTCTATTTCCGGACCACGGACGTAACGGGTGAAATTTCCCTGCCAGCCAACGTAGAGATGGTTATGCCGGGTGACAACATCACGATCGAGGTTCAGCTGATCAACAAGATCGCCATGGAGAAAGGTCTGCGTTTCGCTATTCGCGAAGGGGGCCGGACGGTTGGCGCTGGTCAGGTAACGGAAATCCTCGACTAATTCACGAATCAGCTAATAAGTGCATTTCTTTCGGGGGATGCACTTGTTTTTTGTGAATATTTAGTAACTTTGCAGTCCGTTTCAGCGGAGAAATACGGAGAAAGAGAAAGGAGATAAGATAAAAGACTGATTCTCACCTTTTGTCTTACATCTTTTCTCTTTCGTCTAACTAAATACGGGTGTAGTTCAAGGGTAGAATAGCGGTCTCCAAAACCGTTGATGGGAGTTCGAATCTCTCCACCCGTGCCAATCACATCACAGATGGACAAGGTTACCTCATTTCTGAAAGACTCCTGGGAGGAGGTTCAGCATAATGTTACATGGCCGAAGTTCAGCGATCTGCAAGCCAGCTCAACCCTGGTTTTGATAGCGTCGCTGATTTTTGCACTACTGGTAGGAGGCATCGATTTCTTGTTTGAGAACGCGCTGAACCTATTTTATCAGTCGTTCTGATGCCAGGTCATAATTGTCGCTGTGTGAGTTGAGTTTATCTTCAGACAGTAACAATTGCAAATCGTAACGAAATCACGATGGAAAGCGGAATAAAATGGTATGTCGTCCGGGCCATTTCGGGCCAGGAGAAAAAAGTCAAATCGTATCTGGAAAATGAAATTGCCAGACAGGGTTTGGGTGACTATGTTCCACAGATTCTGATTCCATCCGAGAAAGTCTACGAAATGCGCAACGGAAAGAAGCGGGTTCGCGAGAAGACCTTTTTTCCGGGTTACATTTTGATTTCAGCCGATCTCTCCAACGGAGAGGTGATGCACGTGATTACCAGTATGCCCGGGGTATTGGGTTTTCTGGGCAATTCGAGCGGACCAACCAAAATCCCGGTGCCGCTGCGCCAGGCGGAGGTGAACCGGATTCTGGGTAAGGTCGATGAGGTGACGCAGGAAGTGGCTACCCCCACGGTTTCGTTCCTGAAAGGAGAATCGGTTAAAGTAGTTGATGGCCCGTTCAGTGGCTTTATCGGTACCGTCGAAGAAGTTTTCGACGAACGGAAAAAGCTGAATGTTGTCGTCAAAATTTTCGGTAGAAATACCCCTGTAGAGCTGAGTTACGCACAAGTAGAAAAGGAAAATTAAAACTGGCTATGCCCGAGACAACGCCGTCGTATGCTTCCCACTGGACGGCTAGTCATTCGCAGGGCTTAGCGTAACAAACCAGAAGCAATGGCAAAAGAAGTAGTTGGCTACGTGAAATTGCAGGTGAAGGGCGGCCAAGCCAATCCCTCTCCTCCGATCGGACCAGCGCTGGGTTCCAAGGGTTTGAACATCATGGAATTCTGCAAGCAGTTCAACGGTCGGACGCAGGATAAGATGGGCATGGTGCTCCCCGTACTGATCACGTACTACAAGGACAAATCATTCGATTTTGTCATCAAGACACCGCCTGCACCCATTCTGTTGATGGAGGCCGCCAAAATTAAAACCGCTTCGGCCCAGCCGAATCGGAACAAAGTTGGCTCCGTATCCTGGGATCAAGTGAAGCAAATCGCCGAAACGAAGATGCCGGATCTGAACGCCTTCACCGTTGAGTCGGCGATGAAGATGATTGCCGGTACCGCCCGGAGTATGGGCATCACGGTATCGGGGAAAGCCCCCTGGGATAATTAATTTCAGCAATCGAATTCAGAGACGATCATGGGAAAACTGACTAAAAAACAAAAAGAGGCTCAGAGCAAGTACGATACGGCGAAGGAGTACTCATTGGCGCAGGCAGCCGAGATTTTAAAGACAATCTCATATACGAAGTTTGACGCTTCGGTGGATATTGACGTTCGGTTGGGCGTTGATCCGCGGAAAGCCGATCAAATGGTACGGGGTGTGGCCACCTTGCCCCACGGAACGGGTAAAACCGTTCGGGTGCTGGTGCTGTGCACGCCGGATAAAGAAGCCGAAGCGAAAGAAGCGGGTGCTGATTATGTAGGTCTGGACGAATACATTACCAAAATCGAACAGGGCTGGACGGATGTTGATGTCATCATCACGATGCCGAACGTCATGGCGAAAGTAGGGAAGCTGGGTCGCGTACTGGGTCCCCGCGGTTTGATGCCAAACCCGAAATCGGGTACGGTAACGCCGGAAGTGGGCAAAGCGGTTCGGGAAGTGAAAGCCGGTAAAATCGACTTCAAAGTTGATAAATTCGGGATCATTCATACCAGCATTGGCAAGGTATCGTTCGCACCGGATAAGTTGGCCGAAAACGCACAGGAAATTATTGCAACCCTGCTGCGCCTGAAGCCTTCGTCTTCGAAAGGTACGTATGTAAGAACGATTCATTTGTCGAGCACAATGAGTCCGAGTGTAGTAATTGATAAAACGACGGTTTCCGGACTGTAACATGACACGGGAAGAAAAAGGAGCGATTATCGAGGAACTGAGTGAGAAGTTCAAAACAGTTCCCTACTTCTATATCACCGATGCCAGTGGCATGTCGGTTGCCGAAGTAAACAAACTGCGTCGGATGTGCTTCGACCAGGGTATCGAATATGTGGTGGTGAAGAACACGCTGATCCGGAAAGCTCTGGAAACGCTGGATACTGACTATACGTCTTTCGATGATACGGTATTGAAAGGATTTTCGGGGGTAATGTTTCACGCCGAGTCGGGCAAAGTACCGGCCAAGCTGATCAAACAATACCGGAAAGAAGCTGGCAACGATAAGCTGAAGCTGAAAGGTGCTTCGGTTGACTACAGCCTGTTCATCGGTGCTGATCAACTGGAAACCCTGTTGACGCTGAAAAGCAAGCAGGAACTTATTGGTGACGTTATTGCCCTGTTGCAATCACCTGCCAAGAACGTTATTTCGGGTCTGCAGAGTGGTGGCAACAAACTGGCCGGTATCCTCAAAACACTGTCGGAGCGCGAAGCGGCTTAATCGCTCGCCATCTGGCTTGCAATACATTTTTTTAATCAATTTTGTAACAATCTAATCAAGAATACGAAAATGGCAGATTTGAAAGCGTTCGCAGAGCAGCTTGTCAACCTGACGGTAAAAGAAGTTAACGAACTGGCTGCTATTCTGAAAGACGAATACGGTATTGAGCCGGCTGCTGCGGCTCCGGTAATGGTAGCTGGTGGTGCAGGTGGTGGTGATGAAGTTGCCGCTGCTCCCGAGAAAACGTCCTTCGACGTGATCCTGAAAGCCGCTGGTGCCAGCAAACTGGCCGTTGTGAAACTGGTGAAAGACCTGACGGGTCTGGGCCTGAAAGAAGCCAAAGAATTGGTCGATACAGCTCCGAAACCGGTAAAAGAAGGTGTTGCCAAAGACGAAGCCGAAGCGCTGCGCAAGCAACTGGAAGAAGCCGGAGCAGAAGTAGAAGTTAAATAACCCTGCTTAGGGTCTTACTTTCTCCCCCAGGAATAGGCCTGACCTCAGTCAGGTCTTTTCCTGTTTGGGGAGTTTTGCGCTGTACAAACGGGGAAAAATAAACTATTTCCCCGTATATTACGTTGTCCGTTTACGCCCAATTATATACTTTTTGTATATCAATATACGGACGAGTTACTATCGATCACTATAACTAAACGCAACGAGGTCTTGGCTACGAAAACAACCACGCGTATAAGCTTTGCGAAAATCAAACCAGTGATCGAATATCCGGATTTTTTGGATGTTCAGATACAATCTTTCCAAGATTTTTTTCAGTTAGACACCCCTTCTGATAATCGTTCGAAAGAAGGTTTGTTTAAAGTTTTTCAAGAAAATTTCCCGATTTCAGACTCCCGCGAAAATTTTGTGCTGGAGTTTATTGATTATTCGGTTGACCCGCCGAAATACTCCGTTGACGAATGTATTGACCGGGGTCTGACGTATTCGGTACCGCTGAAGGCCAAATTGCGGCTTTCGTGCAACGATGCCGATAACGAAGACTTCGAAACCATCGAGCAGGAAGTATTTCTGGGAAACATTCCGTACATGACGGCGAAAGGGTCGTTCGTCATTAACGGCGCAGAACGGGTGATTGTTTCGCAGTTGCACCGTTCACCGGGCGTGTTCTTCTCCATGAGCAAGCACACCAACGGTACGAAATTGTATTCCGCCCGGATTATTCCGTTCAAAGGATCCTGGATTGAATTCTCGACCGACGTCAACAACGTCATGTACGCCTACATCGACCGGAAGAAGAAATTTCCGGTAACGACCCTGCTGCGTGCCATTGGCTTTGGCTCGGATAAGGAAATCCTGGACCTGTTCGGCCTGTCCGAAGAAATACCGGCAACACCGGCCAACCTGAAAAAAGTGGTGGGTCGTCGGTTGGCAGCCCGGGTTCTGCGGACATGGACGGAGGATTTTGTGGATGAGGATACGGGAGAAGTCGTTTCGATCAGCCGGAACGAGGTATTGATGGAGCGGGATTCAGTCATTACGGCTGACCACCTGGATACCATCACCGATTCCGGTCAGAAATCGATTATCCTGCACAAGGAAGATATGAATGTGGCGGATTATAACATCATTTATAATACGCTGCAAAAAGATAGCTCCAACTCGGAGAAAGAAGCCGTGGAGCAAATCTACCGGCAACTCCGGAACACGGAAGCCCCGGACGAGCAAACCGCCCGCGAGATTATCCAGAGCTTGTTCTTCTCGGACAAACGCTATGACCTCGGTGATGTTGGCCGGTACCGGATTAATAAGAAACTGGGACTGGATGTTGCTGCCGATACGAAGGTGTTGACCACGGAGGATATCGTATCCATCGTGAAATACCTGATCGGGTTGATCAACTCCAAAGCGGTTGTTGATGACATTGACCACCTGAGCAACCGGCGCGTCCGGACGGTAGGGGAGCAATTGTACGCCCAGTTTGGCGTCGGTCTGGCGCGGATGGCCCGCACCATCAAGGAGCGGATGAACGTTCGCGATAACGAAGATTTCAAACCGGTCGATCTGATCAACGCCCGGACACTGTCCTCGGTGATCAACTCGTTCTTCGGAACCAACCAGCTATCGCAGTTCATGGACCAGACGAACCCGCTGGCCGAAGTGACGCACAAGCGTCGGATGTCGGCACTCGGGCCCGGTGGTCTGTCGCGGGAGCGGGCCGGTTTTGAGGTGCGTGACGTTCACTATACGCACTACGGTCGTCTGTGTACGATTGAAACGCCGGAAGGTCCGAACATCGGTCTGATTTCGTCGCTTTGCGTTTACGCCAAAGTAAACAGCATGGGCTTCATCGAAACTCCGTACCGGATTATTGACAGTGGACAGGTTGCCCAGGATCAACCGGTGAAGTACCTGACGGCCGAAGAAGAAGATACGCACTACATCGCCCAGGCCAATACGCAGGTCGATAAGGCGGGAACGATTTTGGGAGACCGCATCAAGTCACGCTTTGAAGGGGACTTCCCGATGTCGGAACCGACGAGTGTCACGTATATGGACATTGCACCGAACCAGATCGTTTCGGTGGCCGCTTCGATGATTCCGTTCCTGGAACACGATGATGCCAACCGGGCCTTGATGGGATCGAACATGCAACGGCAGGCGGTTCCGCTGTTGCGGCCGCAGGCGCCAATCGTCGGAACGGGTCTGGAAGGACGCGTTGCCATCGATTCCCGCGCGCTGGTAATTGCCGAAGAAGACGGGGTGATCGAGTTTGTGGATTCGACCAAAATCGTGGTTCGCTACGATCTGGCCGACGATCAGCGGCTGGTGAGCTTCGACGACGATCTGAAAACGTACGATCTGATCAAGTTCCGCCGGACGAACCAGGATACCTGCATCAACCTGAAGCCAATGGTGCTGAAAGGGCAGAAGGTGAAGAAAGGCGAACCGCTTTGCGAAGGCTACGCAACGGAAGGTGGCGAGCTGGCCCTGGGTCGGAACATGAAGGTGGCCTTCATGCCCTGGCAGGGATATAACTTTGAGGATGCGATTGTGATTTCGGAGCGCGTTGTCCGCGAAGATATCTTCACCTCGATCCACATCGAAGAGTTCGAACTGGAAGTACGCGATACCAAACGCGGTGAAGAGGAACTGACAGCGGAAATTCCGAACGTTTCGGAAGAAACCGTGAAGAACCTCGACGAGAACGGTATTGTGCGGGTTGGTACGGAAGTGAAGGAAGGCGATATCCTGATCGGTAAGATTACGCCGAAAGGGGAGAGCGATCCGACGCCGGAAGAAAAACTGCTCCGTGCCATCTTTGGCGACAAAGCCGGTGACGTGAAGGATGCTTCCAAGAAAGCACCGCCGTCGCTGAAAGGGGTCGTGATCGATACCAAACTGTTCTCGCGTCCGAATAAAGACGAGCGTTCGAAGCATAAGGATGAAATCAAGGCGTTGATGAAACGCTACAGCCGGGAGTTGGTCGGTGTTCGTGAGAAGATGATCAACAAGATGACGGCCTTGCTGGAAGGCAAAACGTCGCAGGGCATCAACCACAAGTTCGGTGACAACATTACGAGCAAGGGCGTTAAGTTTACCCGGAAAAACATCACGGATAACCTGTTCCCGGATAAAAACTCGTACCGCGACGAAAGTAGCTACTCCGTACCGGAAGAAGTTAACCTCTTGGGCGATTTGCTGATCGAAGGCTGGACTGACGATCCGCATACCAACAAGCTGTTGACGCAGATGGTCAAGAATTACAACAACCGTCGGAACGAAATCACCGGCCGCTTCAAACGCGAACGGTTTACGCTCGAAGTCGGGGATGAACTGCCGGCGGGTATCGTGAAACTGGCGAAAGTTTACGTGGCCAAGAAGCGGAAGCTGAAAGTGGGTGACAAGATGGCCGGTCGTCACGGAAACAAGGGGGTTGTGGCCCGGATTGTTCGGGACGAAGACATGCCGTTCCTCGAAGACGGAACGCCGGTGGATATCGTACTGAACCCGCTCGGTGTACCTTCCCGGATGAACCTCGGTCAGATTTACGAAACCGTTCTGGGCTGGGCCGGTCTGAAACTGGGTCGCAAGTATGCGACGCCGATTTTCGACGGAGCAACCGAAGAGCAGGTGGTCGCTGAACTGGATGCCGCTGGTCTGCCCTCGTTTGGCCGGACATACCTGTACGACGGTCTGTCGGGTGAGCGTTTCGATCAGCCGGTTACGGTCGGTGTTATCTACATGCTGAAACTCGGTCACCTGGTTGACGATAAAATGCACGCCCGTTCGATTGGGCCGTACTCCCTCATTACGCAGCAACCGCTGGGTGGTAAGGCGCAGTTCGGTGGTCAGCGGTTTGGTGAGATGGAGGTTTGGGCGCTCGAAGCCTTCGGGGCCTCGCACATTCTCCAGGAAATCCTGACCGTGAAATCCGATGACGTGGTGGGCCGGGCCAAAGCCTACGAAGCCATCGTAAAAGGCGAAAACCTGCCGAAACCCAACATCCCGGAATCGTTCAACGTGTTGGTGCACGAATTGCGCGGTCTGGCCCTTGAGGTTACGATGGATTAACAACAGCCGGTTTTTCCACCCACCGGCGAGCCTGTCGGTGGGTGAAAAGCGGCTATAAGAATATTTTCACCCAATAAAACTCCATCCAATGTCATTCAAAAAGAATAAGAAGCTCAACAGCGACTTTTCCAGAGTGCTGATCAGCCTGGCCTCGCCCGAGTCCATTCTGGAGAGTTCGTATGGTGAAGTGACGCAACCGGAGACCATCAATTACCGGACTTACAAGCCTGAGATGGGCGGTTTGTTCTGTGAGCGAATCTTCGGGCCAGTTAAAGACTGGGAGTGTCATTGTGGTAAATACAAACGTATTCGCTACAAAGGCATTATCTGCGATCGCTGTGGGGTCGAAGTGACGGAGAAGAAAGTGCGTCGGGAACGGATGGGTCACATTGAACTGGTTGTTCCAGTGGCACACATCTGGTATTTCCGGAGCCTTCCTAATAAAATTGGATACCTGCTCGGTCTTTCTACGAAAAAGCTCGACCAGATTATCTACTACGAACGCTACGTCGTCGTTCAACCGGGGATCAAAGGCGAAGATGGCATTCAGGATCTGGACTTCCTGACGGAAGACGAATACCTGGATATTGTCGATAAACTGCCGAGTGGTAACCAACTGCTGCCGGATTCGGATCCGCAGAAATTCATTGCGAAAATGGGCGCTGAAGCGCTCGAACTCCTGCTGTCGCGGGTCAATCTGGACGAATTATCGTACAACCTGCGTCACGCGGCTGCGACCGATACATCGCAACAACGCAAAGCCGAGGCTCTGAAACGCCTGAAAGTGGTGGAAGCCTTCCGGGATGCCAACACCCGCGTCGAAAACCGGCCGGAATGGATGGTGATCCGGATGGTGCCGGTGATTCCGCCGGAACTGCGTCCGCTTGTTCCGCTGGATGGGGGCCGTTTTGCCACTTCCGATTTGAACGATCTGTACCGCCGGGTGATTATCCGGAATAACCGTCTGAAGCGCCTGATCGAGATCAAGGCGCCGGAGGTGATTCTGCGGAACGAAAAACGGATGTTGCAGGAAGCGGTCGATTCGCTGTTTGACAACTCGCGGAAAGTGAACGCCGTTCGTTCGGAAGGAAACCGGGCTCTGAAATCTCTCTCCGATATGCTGAAAGGGAAACAGGGACGGTTCCGTCAAAACCTGCTCGGTAAGCGGGTTGACTACTCCGGTCGTTCGGTTATCGTCGTGGGTCCGGAGTTGAAACTGCACGAGTGCGGTTTGCCGAAAGATATGGCGGCTGAATTGTTCAAACCGTTCATTATCCGGAAACTGATCGAACGCGGTATTGTAAAAACCGTAAAGTCAGCCAAGAAAATCGTTGACCGGAAAGACCCAATTATCTGGGACATTCTGGAAAACGTACTGAAAGGACACCCCGTTCTGCTGAACCGGGCTCCAACGCTGCACCGGTTGGGTATTCAGGCGTTCCAGCCGAAACTGATCGAAGGAAAAGCGATCCAGCTGCACCCGCTCGTCTGTACGGCTTTCAACGCCGACTTTGACGGTGACCAGATGGCCGTACACGTTCCGCTCGGGCAGGAAGCCATTCTGGAAGCCTCCATGCTGATGCTGGCATCGCATAACATCCTGAACCCGGCCAACGGTGCCCCGATCACCGTACCCTCGCAGGACATGGTGTTAGGGCTGTATTACGTAACGAAAGGTCGTAAGAGCACCCCGGAATACCCGATTGCGGGTGAAGGCATGACGTTCTACGGGGCGGATGAGGTGATCATCGGTATCAACGAAAAGAAAGTATCGAAGCACGCCAATATCAAGGTTCGGACGAAGGTTCGGAACGAGAAAGGCGAGCTCGAAACGAAAATTATCGAAACCGTCGCCGGTCGGGTGTTGTTCAACCAGTCGGTGCCGGAAGAAGTGGGTTATATCAACGAACTGCTGACGAAGAAAAAACTCCAGCAGATCATTTCGTATATCTTCAAGATCTCGGGTGGTTCAAAAACCGCACAGTTCCTCGACGATATCAAAGAACTCGGTTTCCAGATGGCCTTCAAAGGCGGTTTGTCCATCGGGTTGAGCGATGTGAAAGTGCCGGATGCGAAAGAACAACTGATTGGGGAAGCCAAGCAGGAAGTGGAAGGCGTCTGGAATAACTACCTGATGGGTCTGATTACGGAAAACGAGCGGTATAACCAGGTGATCGACATCTGGACGCGCGTCAACAGCCGGATCACGGAAACCCTGATGAAGCAGCTGGAAGCCGATCAGCAGGGCTTTAACTCGATCTTCATGATGATGCACTCGGGTGCCCGGGGATCGCGCGAACAGATTCGTCAGCTGGGCGGTATGCGGGGTTTGATGGCCAAACCACAGAAGAACCTGCAAGGTTCGGTGGGTGAGATCATCGAAAACCCGATTCTGTCGAACTTTAAGGAAGGGCTGGACGTACTCGAGTACTTCATCTCGACGCACGGTGCGCGGAAAGGGTTGGCCGATACGGCTTTGAAAACGGCCGATGCCGGTTACCTGACCCGCCGTCTGCACGATGTAGCGCAGGATGTAATCATTACAGAAGATGATTGCGGTACGCTGCGGGGGCTGCAGATCTCGGCCTTGAAAGACAACGAGGATATCGTTGAACCGCTGTCGGAACGGATTCTGGGCCGGGTGACGGTGCATGATATCTACAATCCGTTGACCAAGGAACTGATTGTGGCTGGTGGTAGCGAAATCAACGAAGAAATTGCGGCTGCCATCGACGAAACCAGCATCGAAACCGTTGAAATCCGGTCGGTGTTGACGTGCGAGTCCAAGAAAGGGGTTTGTGCGAAATGTTACGGCCGGAACCTGGCCACGGGGCGGATGGTCGATATCGGTGAAGCCGTGGGGGTAATTGCTTCGCAATCCATCGGTGAGCCGGGAACGCAGTTGACGCTTCGTACTTTCCACGTGGGTGGTACGGCGTCCAACATCGCGGTCGATGCGTCGATCCGGGCTAAATTCGACGGTCTGGTGCAGTTCGAAGAAATGCGGACGGTTGAGTCGGTTGATAACGAAGGCAACCCGATTACGGTCGTCATGGGACGTTCCGGCGAAATCAAGATCGTTGATCCGGCGAACCCGAATCTGGTCCTGATCAGCAACAACGTACCGTATGGTGCTTTCCTGCGGGTTAAAGAAAATGTCCTGGTTAAAAAAGGCGATGAGCTTTGCGCCTGGGATCCGTACAATGCCGTTATTTTGTCGGAATTGACGGGTACGGTGGAGTTTGAAGCGATCGAAGAAGCCATTACCTACCGCGAAGAGTTTGATGAACAAACGGGCTTCCAGGAAATGGTGATCATCGAAAGCCGCGATAAAACCAAAAACCCGGCTATTGTGGTCAAAGGCACCAGCACCCTGCTGGAAGATACGACCGAAAAAGGGTATAACCTGCCGGTAAGCGCCCGTCTGGTCGTGAAAAATGGCCAGGATATCAAAGCCGGTCAGCCGGTAGCGAAGATTCCCCGTAACGTGGGTAAAACCCGCGATATTACGGGTGGTCTGCCGCGGGTAACGGAATTGTTCGAAGCGCGGAACCCGTCGAACCCGGCGGTCGTTAGCGAAATCGACGGTGTCGTTACGTACGGTACCATCAAACGGGGTAACCGTGAGATCTATATCGAGTCGAAAGACGGCACCAGAAAGAAATACCTGGTACCGCTGTCGAAACACATTCTGGTGCAGGACAACGACTTCGTCCGGGCGGGTGACCCGCTGTCGGATGGCGCCATCACGCCGTCGGATATTCTGTCGATCAAAGGCCCCACGGCTGTTCAGGAATACCTGGTGAACGAAATTCAGGAAGTTTACCGTCTGCAGGGTGTGAAAATCAACGACAAGCACATCGAAGCGATCGTTCGTCAGATGATGCAGAAAGTTGAGATCATGGATGCGGGCGATACGATCTTCCTCGATATGCAGTCGGTGGATAAATGGACGTTCCGGAACGAAAACGACAAGATCATGAACATGAAAGTCGTAACCGATCCGGGCGATTCAGACACGCTGAAAGCCGGTCAGATCATTTCCGTTCGTCGTCTGCGCGATGAAAACTCAAGCCTGAAACGCCGGGATATGAAGCTGGTGCAGGTGCGGGATGCCATGCCGGCGGTTTCACAACCGACGCTGCAGGGGATTACGCAGGCATCGCTGGGTACGGAAAGCTTCCTGTCGGCGGCTTCGTTCCAGGAAACGACCAAGGTATTGAGCGAAGCTTCGATCCGTGGTAAAGCCGATTACCTCGAAGGGCTGAAAGAAAACGTGTTGGTTGGCCACCTGATCCCGGCTGGTACGGGGGCCCGGCGGTACAACAACATCATCGTCAATTCGAAAGAGGAATACGAAACGTTTGTGGAAACCCGTGAGAAATTCACGCGGTCTAAACGACGCGAAACGGTTTAACAACCGGTAAGTCCATAGGCGCGAACAGGGTCAGGCCGGAAGGTCTGACCCTGTTTTGCCTTAAAAATAACTTTCAAGCCATCGACCGTCACCGTATTGTTTGACAGATTAGCGGGTTTGCTTGAAAATTAACCGCCCCTTGTCGGGGAACTACGGGAAACCGTAGCCGGTTTTACAGGTTTGATTTTAAGAAAACAAAAAGATGGAAAACCAATTATCTGATCAGGACAACCAGATCAATGTCGAGTTGACGGAAGAGATTGCGGAAGGAATCTACGCCAATCTGGCCATGATCGCGCACTCCAACAGCGAATTTATCATCGATTTCATTCGACTGATGCCCGGGATTCCGAAGGCGAAAGTAAAGTCGCGGATTATTCTGACTCCCGAGCACGCCAAACGCCTGCTAACGGCCCTGAAGGACAACATCCGGAAATTTGAGGATGCCTACGGTAGCATCAATGGGGCCGAGGACGCTTTCCGGTTTCCAACGCAGTTTGGCGGGCCCATCGGTGAAGCCTAAAACCGTCATAGCCAACGGTATTCGTGAAATAATTCTGTCAGTATTTTGGTTTTCCATCCGATTTAGCTAATTTTGCACTCCTAATTTTCCAGAGGACTGTAGTAATACCCATTCTGATACAATGCCTACGATACAACAATTAGTACGCAAGGGCCGTGAAAAGCTGACTTTCAAGTCGAAGTCACCGGCGCTGGACTCTTGCCCACAACGCCGTGGCGTGTGTACGCGTGTGTACACGACCACTCCCAAAAAGCCAAACTCGGCTTTGCGTAAAGTCGCCCGTGTGCGTTTGTCACACGGCAAAGAAGTGAACGCCTACATTCCGGGCGAAGGCCACAACCTGCAGGAGCACTCGATCGTTCTCGTTCGTGGTGGCCGGGTGAAAGACCTTCCGGGGGTACGGTATCACATCGTTCGCGGTGCGCTCGATACGGCCGGTGTAAACGGTCGGAAACAGGCTCGCTCGAAATACGGCGCGAAACGCCCGAAACCGGGTCAGGTAGCGGCACCAACCAAAGGAGCACCCGCTAAAAAGAAAAAATAATCGCTCCTGAAGAGGAACTGAGCGTTGCTAATGATGCACAACGCTTAGAGTAAGATTCATCATCTGAAGATCATGAGAAAAGCAAAACCAAAGAAAAGATACGTTTTACCCGATCCGAAATTCAAGGAGACGCTGGTAACGAAATTTGTAAATAACCTCATGTACGAAGGCAAAAAGAGCCTGTCGTACTCCATCTTCTATGACGCTCTGGCGTTGGTTGAGAAAAAAACCAACGACAACGGGCTGGAAGTTTGGAAAAAGGCCTTGAACAACGTAATGCCTTCAGTTGAGGTAAAAAGCCGCCGGGTTGGTGGTGCAACCTTCCAGGTTCCAACGGAAGTCCGTCCTGATCGTAAAGTATCAGTAGGCATGAAATGGCTGATCAAGTATGCCCGTTCGCGTGGTGAGAAAACCATGGTTGATCGTTTGGCAGCGGAAATCATAGCCGCAGCAAAAGGTGAGGGCGCTGCCGTGAAGAAGAAGGATGATACCCACCGGATGGCCGAAGCCAACAAGGCATTCTCGCATTTCCGGTTCTAATCCGAGCGATTCGATTTTTTATAAAAAAGGCTTCCCGTCGGGAAGCCTTTTTTTATGACCTGGAAGCGGGTCTACAGGCGGTATTTGATCGCCAGAATGCCCTGAAGACTCGTCACGCGCTGACCCGATCGGCTGAGGCCAAAACCGGGTTGGTAATTGAAAATCCGGCGGCCAATGTAATCCGTCCGCAGAGGCTGAAATCCGTACTGTATCCCACCATCCAGCGCGACCCGTTTCGCCAGCCAGAGCGTTAGACCGCCCGAAAGTCCGGCCCCCCACAGAAAACCGTTAACGTGCGGATGCGGGTCCGGCGGATTGGGTGAAAAGCCCGGATCGATCACGTCAACGGTGGCAGTCTGGCGATACTGCGAACCGATCAGTTGGGCCCCAAAAAATACATTAATCCGGGGCTGTTTATTTCTCCTGCTCAGCAGGTACGTTCTTCCACCCAGTTTGAAGAAAGCCCCGGAACTCTGCCGGTTTTTAACCCCGTCGTATACTTTACCCGCTCCCCGAAAAGAGGCCTTGTAGGTATAGCCGGCATTCAGCGTCAACGCAAACGCCGGGGTGGGACTCCATTCCGATGTAAACTCAAGGGTATGAGCGTTGGGCGGAAGGACAAGGTTCAGACCGAGTGTTTTCTGCCAGGGTGTTTGTGCCCACAGACAGTCGCTGAAAAGGAGGGCCAACGTAAGCAAGGATACGGTTTTCATTCCTGTTGGGGTTTAAAGGAAGACTCCGACAACCGCCAAAGGGTTGCTTTCCCGTGAAAAAACCATCTACATCGGTTGTAAAAGCCACTTTTGGCAAAAACAGGTTTGGTTTTGCTGGATGATGTAGTAGTGATGTAGCCCCTTTTTCGCCAAATAAAACCGTACTATCTACCTTTGGGATGCGAAAAATAAAAGAAAATATAGGAAAAATAAGAGACAGGGACGGTTGGTTCCGATAAACCGGATGCCAGCGCAAGGCCCGGCAACCTCCTGATCTTTGTTCCTGAGAATGCAATGAAATACTTCATTTTCATCATTGTTTGGGTAAGTGCGGTTTCCTGTCAGCCAAGGCAGGAGGAGGTGACCCCTGACGCCTTTTATTACGAATCGATTGAGGTGGATGGAATCGCTGCCAACCAGCTGGGTTTTACGCGGGTTTCTGCCTCACCCGCGATTCGTCTTGCCTTTTCCGTTCCGGTTGACCGCGAATCAGTGGCAAAATCCGTCAAACTGACCGAAAAAGCGGGTTCGCAATCCATTCCGCTTACGTTCGGATTTGTCAGGAACGATACTACCATCGTCATTATCCCGCAGAACAACCTCTCCGAACTGACGAATTATACGCTGAATGTCGAAACCTCGCTGCTCTCGCGGCAAAAAAAAGCACTGAATAACTCAATCTCGGTCAACTTCGTCACCGGGATCGATACCACGGATAAATTTCCGGTCCTGAGCGATTCGGCGCTGCTCGATCTCGTCCAGAAACAAACCTTCAGGTACTTCTGGGATTTCGCCCACCCGGTTTCGGGCTTGGCGCGGGAGCGGAATTCATCGGGTGATGTGGTGACATCCGGCGGCTCGGGTTTTGGCGTGATGGCGATCCTGGTGGCCGTAAATCGTCGATTCATCACCCGGCAGGAGGGACTTACGCGGCTGCTGAAAATGACGGATTTTCTGAAAAATAAAGCCCGAACCTACCACGGTGCTTTTCCGCACTGGCTCAACGGAGCCACCGGCGAAACCGTTCCGTTCAGCCAGAAGGATGACGGTGCCGATCTGGTCGAAACCTCGTACCTGATGCAGGGCTTGCTCGCAGCCCGGCAGTATTTCAACGGCCAGCAGGCCGACGAAATAACGCTGCGAAAAACGATCAACGACCTCTGGAATGCCGTGGAATGGAACTGGTTTACTAAAAACGGGGCCGAAACGAATCTGTACTGGCACTGGTCGCCGACCTACCACTGGGCGATGAACCTGCCAATTCGGGGCTGGAACGAAGCTCTGATTACCTATGTCCTGGCGGCTTCCTCGAATCAGTATGCGATTTCAAAAACCGTGTACGATACTTCCTGGGCGCAGAACGGTACGATGAAAAATGGCAACCGGTATTACGATACCCGATTGCCCCTGGGGCCAGCGAATGGCGGGCCGTTGTTCTTCTCCCAGTATTCGTTTCTGGGCCTGGATCCGCGCGGTTTAAGCGATGCGTATGCCAATTACTGGGAGCAGAATACGGCTCATTCGCGGATCAACTATGCGTATTGCCTGGCAAATCCGGGGAAATTCAGCGGTTATGGCGCGAATTGCTGGGGCCTGACCGCCAGCGATGATCCGAACGGGTATGCGGCCCACGAACCGAACAACGACAACGGCACGATCAGCCCGACGGCGGCTTTGTCGGCTTTTCCGTATACGCCGACCGAGTCGATGCGGGCTCTGCGGTTTTTCTACGACAAACTAGGGCATCGAATCTGGCGGAACTACGGTTTTGTCGATGCCTTCAATCTTTCCACCATCTGGTTTGCCGATTCTTTTCTGGCGATCGATCAGGGACCGATCATCGTAATGATCGAAAACCACCGATCGCAACTGCTCTGGAAACTGGTGATGAGTGCCCCTGAAGTAAAACAAGGGCTGAAAAAGCTGGCGTTCCAAAGTCCTACCCTATGATGAATGAGTTGTTCCCTTTAGTCTGATGCGCGTATGAAATTCCACCAAAAAGTACTGTTCCTTTTCTGGATTACGGGCTGGCTGACGCCCGGTTTTGCCCAGCCAGCGAACGAAAGCTCGCAGCCGTTGGCCAACGAATACAGCGAGTATCTTGAAACCGTTCAGAAGGCTACGTTTCGGTACTTCTGGGATTTTGCCCACCCGGTTTCGGGACTGGCTCCTGAGCGCACGGCCACGCCCAACATTGTTACGACCGGCGGAACCGGTTTTGGGATTATGGCAATTGTAACCGCGGCCGACCGCCGTTGGGTGACCCGGGCCGAAGCCGTGCAGCAACTGCAGAAAATGGTCGGTTTTCTGGAAAAAGCTGACCGGTTTCACGGGGCCTGGCCGCATTGGCTCGACGGAAATTCGGGCAAGGTCGTTCCGTTTTCCGAACACGATAACGGCGGTGATCTGGTCGAAACGGCTTTCCTGGTCAACGGTCTGCTGAGCGCCCGAACCTATTTCGACGGAAGTACCGCCCCCGAAAAAGACCTGCGTCAGCGGATTGACAAACTCTGGCGGGAGGTCGAATGGGATTGGTACGTGCGGGATGGCAAGCTGTTCTGGCACTGGTCACCGAACCATGCATGGCGGATGAACCACGCCATTCGCGGGCATGACGAAACCTTCATCACCTACGTACTGGCGCTGGGCTCGCCGACGCATGCCATCAAACCGGAAGTTTACCAGAATACCTACAAGCAAAGTGACCATTATGCCAACAACCAGACGTATTTCGGTTACAAACTGCCGCTTGGTTTTCCAATGGGCGGGCCGCTGTTCTTCACGCATTATTCGTACCTGAGCCTTGATCCGCGACTGATGCAGGACGAACAGACCAATTACTGGCAGCAGAACCTCCATCATACGCTCATCAACCGGGCCCATTGCCTGCAACCGCGCCAGGCCATGTTTGGTTACGGCCCCGGTAACTGGGGGCTGACGGCCAGCGACGATTACAATTTCTACGACGCCCATTCGCCCACGAACGACAACGGCACGATCAGCCCGACGGCGGCTTTGTCGGCTTTTCCGTACACGCCCTATTACTCGATGCAGGTATTGCGGAATCTGTACCTGCGCGAAGGGAGCCGCCTGTTTGGGCCCTACGGTTTTTACGATGCCTACAACAAGGGGCTGAACTGGTATTCCAACCAGTACCTGGCCATCGATCAGGGGCCGATTGTGGTCATGATGGAAAATTACCGCTCTGGTCTGCTCTGGAAACTGGGCGAAAAAACGCCGGAGCTCTGGGCGGGTTTAAGTAAGATGGGCATCCGGAAACCGGCGTACCCGACCGGTTTTTACAGCTACGCGCCCGATTTTCGGACCGGCTACATTGATCTCTGGAAACACCCCGACCGGGGCGCTTACGTGCTGGATTTCGCCACAAAAGGCAGTGCAGCTATCACGCTGGCGGTTTTTGATGAAGCGGGGCGGGAAGTCCGGAAACTGATCGATAACAAAGCTTATGCCGACGGCATGCAGCAGGTGTTGTTCCAGCTTCCGCAGGGGAAATACGATTTTGAACTCGTGCAGGGCCGCGAGAAACAGCGTGTTAAGATTTCACTTCATCAAAGCGTGGATAATCAGTAAGTCATGAAAGGTGTTCGTCGGGGTGAATTTGCAGGAGGGCAACAAGTCGGTTTTAAACGGATGCGTTAACGGCCTGATCATGCAGAAAGCAGCCAAACAAATGGTGTGCCCGCTGATACCGATTGTCAAAACGCCAACAGGTATCAGCAGGTACCCAGATTTCTTCAGGCTCGAAACCGTCTATCGTTTGGCCGTCAAGTGATATGAACCCACTTCTTTGCCGTCGTCGAGTAGCATGCTCAGGTGCAGTTCTTTCCGATTGGCTTTGAGTTTCATCAGGGTCCGGTTGCCATCTTTCGGCCCTCCGCCAATAATGACCGGATAATTATGCTGACCGGCCACCGGTTCGTGAACGCCGTATCTGTGCGTGTGGCCGCTGATGCAAAGATCGACTTTGTGCTTGTTGAACAACGGCGTAAACAACTGCTGGCAGTGCGTGGGGCCGTGCCAGTTGTTGTGGTAGAATGTCGGGATGTGCATAAAAACCACCCGGAACCTGGCTTTTTTGAAGGCCGGGCTTTGCATCACCTGATCGGCCCAGCGGGCCTGTTCCTGCCGGTAGGCATCAAAATCAACGATTCCGGCGTAAACCGGTTCGGCATCCGGTTTGTCTTCTCCCGTGTCGATCACGGTAAAATGAACCGGTCCCCAGGTATAACTGTAATAGTTTCGGCCTTCCGGATTGGCAAAATACTGGTGAATCTCGCTGCGGTATTTGCCCCGGGTTTCGTGGTTGCCCCGCACGAACAGGAACGGAGTTTCCTTGGCAAAACTGGCCGAACACGGTTTTAGCAAGTGATCGATCAGTTGCTTTTCGTCGGTCTGGAAATCGAACAGATCGCCGTTCAGAAAGACAAAATCAACCGGATCGTTTCCCTTCAGCGTCAGCAGGTGCGGAATGGTTTCGGGCCGGTCGTGCACATCGTTCAGCACCAGGCAACTGACGCTATCGCCCTGCTCGTTGGGTGTGGTGAAGCGCAGCAAACCGCTGTCGATCGTAGTACCGTACGTCAGTTTATACGGTTTGAAGTCCGTGATTTCTTTGGAATAGACCCGGTATTTGTAGGTCGTTCCTGGTTTTAGCCCGGTGAGCGTAATTCTATTAATCCGGTTGTAGGCCTCCACAAGTCCGTCCGTCACGCGGTGCGCTTTCTGACCCAGCGCATCCGTTTCGCCGTATTCGACCCAACTGTACGAAGGCAGGTTGGCAACCCACATGACGGTCATCGAGCCCGGGCCGGTATATTGCAGATACGGTTCGGTCAGGAAAACGTGGCCGTTGGCCGGATTGGGCGACTGCAACGATGGATTTTGTGCCAGAACCGCTGCGGGCAACACGCTGCCGAGGGCACCCGTTGCGCCGAGACTTGCTGCGGATTTCAGGAATGTTCGGCGGTCGGCGGATTGCTTGGGGTTGTTCATAGGGAAAAGTACAAGGCTAAACGAACCTCTTTTAAAGAATCTTTCTTTAAAAGAGGTTATGGAGTCCAACTTACTCACCGTTTAGGGCCGGATAATGGTTCCGTCGGCTTTTCGGACCTGCCAGTTTGACTTGGTGGTAATGGGATATTTGGCCGCTTCTTTTTCGTTGATGTCCACGCCCAGCCCCGGAACCTCGTTGACCGACATATAGCCTTTGTTCATGGTGGGACAACCGCTGAACACTTCTTTCATTTTGTCCGAAAACTGAACCGCTTCCTGAATGCCGAAATTCCAGACCGCCAGGTCGATATGCGCGTGGGCCGCGTGACCGACCGGCGAAACATCGCCGGGGCCGTGCCAGGCCGTGCGGACGTTGAACCACTCGCCCAGCCGCGCGACTTTCATCGCGGGCGTAATTCCACCGATCTGCGAAACGTGAATCCGGATGAAATCGAACCACTGATTGGCCATCGGCTCCTTGAATTCGTTGATGTTGTTGAACAGTTCACCCATCGCAATTGGCACCGACGTGGCCTGCCGCAATTGGGCAAACCACTTCATGTTTTCGGGTGAAAACGGATCTTCGATGAAGAACGGGCGGTAATCTTCCAGTTTTTTGATCATGTTGATCGCGTCGATGGGCTGCACCCGCTCGTGGATGTCGTGCAGCAGCTCGACCTCGTCACCGCACTGTTTGCGTACCACTTCGAACATTTTCGGCACCGATTTCAGGTACATCTGTTCGTTCATGTAGTTGTCGGTGGCCCCACCAAAATTGGCCGCTTTGAAATCGGGCTGGGTGTTCGCGGCATTGGCGCCAACGGCTCCGTAGCCACCCTGTTGAATCCGGATGTGCCTGTAACCCTGTTCCATGAATTTCTTGACACTTTCGGCGGCTGCTTCGGGCGTGTTGCCGCCCGCGTGGGTGTAGCACGGAATGGCAAACCGGGCTTTCCCGCCCAGCAATTGATAAACCGGCATGTTGGCCCGCTTGCCCTTGATGTCCCACAGCGCCTGATCCAGCCCGGAAAGAGCGTTGTTCAAAACCGGCCCGTTCCGCCAGTAGGAACTGACATAGGCCGATTGCCACATGTCCTCGATGTTATCGACATCCTTGCCGACGCAGAATTCATTGAGGTACGTATTGATGGCGACCACGACAACGGCGGCCCGTTGTGTGAAGGTGGCGCAACCTAAACCGTATAAACCGGGTTCGGTGGTTTCGACCTTGACAACGATGAGGTTGGAGCCCTGCGGAGCCGTCGCAATGGCTTTGACGGATTTGATCTTGACGGGCGGCATGGCTTTCGCGTAGGAGGGCGTGCCCTGGCGTTCGCGGGCTTCGGCGGAGGACAGGCCGCCGAACAAACCGAGCAAACCGGCCCCGGAGCCAAAACCTATTTTTTTCAGGGTCTCACGACGGCTGTTCGATTCCGCAAAATGTTCGTCTTTTTTCATGGTTAACGGGTTTAAGCAATGGCTAGGAATGATTGAGGAGTTTAATCGTTTAAGGTTAATGATTTATGGCGGAAGTCGTACACATCGGGCGTTGTTTTTTCTGAAAAATCCGAGCCATTAAATGAACAACCCGCCCCGGACGGCCCGGTAAAGGCGATGGATGAATCACCCATTTGCGTCCATTTTCAACACCACCAGCCGGAAGGGCAATGGACTGTTTTTCGGCCGGCAGTTGGAAGGTATAAAACGGACGAAATAGTATTTTATGAACTAAATTTAGGGTTAAATGGGTTTGGCGCGGTGCGGTTTCTGCACCAGTACCCTTAAAAACCAGGAGACGGTTTTCATTGATCGGCTGGTTGGTTAACTTTGATGAATGAACCTAGTCAGAAACGCATCCTTCCACGGCATTGACCCAACGGCAGCGCTATACCATGAACAACCGGTTTAAAATATGGCTCAAGCGCGTTGGCTGGCTGGGCTTTCTCTTCTTTCTCATCAAAGGCCTGCTCTGGCTGATTATTCCGTATTTGATTGCCAAAGGCGTTTTTTCGAAGTAAAGCGTGACCGGATGGAACGTCACGATAACATAATTCTGTTCCGGACGGTTTATTGGGTAACTTGAAGCAACTGGCAACCGGATCCTATTTTTTAGGTCAAAAGATGACCCTATATTCAACATTCGTCGTCTAAACGTCGTATTAACTTATAAAGCGTGCCAAGGCGGTAGATTATCCGGAGATCAATAAAAAGACGTGAAAAAATTTCTGACGGTTTTTTTTCTGGCCATTCTGGGGCTGATTTTTCTAGTGATTGGGTTTCTTTGGGTAGTCGGTACGACCACCTGGGGGCAGGAATTCGTAACCCGTCAGGTCAATAGTTATTTAGCCGGAAAAATTAAAAGCCCGTTCCGGATTGGGCGGATTACCTACGATATCCCCGATTATATCGGGCTGGAAGAGGTTTTATTCATTACGCCCAAAGGCGACACGCTGCTGGCGGGCCAGAAACTCCGGGTCGATCTCGACATGCTGGGTTTGCTCAAAAACCGGGTCACCCTCAACCAGATTGAACTGGAAAACGTGCACGTCAACCTGAACCGTACGTTACCCGATACGACGTTCAACTTCCAGTACATCATCGACGCCTTCGATACCGGAGGCCCTCCGCAGCCGGTCGATACAACGGCGGCTCCGTTAGACATTAGTTTGGCGGGGATTACGCTCAAAGACGTTCGGATTCGGTATAAGGATGATGTCGTTGGGGCCGATGTGGGGGCGTATGTGGATAGCCTGCGCGCGAATTTCGACGAAACGGATGTGGACAAATCCCGCTACCACCTGAAAACCGTCACTGTCGATGGCCTGGTGGCAACAACCCGGCTTTATAAAGGCATCGATACGCCGGAAACACCCACGACCGCAGCACCGGCCGACACGCTCGATCTGAAACTGGGCAGCTGGCAGGTCCGCCGGGCACGCTGGGATGTGCAGGTGGAAGAAGCGGATTTTCAGACCAAAGGCACCGTCGGACGATTGGCGATGGATGCGGATTACCTCTATCTGGAGGGGCAGCGCGTCGGGATTAAATCCATCGAACTGGAGAATTCGGACCTGGCCGCCATCCTGACCAAAGCAGCTCCAAAAGCCAGTTCACCAGCTTCAACCACGGCCGCGGCCACCGACGACTCAGGCGGCTGGCGGGCCAGCATCGGGCGCGTGGCACTGGCGAAAAACCGTATCCGGTTTGAAGACCAGAACCAGCCGAAACAGAAAACCGGGCTGGATTACGGCAACCTCGATCTGCGGGATTTTTCCTTAACGGCGCAGGCCCTGCAATACACTCCTCAACTGATTTCCGGGAAATTTCGCGGGGGGCAGTTTCGCGATCGCAGCGGTTTTACGCTCCAGCGGCTCGATGCCGATGTCGTATACAGCGACACGTTGACCTCCGTTTCCCGGCTGTATGTCCAGACGCCCCAAACGTTGCTCCGCGACCAGCTGATTCTGCGGTATGACTCCATCGGGCAACTCAGCCGCCCGCGCGAAGCGCACCGGGTGGGCATTCGCGTCAATTTGAAACAAAGCCGGGTGGCGTTTGCGGATATTCTGCAACTGGCGCCGTTTCTGTCCACCACACCCCCTTTTTCCGAAAACCGGCAGGGCGTCATTCGGGTGAATACGCTGATGCGCGGCACCCTGGCGAACCTGAGCATCCCGACCTTCGAAGTAGACATGCTGTCGGGTACCCGGCTGCGGGCGAGCGGACAACTGCGGAACGTGACGGATGTAAACCGGCTGGCGATGGACATCAACCTGACCGAAGGATCAACCCAACTGCGGGATATTCAGCAACTGCTGCCCCAAGGCACGCTGCCGGACTCGTTCAACATTCCGCCAAAACTCCGGCTGACGGGCCGTTTTCGGGGCGAACTCGATAACCTGAACATCAATTCGGCGCTGCAAACCGACTGGGGCAATGCGGAATTTGACGGAAACGTGCGCGGTTTTGTGGCGGGAAAAAACCAGGCGTATAAGGGAAAAGTGGCGTTGGCGCGGTTTGAAGCCGGGCGTTGGCTCGGGCAGCAGGGAACCATCGGGAGCATTACGGCGGATGCGACGGTCGATGGACGGGGCATTGATGTGAAAACCATGGAAACCGCTTTCCGGCTTAGTGTCCGGCAGGCCGAGTTGATGGGCTATAATTACCAGAATTTTGAGGGCGAAGGCCGACTGGCCGAAGGAACGCTGCAAATGCGCAGCACGCTGGATGATCCGAATGCCCGACTGGCACTGAACACGCAGGTCGGTTTGCTCCAGGACTTTCCCAGCGTGCGGGGCGGGCTGGCGATTGAGAAACTGGATCTCACCCAACTGAAACTGTACAAAGACCCGCTGAGCCTCGAAGGAAAAATGCGGTTTGATTTTGCGTCTACCGATCCGGCCAAACCGGTCGGGATTCTGGTTGCCCGCGAAACCGTGGTGCGGTACGACGGGGGCACGTATCCCCTCGATTCGTTTTACGTCAAAACCGATGTCGATGGCGTTCGGAAAATCGTGGAGGCTAAACTTCCGTTTGCCACGATGAAACTCGATGGGCAATTCGATTATACGCGGCTGGGCGATATTGCCATTGGCGAGTTCAGCAAATACATCCAACTGCCGGATCTGACGTACAAACCAGTGAATCCGCCGTATGGTTTCAACGTCGATATGACGGTTAATCATCACCCGCTATTGATGGCTTTTGTGCCTGCGCTAACCAAAATGGACCCGGTTACCTTTCGGGCTTATGTGGATAACGTTCGGGATACAACCTTTGCGGCTTCGTTGAAAACCGGGTTGATCGAATACGATACAATGCAGATTCAGGGCGTCACGATGAACCTGGCGGGGCTGAACGGGCGGCTGGGCATAACCGGCCAGGTCAATGCCGCCAACGCGAGCGGGATCAAACTGAACGTCACCAAATTGAATGCGGAAGCGGTCAAAAACCGGCTGTGGTTCGAAATTGAGTCGGACGACTCGACGGGCCGGGCGTGGTACGGTTTGTCCGGCAATCTGGCCATTGCTGACCGGGCGTATCAGTTCCGGTTCAATCCCGACGGGCTGCTGACCAATTACCAACGCTGGACCAGCGACACCACGGGGTATATTCAGTACAGCGAAGACGGTCTTCTGGCCGACCGGTTTTCGCTCCGGACCGGTTCGCAGAAAATTCTGGTGAACAGCATTGTGCCGCAGCCGAACGCGCCAATGGAAGTGAAGGTTGAAAACATCGACCTGACGAATATGGCAAAACTGGCCAATCAGGATACGACGATGGTGGGCGGGACGTTGAACGGCGACGTGGTGCTGCGCAACGTGCTGACGAATCTGTCGTTTACCGGAAACATCAGCGTCGACAGTTTGAACGTGATGGCCAAACCGCTGGGCAATCTGACGGCGAAATTCGAGAACACAACCGAGCAGCGGATTTCGACGGATGTGGCACTGGTGGGTTCGGGAAACCGGGCGCGGGTAACGGGTTTTTACAAAGCCTCCGATCCGGCTAACGCATTGGATTTCAAGATCAGCCTGGATGAACTGAGCGCCCAGACCATCGAAGCCTTCAGTTTCGGGCAGTTGCGGCAGGCCAGCGGTCAGTTGCGCGGAGAGGTTGATGTGAACGGTTCGATCGAACAACCCAAGATGAACGGGTCCCTGTCGTTCGATTCGCTGGCTTTCAACATCGCGTACCTGAATGCCACGTACCGGATTGACGACGAAACCATCCGGTTTAACGAAAAAACCATCACGTTCCAGGATTTCAGCATCCGCGACGCCCAGAACCGCTCACTGACCACGAACGGAACCATCATGATTCGGAAACTACCGGATGTGGCCTACAACCTGAACATCAGGGCCGATAAATTTCAGGTCCTGAACGCTACCCGGAAAGACAACGATCTGGCGTACGGCAATGCGGCCATGAGTGCTAATCTGAACATTCGCGGGGCCGGCACCAGCCCGACCATTAACGGGTCAATCAAACTGGAAGACGGCAGCAAGGTGACGCTGGTGCTGCCCGACCAGAGTTCGACCGTAAACGAAGCGCGAGAAATCGTTACGTTCATTGATCACAAAGACACGCTGGCGTTGCGCAAATACCTGGTAGCGATTAAACCGGATACAACCCTGCCCCGCATGGCCTTCCGCGAACTGAACAACGCCCAGATTGATCTGAGTCTGGAAGCCAATGAGAAATCGGAGATTACGATTGTGGTGGATGAACTCAACGGGGATAACCTGCGCATCAGAGGCAATGCCCAGTTGAACGTCGGCATCAGCCAGAGTGGAGCGATTTCGCTGCTGGGTCGGTATGATGTAACCGAGGGTGAATATTCGTTGACGTATGAGGTATTGAAACGCAAGTTTTCGATCCAGAAAGGCAGCTTCATCACCTGGACGGGCGATCCGCTACGGGCGCAACTCGACATTACCGCCGTTTATCAGACCACGGCGACGCCCTCGAACCTGATTGCGAACGAAACGAGTGAACAACTCCGGACAGCCTCGAAACAGAAAATTCCGTTCAACGTTTTGCTGAAAATGAAAGGGCGGCTGGCGGCTCCCGACATCAGCTTCGACATTGCCATGCCGGAAGATGATTTTCTGGCTTCCCAGACGGTTATTGACGCGGTGAATTCCAAACTGACCCAGTTGCGGCAGGACCCTTCGCAGTTGAACAAACAGGTTTTCGGGCTCCTCGTGCTGGGCGGTTTTATTGCCGAAACCTCGTCCAGTTCGTCCGGGGGCGGTATCAATACCGAAGAAATTGCCCGGAATAGTGTCAGCAAAATTCTGTCGGATCAGCTGGAAAAGTTTGCGTCCAGTTTGTTGAAAGGGTTCGATGTCAATTTCGACCTGCTGTCGTCGAGCCAGTCGGCGGGCGTCAACAACACGGTGGGTTCCCGGACCGACCTGAATGTGGGCGTGTCCAAGAGTTTTTTGCAGGGACGGCTGACGATTTCGGTGGGCCGCAATTTTGTGCTGGAGAGCAATAATTCCACGATTACCCGAAATCCGAACGAAGTCTTTGATAACCTGTCGTTAAACTACAACCTGACCCGTGACGGGCGGTATATGCTGCGGGGGTACCGCAAGAGCGATTATCAGGCGGTTTTGGAAGGCTACGTCATCGAAACCGGCGTTGGATTTGTCATTACGGTCGACTATAACCTGATGAGTGAAGTGTTTCGCAAATCGGCGGAAAAAAAGAATCAATGAGAAAGAGTCTAGGCTATATTTTTGCTTTTCTGACGCTGACCGGCTGTCATGTGGCCCGACACATCCCGCCCGGTGAGAAGCTGTATATGGGTACGGAAATCAATGTGCAGGTCGATTCGACGGTTTCCAAGAGCGAAAAAGAACAGATTGAAACGCAACTGGCCGAGCTGGCGCGCCCGAAACCGAACAAGAAACTGTTTGGCTATCCTTTCAAAGTCGGCTTGTATTATTTGATGGGTGAACCCAAGCGGGAGAAAGGGTTTCGGGCCTGGTTCCGGCGGAAATTCGGCGAAGCGCCGGTTTTTGCGAGTGCCAAAGCCCTGTCGTCTAACTCATTGATCTGGATGGCTTTTCTGGAGAACGAAGGCTTCTTTCGTTCGACGGTTTCCGGGCGGCTGCGCGACAATCCCGACAGTTCGAAAAGCTACCAGACGACCGGCGTCTATCAGGTGCAGGTTCAGCCCCGGTATTATATCGATTCGGTCGCGTTCCTGATGGATTCGACGACCCTGCGGAAACCGATGCAGCAGGTGAAGAGACGGACCCTGCTCAAAAAAGATAATCCGTACCGGTTTGACATCATCAAGCTGGAGCGGGAACGGATTACGCAGGCGTTACAACGGCAGGGATTTTTTTATTTTCAACCGGATTTCATCACGGTTCTGGCCGATAGCGCCCTGGGCAACCACCGGACCCGGCTCTACCTGGCCATTAAACCCGAAACGCCCCGGGCGGCTTTGCTGCCCTATTCCGTTCGGGATATTTACGTGTATCCCAACTACAGCCTGTCGTCCACTACTACCCGGAGCGATACCGCCCAGGAACAGGCCGTGGAGTTCGCCAAACTGAAGATCGTTGATCCCGCCGGGGTTTATAATCCGAAACTCTTCCGGGACATTATTGCCCTGCAACCCGGCAAACGTTATAACAGCCGGGCGCAGGAGCAAACCTTGTCGCGGTTTGTGAATGTGGGTTCGTTCAAATTTGTCCGTAACCGGTTTGAACCCGATCAACAGGGCGACTCGACCGTGCTGGATGTTTATTATTACCTGACGCCTTACCCGAAAAAATCGGCCCGGTTCGAACTGGCCGGAACCAGCCGGTCCAACAACCTTGTGGGCTCGCAAATCAGCCTGAACTGGCGCAACCGCAACGTGATGGGCCGGTCGGAGCTGTTCACCATCAACGCCAATACCGGACTTGAATTTCAGATCGGTTCGCGGCAGAGCGGCATTACCAATTACCGCTACGGTTTCCAGACCAGCCTGACTTTTCCCCGACTCGTATCGCCCATTCCGATCAAACACTACCAGCGCGGGCAAACACTGCCCCAGACGACGGTTTCGCTGGGGTACGATTTGATTGTTCGCCGGGAGTATTACCATTTGAATTCCTTCCTGGCCACCTTCGGCTATAGCTGGCGGAGCAACCAGCAGATGGAACACGTTTTTCAACCCATTAGTATTAACTACGTATTGCCTTCCAGTTACGGCGACAAGTTCTTTGCGATGGAAGATGACCCGGCTACGCGGCAGCAGTACATTAATATTCTGCGTTCGGAACAGCTTATTCTGAGTTCGCTGTATACCTATAACCTCAGTTCATCACCCCGGAATTCGACGGCGTATACGTACCGCCTAAGCGTAAACGTCGAACCCGCCGGGAATCTGGCTTCGCAACTAACCCGCAAGGTCAACGGGTTGGGAGAAGAAATCATTTTTGGCGTTCCCTATTCGCAGTTTTTCCGGATGGACGTTGATAGCCGCCATTTTTTCAAACTCTCCCCGGGCATCACCTGGGCGAATCGACTGTTTGCCGGTTTAGGGGTTCCCTACGGCAATTCGGATCAACTGCCTTTTGTCAAACAGTATTTTGTGGGAGGAGCCAACAGCATCCGGGCTTTCCGGCCCCGGGCGGTCGGGCCGGGCATTTATACCCGCAACCTGGATGGATCGGTCATTCTTCAGGACGGTGGGGGCGATATCAAACTGGAGTTTAATACGGAAATTCGCCCCAAATTCAATAAATACTTTCAGGGGGCGCTATTTCTGGATGCAGGCAACGTCTGGATGTATTCCGATAAAAGTTCCTACGGCATCGGAACGCAGTTCACCAAAGAATTCTACAAACAGATCGCGGTCGGTACCGGCCTGGGGCTTCGGATTGACGTCTCGTATTTCGTCGTTCGCTTCGATCTGGCGTTTCCGTTGCGCAAGCCCTGGCTGCCGGAAGGCCAGCAGTGGGTGTTCGACGAAATCGACCCGAGCAGCCGGTCGTGGCGACGCAATAACCTGATTCTGAACGTAGCCGTTGGGTATCCGTTCTAAAGAGCCCGGTTTTCCGGAATGGAAGAAAACCGCATACATTAACCGTATTTCGTCACCGAACGCTTACGAACGATGGCAAGGTGAAACCAGGCAAGCCTTCGCATCCCGGGCCTCTGTAGTTCGAATACCACCGAATCTCCAGTTAGTTGCCAGGTATAAGACACCAGAAACAGCGAAAAGCCCGGAACATAAAGACTTAACGTCTCTACGCTCCGGGCTTTTCGGTAAACGCCCCCTTACTTCTTATCCCACCAGACTTTGCTCAGGTAGGTATCGCCGTTGCTCAACCGTGACGACGCTTCGTTGTAATTGGCCGCGTTCCGGAGTCGTTCGGTGCTCGAATATACACCCCGGCGCGGAATCTGACCGTTGGTCGTGCCCGGGTTGGGACCCGGTTTCAGAACCGGGTAGCCGGTCCGGCGCCATTCGGCGTAGGCTTCGTAATGCCGCATGAACAGACTGATCCATTTTTGCGTCATGATCTGCTCGAGCTGCTGTTCGGCGGTTCCGGTTAGCTTGCCTTCCCGGGCGATATAAGCCGCGATATCCGCTTCGGCAATGGAATACGGCTGAATCTGCATGGTGGCCCGGATGCCAGCCTGGTAGAATCCTTCGGCCTGAGCGGGTGTTAAACCGCCCCAGCCGAGCAGGGCCGCTTCGGCCTTGAAGAAGCAGTTGTCGGAATAGGCCATAAACACGTACGGGAACGTGGCTTTCCGGTCGTTGTAGATCGAAATGGTGCCGTACGAATAATCGTCGCGGTTGATGATCACGCTACCGCCCAGGGCCACGCCAAGCCCCCGGTAAATCGGTTTTCCGGCTTTCTTGGAGTTTTCGGTCGGCTCGGCAATGCGCGGCAGCCGCGGGTCGTTTTTCGCCAGCAGTACATCGATGAACGGAGCGGCCAGCTGGTTCAGTTCTTTACTGCTGTTGTAACCGCCGATGATCGGGTGATAACCAAACGGGTTTCCGTCCTGTGTGACCGTTGGCATGGCACCGTTGTCGGCATTGCTCTCAATCAGGGGCGCTTTCAGGGCTTCCTCGACGGTTTTGCGGGCTAAAGCGGCATCGGCATACCGCAGCCGCATTCCCAGCCGGAGTTTCAGTGAATTCCCGAGTTTCCGCCATTTGGTAACGTCGCCTTTGTAGACAAAGTCCGCGTTGCCATACGACACATCCGTTGCGTTCAACTGGCTGATTGCCGCATCCAGGTCCGTAATCAGCGATTTGTAGATATCTTCCTGCTTGTCGTATTTCGGGAGCAGGATCAGGTTATCATCGGGCAAACCGGCCTGGGTATACGGAATATCCCCCCAGAAATCGGTCATCCGTTGCCAGAAGTAGATTTCCGTGATCTTGGCAATAGCGAGTTTGGTCCGTCCGTTGGGCGTGCCTTCCTGGCCTTTCAGAATCTGATTCCGAATCTGAGAAAGGTTCTTGATCAGTTCGTAGTGCGAGGTCCAGTTGTTGGTTTCGTAGATGTCGCGGTCTTCGAGGTATTGCGAAGGGGCCGAGAGCGAACCGCTGGCCCACTGCTCGACCCACGAACCGACCTGCCACCAGTTGGTACCGTCGGCCAGAAAACCGCTTAGCTGGGCCTGGGAATACAGGTATTCTGCCGGAACGCTGCGGGGTTGGGTGGGAGAGGTGTTCAGTTCCTCGAAATCATTGGTACAGGCCGATGCCGTAACGAGCAAACCCAGTACCGGAAGCAGTATCTTTTTAGAAAAACGTTTCATGTTTTGATTCAGTTTTGGGTTCCGATCAGAAGCTCAGGTTTAAGTCGACACCAACGGTGCGCATCAGCGGCAGCGAGTGCTGTTCCATACCCATTGTCCCGGAGTTGACGTTGATGGATGCGTTTTCGGGTGAAAAACCGTCCGTGTGTCGTTCGATATAACCCAGGTTCCGGCCGTACAGGGCCAGTGATGCACCCCGAACCACCTTGTTATTTTTCAGAATAGAAGCCGGGAGCTGATACGCCAGCCGGATTTCCCGAATGGCAATATAGCTGGCGTCGTAGATAAATTCTTCCGCGACGGCAAAGCCTTTGTCCGACGCTACCCGGTTCCAGTAGGCCTGAGCCGTTACGGGAATATCGTTGGTCTGGCCCGTGCTGATCCACTGATTGCCTTCCCGACGGGCTTTTACTCCCTCCGCGATCAGGCCGCCTTCCCGGCCTTCCAGCGTCCGTTTTGACGTTCCGTAAGCGGCTTCCTGCACCCGGCCCTGCGAGAAAATCTGACCGCCCCGCCGGATGTCGATCAGCGAGCTTAGGGATAAGCCTTTGTAGGAGAAGCTATTGGTCAAACCGCCGATCCATTTTGGCGTGGCGTTTCCGATGGCCACGGTTCCGATGCTCTGCACAATGGGCAGGCCTTTGTCGTCGATCAGGCGGTTGCCGTTGGCGTCTTTCAGCCAGGCGTAGTCGGCGGCTTTCAACTGGCCATACGGTTCACCCGGCGCAGCCACCACGCGAATGTTGCGGTCGGAGCCGACCACGATTTCGTTCACCCCGTCGATCAGTTCCAGGACCTTGTTGCGGTTGACCGAGAAATTGAAACTGGCATCCCAGGAGAAACCATTACTTAATTTAACGGGGGTACCGCCAATCAGGAGTTCAATACCCTTGTTTTCGATCCGGCCCGCGTTGGTTAGTTTGCTGCTGTAACCCGTTGACTGCGAGATGACGATGGGTAGGATCTGGTTGCTGGTGACGGAATGATAATACGTGAAATCCAGATTCAGGCGGTTTTTGAAGAACCGCAGTTCGGCCCCGGCTTCGTACGAGGTTTTCAACTCGTTTTTCAGGTTCGGGTCAACGACCGTACTGGTATAGGTGGCCAGGGGCTGATTCAGAAACGTGTTGGCGTTCAGGTTATAATACCCCAACGTCGAATACGGATCACCCGACCGGCCCGCCTGGGCGTACGAAGCCCGTACTTTCAGGTAATCCAGCGCCGGGAGGTTCAGAGAAAGAGCGTCCGTAACCGCCCAGCTTAAGCCGACCGACGGGTAGAAATACGAGCTGTTGGTCACCGGAAGCGTCGACGACCAGTCGTTACGCGCCGACACATCGAGGAACAGGTAGTTGCGGAAACCGATGCTGGCCTGTCCAAACACGGAGTTAATTACCGACTCCGCCACACCCAGCCGGGGCGTGTTCAAAACCGTCCGGCCAATGGCGTACAGACCCGGAATGCTGAGCTGTGAACCGGCATTTCCGGTAATCCGGTAGCGGCTGCTGAGGTGGTTGCCGCCGAGGTTGGCGCTGATTGAGAAATCACCCACTTCCCGGTTGATCATCAGCAAACCGTCCACGTTCTCGGTCTTGTTAAACTCCATGTTTTCAAAAACGTCACCCGTTTGCGAAACCCGGGTCCCGACGGCTTTCCAGCCAAACTGCCGTTCGTAGTACAAGTCCGACCCGTAGCGCAATTGAACATTGATGCCTTTGGCGATTTCGTAGTTCAGCTTGGCGTAGGCAATAATCCGGTCGCGGGTATCTTCGTTATGCGTATTGTTGACCGTCCAGAAGGGGTTGGACGTCACGGAATTACTTTCAAAAATTTTCTCACCCCCGACGAAAAAACCGTTGCCGCCCAGATCCTGGGAGTAGCGGATGTCCTTGGCCGTGTATTCATACCGCTTCAAACCGTCCATGCTCAGGCTGCGGGGTACGTACAGAAACCGGTACACCGGGTTCATGCCGTCGTCGCCCACGTAGGGCCGGTTGTTGACCTTCTGGTTGATGTAGTTAACCTTCGTGTCAAGGTTCAGCCCTTTGGCAATGTCCGCCGACAGTTTAACGGTTACCGAGTTCCGGTTTAGTTTGTTGGTAGGCACAAAACCGTCATTGTTCAGGTTCGTCAGCGAGAAGTAGTAATTTACTTTTTCGCCCCCGCCATCGACACTAACGGTATTGATGGCTTGTTTTTCGGGTTTGAAAAAGGCCGTGTAGGGGTCGGTAATGGGGGAGTAACTGACGGTATCGCCCCACATGTCTTCCACGGTTTGGCCCTGCATTTTCGGCCCCCAGCTACCGCGTGTCGTCGGGTTCCGGCCTGCGCTCAATTTAGGAATGCCACCCGTCAGGTTCGCATTGAACGGAACAACCGTGCCGTTGGCTTGCCGGTAGAAGGTGAACTGGCCATTGTAACCCTGGCCGTATTCGTTCTGGTAATCCGGTTTTACGAGGGCATTACCGACCGAATAACTTCCGCTGTACTGAACGGATGGCCGCCGGTTGCGACGACCCGATTTGGTCGTGATGATCACCACCCCATTGGCCCCCAGCTGGCCGTACAAAGCCGCGCCGTTGGGCCCTTTCAGAATGGTCATCGATTCGATGTCGTTGGGATTGATGTTTGAAATCCCATCCCCGCCGTCCAGACCGCCCTGTAACTGAAACGAGCTGATGGCCCGGCGGTTGGAGTTGTCGATGGGAACGCCATCAATGACGTAGAGCGGCTGGGAATTCCCCGACAGGGAGGAGTTTCCGCGAATAACGATTCGTGACGAACCGGTTGCGCCCCCGGCCGAGGATGTCACCTGCACACCGGCTACTTTCCCCGACAGGGCCGTTCCGAGGTTGGTGACGTTGGCCTGCGCCAGGTCGGAGCCTTTGATTTCACCGGCGGCATAGGTCAGCGCCTTTTTCTCGCGTTTGATCCCCAGGGCCGTCACCACCACTTCGTTCAGTGTCTGATCGCCCGGTAGCAACCGAACGTTGATCACGCTCTGCGTGCCGACTGTAATTTCCTGTTTGGCGTAGCCCACGAAGCTGAACACCAGCACGGCGTTGCCATCGGCCACGTTGAGTTTATAGGCACCCAGCGCATCGGTGGTGGTTCCCTGCGTGGTTCCCCGGACTGTGATGCTGACGCCCGGTAACCCCTCGCCCTTGTCGTCGGTGACCGTTCCCGAAACCGCCTGTTCCATTGCGGCCATCGTTGTGAGTGGTTCGACGGGGGCTGACTCACTAGTTTTGCCTTTGGTCAGGATGATGCGGTTTTCGGTAACCTCGTACGTAATGGCGAGGGGAGTAAGCAGTCGTTCCAGGACGCCGGCGAGGGCTTCGTTGGCCGCATTGATCGAAATGTCGCGGTCGGCCCGGATGTTCTGGGGAACATAGATGAATTTAACCTGCGTCTGTTTCTCGATGGTGCTCAACACCTCCTTAAGCGATTTGTTTTTCAGTTGCAGGCTGACGCGCTGGCTCAGCAATTCTTTGGTGGCCTGATCCGCTCCGAACGCAAAACTGGTCTGGCTGATGGTGATCAGCAGCAACAGGCACGTTATTCGGCGGAGAAAGGACACGAACGGTCGGGTTGGTAGTCGGTTTTTCATGGTTTATTTAATAAAGGTATCGCATACTAAACAGGGTTGATTTACTCGCCACATCCGGTTGCCAGGATAAGGATTTTGCCGTCAGTTACTTCGTAAGAACCTTCGAGGGATTTGCTGATCAGTCGCAACTGTTCGTAGAGCGACAGGCCGGTCAGCGAGGCCGTCAGGGTGCATTTTTGCAGCAGCGATTCGTTGTAGACAATGTCGATCTGGTACGTATCCTCGATCCGCCGGAACACGTCGGAAATGGGCTTGTCCTCAAAGTCGAAGGAAACCGGTTGTGCATTCTGCGAAATCTGGACTGGTTTTTCCACCAGTTCTTTGCGGAAAACCGCTTCTTTGGCGTTGAAAACCACCTGTTGATTCGGTGTCAGTACCACGCCCGTTACTTCCGGTTTTTCGACATTCCGTTGTTGTTCAAGCTCTTTCCGGGAATACACCGTTACGCGCCCGGTCCGGACGGCCACGGTCACCTGCGGATTTTCGTCGTTGGCTTTCACCGTGAAGCTGGTACCGACGACGCGCGTTACCACGTCGCGGGCGTAAACCAGAAACGGTACTTTCGGATTGGGAACCACCTCGAAAAAAGCTTCGCCGGTCAGGATGACGGCGCGTACGCTCTGACCAAAACCGGCCACGTGCTGAATCCGGCTATTGGGCTGGAGCCGCACCGTACTGCCATCGGGTAAGCGCACCTGAACGGGTTTGCCGGTGCGGTTTACCTGTTCAACCATGCCTTCCCGGGGCTGAACGACGGGCCATACGCTGGTCGCCAGCGGGTTTTTGAAGTGAAGCTGCCATTCCAGCCATCCCGCCCCGAACAACAGCAGGAGAGCGGCAGCCGCATACCAAAACCACCGGAAAACCGGCATTTGCCGCCCGGCGGGTGCCTGGCGAATCCGGTGCATAATCTGGCCGGTTTCGTGGTCCAGGGTGGTTTCAGTCAGGCCCTCATCCGGGAGTTTCAGGGCTTCCAGAATGTCTTTGGCCAGCAACGCTTCGGCGCGGTTGGGGTGCGCCAGGGCCATCCAGTCGGACCAGAATGCCACGGCGGTTTCGTCGCTGCGATACACCCAGGCGATGAATGAATCGTCGGTTAAGAAATCTTCGGCTTGGTAGGTCTGATAGCCCGGCATAAACAGATGGTGACGTTCACAAGTCCAATGTGGATACTAGGAGATAGAACGGTTTTTCGGTTGGATACCCACGCGATCCAAAAATTATTTATTGGAGGGGCTTTCCCGGTGTTTTACTATTTTTTACGAATTTTTCCCTACTTTGTAGGTGCGATGGGTCTTCGAACCCGATTGATGAAAGACCACCGTATGGTTAACGTCCTATCTGCATGAAGAACAATTTACCGGATTCAGCCTTATGGGATCAGGTTCGTGGGGGCGACGAGGTTGCTTATGAAGAATTGATCCGGCGTTTTTACCGACCGCTATACCATTACGGCCTCAAATTCACGCGCGATATCGACCTGCTCAAGGACGGAATTCAGGATTTGTTCGTAGAGTTATGGGCCTACCGCCGGAACATCACCCAGACGGAATATGTCCGTGTGTATCTCTTCAAATCGCTGCGCCGGAAACTGTACAAGGAAGCGCTCCGCGCTGGTTTTACGGAATCCCTGGAAGAGGAGTATTCCGACGGTTTTTTCTATACAGAAAGTTTCGAGGACGAACTGATCCGGACGGAGTTGTCCGCTTACCAGCGCAGCCGTCTGGAAACACTGCTCAAAACCCTAACCGACCGCCAGAAAGAAGCAATTCACCTGAAGTTTTTTGCGGCTTTACCGAACGACAAAATCGCGGACGTGATGGGCCTGAGCTATCAGTCCGTGGCGAACCTGCTGCACCGGGCCGTCAACAAACTGCGCGAAGGCTGGGGCGGGCTGCTGTTGTAATAAAAAGTCATGCCTTCCTGTCGGTTGTGTATTTCCTACCTCCCCTAAAAATCACTAACTTTGCATTCTCTGATCACCTCTGATGTTCTCTGATCAACCCTGATGAATAACTATTACACAGAGTTAATCAGAGAACATCAGCGTGTATAGAGGTAAAAATTGGGAATATGTTTGAGAATCTTCAGGATAAGCTTAATCAGGCGTTTAAAACCTTAAAAGGGCAGGGCCGGATTACCGAAATTAACGTGGCCGCCACCGTTAAGGAAGTGCGCCGGGCACTGACCGATGCCGACGTTAACTACAAGGTTGCCAAGGAAGTAACCGACCGCGTCAAAGAAAAAGCCCTTGATCGCAAAGTCATCATCGCCGTCGAACCGGGACAATTATTTGTCAAGATTGTTCAGGAAGAGCTGACCGACCTGATGGGGGGTGAGGCCCAGAGTATCAACCTCAAAGGTGATCCGGCCATCATCCTGATTGCGGGTTTGCAGGGTTCGGGGAAAACGACTTTCTCGGGCAAGCTGGCGGCTTTTCTGAAAAAACAGGGCCGCAACGTGCTGCTGACGGCCTGCGATATCTACCGCCCGGCCGCTATCGACCAGCTGAAAGTGCTGGGTGAGCAGGTCGGCGTGGAGGTCTATGCCGAACCGGAAAACAAGAATGCAGTCGAGATTGCCCAGAACGCACTGGCGCACGCCCGCAGAACCGGTAAGAAAGTGGTCATCGTCGATACTGCCGGGCGTCTGGCGGTCGATGAGGTGATGATGCAGGAGGTCGAAAACCTCAAGAAATCACTGAATCCGACCGAAACGCTGTTTGTCGTCGACTCGATGACGGGGCAGGATGCGGTCAATACGGCCAAAACGTTCAACGACCGGCTGAACTTCGACGGCGTTGTACTGACGAAATTAGACGGTGACGCCCGCGGTGGGGCCGCGCTCTCGATTCGGGGCGTGGTGCAGAAACCGATCAAGTTCATCAGTACGGGCGAAAAAATGGAAGCGCTCGACGTATTCTACCCCGATCGGATGGCGAGCCGGATTCTGGGCATGGGCGACGTGATTTCGCTCGTGGAGCGGGCGCAACAGGCCTTTGACGAAGAAGACGCCAAGCGCATCAGTGCCAAGATGCGGCAGAACAAGTTCGATTTCAACGACTTCCGGGGCCAGCTGCAGCAAATCAAAAAGATGGGGAACATCAAAGACCTCATCGGCATGATTCCGGGCATGGGCAAGATGATGAAAGACGTCGATATCGATAATGATTCGTTCAAGCCCATCGAAGCGATCATCGGCTCGATGACGCCCAAAGAACGCGAACGCCCCGAAATCATCGACGGAAACCGTAAAAAACGAATTGCAAACGGCAGTGGCACGTCCATTCAGGAAGTGAACAACCTGCTGAAACAATTTGACGAAATGCGGAAAATGATGAAGAAAATGAATCAGATGCAGTCGTCGGGCAAACTCAGCAAGATGATGAAGTAGCCGGATTGGATCCGAAGCCAAAATAAAAAAGAGGGCGGAGTTGACTCCGCCCTCTTTTTTATTTGTGGGACGCGTAAGCGCCCTTCTCCAGTAATCGGGCCTGGCCGAAGAGGGTCAGCGCCTTCTGGTAGGTTTCGTCGCCTTCCGACAGGGTTTCAAAGAACTCGTTGTTGAGTCCGTCGCGGTGGCCGTTTCGCCACGCATACTGCGCAATGTATGCTTTCAGTTGCGTCTGGATGTATTTTTTCGACCGTTTGAAATCCGCATCGTTAAACTTGATCCCCTGCGCCGTCGCGTCGTCGGTCAGGCGTTTCAGCAGGGCGTCCGAAATGACGAAGTTCTTCTTGAAATGGGCAAAACCGTCTTTTTCCAGTTGTTTCCGGTGATCATTGGCGTATTCCATCGCCTGTTCCCGGATGATGTTCTTGTTATACAACTGGATCAAATACTTGGTCATGAATACCGTATCGCGGGGCACAAAGACGTCCGGCGTAATGCCGCCCGCGCCAAAAACCGTTCGGCCGCCCGAGGTTTTAAACTTGTATTTCTCGTTGTTCTTGATGCTGTCGGCGATGTAATATTCGCCACTTTTCGAACGGGCTTCGAGTTCTTTCTCGTAATCTTCGCCATGCCCCGCCGTATAGGGTTTCTGAATGCTCCGGCCACTCGGCGTGTAATACCGGGAGATGGTCAGGCGCAGTTCCGAGCCGTCGGACAGCATCACGGGCATCTGCACCAGTCCTTTGCCGAACGATCGCCGACCAACGATCAACGCCCGATCGTGGTCCTGCAAGGCTCCGGACACAATTTCTGACGCCGATGCGCTGCCTTCGTCGATTAGCACAATTACGGGACCCTCTTCAAACTGACCGGCAATCCGGGCTTTGGTCTGGCGGTCATACCGGTCATCCTTGCCGTCGGTATACACCAGCAGTTTGTCGCCGGAAATGAATTCGTCGGCCAGGCTGGTCGCTTTGTCCATGTAACCGCCGGGATTGTTCCGCAGGTCAAGCACCATTTGGCTCATGCCTTGTTTTTTCAGCGATCCCAGGGCTTTTTTGAACTCGTCGTACGTGGTTTCCGAGAACCGGTTGACTTTGATATACCCGGTTTTATCATCGATCATGTAAGCGGCATCAACGGAATAGGTCGGAATCCGGTCACGCTGGATCGTAAACGCCAGCGGTTTTTTCTCCCCCTTCCGCAGAATGGTCAGCTTAACGGGGCTACCTTTTTTGCCGCGTAACATTTTAAAAACGAGTGCGTTGTCGAGCTTGTTGCCAGTCATGTCGGTGTTGTCGACCTTGATGATCTTGTCCCCGCTCAGAATTCCGGCGGTTTCGGAAGGCCCACCCGCCATCGGCGTCACCACGTACACCGTATCTTTATAAATGTTGAATTCCACGCCGATTCCGTCAAAACCGCCTTCCAGTTGCGTCCGGGCGGCCACGGCATCCTGCGGATTCATGTAGGTGGTGTGCGGGTCCAGTTTCTCCAGCATTTTGGAAATGGAATAATCCACCAAATCCTCTGTATTGACCGAGTCAACGTAGTTGTTCTCAATCAGTTGCAATACTTCCTTAAATTTCGAATACCCCCGTCCGATGTTGTTGAGGCTTTTGCCGCCCCCAAAAAACGTAGCACCGATCAACATGCCGGCTGCCAGCGTAATGCCCAACAACATCGGCAAGCGGACGGTTGCCTTGTCGTTCTGGATTTTTTCGCGTTCAGGTTCTCTCATAAGTCGTACACGGACTAACTTCCGTGAAAAATCTAATAATAATACAGATCAGAAAACACGAACTGTCGGCTGGCCGATGCCGCCCCGTTTAGTCCGTGGGTACGTATTGCATAACGACAAAATATAGCTAAAAATGTTTGTCGAAAATGAATGTAAGCTACATAATTTATTCCACGACTCCTATTTCACCAATAAATCCGATTTCAGCGTGTCGGCCAGCTGAATATAGGTGTCTAGCGCCGACGGATTGCGGAGCGTGTCGCGGCTGGTGACGCGTTCGGGCGAGAGGCCCATCAGGATTTTTTTGATGGGAGCTTCTACCTTTTTTCCGCTAATGGTATACGGAATTTCCGGAACCTGAAAAATGGCGTCGGGAACGTGCCGGGGGCTGTATTGCGTCCGCAGGGCCTGCCGGATTTGCTGCGCCACGGCTTCGTCGAGTTCGGTGGGCGGTTCGCCGGGCTGGTCTTTCAGCACCACGAAGAGCGGCATGAAATACCGTCCGCCGTGAAGTTCCAGACAAACCACCAGGCTGTCGCTCACGGCGGGCACACTCTCGACGGCGCTGTAAATTTCGCTCGTGCCGATCCGGACCCCGTCGCGGTTGAGTGTCGCGTCGGAACGTCCGTAGATGATAACGGTTTTGCGGTCCGTAATTTTGATCCAGTCGCCATGCCGCCAGATGCCGTCGTAATGCTCAAAATAGCTGGCTTTGTACCGCTGGTTGCCGGGATCATTCCAGAAATAAATCGGCATCGACGGCATGGGTTCCAAAATCACCATTTCGCCCAGTTCATTCCGGACCGGTTTCCCGCTTTCGTCGAACGCGTCAAGCTTGCAGCCCAGCAGCCGGCACTGAATTTCGCCTTCAAAAACCGGAAGCAGCGGAGAACCGCCGACAAAGCCGCTGCAAATGTCGGTGCCGCCACTGAGCGAAATCAGCCAGACGTCTTTCTTCACCGACTCGTACACCCATCGGAAACCTTCGGGCGGCAGGGGCGAACCCGTGGAGCCAATTGTCCGCAGGTGGGAAAGTTTCGGCTGGTTGCTGAACGACAAGTCCGCCCGCATGCAGGCCAGCAAATAAGCCGCCCCCGCGCCAAAGTGGTTAATTCGCGCGCGCTCGGCCAGATTCCAGAGAACGTCCAGATTGGGGTAGCTCGCCGAGCCGTCGTACAACACCAGTGTGGCCCCGGCCAGCAGCGACGCAACCGCGTAATTCCACATCATCCAGCCGGTGGTCGAATACCAGAAATACCGGTCGCCGGGCTGAACGTCCTGGTGCAGAACCAGTGCCTTCAGGTGTTCGAGCAGACAACCGCCGACACTATGGGTAATGGCCTTCGGTTTGCCGGTGGTGCCCGACGAAAACAGAATCCAGATGGGGTGGTCAAACGGCACCGGTTCGAAGGTAAGCGCAGCGTTCGGGTAGCTCTCTAAAACCGTATTCCACAAAACCGCCGGGCTGCGCAAACCCGTTAAGGGCTCGAAATCCGGGTTCAGGTACGGGATCCAGATCACCTGTTTCAGCGTGGGCAGAGCCGCCTGTAACTCGTGCAGCGCGCCGGTTTTGTCGATGGGTTTTCCATTGTACGTATAACCGTCGATGGCCAGCAAAACCTTGGGTTCGATGGGCCGGAAGCGGTCGATGATGCTCGTGGTGCCAAAATCCGGCGAACAGCTCGACCAGATAGCCCCAAGGCTGTTGGTCGCAAGAAACGCCACGACGGCCTCGGGGCTGTTGGGCAGCACCGACACCACGCGGTCGCCGGATCGCACGCCCTTTTCGCGCAGAAACTGGGCCAGAGCGGCTACCTGTTTTTCCAGTTCGTTCCAGCTCATCGCCGTCAGCGGGCGTTGTTCCGACTGGAACAGCAGAGCTGGTCGGTCGTTGGTTCGGTGGCGGAAGATGTGCTCGGCGTAATTGAGCGTGGCACCCGTAAACCACCGGGTACCGAATAGGCCGGTGGCCGGTTTTTCAACCACTTCCTGGAAATCGGTTTGACTCTGGATGTTGAAGAACTGCCAGATGCTCAGCCAGAAATCTTCCAGATCGGTAGTAGACCAGTCCCAGAGGTCGTGGTAATCACGGAAATACAGACCTTTTTTCACAAAAAGCCAGTCCAGATACCGTTTCATCTGCGAGGAGTCAATGAGCCGCCGGTCGGGTTTCCAGAGCGGTTTTTTAGGGTCGGGGGATATGGTGGTGGTTGCAGAAGCCATTTTTTGTTATCCGAAGCGTATTTCCTGAAACGTTTTGGTCGAAATGGTGTTACCTTTCTGAACAAAGTCAGAAGTTACGGTAAAATACGCTAACTTTGCACCCCATTTCAAAATCCGTTTTGAAAGTGGCTGAAAATCAATTTAGTTAACAAGAACTACAGTAGGGATACTGCAACTTTTATGAGCAAGCGACGAGACGAATCAGAAGGCCGCCGGGGCGACAGGAAAGAAGGGCCAGGAAGGCCGGAATCAACTCCTAAATTTTACAGCAAATTCAGCAAAGATAAAGACCGCAGCGAGGGGTACGAGCGCCGGGAACGGAGCTTTGACAGCCCCCGCGGAAACCGTCCGGAAGACAGCGGACGCCGGTTTGACGATAAACGATCCGACCGTCCCCGATTTGAACGCGACGACGATCGCCGTTCTTTTGATCGGTCGGAGCGCCCACATAACGACTCGTTCCGCAGCGAAAAGCCGCGCGGGGGCCGGTTTGAAGGCGGAGGACCGCGTCGGGAGTTCGACCGGAACCGGGAGGAGCGCCCGCGTTTCAATCGGGACGATAACAAAGAATTTCGCCGGAATGACAATGACCGGTCCGACCGTCCCCATTTCGAACGAAATGATGAGCGGCCGGATCGGAACGAAAACCGCCCCAGCCGGTTTGAAGGCGGAGGACCACGTCGGGAGTTCGACCGGGATCGGCAGGAACGCCCGCGGTTTAATCAGGATGAAAACCGGGGCTTCCGCCGGGACAATGACCGACCGGATCGGAACGAACACCGGGGAGGGCGCAACACCGAATCGCACGAGGAGCGGCCCCGGTTTGGTCGTTCGGGCCAGTCGGAAGCCCGCAATGACCGGTTTGGCGGGGAACGTTCGTATGGCGAGCGTTCGCGCGATCGCGAATCCGGTGCCGACCGGCCCGAACGCCGGGAAAACCGGTTTGGCAACGAACGTGGTTATGGCGATCGTCCGGACCGTCGGGATTCTGACCGGGATCGGCAGGAGCGCCCGCGGTTTACCCGGGATGACAACAAAGGTTTTCGCCGGGACAACGACCGGTTCGAAGGCGGAGGTCCGCGTCGGGATTTTGATCGGCCCAGAGGACCACGGGACGAAAACCGGGGCTTCCGTCGGGATAATGACCGGTTTACGCCCGATCGCCCGCGCCGGGATGAAAATGACGAAGCCTACCAGCGCAAACTCGAAGACAGCCGGGAACGGCAGGTAGGCCGCTCGCGGGCACCCGAATATGACCTTGATAAATTGCGGGAAAAAGCCTTCAAAGGGCGCGCACCGCGGGACACCAGAGGTCGGAAACCGGGATCGTCGGGACGCAATGACCGGGCCGAAAAAGGAACGCGGGCGAAGGACGACGGCACGATCCGGCTGAACCGCTACATTGCCAACGCCGGAATTTGTTCGCGCCGGGACGCCGACGAGCTGATTGCGCAGGGAGATGTGAGCGTGAACGGCAAGGTGATTACCGAAATGGGGTACCAGGTGCAGCCGACCGACGTGGTGAAATACGGAAATCGGGTGCTGAATCCGGAAAAAATGACCTACGTGCTGCTGAACAAGCCTAAGGATTATATCACGACCACCGACGACCCGAACGACCGCAACACGGTCATGGATCTGGTGGCCGGGGCGACGCCGTACCGGATTTATCCGGTGGGTCGGCTGGACCGCAACACGACCGGCTTGCTGCTGCTGACGAACGACGGGGAACTGGTCGAAAAGCTGACGCATCCGTCGAATGAAATCCGGAAAGTGTACCAGGTCGAACTCGATAAACCGATCACCAATGAGCATTTCGAAGCAATTCGCGATGGCATCGAACTGGAAGACGGACCGATCAAACCCGATGATCTGGGCATCGTAACACCGGATGCGCAGGTGGTTGGCATCGAAATTCATAGCGGGCGCAACCGTATCGTTCGCCGGATCTTCGAACATTTCGGCTACGAAGTGACGAAGCTGGACCGGACGGTTTACGCCGGTCTGACCAAGAAGGAACTGCCGCGGGGTTCGTGGCGGTATCTGGACGAAAAAGAAGTGATTCGGTTGAAGTTTCTTTTGTAACCGACACTGACGCATCGGAATAGGGCGCTACGAAAGTAGGGCCTTATTTTTTGCCGTTTCGTTCGACTGACCGTTCACGAATTCGTCTCCCGGAAGGGAACTTGATCGGCTGGCCGTCGGCCTTTACCCTTTCAATGCCTGATCCGAACGGTAGCCTGAAAGGCATCGGGATTCCGGACGAACCGGGGATCTGCGGGTTGAAAAAGACTAACGAATGGCTCAATTCCGCCCCGGCACCCCGCCCGCGCCCTGATCGCTCGTTTCCGGGCTGAGCGGTTACGGTTTGGGAATTAACTGATCGAGGGTTTCAAGGCCCACCATAATCTGGTCAAACAAAACTGTGAGCTGTTGCCTGATTTCATCGGTTGTCAGGGCCGGGTTTCGCTCTAGTTTTTTCAGTTTGGCGGCCACATCCAGCATGGCCAGCGAATTCAGCGAGGAACGGAACCGGTGGGCCACCTGGTCGAATTCCTGGCGGTTGTGCTGGTCGAGGGCTTCGAAAAGTGTCTGGCGGTTTACCGGAAGATCCGCCCTGAAAAAATGGAGCAGATCCGCTAGTAAATCCTGATCACCGCCGGTTATTTCCATCAAATACGCTTGATCAACCACCGGAGGTTCGGGTTCATTGAGTTTTAAAAAGCGGTTCAGAATCACTTCCAACTGTTTTTTTTGGATGGGTTTGGCCAGAAAATCATCCATACCGGCTTCCCGGCAGCGGGGCCGGGCATCGTACTCCGGATTGGACGTAACCGCAACCACCGGAACCGTAAGCCCTAATTCTTCCCGAATCTGGCGCGTGGCTGTCAGACCATCCATCACCGGCATCTGGATGTCCATCAGAACCAGGTCGACGGGCTGCGTTTTGAGAAAATTAACCGCTTCCAGACCATTACCGACCACAACACTCGGAATTCCGTATTTACGAAGAAGGGTAATCAGAAAAGCCTGATTGATGTGATTGTCTTCAACAACCAGCACCCGAACCGCCCGCTCTGCTCCTCTAGTCTGGTGTGTAATCGGTTGATGCATGTCTGAATACGTAGAGCAAAAGTTGTATTTTATGACAAGAGTACAAATTTTTTCAATGCCTTGTTGTCTGATAATGCATATTGAGCAGTAGCTTTAGTCGTTTTATTATACACGCTATTCTGTGAATATAGTTACAATAACAGTACGGGTTTTGCCTTTTGGCAGAATTTAATAAGGATTCACCCGGGCAGAATGGCACCGGAAAACCGGGCTAGTTAGCGGAGATGAGTTGGTAATCAGTAACCCATAGCATTCCTTCGCATAAGTATCCTTCGGTCGCCTGCCGATGTTACGCTTCAATTTTATGAAATTATCGTCAACGAATCGACTTTATATCGGGATTGCTGTTGGCGTGACGTTGCTCGTTGCGCTCGGCTTCACGGCATTCCGCACCATCAGCAATCAGTTGGACGAAGCGTTCCGCGTACGGCATAGTTACCTGGTGCTGAAGCACATCAGTATTACGCAGCAACTGCTGATCGATATGGAAACGGGCCGTCGCGGGTTCCGGGCAACCAACGAAAAGCAGTTTTTGAAACCGTATTATGAAGCGGGTCAAAAAATTGGCCCGGCCTTGTTGGATGTTAAAAAGCTGGTTCAGGACAGTCCGCTCCAGACAGCCAAACTGATCAAATCCGAACGGCTCATTAATGAGTTGCTGGAATACTGGCGCGAACTCGGAATAGATGCCAGCCAGTATACCCGGGCGGATCTGATTCGCATGACCGAGGGAGAAAAAAACCGGATGGACCGGATTCGCAGGGTGTTGGACGATATGATACAAACCGAGGAGCTGCTGTTGGTAAACCGGGAAAAAGAAAGTGATATGGCCGTGACAACGGCCATCAAGGTGTTTGTTTCCGGGGGCGCTTTCCTGCTAATCCTGGCGCTCGTTATTGCTTATCTGTTTTCGTTCGAGATGAATAAGCGCCAGAAGGCCGAAGCGGAGTTACAGCAGAATCTCGACGAAATGGCGCAGATCAACCGGGTTAGTACGGAAAAAAACTGGCTGCTGACCGGGGTTGGGCTGGTGAACGACGCGATGCAGGGCGTTAGCGAATCCGACTCGCTGGCGTTGGCCGTTTTGCGTAGTATTGTCGCTTATCTGGAAGTCCAGGCGGGCGGTTTTTACTGTTACGACGAAGAAAGGCAACAGCTGGAACTCAACGCATCGGTTGCTTTACCAACTCAGGTATCGAAAACCTACGCGTTGCGGGAAGGACTGGTAGGAGAAGCGGCCATGAACCGCGACCTGACGGTGATCAATCACGTTCCGGCCGGGTATTGGTCTATTCAGTCGGGAAGCGGGAAAGCCGCAGCCGGACAGCTTGTTTTCGTGCCGCTTTGGTATAAGAAGGAGATCAAGGGTTTGATCGAGCTGGCTGTTTTTCAGCCGTTGAATCCGGCACAACTGGAGTTTCTGCAGACCATCAGCAACAACATCGCCATTGCACTGAATGCGAACGATGCCCGCCGGAAGGTCAATCGCTTGCTCGAACAGGTACAGGACCAGAAAGCCAGCCTGGAAAATCAGCAGGAAGAACTCCGGCAGTCGAACGAAGAATTGATCCGGCAGGCCGAAATCCTGCAGGCTTCGGAAGAAGAGCTGAAAGTGCACGAGGAAGAACTGCGCCAGATCAATGCCGAGCTGGAAGAGAAGAACGAAGCGGTGGAAGTGGCCCGGCAGGCGCTCGCCAACAAAGCCCGCGAACTGGAAGAAACCGGTCGGTACAAGTCAGAATTCCTGGCGAATATGTCGCATGAGTTGCGAACCCCTCTGAACAGTGTGCTGATTCTGGCCAAAATGCTGTCGGAAAACAAAGCTGGTAACCTGACCGGCAAACAGATCGAATACGCCAATGTGATTCACAAATCGGGTTCGGACCTGCTCAATCTGATCAACGATATTCTGGATTTGTCGAAAATTGAAGCCGGAAAGATCGATATGCAGGCCGAAAACACGTCGGTCAGTGAGATTATTCACGATCAGGAACAATTGTTCAGTGTGGTGGCCGACCAGAAAGGCGTTCAGTTGATTACGAAAGTCGATGAGTCCGTTCCGGCGGTTTTGTACATTGCCCGGCAGCGGCTTGAGCAGGTGATTAAAAACCTGTTGTCGAACGCCTTCAAATTTACCCCACAGGGCGGTTCAGTAACCCTTTCGTTTCGTGTCTATGGTCCGATGAAAGGATTTTCGAACGAACCGCTGACGAAAGCCCGCCAGTTACTGACCATTGCCGTAACAGATACAGGAATTGGCATTGCCCCGGAAAAGCAGCAGGTTATTTTTGAAGCTTTTCAGCAGGCCGACGGTTCAACCAGCCGGAAATATGGGGGAACGGGCCTGGGGCTATCGATCAGCAAGGAACTGGTTAAACGCATGGGGGGCGAAATGCGCCTGCAAAGCGAGGAAGGGCAAGGCAGCACGTTTACGGTTTACCTGCCGCTGCTTGAAGCCGTGCCGGATCACGCCCCGCAGCCAGTGGCACCGGAACCGGCCGGCAAACCCGAAAGCCCGGCACAGGCGCATCCGTCCAAAAACATCTTTGAACAGCATACCCTGAAAGACGATCGGCATAATCTGCACAAAGGCGACAAGGTTATGCTGATTATCGAGGATGACCCGGTTTTTGCCGCCGTGGTGCAGGACTTTGCCCGTGGGAAAGGCTACAAAACGCTGGTAGCCCTGCGGGGTGACGAAGGCATTTATTACGCCCGGACGTATAAACCGTCGGCGATTATTCTGGACATGCAGTTGCCGGTGGTCGATGGTCTGAGTGTGCTGAACTGGCTGAAGAACGACGACAGCCTGAAAGCGATTCCGGTGCACGTCATGTCGGCGGCTGATGAGCCCACGTCGGGGCTGGGCAGCGCGCTGGCCTACCTTCAGAAACCGGTCGATAAAGACGATTTGGAAAAAGCCTTCCGGCGGATCAGCGATCACTTACAGGGCCAGATCAAGCGGTTGCTGGTATTGTCGGGAAATTACCTGAACGACGACTCGCTGAACGAGGTGATCGGCGAGCGCCACGCGGATCTGGAATGCGACTATGCCGCAACCCGGGCGGAAGCGCTGGAAAAACTCCGGCAGCGGTCCTACGACTGTCTGCTGGTTGATCTGGGGGGCGATCTGGAGCAGGGCGTTCGGGAATTAAAAGCTCTGCGGGAAGCCATGCCGACCGAACCGTTGCCGGTCATTATTTACATGGATAAAGACCTGAATCCATCGGGCGAATGGGCGCTGAAGAAGCTGTCGGATGTGGTAATTCGGGAGTCGTCGCAAGCCATCGACCGGCTGATGGACGAGCTGGAATTATTCCTCTACAACGTGCAGGAAGTCGAAACGAAAGAGCTGCCCAAACCGCTGGCCCGGATCGAGGATCAGCGGTTGCAGGGGAAAAAAGTGCTGCTGGTCGATGACGACATGCGGAATGTGTTTGCGTTGAGTACGTTGCTGGAAGAACAGCAGATGAATGTCCTCACGGCGGTTGATGGGCGGGAAGCGCTGGAGCTCCTGCAGCAGAATCCGGACACGGATATTGTGCTGATGGATGTCATGATGCCCGAGATGGATGGGTACGAAGCCACCCGCAGGATTCGAAATGATTTGAAAATGACTCACTTGCCGGTGATTGCCCTAACGGCCAAAGCCATGCTGGGCGACCGGGAAAAGACCATCGAAGCCGGTGCTTCAGACTATATCACCAAACCCGTCGATAGTGGCCGGTTATTTTCATTAATGCGAGTATGGTTATCAGTAAAGGCATGACCGGATCGGTTCAGATTTCGTCTGGGGAACTGGAGGAAGTGATTCAGTTGGTCCGACAGCAGTACGGCTACGATTTTGGGGATTACGCCCGGGCATCGCTCCACCGCCGGGTGGTTCGCTGCATGCAGAAATCGGGTTGCCGAACGGCCTACGAGCTGAAGTTTCAACTCACCAACGAAAGCCGGTTTTTTGCCTGGTTTATCGAATCGTTGACGGTGAATGTAACGGAGATGTTTCGCGACCCGGGTTTTTATAAAGAGCTGCGGACGAATGTTTTGCCAAAGCTGGCGTCGTATCCGACCATTAAAATCTGGCATGCCGGTTGTTCAACGGGTGAGGAAGTTTTTTCAATGGCGATTCTGCTGCACGAAGCCGGTTTGCTGGGCCGAACCCGTTTGTATGCCACCGACCTGAATCCGGCCAACCTGGAGCGGGCGCGGCAGGGCATCGTTCCGTTACAGAGTATGAAGGACTATACGTCCAACTATATTCAGTCGGGCGGCCTGAATGATTTCTCGGCGTATTATACCGCGCGCTACGAGCATGCGATCATTCGGAAGGAATATCGTAAAAATCTGGTTTTTGCGATGCACAATCTGGCAACCGATCAGGTTTTTAATGAATTTCAGTTAGTTTGCTGCCGAAACGTGTTAATTTACTTTAACCGGACTTTACAAAACCGGGTTGTGACGTTGTTCGGGAATAGCCTGTCACCGTGGGGTTATCTGGCGCTGGGGATGAAAGAGTCGTTGCTGTTTTCGGATATGCGGCACCAGTTTGAGGCCGTGAATCCAGCCGTGCGGATTTATAGAAGAAAAAAATAATCTGAAAGCGTTGCCCAGGGGCGGGTCGCCGGTGTGCAGGACCCGGCTGCGGCCGAATACCCGGCGATCCTCCGGGCTGCGATTGAAGGAAATGAAAAAACCGTCGTTTTGACACCGAAAGAAAGTACGTCTTTTTACAGAGGCTCAACGATTCACCAAAAAAACCAGAAACGAATGGTAACAGCGGATAACTCCCCGGATATGACAATCATGCTGGTCGACGACCGGGAGGAGAACTTGCTTGTGCTGGAAGAAATGCTGACCACCGACAACCGAACATTCATTAAAGCTACCTCGGGTAACGAAGCGCTGCGTCATGCCTTGAAAAACGACCGGATCGGGCTGATCATGCTCGACGTTCAGATGCCCGAAATGGACGGTTTTGAAGTGGCCCGGCTGCTGAAGTCGAACCCTAAAACAAAAGATATCTCGATCATTTTTGTCACCGCGATCAATAAAGAAGAACAGTACATTCTGAAAGGCTTTAGCGAAGGGGCCGTCGATTACCTGCAAAAACCGCTGGACATCAACATTACCAAAGCGAAAGTGGACGTGTTTGAACAGCTCTATCACTACCAGCAGGAACTCAAGCAAACGGCGCAGCAACTCGAGACGATCAATAAGCAGCTCGAGAAGTTTGTCTACATTGTCGCCCACGATCTGAAATCGCCCCTGGTCGGGATGATTGCGGCTCTGTCATTGCTGGAAATGAGGAACGAAGAGGAAGTTGTGCCGCGCGACGAAATCCAGGAGTACGTAGGGCACTCCAAATCGGCGGCTTTTCACCTGTCCGAAATGATCAATTCGCTGCTGGAATATTCGCGGAAAAACGTGCTCCAGCAAACCGTCGAAGAGGTGGACGTGCAGGAACTGGTCGAACAGATTGCGCTATTGATTTTTCCGCCCAGGCACATTTCCATCGAGATTAAGGATAAATTACCCCGCTTAAAAACCCGGAAGATCAAGCTGCACCAGGTTTTTCAGAACCTGATCAGTAATGCCATTAAGTACAATGATAAAGCGGAAGGACGCATTGAAATCGGGTGCGCGGATCGCGGCCGCTGGTATGAGTTTTACGTTAGCGATAACGGCCCCGGTATTTCGGAAGATGAGCACGAAGCGATTTTCAAACTATTCCGGACCACGTCCAACACCGCCCAGACCGAAAGCAGCACCGGCATTGGCCTGTTTATCCTGAAAATGCTCGTGGAAGAACAGGGAGGGCGCATCTGGCTGGAATCGAAGCTGGGGCAAGGAACGACCTTTTATTTTGACTGGCTGAAATAAGCACGTATATGGAACCAACGATTACCTTTTATGTGGTAGAAGACGATCAGACGGATTTTAATTACATTGATCGGGCGATTCACGAAATCCAGCCGGACCTGAAAATCCGGCGTTTCCTGCACGGCGCGGCCCTGCTGGCGCACCTGCAAACCATTACGCCGGATGCGTTTCCGTCGCTGATTATGCTGGATTTTTACATGCCGGTGCTCGACGGTCTGAAAACGCTCCGGCAACTGAAAGCCAACGAAAATTTCCAGCAGATTCCGGTGGTGATGTGGTCGGGTTCGTCGCGCCCCGAAGACATCGAACAGGCGTACCGGCTGGGGGCGCGGGCGTTTCACACCAAACCGGTTTTGTTCGAAGACTGGCAGGAGCAACTTCAGACAACGCTGCGCTACTGGCTCAGAACCGTAGAACTGCCCCACCTGGCCGAATAGCCGAAAACCGCCGTAACACAATTCTGTACCAGTGATCCGGAATTCTGTAACAACGGATCGTGTTCTATCCCTGATCTTTGCAGTATCAATTTATAGAATCTGATCATGGAAAAGTTAACATTCAAAACCAATATCAAGTGTGGGGGGTGCATCGCGACGGTCACGCCTTTTTTGAACAAGGCCGTCGGCGAAAACAACTGGCAGGTCGATACCCAGAATCCGGATAAATTGCTGACCGTCGAAGGAGCAACCGCCGATCTGGTGAAAGAAGCCGTACAGGAAGCCGGTTACAAAGCCGAACTCGTATGAACACGCCAGCCGTAGCCGGACAAAGGGGCCGCTCCGGCACGATGTCGGTGCGGAAAATATATCCCGTCCTCGAAATGAGCTGTGCGGCCTGTGCCGTCAGCGTCGAGTCGATGCTCAAAAATACGCCGGGTGTGACTGACGCGGGCGTTAATTACGCCAACCAGCAGGCCTGGGTGGAATACGACCCCAAAACCGTTACGCAGCAGGGGTTGCAAAATGCCGTTCGCTCCATTGGCTACGATCTGGTGATCGACGCCGAAAACCCGCAGGAGATGCAGGCCGAAGCGCAGCAACGGCATTACGAATCCCTGAAAAAACGCACGATTGGGGCGGCCCTGCTGTCGGTGCCGCTGATGGTAATCGGGATGTTGTTCATGAACATGCCCTACGCCAACGAAATCATGCTGCTGCTGTCGGCGCCGGTGGTGTTCGGGCTGGGTCGGTCGTTTTTCGTCAATGCCTGGAAGCAGGCCCGGCACGGCCAGACCAACATGGATACGCTGGTTGCCCTGTCGACCGGCATCGCTTTCTTCTTTAGTGCGTTCAATACGGTTTTTCCGGAATTCTGGCACCAGCGCGGTATTCACCCGCACGTCTATTTCGAGACGGCCGCCGTTATTATTACCTTCATTTTGCTGGGTAAACTGCTCGAAGAACGGGCCAAATCGAACACCTCCTCGGCGATTAAAAAGCTGATGGGGCTGCAACCCAAAACCGTCCGTGTGGTCGAAAATGACGTCGAGTCGGAGATTCCAGTGGCTTCCGTTCGGGTGGGTCAGGTGATTGTGGTACGGCCCGGCGAGAAGATTCCGGTCGATGGCCTGGTGGTTGCCGGGACGTCGTTTGTCGATGAAAGCATGATTTCCGGAGAGCCCGTTCCGGTGGAGAAAAAACCGGATCAGCGCATTTTTGCCGGAACGATCAACCAGAAAGGCAGTTTCCGGTTTCGGGCCGAGAAAGTCGGGGCCGATACGGTGCTGGCGCAGATCATTCGTATGGTCCAGGAGGCCCAGGGTAGCAAAGCGCCGGTGCAGAAACTGGTTGATCGGATTGCCGGTATTTTCGTGCCGGTCGTCATCGGAATCGCGGTTTTAACGTTTGTCGTCTGGTTGCTGGTTGGGGGCGAAAACGCCTTTGCGCAGGCCCTGCTGACCTCGGTAACGGTGCTGGTCATTGCCTGCCCGTGTGCGCTGGGGCTGGCTACGCCAACGGCCATCATGGTCGGCGTGGGCAAAGGGGCCGACAACCAGATTCTGATCAAAGATGCAGAAAGCCTGGAACTGGGGCATCAGGTGAGCGCCGTTGTGCTGGACAAAACCGGGACGATTACCGCCGGCAAACCCGCCGTCACGAACCTGGAATGGCAGGAAACCGGCGCGGAACAACAGGCAACGGTTTTATACGCCCTGGAAAGCCAGTCCGAGCATCCGCTGGCGACGGCCGTGGTGGATTACCTGGCGACGTTATCAGTGAAAAGCCAGCCGCTGGCGTCCTTCGAAAGCCTGACGGGTCGTGGTGTTGAAGGGCGTTTTGAAGGGATCAGGTACGTGGTTGGAAACCGGCGGTTGCTGGATGAACGCGGAATCCCGGTGAGTCCGGCGGTAGAACAGCGGGTGAAGCAATGGCAACAGGAAGCCCGGACGGTGGTGTATTTTGCCAATGATAAAACCGTACTGGCTCTCATTGCCATCGCCGATCCGATCAAGGAAACGTCACGGGCGGCCATCCAGACCCTGAAAAACCGGGGCATCGCGGTGTACATGCTGACGGGCGATAACCCGCAAACGGCCGGAGCGGTGGCGAAAGCTGTGGGATTGACCGATTTTCGGGCCGAAGTCATGCCGTCCGACAAAGCCGATTTCGTGAAAGAACTGCAAAACCGGGGTGAGGTGGTGGCCATGGTCGGCGATGGCATCAACGATTCGCAGGCGCTGGCGCAGGCCGATGTCAGCATCGCCATGGGCAAAGGCTCGGATATTGCGATGGATGTGGCCCGGATGACGCTCATTACGTCGGATTTGGGCCGGATTCCGAAAGCGCTGGAGTTGTCGCACCGGACGGTGCAGGTGATTCGTCAGAACCTGTTCTGGGCGTTTATTTACAACCTGATTGGGATCCCGATTGCCGCCGGTATTCTGTATCCTTTCAACGGTTTTCTGCTGAATCCGATGATTGCCGGGGCCGCCATGGCACTCAGTTCGGTGTCGGTGGTCAGCAACAGTTTGCGATTACGGGGTACTAAATTGTAGCAGACCGTCAGAGAAATGTATTGATTCTGAGGCAATCAGCTTGTAGCTATTCTCTTTTCAGACAAAAAGAACATCAGCCCACGGTTTCGGCCGTGGGCTGGTTTTGTTACGGCACGATTTGCTTCACCTGCCACTGTTCCACAATCAGACCCGCCTTCAGCCGGAAAACGTCGTAAAACGTAGCCGGTTTTTCCCGGAACGGCCCTTCTGACTGAACGACTACGAAATTGCCTTCGCCAATCATCCGGTGGATTTTCCGGGCCGCAAAACCGCCGGTTGTGGCCCGCACGGACTCGGTTAAGCCGTCTAAGCCGTCGGCAATGGCCGGGTTGTGCTGAATAAGGTTGGGAGCCACATAGTCGGGGAGGAGATCCCAGGCCTGCGGCAGCAGCACCCGCTGAAAAAAATCACCGACCATTTTCTTATTGCTATCCGTTAAACTAAAATCCTCGGTTTCACCGGGGCCGTCCAGCATCGAATGGCCGTTCCGGCTGGTTTCGGGCTGGTCTTCCATCGCATCCCAGTGCTCAGCAATCTGCCCGTTATGCAGCCGGAACAGATCGACGACAACTTTTGACTGGCCGCCCAGACTGAACGCCATATGGGTAACGACAAAATCACCTTCCGCAATGAGCCGCATGAAGGGTTGGGTGGAGGAGGCCGGTTTGGGGAGCTGTTTCATATAAGCCAGCGCTTCGAGCAGTCCGGTTTTTCCCGGTTTGACCAACGGACTGTGCTGGATGTAATCGTCGGCAATGAGCTGATGGGCAAACTCAAGGTCGCCGTTGGCGACGCAGCGCCGGTAAAAATCACGAATGAGGGCTTTATTATGTTCTATAGAAGGCATCGTTGAAATCGGGTTGAAAGTTGTCGGAAAACCTGATAGGAGCAGGAAAGCCGTTGCGCACAGCAAAGCCCGGATGAAACCGTTCATCGTTGTAAGCACTAAAAAGAGAAATTAATCACTGGACGGACAAGGGCATGCTAGCCATCGTCCTGAAAAGAAGCGCACCAAAACCGCCTACCGGTTTTGGTCGGGATGTTTGGTGGCCGAAGCGAGGTATGTGAGAAGCCGTGTTTTCAGTATGACAAAGGTAGAATACGACGGCATGGAATGCAAGGTTCCATACCGTATCCACAGTCGGCGGGCCTAAGGAGCGGGAGCGTCACGGCAAATTCCCCGTTGGTGTTGCCATCATCGCCGAATCTGCAAGGTTTCATTAAATACTTGAAAAGCAAGTGGTTTTCCAGTGGCGATCACCAGGGGTTGAACGCTTAACGTTTCAATGTGGCAACTAGGGAGATGGGTTGCGTGGGCATCGCCTTACGCCCGATGCGCCAGCCGGTCGGCTTCGACGGCAGTCAGCAACGAAACCAGTCCGTTCTGTTCGGTGATTTTTCGGTGCGTTTCGGGGTACCGGATATAGGCCGTCTGGTCGCGGAACATAGACCGGAGCAGTTCGCCGTAGAGGTGCATTTTGTTGTGGTCGTAACCGTACCGGATTTGTACATTCTGGGCCACGTCAAACTCCTTGTTCCGGCCCCGGGCCGACCGGTCTTTGCCGCCGTAATTGTTTGTAATGTCCAGACTGGCACCCGGAAAAAGGTCCATCAGCGCCCGCGTTCCGGCGTCGTCCACCAGCCCCCGGATCACGGCCTGCGTTGGCACCCATTCATGAAGCGTGATGTCGCCCCGCTCGAACAGCAACCGCATTTCCTGCCGGTCCATTCGCCCGACCTGCGTAAAACCGTGGTAGAAGTTAACCAGCGAATCATTGTACCGAACCGTCGCCTGAACCTGGTCTTCCAGGTCGGTGCCGGGGCGTTTACAAACCTGGGCAGCCTCCACTTTTCCGGCTCCCAGCCAACCGGTGAACAGGTCGAAGAAATGAACCCCGTGTTCGATGAAAATACCGCCACTCAACTCGCGGTTCCAGAACCAGTGCTGGGGCGAAAGGCCTTCGTCCCCCGCGTAGTTCTCAAAATAACCGTGCAGAAACTCGCCGAGTATTTTCCGGTCAACCAGACTCTTGATTCGCTCAAATAGAGGGTTATACCGTTGCATCAGATTCGTTACCATCAACAGCCCCCGGCTTTCGGCAAACGCGACCATTTCGCGGCCCTGCTGTTCATTGGTAGCCAGCGGTTTTTCGCAGATGACGTGCTTTCCGGCGCGCAGGGCCTGCATCGACTGTTCATAATGCAGAAAAGGGGGCGTGGCAATGTAAACAAGATCGAGATCGGGCCGGGCAAGTAGCTCGTCAATGGCGTTAAAATGTTGGGCACCGAACCGATTGGCGGCCCGGGTGGCTTCTTCGCGCTGCGAACCGGCAATACCGATCAGTTTAACGTGAGGAATTTGCAGAAAGTGCTGTGCGGCAAACAACCCAAAACCGCCAAAACCGATAATGCCTAGACCAAGTTCTTTCAATTCACTCATGATGCGTTTAGTTATCTGGTATAAAAACAAACTATTAAGGGGCCGAAACTGTTGCAGTGACTTAGGCTTGGATCATTGAATGCTACGGATTTGTCTAATCACAAATGCCTTTCGGGGCAGGATATTGGCGGTTCATCATTTTTTTGTCCTACGGGATGAGGGGAACTCCGACCTTTGCTGTCGTTCAACAAATACGCCATCTGCGCAGAGTAATTCTGCTATAACCAACTTATGAAACAGTTCTTACATTTATTAATGCTGGCCCTGCTGGCCAGCCCGTTTGCGCGGGCGCAGGAAAGTCCTGAGCCAGCCACCCGACGAACGACCGGACAGGTAACCGTGAGTGGGTATATCAAAGATGCCGCCAACGGCGAAGGGTTGATTGGGGTTTCGGTGTTCGTGAAAGAAACCAGTTCGGGGGTGACGACCAATTCCTACGGTTTTTATTCGCTGACGCTGCCGGCCGGAACCTATAATCTGGTGTATTCGTATGTCGGATTTTCCAAACAGAACCGTACCGTCGATCTGACCGGCGAAAATGTCCGGCTGAATATCGAATTACAGGAAGAAGGCCGGGAATTGCAGGAAGTGACGGTTTCGACCAAACGCGAAGACGACAATGTGAAGAGCATTGAAATGAGCGTCAATACGGTGGAAATGAGGACAATCCAGAAAATGCCCGCCTTGCTGGGCGAGGTCGATGTGATTCGCAGCATTCAGTTGCTGCCGGGCGTTTCGACAGTGGGCGAAGGGGCGACGGGCTTCAACGTCCGGGGTGGGAACGTCGATCAGAACCTGGTGCTGCTCGACGAAGCGCCGGTGTACAATTCCTCCCATTTGTTTGGTTTTTTCTCGGTGTTCAACCCCGATGCTGTCAAGGATGTAAAGCTGATCAAAGGCGGAATTCCGGCTTTGTACGGCGGGCGGATTTCGTCTATCCTGGATGTTCGGATGAAGGAAGGGAACTCGAAACGAACAACGGTTTCGGGCGGAATTGGCTTGATTTTTAGCCGTCTGACGCTAGAGCAACCACTTTTCAAAGATAAAAACGGTCAGTCCCGGGGGTCGTTCATCATTGCGGGTCGCCGGTCGTATGCGGATATTCTGGCCAAACCGTTTCTATCGGGCGACCTGAAAGGCTCCCGGTTTTACTTCTACGACCTGACGGCCAAAGCCAATTACCGGATTAACGACAAAAACACCATTTACGCATCCGGTTATTTGGGCCGCGACGTGTTCGGGGCGGATTTTGGCTTCAACTGGGGGAACACGACCACCAGCCTCCGCTGGAACCACGTGTTCAGCGACAAACTCTTTCTGAACACGACCGTCTATTACAGCAATTATGATTACCTGCTCGACAGCGATTTGAAGCGGAAGAACCCGAACGACTTTTTTAACTGGAAGTCGGGAATTGTCAATTACAGCGTCAAGCCCGATTTTACACTGTTTCTGAAAAATAACACGCTGACGTTCGGGGGGCAGGCCATTATCAACGACTTCCGGCCCGGCGAAGCCAACGCAGCCAGTGGGGGTGATGTGCGGTCGTTTGGGCTCGAAAACAAGTACGCGATGGAAAGCGCGCTCTACATTGGCAATGAGCAGCAGGTTTCTCCGCGGCTGCAACTGCAATACGGGCTGCGGTATTCGTTTTATAATTACATGGGTCCCGGCGAAGCGTATGAGTTTCAGACGAATGTGCCTCCCAACCAGCGCCGGTTTCCGGTCAAAACCATCGACTATGGCCGGAACGAAACCATTCAGACCTACGGCAACTGGGAGCCCCGGTTTTCGGCCAAGTATGAGTTGAATCAAACAAGCTCCCTGAAAATGAGCTATAACCGGCTGGCTCAGTACCTCCATCTGATTTCGAACACGACCGCTTCGACCCCGCTGGATGTCTGGACGCCCTCGACCAATAACATCAAACCGCAGATTGCCGATCAGGTCGCCGGGGGGTATTTCCGGAATTTCGGCCCGACCGGTTCCGAGTTTGAAGCCTCGGTCGAGGTGTATTACAAGTGGCTCCAGAACCAGGTGGATTACATCGACGGGGCCGACCTGCTGCTGAACAAATACCTGGAAGGCGACCTGCTGAACGGCAAAGGACGGGCCTACGGGGCTGAATTTTACGTGAAGAAGAACCGGGGCGACCTGACGGGCTGGTTGAGTTATACCCTGGCCAAAACGGAGCGGTTTGTCGAAGGCATCAATAACAACCGCTGGTTTCCGACGCGCTTCGACAAGCGGCATACGCTGAATGCGGTTGCGCTGTATGAGCTGAACAAACGCTGGAGTTTCTCGGCCACCTTTGCTCTGGCTTCCGGCACACCGGCCACTTTCCCGACCAACGGTTTTCTGTTTCAGAACCGCCTGGTGGGCATCGTTAACGGACGGAACAATTACCGCATTCCGCCCTACCACCGTCTGGACCTGTCGGCGACGCTCGAAAACCGGAAGAAAAGGCCGGAACAGAAGTGGGAGAGCAACTGGGTTTTTTCGGTATACAACGCCTACGCCCGGAAAAATCCGTTCTCGGTCTTTTTCCGCCAGGCCGAAGACAAACGAACCGTGACGATGAACGGCGAGTCGGTGCAAATACCGGTCGCCGAAGCCATCCGGTATTCCGTATTCGCCACAGTGATTCCATCGGTGACGTATAATTTCAAATTCTAACGTATCTGCACCCTCTTAAAACCATGAAAAACACTCAATTATGCGGTTTTTCGATTATTCATATCCTGCTGCTGGGATTGCTTGCGCTGGGGCTGGCGTCCTGCGAACAGGCCATTGATATCAACCTGACTACCGGGCCGACGCAGTTAGCCGTCGATGGCTGGTTAACCGACCAGCCTGGTCCGCAAACCATCAAACTGACCCGTACAACCGGCTATTTTGATGCCGCCCAACCCCCGGCGGCTTTGGGAGCCACGGTCATTGTGGCCGACGAAGACAGTGTGATTCACGAATTTGTGGATGTAAAGGGCAACGGTAACTACGTCTGGACACCCAAAAACGGCGAGAAGTTTGGGAAAATCGGAAAACGATACCTGCTGGGAATTCGGTATGAAGGGCAGGAGTATTACGCCATTTCGCAAATGCAGTCCGTTCCGCCGATCGATTCGCTGGTTTTCCGGGAAGAGAAGCTCAATCCTTTTTCCAACGAGACCGGTTTTCGGGCGGAATTTTACGCAACCGATTTGGCCGGCCAGCCCGATTATTACTGGATTAAGACCTACCATAACGGCAAATTGCTCGACGGGACCAGGGACTTTGTGGTTTCGTACAACGGCTCGTTTAACGGTTCGGCCGATACGGATGGCCTGCTGTTTATCCGGCCAATCCGGTGGTCGATCAACATCAGTGATCTTTACCGGAGAAACGATTCGGTACGGGTCGAACTCTTATCCATTACGCCGGATGCATTCTATTTTTTCCTGCAACTGAGCACCCAGATCAACAACGGCGGTTTGTTTGCCACTCCGCCCGCCAACGTGCCGACCAATATTCAGAACCGGAACCCGGACGGCCCGAAAGCAGTGGGTTTCTTTGGGGTCTCGGCCCTGCGCAGCATCAGCGCGAAGGTAGAAGACGCGAACATCCGGCCGAGCGAGGAATAACCGGGGGAAAGCGTTTGGGTCCAACAAAAAAGCCCTCTCCGAGATCGGAGAGGGCTTTTTTGTTGGACTAGGCACGTGATTTAGGCACTTTGCTCGTTGCTGTTCATCACTTCCGTTTGCTTCCGGATCGACTCCATGTGGATGATCTTGAAGATTTCTTCTACCAGTTCCGGATACAGGCCCATTTTCTGACCCTGTTTAGCGCGGGTTTCGTGGACTTCTTTCCAGCGGTCGGGTTGGAAGATGGTCACGTTGTTTTCTCGTTTGTATTCCGCCAGTTTTTCGACCAGGCTCATCCGGGCGGCCAGCATTTCAACAATCTGCCGGTCCACGTTATCGATTTTGCTCCGGATTTGCTCAATTGCGCCCTGGAATTCGATATTTTGCGAATCCACCTTGCGGATGTGCAGGTGCTCCAGCATTTCACCGAAAGCCGCCGGGGTCAGTTGCTGAGCCGCGTCGCTCCAGGCGTTGTCCGGATCGATATGCGATTCAACGATCAGACCGTCGTAGTTCAGATCCATCTGCATCTGTGCCAGTTCCTGCAGATACGCGCGTTTGCCGGCCATGTGGCTCGGATCGCCGATGATGGGCAGGTTCGGGAACGTCGATTTGAGTTCGATGGCCATTTGCCACAGCGGGACGTTGCGGTATTTAGACGCTTCACCCGTTGAAAAACCGCGGTGGATAGCCGCCAGTTTGGTAATACCAGCACCAGCAATCCGCTCAAAAGCGCCAATCCACAGGGCCAGATCGGGGTTCACCGGGTTTTTCACCAAAACCGGCACATCCACTCCGCGCAGGGCGTCGGCGATTTCCTGAACGTTGAACGGGTTTACCGTCGTGCGGGCACCCACCCACAGAATGTCAACACCATATTTCAACGCCAGTTCAATGTGCTCGGGGGTGGCTACTTCCACGGCAAACGGCAGACCGGTTTCCGCTTTGGCGCGCTGAATCCACGGCAAAGCCGCTTTCCCCATGCCTTCAAAGCTACCAGGGCGCGTACGGGGTTTCCAGACGCCGGCCCGGATGACATGAACCGCGCCCAGTTGGCTCAACTGGCGGGCGGTTTCTACTAATTGCTCTTCGGTTTCGGCACTGCACGGCCCGGAAATGATGAGCGGTTTTCCGTTCGTCTCTACCCAGCTATTGAGCGGCAGGACTTCTAAACTTGGCTTCATACTGGTACTCTATTCGTGTGATTACTCCTATTACTCGATCGGGAACTTTTTATTAAATTTTTTTACTATATTAGCTGTAGTTACAAGTGTTTTTTCCGTTAACTTTACAACCCTTTTGCGCTGACAACAATACCCGGTTAAAACAAGTTTAGCATTCAGGGTAGGATTACCAAAAACAAGTTTTAACTTTCGGGTGTCAAGTTGGTGCATCAGACAGTGATTATGTCAAACCGAAGTCCATCTTCTATGCCAACGATCGTTCAACGGGCCGCTACTGCTAAGTCCGTCTCGTTTGAAGACACGTCGATTGCCTTCTCCTCCCAGTCTAACGGGAAACTTCGTAAAACGTATTGGATGTTTGCGTTGATGAACCGAGGTTGGCTGGTAAATTTAGGCACTTTTTTTATCAAACTGGCATTCAAACTTCAACTTCCCGTAAAAAAACTCATTAAGAGTACTATTTTCGAGCAGTTTTGTGGGGGCGAAACCATCCTTGATTGCGAAAAAACGATCCAAAAACTGCACCAGGGGCACGTTGGTACTATTTTGGATTATTCCGTTGAAGGAGAAGACAGCGAAGCTTCTTTCGACGAAACCGTACTGGAAATTTTACGGACCATCGAGCGTGCCAGCCAATCGAACGATATTCCGTTTTCCGTTTTCAAAGTTACCGGCATTGGATCCGCCGAATTACTGGAAAAAGTTCAGAACGGCGATCGCCTGACGGATGAGGAGCAGGACGCCTACCAACGGGTCCGGCAACGGGTCGATACGCTCTGCCGTCGGGCCAGCGAACGCAGCGTCCGGATTTTTATCGATGCCGAAGAAAGCTGGATTCAGGATACCATCGATGCGCTGGCGTACGAAATGATGGACCGCTACAACCACCAGCAGTGTATCGTCTATACTACCTACCAGTTATACCGGACGGATAGCTTTAGCAACCTGAAGAAAAGCACTGCAACGGCCCGTTCCAAAGGCTACATGCTGGGGGCTAAGCTGGTCCGGGGGGCGTATATTGAAAAAGAACGCATCCGGGCACACGAAGGCGAATACCTGGATCCGATTCACCTTACGAAAGAAGAAACCGATCGCGATTTCAACGAAGCGGTGGCGTTTTGCCTTGAAAACCGGGATACCGTATCAATCTGCCTCGGAACGCACAATGAATACAGTTGCCAGTATTGCATCAGTGCCATGCAGGAATTGCGGATTGCACCGAATGATTCGCACATCTGGTTTGCCCAGTTATTGGGAATGAGCGATAACATTTCGTATAACCTGGCCAACGCCGGGTACAACGTCGCGAAGTATGTGCCTTACGGGCCCGTGGAAGCGGTGATGCCGTATCTGTTCCGCCGGGCGGCCGAAAACAAATCGATTGCCGGACAGAGCAGCCGTGAATATCGGCTGGTGAAAAAAGAACGGTTGCGTCGGAAAGGCTGTCAAAGCAAGTAGATTGCCCGATTTTGGGAGCTTTAGGCTCCAAGACCTTCACCCGGTTGGCCACCCACCACGTCAGACCAACCGGGTGATTTTATATTATAAGTTATGGTAAAGAAAAGTCCGCTTCAGTTTTTTGTCTTGAGCCTGTTTTTGATCGCACTGGATCAGACGGTTAAATTACTGGTGCATTTCAATATGGAACCGGGTTTCGCTGGTCAGATCCGGCTACTGGGCGACTGGCTTAAATTACATTATGTTCTCAATCCGGGCATGGCCTTCGGGATGCAGTTGGGCCATGAATACGGTAAATTGTTACTGAGTCTGTTCCGGCTGGTAGCCATGGTCGGCATTGGCTGGTACCTGGTGCATCTGGCGCACCGGGGCGCTCCCAACGGTTTGTTGTGGGCCATGGCGATGATTCTGGCCGGAGCCGTTGGCAACGTGATCGATAGCACGTTCTACGGCGTTTTTCTCGATAATGCACCGTATGGCTCCACCACGCCCTGGTTTCATGGGCAGGTAATCGATATGATTTTTGTGGATGTCTGGGAAGGATTCCTGCCCGACTGGATTCCGATCTGGGGGGGGCAGTATTACTCAACGCCCATCTTTAACATTGCCGACTCCTGTATTTTTGTCGGGGTGTGTATCATTCTCTTCTTCCAGCGCCGGTTTTTCCGCGAGCCGCATGATGAGGATGATTTCCTGCCCGATCATCCTTCTCCCGAAGAGGCTTCGGTGCTTCCCATGAGCGAACTGGAAGGGGATTCGCCCGCGGAATCAGCTCATAAAGACCCGGACCCGGTTTCCACGGATGATCCGCAGACTAGCCAGCCGCGCACCCGCACGTCGACGGATGAATAGAGAACGAGCGCTTTTGTAACCCGGTTTTATAAAAAAGTCCTCCCGAAACACCTGGTTTGGGAGGACTTTTTTATCACTTCGTCCGTCCACGAACGAAAACGCCTGCATCGAATCGACCCGTGGGCCCGTGCGGGAGACGGTAAAGGATGCTGATCGGGTCCGCTAACCTATTCCCTCTTTTTCGGCTTCCAGCACCTGCCGCGGCCTTCCCCGCTGGCTGGCTAAGCGGGCCAGGAGTCGGCCTCCCCAAAGTCCGGCCCGAAGGAGGGGTTAAATTCGACAACTTCCGTACTATCAGTTTATAATAGTTTTGCTTTTGCTTCCAAAATTCCCTATCTTTGCGCTCTGATTCGCGAAAAGTGCCTTTTTAAAGATTTCTACCTCTTTTTCGCGTACCGGCATTTGTATATTAACTTCTGAAATTATACTTCATTATGGCAACTGATCTTCGATACCTGCGAAACATTGGTATCGCTGCCCACATCGACGCCGGTAAAACGACGACCACCGAGCGGATTCTTTATTACTCCGGGGTGAGCCACAAAATCGGCGAAGTACACGAAGGGGCTGCTACCATGGACTGGATGGAGCAGGAACAGGAACGGGGGATCACCATTACGTCGGCGGCTACGACCGTCAACTGGAAATACCGGGACCAGAACTACCACGTCAACATCATCGACACCCCGGGTCACGTAGACTTTACGGTGGAGGTAAACCGCTCACTGCGCGTACTCGACGGACTGGTGTTTCTGTTCAGTGCGGTCGACGGTGTCGAACCGCAGTCGGAAACCAACTGGCGGCTGGCCAACAACTACAACGTCGCCCGGTTGGGCTTCGTGAACAAAATGGACCGCGCCGGAGCCGACTTCCTGAACGTTGTGAATCAGGTAAAGGAAATGCTCGGTAGCAATGCCGTACCGCTGCAATTGCCGATCGGTGCTGAAGATAACTTCAAAGGCGTGGTCGATCTGGTAAACTTCCGCGGAATTCAGTGGAACGAGCACGACAAAGGAATGACGTTCCAGGAGGTGCCCATTCCGGAGGATATGCTGGAAGAAGCCCGCGAATGGCGTGGTAAACTGCTCGAAGCCGTTGCCGAATACGACGAGTCGTTGATGGAGAAATACTTCGAAGACGAAAACTCGATCACCGAAGACGAAATTCTGACGGCTTTGCGTCAGGCCACCATCGAGATGAAAATCGTTCCGATGTTGTGTGGTTCATCGTTTAAGAACAAAGGGGTTCAGACGATGTTGGACTACGTAATGTCGTTGCTGCCTTCTCCGCTGGACAAACCGGAAATTAAAGGGGTCAACCCCAATACGGATCAGGAAGTGGTTCGTCACCCGACGGAAAGCGATCCGTTCACGGCGCTGGGCTTTAAAATTGCTACGGACCCCTATGTTGGTCGTCTGTGCTTCGTCCGCGTTTACTCAGGGGCCCTGGATTCAGGCTCTTACGTTCTGAACACCCGTTCAGGAAACAAGGAGCGGATTTCGCGGATTTTCCAGATGCACGCCAACAAGCAAAACCAGATCGACAAACTGCGGGCCGGTGATATTGGGGCGGTCGTTGGTTTCAAAGACATCAAAACGGGGGATACCCTTTGCGATGAGAAGAACCCGATCATTCTCGAATCCATGATCTTCCCGGATCCGGTTATTGGTTACGCCATCGAACCGAAGAAAACCGCTGATCAGGATAACTTCTCGAAAGCCATCGGTAAACTGATCGAAGAAGATCCGACCCTGAAAGTGGAGACGGATGAAGAAACCGGTCAGACGATCATCCGTGGGATGGGTGAGCTGCACCTTGAAATCATCATCGACCGGATGCGTCGGGAGTTCAAAGTGGAAGTAAACCAGGGGGCTCCGCAGGTTGCTTACAAAGAAACCCTGACGAAGAGCTTCGAACACCGCGAGCTGTACAAAAAGCAAACGGGTGGTCGCGGTAAATTTGCGGATATCGTTTTCGAAATTATGCCGGGCGAAGAAGGCAAAACCGGTCTGGAGTTCGTCAACGCCATTGTGGGTGGGGTTATTCCGCGCGAATTCATCCCGTCCGTCGAAAAAGGTTTCCGCGAAGCCATGTCAACGGGTCCGCTGGCGGGTTACCCGGTCGATTCGATGAAAGTACGGTTGTTCCACGGTTCTTTCCACGACGTCGATTCTGACTCCCTGTCGTTCGAATTGGCCGCTCGTCTTGGTTTCCGTGAAGCGGCTAAACAAGCGGGTCCCAAACTGCTCGAGCCGATCATGGCGGTCGAAGTTCTGACGCCGGAAGAATATACCGGTCCGATCACGGGTGACCTGAACCGCCGTCGCGGTATCATGAAAGGAATGGATACCCGCGCCGGATCACAAGTTATCAAAGCGGACGTTCCGCTGTCGGAACTGTTCGGTTACGTAACGGACCTGCGGACGATGTCGTCCGGTCGTGCTACGGCCAACCTGACGTTCTCACACTACGAGCAGGTGCCGACCAACTTGGCGGACGGCATCATCGCGAAGGCCAAAGGAACCGTTAGAGCGTAATTGTCAAACTAAATAGGGAAGAGTGGACGGGCCTGCCTGTTCACTCTTTTTTAAGATAAAAGGCGTTGCTGGAGTAAATGGTTCTTTCAGCAGCGGCTTGCCGGTCTTGAATCGGTGGCGTTGATCAGAACCACAACATGTCATGAATCAAAAAATTCGGATTAAACTGAAGTCGTTCGACCACATGCTGGTCGACAAGTCGGCGGAGAAGATTGTCAAAGCCGTGAAGTCAACGGGTGCCATTGTCAGCGGTCCCATTCCTCTGCCGACGGAGAAAGAGAAATTTACGGTACTGCGCTCTCCGCACGTCAACAAAAAATCCCGGGAACAATTCCAGCTCTGTACCTACAAGCGTCTGGTCGATATCTATTCAACCAGCGCCAAAACCGTAGATGCCCTGATGAAACTGGAACTGCCCAGCGGGGTTGATGTTGAAATTAAGGTGTAACCAAAATTCTTCTAAACTTTACTAGTAAAAAGTTTTAAGAAGAAAAAAAGTTGCCTATCTTTGCAGTCCGAATTAGATGTAGGACAAAGACATAAATCGGGTGAAGGTCCCCACGGAAACCACATCTGACTATTTTAGTCCGGTAATGCATGGTAACATGCGTCAACCGAGCAGAAGGTCAGGTGCAACGCGTCTGGCCTTTTTTGTTGCTGTTCTGCGTCGAAATAGTTGATAATAAATAAACTACGGTTTGGATTAACAGGAAGTAATTCCTACCTTTGCACTCCGATTTTTTCGGGTTCAAAACTATAAATTCCTGCTTTACAACCACTTATTATGTCTGGTTTAATTGGAAAGAAGATTGGGATGACCAGTCTGTACAATGCTGACGGGCAGGCTCTGGCATGTACAGTCATTGAAGCTGGTCCCTGTGTTGTTACTCAGGTAAAAACGCAGGAGTCGGACGGCTATAAAGCTGTTCAGTTGGGTTACGGTGAAAAAAAAGAAAAACGTACTACCAAGCCGTTGCTTGGGCACTTCAAGAAGGCGAGTACGACACCGAAACAAAAATTAGTTGAGTTCAAAACATTCGAACAGGACCTGACGCTGGGCCAAACCCTCCAGGCTGCGGATGTTTTCGTCGAAGGCGACTTCGTTGATGTCGTGGGAACTGTGAAAGGTCGCGGTTTTCAGGGCGTTGTCAAGCGGCACGGTTTCGGCGGGGTTGGCGGGCAGACCCACGGTCAGCACAACCGTCAGCGTCACCCGGGTTCGATCGGTGCCTGTTCATTCCCATCACGGGTGTTCAAGGGAATCCGGATGGCCGGCCGCATGGGCGGTAACCGGGTGAAAGTTCAGAACCTGCGCGTTCTGAAAGTACTGTCAGAACAAAATCTGATCGTGGTGAGCGGCTCGGTTCCGGGCGCTAAAAATTCGTTCCTCATTTTAGATAAGTAAATCATGGAGGCAGCAGTTTATAACTCGAAAGGAGAGGATACGGGCAAAAAGATAAGCTTGTCTGATGAGATCTTCGGAATTGAGCCGAACGAGCACGCGATCTACTTGGACGTGAAACAGTACCTGGCCAACCAACGTCAGGGAACCCACAAGGCCAAAGAACGGGGCGAAAATGCTCACTCAACCCGTAAACTCAAGAAACAAAAAGGTACGGGTGGTGCCCGCGCCGGTTCCATCAAGTCACCGGTTTTTGTCGGTGGTGGAACGATCTTCGGTCCCCGCCCGCGCGACTACTCGTTCAAACTGAACAAGAAAGTAAAACAACTGGCGCGCAAATCGGCCCTGGCGGCTAAAGCCAAAGCGAACAACGTTTCGATTCTGGAAAACTTCACGCTGGAAGCCCCCCGGACGAAGTCTTATATCGACTTCCTGACCGGTTTTCAGGCCCTGGATACCAAGACGCTGTTGATTTTGCCGGATGTAGATTCCAACGTGGTCTTGTCGAGCCGGAACCTGCAGAAAGCGAAAGTGACGACGGTTGAAAATGTGAACACGTACGATCTGATGCACGCTGACCGGCTGCTGATTGCGGAAGGAGCCTTGTCGAAATTAGAATCTCTTCTCCAGTAACAGACTATGGAAAACGTACTGAAAAGACCGATCATTACCGAAAAGGTAACGGCCCAGAATAAGAAGGGACAATACGGATTTGAGGTGTCGATGAACGCCAATAAAATCGAGATCAAGAAGGCCGTTGAGAAACTGTACGGCGTGACGGTAACGGCAGTAAACACGATGCGGTGCATTGGGCACATGAAATCGAAAAGCACGAAAAAAGGTGCTGTGACCGCTGGCCGGACGTCTACCTGGAAGAAAGCAATCGTAACGGTTGCCGACGGAGAGATCATCGATATTTACGCCGAAGCATAAGGGGTAACCCAACCACGAACGACTAAACGAAGTAGTTAGGAATCATGGGAGTTAAGAAACTGAAACCAACAACCCCGAGTCAGCGTTTTCGGGTGGCCCCGGACTTTGCCGAGATCACGACGGACAAACCAGAACGGAGTCTGCTGGTAACGATAAGTAGATCAGGTGGCCGGAACAACCAGGGCCATCGTTCGATGCGCTACATTGGTGGCGGTCATAAAAAACAATACCGGATTATCGACTTTAAACGCGATAAAGCGGGTGTGCCGGCAACGGTTAAAACGATCGAGTACGATCCTAACCGGTCAGCCCGGATTGCGCTGCTGTACTATGCCGATGGCGAAAAACGCTATATTCTGGCTCCTCAGGGTATTACGGTCGGACAGCAGGTTATTTCAGGCCCTTCGGTAGCCCCGGAAGTTGGAAACGCGCTGCCGCTGTCGGCCATGCCGATCGGTACGATCGTCCACAACGTGGAACTGAAACCGGGTAAAGGCGGAGCGATGGTACGGAGTGCCGGAACCTACGCTCAGCTCGTAGCCCGCGAAGACAAATACGCCATTCTGCGGATGCCGTCGGGCGAACAACGGATGGTCCTGGGTACCTGCATTGCGACGGTCGGTTCGGTATCCAACCCGGATCACATGAACGTCAGCATCGGGAAAGCCGGTCGGACGCGTTGGTTAGGTCGTCGTCCCCGTGTTCGTGGGGTTGCCATGAACCCGGTCGATCACCCGATGGGTGGTGGTGAAGGACGCGCTTCCGGTGGGCACCCACGCTCACGTACCGGTCTGTACGCGAAAGGCAAGAAAACCCGCCCGGTGAACAAATATTCAGATCGTCTGATCATTAGTAAACGGAAAAAATAAGAAGTAGATGGCACGCTCACTTAAAAAGGGTCCCTACATAGATTTTCGTCTGGAAAAAAAGGTGGATACCATGAATGATTCAGGACGGAAGTCGGTCATCAAAACCTGGTCCCGCCGTTCGATGATTTCTCCGGATTTCGTTGGCCACACGTTCGCCGTCCACAATGGCAACAAGTTCATCCCGGTGTACGTCACCGAGAACATGGTCGGCCACAAATTAGGCGAATTTTCACCTACCCGGAACTTCCGGGGCCACGTTGCGAAGAAAGACAAAGGCAAACGGTAGAAACAGTTTACAGTTTTGGTTTACGGTTTTTAGTTTTTATTAACTCTAAATGATAAACCATAAACTACTAACCGAAAAAAAATGGAAGCAGTAGCAAAGCTAAAAAATGTGCCTTCGTCTCCTCGCAAAATGCGGCTGGTAGCCGACATGATCCGGGGCCAGAAGGTAAGCAAAGCGTTGGGAATTCTGCGTTATCAACCTCAGGCGGGTGCTGCGTTGCTGGAGAAGCTGCTGCTCTCGGCGGTTGCTAACTGGCAGCAAAAAAACGAAAACGAACGGGCCGAAGACGCTGATCTGTTCGTGAAAACGATTTTTGTCGATGGCGGTCGGATGTTGAAACGGTTGCGCCCCGCCCCGCAAGGTCGTGGTCACCGGATCCGGAAGCGCTCTAACCACGTAACCATCGTGATTGAAAGTGCTGCCAATGCGCTTACGCTTGCACCAGAAGTTTCAACAGAAAACGCAGCCTAACAAAAGAATAAAATGGGACAAAAAGTAAACCCCGTTGGTTTTCGGCTTGGTATTGTCAAAGGATGGGATTCGAGCTGGTATGGCGGCAAAGAGTTTCCGGATAAACTGGTTGAAGACGAAAGAATCAGAAAATATATCCAGGCGCGGATTCCGAAAGGATCCATTGCCCGGGTGGTGATTGAGCGGACGCTGAAACGCATCACCCTGACCATTCACACGGCCCGTCCGGGTATTGTAATCGGTAAAGGCGGTGGCGAGGTCGATAAGATCAAGGAAGAGTTGAAGAAGATTACGGGGAAAGACGTTCAGATCAACATTTTCGAGATCAAACGCCCCGAAATCGATGCTAAACTGATCGGCGAAACGATTGCCCAGCAACTTCAGGCCCGGATTTCATACCGTCGTGCCATGAAACAAGCCATCAGCTCGGCCATCCGGGTAGGTGCTCAAGGGATCAAAGTTCGCGTATCCGGTCGTCTGGGCGGTGCTGAAATGGCCCGTACGGAAGAATACAAAGAGGGTCGTGTCCCCCTACATACCCTGCGTGCCGACATCGATTACGCTATTTCGGAAGCTCAAACGATTTACGGAAAAATCGGAATCAAAGTTTGGGTTTTCAAGGGTGAACTGTACGGCAAACGGGATCTGTCGCCAGCGGCTCAGATTTCGGCGGCACAGTCAGAACGCGGTGGCGAACGCAACGAACGTCGCGGAGATCGTGGCGATCGTCGTGGTGAACGCGGTGGCGATGGCGAGCGGAATGATCGTCGTCGGGGCCGGAACGATCAAAACCGGGGTGGTGGCGGTCAGCGCGGTGGCCAAGGTGGCGGCCAGCGGGGCGGCCAAGGCGGACGCAAAAGATAGTATGAACATCGGGCGTCAGATATAGCAACGTCCTTTAGATACGACGAAAGATGTTACAACCAAAAAGAACCAAGTTTCGTAAGCAGCAAAAAGGCCGCGTCAAAGGCATTGCCGGACGGGGTCACCAAATCGCTTTCGGATCGTTTGCCATCAAATCGCTGGAACCCGGTTGGATTACCGCCCGTCAGATTGAAGCGGCCCGGATCTCGGTTACCCGCGCCATGAAACGGGAAGGCCAGGTCTGGATTCGGATTTTCCCGGATAAGGTAATCACCAAAAAACCGGCTGAAGTACGGATGGGTAAAGGAAAAGGTGCACCGGAATACTGGGTAGCCCCCGTAAAACCGGGTACCATTCTGTTCGAAGCCACGGGCGTACCGCTGGATGTTGCGAACGAAGCCCTGCGTTTGGCAGCTCAAAAGTTACCGATCAAAACAAGATTCGTTGTTCGTCGGGATTATCAGGAAACAGAAGACTAACTCGGGACCGTTGTCGGTTGCGGTTTCCGGAATGAAACCATCGACAGACAACCACCAACAACATTCAGTCATGAAAAAGAACGAGATCAAGTCGCTGACGGTTGAACAATTGAATGAGCAGGTAGCGGCTGAGAAAGATCGCTTGCAAAAATTGAAATTTGCACACGCTATCTCGCCCATCGAAAACCCGATGCGAATTCGCACTACGCGCAAATTGATTGCTCAATTACTGACCGAGCTGACTGTTAAACAAAACGCCAGCTAATAAAACGGTATCGACTCATGGAGCAGCAAGAAAGAAATCTGAGAAAAGAAAGAATTGGTAAGGTAGTAAGCAACAAGATGGAAAAATCCATCACCGTTGCGGTCGATCGGAAAGTGCAGCACCCCATCTACGGGAAATTCATGCACCGTACGAAGAAGTTCATGGCCCACGACGAGAAAAACGAATGCGGCATCGGCGATACCGTCCGCATTATGGAAACCCGTCCGCTGAGCAAGAACAAATGTTGGCGATTAGTCGAAATCATTGAAAAGGCGAAGTAACCATGATCCAGCAAGAATCACGTTTGGGCGTAGCCGATAACAGCGGTGCCAAAGAAGTACTTTGCATTCGGGTACTGGGTGGAACCGGTAAGCGTTTTGCTACGGTTGGCGATAAAATTGTAGTGACGGTTAAACAGGCGCTCTCTTCGAGTAACATGAAGAAAGGTACTGTTTCCAAAGCGGTAGTCGTTCGGACGAAAAAAGAGATCCGTCGCAAAGACGGTTCGTACATCCGGTTCGAAGACAATGCGGCCGTTCTGCTGAACAACAACGACGAGCCGCGCGGCACCCGGATTTTCGGACCTGTCGCCCGTGAGTTGCGCGAGAAGCAGTTTATGAAAATCGTTTCATTGGCTCCAGAAGTATTGTAACTATGAAAAATGTAGCAGATAAGCCTGCGAAGTTACACATCCGTAAAGGAGATAATGTAAAAGTTATTTCCGGTAACTCGAAGGGACAGACCGGTACGATATTACGCGTTTTGGTCGATAAACAACGCGCGGTGGTCGAAGGGGTCAACATGATCACGAAACACGTGAAGCCGTCGGCCGCTAATCCGCAGGGAAGTTTGGAAAAGCGTGAAGGAAGCATCCACATCAGCAACCTGATGGTGATCGACCCGAAAACGAACGAGCCTTCCCGGACCGGCCGCAAACTGAATGAAAAAGGCAAATTGCAACGGTACTCGAAAAAGTCGGGCAATTTCGTTTAATGGATAGGAATCAGGCACGTATAAACCGATACGAAGGTGGCAACTCCGAGACTGAAAGAGAAATATACAAATGAGATTGTGGCCCAACTGAAGGAAAAGTTTCAGTACAAAAGCGTCATGCAGGTACCGAAACTGACCAAGATTGTTGTGAACAAAGGCATTGGTGCCGCCGTCGCTGATAAGAAATTGGTAGACGTCGGTGTAGAAGAGCTGACCATGATTACGGGTCAGAAGGCCGTTCCCACGGTGGCGAAAAAAGCCGTCTCTAACTTTAAACTGCGCGAAGGCATGCCGATCGGCGCGAAAGTGACCCTGCGTGGCGAAAAGATGTACGAGTTTCTGGATCGTCTGACCGCTGTCGCTCTGCCGCGCGTTCGTGACTTCAAAGGAATTAGTGACAAAGGCTTCGACGGTCGGGGTAACTACACGTTCGGTGTCCAGGAGCAGATCATTTTCCCGGAAATCACGATCGATAAGGTCAGCCGGATCTCGGGAATGGATATCACGTTCGTCACGACGGCGAACACGGATGAAGAAAGTTTTGCATTGCTGAAAGCGCTGGGTATGCCCTTCGCCGGAGGTAAAAAATAACGCATAACGCGAAACAAAAACATGGCAAAAGAATCCATCAAAGCAAGAGAGCGTAAGCGGATTGCCTTAGTTGCGAAGTACGCTACGAAGCGTGCGGCACTGAAAGCAGCCGGAGATTACGCCGGATTAGACAAACTGCCGAAGAATGCTTCCCCGGTGCGTCTGCACAACCGGTGCAAGCTGACAGGTCGCCCCCGTGGGTATATGCGGAAATTTGGAATCTCCCGCGTTACGTTCCGCGAAATGGCCTCGGCCGGTAAGATCCCCGGTGTAACCAAGGCAAGCTGGTAACTTTTCACGCCATCTTAGCGATTATCGAAACAATTCCCTAATTTTGCAGGCCCGTTTAAAACGGCAGTAACCGTCAGCGAGGTTTGCAGTTACCAACAGGAGGAAATGAATACTGATCCCATAGCAGATTATCTGACTCGCATCAGAAATGCGATCCGCGCCAAGCACCGGGTCGTCGAAATTCCTGCTTCCAATATAAAGAAGGAGATCACCAAGGTACTCTTTGATAAAGGCTTTATCCAGAACTACAAGTTCGACGAGACCGGTCCGCAAGGAAGTATCAAGATTGCGCTGAAGTACAATCCGGTAACGAAACAACCTGCGATCGTTGACTTACAGCGCGTTAGCCGCCCCGGTCTGCGCCAGTATAAAGGAGCGACGGACATTCCGCGTATTTTCAACGGTTTGGGCGTTGCCATCGTCTCGACCTCGAAGGGCGTGATGACCGATAAGGAAGCCCGGACGCTGAACGTCGGTGGTGAGGTGTTGTGTTACGTATATTAATAAGAAACTATGTCACGCGTAGGTAATAAAACCATTGCACTGCCTGAGAAAGTGTCAGTTTCGGTCGAGAACGGGAATGTGACGGTGAAAGGCCCGAAAGGAACCCTGTCGCAAAACATCAACCCGGATATTAAACTGGAAGTCACCGAGGGTGAACTGAAAGTGGTTCGTCCGAACGACCAGAAACGCTTTAAAGCCCTGCACGGCTTGTATCGCGCCCTGGTCAACAACATGGTGACGGGTGTCAGCACGGGCTACCGGATTGAACTCGAAATCGTTGGGGTTGGTTACAAAGCCGTTGCCTCCAACAATGTGTTGCAATTGACCCTTGGGTATTCGCACGATATTTACGTTGCTATTCCGACCGAACTGAATGTGACGGCCGTAACGGAAAAAGGGCAGAACCCGAAAGTCATTCTGGAAGGAATCGACAAGCAACTGATTGGCGACGTAGCCGCCAAAATCCGGTCACTGCGTAAAGTAGAACCGTACAAAGGAAAAGGGATCCGGTTTGTGGGCGAGAAGATTCGTCGGAAAGCTGGTAAGTCTGCTTCCAAAAAATAATTGGTGAACCATATAATAAGCACAGGCGAAAATGGCTGTCACAAAAGAAAGCAGGAGACTGCGTATTAAGAAACACATCCGGAACCGTGTGGCCGGGACGGCTGACCGGCCGCGACTATCCGTATTTCGGTCAAACACCCGGATTTACGCTCAGATCATCGATGATGAGAAGGGCTATACGCTGGTCAGTGCCTCATCGATCGAAGTTGCTGGCAAGGATAAAAAAGGTGTTAATGTCGAACTGGCAAAGCAGGTTGGACAGGCTCTGGCGGAGAAAGCAACCACGAACGGGATTACCAAAGTGGTTTTCGATCGGAATGGATATTTGTATCATGGTAAGGTGAAAGCTTTGGCCGACGGTGCCAGAGAAGGAGGCCTTCAATTCTAAGCAAAACAATGGTAGCAAATACAAGACCTGCTAAAGTTAACGAGTCTGAACTGAAAGAGCGCGTTGTTGCCATCAACCGCGTTGCCAAGGTAGTAAAAGGTGGCCGGCGTTTTAGCTTTGCCGCGATCGTGGTTGTTGGTGACAGCAACGGCGTGGTGGGTTACGGCCTGGGCAAAGCCAATGAGGTAACGGATGCGATTGCGAAAGGAATTGAAGATGCCAAGAAAAATCTCGTGCAGATTCCGTTGCTGAAGCATACGGTTCCGCACGAAATGGAAGGCAAATTCAGCGGTGGTTTCGTGCTGCTGAAACCCGCTTCGGCCGGGACGGGCGTAATCGCCGGTGGTGCTATGCGGGCGGTACTGGAAAGTGCCGGTATCCGTGACGTATTGGCAAAATCGAAAGGTTCGTCAAATCCGCATAACGTGGTGAAAGCAACCATCGACGCGCTGCTGAAAATGCGGGCTCCGCACCAGGTGGCTTTCCAGCGTGGAGTGAAGCTGAGCAAAGTGTTTAACGGATAACAATCCTTAACAACGGCAAGAGAGATGGCACAGGTAAAAATTACGCAGGTTCGCAGCATTATTAAGCGGCCGAAAACCCAGAAACTGGCGATTCAGTCGCTGGGTTTGGGTAAAATCAACCGCAGCGTTCAGTTGGAATACAACGACGCCGTCGGTGGAATTATCCGTAAAGTTCAACACTTGGTAAAAGTAGAAGAAATTTAATCATGAGTCTGAATACACTTAAACCTGCGCAAGGATCCGTCCGGGAGCGCAAGCGAGTAGGTCGGGGTACAGGTTCGGGTATGGGCGGAACGTCCACCCGGGGCCATAAAGGTGCCCAGTCGCGTTCCGGTTACAGCGCGAAGAAAAACTTCGAAGGCGGTCAGATGCCGCTGCAACGCCGGGTCCCGAAATTCGGTTTTAAAAACATTAATCGTGTTGAGTACAAGCCGATTAACCTGGATACACTGCAACAACTGATCGAAAAAGCGGGCGTTTCGGGCATCGATATCGACGTGCTGCTGCAGAACGGTCTGGTTGGAAAAAATGATAAAGTGAAAGTCCTGAGCCGGGGTGAACTGACGTCAGCGGTGGAGGTAAAAGCGCATGGCTTTTCGCAGAAAGCAATTGAAGCGATTGAGAAAGCTGGCGGTAAAGCAATCAAGCTCTAATCGGCTCGCTCGTTCATGAGTAGATTTAACCGGATTTTTTTGTAAATTTGGTGACTTTTTTTGGACGAGCAGCTTGATAAACCAATGAAACGATTCATCACGACCCTTCAGAATATTTTTTCGATTGAAGAACTGAGGACCCGCATCCTGAACACCCTGATGTTCGTGACGGTTTTCAGATTGGGGTCTCAAATTGTATTGCCCGGAATCGATCCGACGCAATTGAACCTCAACCCGCAGGGGCTGCTGGGTTTGCTGGAGACGTTTTCGGGCGGTGCCTTTAGCAAAGCATCGATTTTTGCTTTGGGGATTATGCCGTACATCTCGGCATCGATCGCCATTCAGTTGCTGACGCTCGCACTGCCTTACTTTCAGAAAATGCAGAAAGAAGGGGAGTCGGGCCGTAAGCGGTTGAACCAGATCACCCGGATTCTGACCATTTTCGTGACCGCTGCTCAGGCCATTACCTATTTGACGACGACGATTCCGAATGAAGCGATCCTGATTAACAAGGCGACCTTCACGACGGTTTCGGTCATTGTGCTGACGGCGGGTACGATTTTCTGTATGTGGCTCGGTGAGCGGATTACCGATAAAGGAATTGGGAATGGGATTTCGATGCTGATTATGATTGGTATCGTGTCGCGGTTCCCCGGCGCTGTTTACGGAGAAGCCCTGTCGCGCGGATCAGGCGGAGCCCTGCTTTTCGTTCTCGAGATTGTGGCGTTATTCTTCGTGGTGATGGGTGCTGTTGTTCTGACCCAAGCCGTTCGCCGGATTCCTATCCAATACGCTAAACAGGTGGTTGGTAACAAGGTCGTGGGCGGGCAGCGCCAGTATTTGCCGCTCAAACTGAATGCAGCGGGGGTAATGCCGATTATTTTCGCGCAGGCCCTGATGTTTGTTCCGTCGCTGGTAGCCTCACTGTTCTCGGAGAAAAGTGATGTGGCCGGTACGATTCAAACAGCCTTTTCAGATTATACGTCGTGGCAATACAATCTGTTGTTTGCGTTTCTGATTATCGTTTTCACGTTCTTCTATACGGCGATTTCGGTCAATCCGAATCAGATTGCGGACGACATGAAACGGAGCGGAGGTTTTATTCCGGGTGTTAAACCGGGTTTCATGACCTCTGAATACATTGGACAGGTATTGGATCGGATCACCTTACCGGGCGCTCTCATGCTGGCAATTGTGGCGATTTTGCCCGCTGTTGCTTCCCTGCTGGGAATGACCCGCAACTTCTCGCAGTTCTTCGGCGGAACCTCCCTGCTTATTATGGTCGGTGTGGTACTCGATACCCTGCAGCAAGTTGAAAGTTATCTCCTGATGCGTCGTTACGAAGGATTGATGAAATCCGGACGGGTAACGGGCCGCACGGAGAGTGTAACGGCCTAACAAAATGATTTACTTAAAGTCAGACGCCGAAGTCGAACTGATCAGAATTAGTGGTCAGGTTCTGGGAAAAGCACATGCCGAGATCGCTAAGCGAATTCGGCCGGGTGTGACGACGAAGGAACTGGATCGGGTGGCTGAGGAGTATATTCGCGACAACGGGGGCATTCCTTCGTTCAAAGGCTTTAACAACTTCCCGGCCGCTCTGTGTATTTCGGTGAATGAAACCGTGGTACACGGTTTTCCGAGCAAGTACGAACTGCGGGAGGGGGATATTATTTCGATTGACTGTGGTGTTAAACTGAACGGGTATCATAGCGATAGTGCTTATACCTACCCGGTTGGCGACATCAGCCAGGAAGTTCGAAACCTGTTGATCCGGACCAAGCAATCGCTGTATCTGGGCATTGAAAAAGCGGTTGAAGGAAACCGGATCGGCGATATTGGTCATGCCGTTCAAAGCCATGTCGAGAAATACGGGTATTCAGTGGTGCGGGAATTAGTGGGTCACGGACTCGGAAAAAGCCTGCATGAAAGCCCGGAAGTACCGAATTATGGCAAACGGGGGCAGGGCGTCAAGCTGAAGGAAGGCATGGTGCTGGCCATCGAACCGATGGTGAACCTGGGTAAGAAAAATATCGTTCAGGAACGGGACGGCTGGACCATTCGAACCGTGGACCGTAAACCATCGGCTCATTATGAGCACTCGGTGGCGATCCGGAAAGGACAGGCCGAAATTCTGACCACCTTCCAGTATATCGAAGAAGTCACGGCGAATACCAGCCTGATGATTGAAGTCAACGAAGCGACTATAGCGTAACGAATGGCAAAACAGACATCCATCGAACAAGACGGTACCATTGTAGAAGCACTTTCCAATGCTATGTTTCGGGTTCAGCTTGAAAACAAGCATGAAGTAATTGCGCACATTTCCGGGAAAATGCGGATGAATTACATTAAGATCTTACCGGGCGACCGCGTAAAACTCGAAATGTCTCCGTATGACCTTACCAAAGCAAGAATTGTTTATCGGTATAAATAATTGTTTAATGTTTAAAGTTTAAGGCTTAACGATGTATTCGCCCCTTAAACGGTAAACCTTAGACCTTAAACGGAGTAGAACTCATGAAAGTCAAGGCGTCTATCAAAAAGCGCAGCGCTGAATGTAAGGTGATTCGCCGGAAGGGCAAGCTTTACGTTATCAACAAGAAGAATCCAAGGTATAAACAAAGACAAGGTTAATTACTGAATATGGCACGTATTGCAGGGGTTGATATTCCCGACCGGAAGCGCGGTGAAATTGCGTTGACCTACATTTTTGGCATTGGCCGTAGCTCAGCCCAACAAATTCTGAATAAAGCAGGTGTTTCTGTTGATAAGAAAGTAAGCGAATGGAACGACGAGGAGTCGAACGCCATCCGGACGATCATCAGCGGAGAATACAAGGTAGAAGGAGCCCTGAAGTCGGAAGTTCAACTAAGCATCAAACGCTTGATGGACATTGGTTGCTACCGCGGGCTGCGTCACCGGAAAGGCCTGCCGGTTCGTGGACAACACACGAAAAACAACTCACGGACCCGGAAAGGGAAACGTAAGACGGTCGCAAACAAGAAGAAAGCAACTAAATAATTGAGTTTAAGGTTTGAGGTTTAACGTTTAAGGATTGTTGCAGAACGCTTTAAACCTTAGACGTTAAACGTTAAACGATCAACTAAAAATGGCTCAGGCAAAACGCAAAGATAAAGCGAAGAAGCGGGTAGTGGTGGTTGAACCCGTTGGACAGGTGCACATCAAGGCTTCGTTCAATAACATCATCATTTCCATTACGAACAGCACCGGGCAAGTGATCTCGTGGGCTTCGGCAGGGAAAATGGGCTTCAAAGGCTCGAAGAAAAACACGCCGTACGCTGCCCAAACGGCCGCTCAGAACTGTGCTGCTGTTGCGCACGACTTAGGCATGCGCAAAGCGGAAGTATTCGTGAAAGGCCCGGGATCAGGACGTGAGTCGGCGATCCGGACGATTCAGAACTCTGGTATCGAAGTAACTTCGATTAAGGACATTACGCCCCTGCCGCACAACGGCTGCCGTCCTCCGAAACGCCGTCGCGTTTAATCGACATTTCCAGTTATGCGGTTTACTGTTAAAAAACCGCTTCATCCCAATGAATACGGGCAGGTGACATTGAGTTGTGTCTGTTCATATCTATTCATTTTTCGTTACAATGGCAAGATATACCGGCCCCAAGGCCAAAATCTCCCGCAAGTTTGGCGAGCCGATCCTCGGCCCCAGCAAAGCGCTACAAAAGAAAGCGTATGGCCCCGGTCAGCATGGACGTGGTCGCAAACGGAAACAGTCAGAATATGCTGTTCAGTTGCAGGAAAAACAAAAAGTAAAATATATTTACGGTATTCTGGAGCGGCAATTCCGCGGACTGTTCCACCGGGCCGTTGTGAAGCAGGGAATCACGGGTGAAAACCTGCTGAAATTCTGCGAAGCTCGTCTGGATAATACAGTTTATCGGCTGGGCATTGCCCCAACCCGTCGGGCCGCTCGTCAATTGGTATCCCACAAACACATTGCCGTCGATGGCGAAGTGGTCAATATAGCTTCCTACTCCCTGAAACCGGGTCAGCTGATCAGTGTTCGGGAAAAGTCGAAATCACTGGAAGCCATTTCGGCCAGCCTGACAACCCGCAACGCGAAGCGTTACAACTGGCTGGAATGGGATCAGCAACAACTGCAGGGGGTGTTCACCAACTACCCCGAGCGTGATCAGATTCCTGAGAACGTCAACGAGCAGTTAGTTGTCGAATTGTATTCTAAATAACAGTTTACGGTTTACGGTTTATTGTTTATGGTGGTTAAGTAAAGCAACCTTAAACAGTAAACCGTAAATGATAAACTACTTTTTTTGAACTGTTAACAACATAATCGTATGTCAATATTAGCGTTCCAAATGCCCGATAAAGTTGTCATGGAGCGAGCTGACGACTTTCACGGGTTGTTTGAGTTCAAGCCACTCGAAAAGGGCTATGGCGTGACCATAGGGAATGCGTTGCGGAGAATTCTGCTGTCGTCGCTGGAAGGCTATGCCATTACTAGCGTACGATTTCCAGGCGTACTGCACGAATTCTCGTCCATTGAAGGCGTTGTTGAAGACGTAACCGAAATTATTCTGAACCTGAAAATGGTTCGGTTTAAGAAAGTTTCGGACATGGTCGACAACAAAATTACCGTTACGATCAAAAATCAATCGGTTTTAAAAGCCGGAGATATATCAAAATTCACCGCATCGTTCGAAGTGCTGAATCCAGACCTGGAGATCTGCCACATTGACGATACGCGTGAACTGGAAATGGAAATTCACGTGGAGAAAGGTCGGGGCTATGTACCCGCCGACGAACCACGCGCCAACGAATTGCCGTTCGGACATATTCCGATCGATGCCATTTATACCCCGATCAAGAACGTTCGGTACAGCGTGGAAAACACGCGGGTTGAGCAAAAAACCGACTATGAGCGGTTGTTGCTAGATATTGAAACCGACGGCTCGATTCACCCGGAAGAAGCCCTGAAAGGCGCGGCTACCATCCTGATTCAACACTTCATGCTGTTCTCGGATCAAACGATGACGTTTGAAACCGCAAAAGCTGAAGAGGATAACGTGGTGGACGAAGAGATGCTGCACATGCGGAAGTTGCTGAAAACTCCGCTGGCCGATCTCGATTTGTCCGTACGGGCGTACAACTGTTTGAAATCCGCCGATGTTAAATCACTGGGCGATCTGGTGAAACTGGAGATTTCGGACATGATGAAATTTAGAAACTTCGGTAAGAAGTCGCTGACTGAGTTGGAGCAGTTGGTGGCCGAAAAGAATTTGACTTTCGGCATGGACATTAGTAAATACAGATTAGACGAGGACTGATACCATGAGACACGGTAAAAAGCATAATCACCTCGGCAGGACCCATTCCCACCGGACGGCAATGCTGTCAAATATGGCATCCTCGCTGATTCTGAGCAAACGCATCGAAACGACGGTTGCCAAAGCCAAAGAATTGCGGAAGTACGTTGAGCCGCTGTTGACGCGCGCCAAAGAAGATTCGTACCAGAACCGCCGGGTTCTTTTCTCGTACCTCCAGAACAAGGAGACGATGAAAGAACTGTTCAATGTCGTATCCGACAAGATTTCGAATCGGCCCGGAGGGTATACGCGGATCATCAAGCTGGGCAACCGGTTGGGCGATAACGCGGAAACCTGCATCATCGAGCTGGTTGACTTCAACGAAACGCTGTTGAATGCCGCCGAAGAGCAGAAATCAACCCGGACTCGTCGGAGCCGTCGGGGCGGTGCCCGGAAAGCGGACGAAACGACTGCCGAAGTCGTGGAAACCAAAACGGAAGCTCCGGCTGCTGAAGCCGCTCCGGCCGCTGATGATCTGGCGCTGGTAGAAGGTATCGGTCCGAAAATTGCCGAAGCCCTGACCGCAGCGGGCATCACGACTTTTGCCCAACTGGCTGACGCAACGCCGGAAGCCATCCGCGAAATTCTGGATAACGCTGGTTCGCAATTTGCCGCTCACGACCCCGGAACGTGGCCCCAGCAGGCTGCTCTGGCCCGTGATGGTAAATTTGATGAATTGAAAGCTTTGCAGGATGAACTAAATGGCGGTCGCCCGAGTTAATTAGTCATTGTGAAGAACGAACTCAAATAATATACAGAGGGTTAACCGTAACGGGTTAACCCTTTTTTTTAACTGAATAACTCCAGTGCAATTCATGAAACAGGTTCAGCAGCCAGCGGCTTTACTGGTTTTGAAAGATGGTTCGGTGTTCAAGGGAACGGCTCTCGGTAAAATTGGAACGGCAGGCGGTGAAATATGCTTCAATACCGGCATGACCGGCTACCAGGAAATTTATACTGATCCTTCGTACTACGGTCAGGTGATCGTTAATACAACCTCACACATCGGGAACTACGGTATTCAGTACCGGGACGAAGAGGAGTCAGGGAGTGTCAAAATCAGGGGGATGGTCTGCAATTTCTTTTCCCAGATTCACTCACGACACACGGCGGACGAGTCGTTGCAGGATTATTTTGAGAAGGCAAACATTGTCGGCATCAGCGGGATCGACACGCGTCAGGTGGTTCGCCACATCCGCGACAAGGGCGTAATGAACTGCATCATTTCGTCCGAAATTCTGGACCCGGCGGTTTTGCTCGACCGGTTGCATCGAATTCCCGATATGGAAGGATTGGAACTTTCGTCGGAAGTCAGCACGAAAACGATTTACGAAGTGGGCGATCCGAACCAGTCGGCGTTTAAAGTGGCCGTGCTGGACCTGGGCATCAAGAAAAGCATTCTGAACAACCTCGCCGGACGGGGCGCCCATTGCCGGGTTTTTCCGGCCAAAACGCCGTTTGAAGAAATCAACGCCTGGAGCCCGGACGGATACTTCATCTCCAACGGCCCCGGTGACCCGGCGGCTATGCCGTATGCCGTTGAAACCGTGAAACAGGCGCTGGAAACCGACAAACCGTTGTTCGGGATTTGTCTGGGTCACCAGATTCTGTCGCTCGCCAGCGGCATTAACACCTATAAAATGCACAACGGGCACCGTGGGCTGAATCACCCGGTGAAGAATCTGATTACGGGTCGTTGCGAAGTAACTTCCCAGAATCACGGGTTTGCGGTCATTGCCGACCAGGTGATGGAAAACCGGGATGTAGAACTGACACACGTGAATTTGAACGATAAAACCATCGAAGGAATCCGGCGGAAAGATCGTCCGGCTTTTTCGGTGCAGTATCACCCCGAAGCGTCGCCGGGCCCGCACGACTCCCGGTACCTGTTCGACGACTTTGTCAAGTTGATTGAATCGGAAGCGAAATAACCTGAAAACCGGCCGAAAGGCCGGTTTTTTTATGCCTTTTGCAACGGAACATCTTCATTTTAAAGCTAAATTGTCAATGAAATGAAGCGTTCTTCCAATGACTACCATCTCCCCCCTTCCGCTGAATCGTGCCGCCACTCGTATCCTGAGCATCGATGTGGTGCGGGGCATCGTCATGGTGATCATGGCGCTGGACCACACGCGTGAATTCACCCACAAAAACGGTTTTTTCTACAACGCAACGGATTTAACGACCGCGACCCCCGGTATTTTCCTGAGCCGCTGGGTAACCCATTTCTGCGCGCCGACGTTTGTCTTTCTGTCCGGGGTGTCGGCCTTTCTGATGAGTCGAAAAATGACCAAACCGCAGCTCAGCATTTTTCTGCTCACCCGCGGTTTATGGCTCATGTTGCTGGGAATAACCGTTGTGAACTTCGTCATGTGGTTTGATATCACCTTTTCGGTGATTGCCCTGGAAGTCATCTGGGCAACGGGGCTCGGCATGGTGGTGTTAAGCGGTTTGCTGTTTCTGCCCCACCGCCTGCTGCTAATGCTCGGGCTGTTGATTGTATTCGGGCATAACGCGCTGGATGGCATTTCGTTTCCGCCGGGAACGGTGGCTGATGTCTTGTGGTCGATGGTACACCGGCCCAATTTCATTCCCGTAACGCCCCGGTTCACGCTCTTGATTCTATACCCGGTTTTAGCCTGGATCGGCATCCTCATTTTGGGCTACTGCCTGGGCGAGTTGTACGGAAAATCGTTCGACAGTCAAACCCGGCGGCACTGGCTGGTGCGCCTTGGCCTGAGTGCGATCGGCGTTTTCTTCCTGCTTCGGGCGTTGAATGTCTACGGCGACCCCGTGCCCTGGTCGGTTCAGAAAACGCCGTTCTATACGGTTTTTTCCTTTTTTAACGTAACAAAATACCCCCCCTCGCTGCTTTTTACGCTCATCACCCTGGGACCGGGCCTGTTGCTGTTAAGCTGGCTGGAAAAGCAGCAGGTAAAATGGAAGGATTTTTTCGTGGTGTACGGCCGGGTCCCGCTTTTCTATTTTGTGGTCCATTTCCTGCTGGTTCACACCCTGGCTGTGCTGCTGTTGCTGGCCGACGGCGTTCCGTGGTCGCAAATCAACTTTCAGAACCGGACGGGGGGGATGATGCCGGACCACGGTTTGCCCCTGGAAGCGGTTTATCTGGTTTGGATCGGCGTTGTATTGGTCATGTACCCCCTTTGCAAATGGTATGGCCGTCTTAAAAGCCGCAGCCGCAGCCCAATCTGGAGTTACCTTTAACCGGCGGGGTGGTGGCTAGTCAATCCGGCGCTGGGGACTAAGGGCGTAACAGCGAATCGCTTAATTCAGGGCCGACGCCCCGGGAACCGAAAAAAATCATTTACTTTGTAGGGCAAAAATTGTGCGATATCTTTTTGGCGACGGATGAATGGTCAATGAATCATGTGAACTGTTCCCCTTATACGTTTCATCCCTTCGGGGCCTTAGTTTAAAATAACAACCAATTCTTAGACACAATGAGTATTATTCAGTCCATTCATGCCAGACAGATTCTGGATTCGAGAGGCAATCCAACGGTGGAAGTCGATGTTCGTACCGAAAACGGTTTTCTGGGTCGGGCGGCTGTTCCTTCAGGGGCATCGACCGGTTCGCACGAAGCGGTTGAGCTGCGCGACGACGATCCGAAGCGGTACGTCGGCAAGGGTGTTTTGCGGGCGGTTCAGAATGTCAATGAACTGATCTTCCCGGAACTGGTCGGAAGCTCGGTTTTCGATCAGACCATGATCGACCGGATTATGATTGAACTGGATGGTACCGCCAATAAAGGCCGTCTGGGGGCCAATGCCATTCTGGGCGTGTCGATGGCAATTGCCAAAGCGGCTGCGCAGGAAGCTGGTTTGCCGTTGTACCGCTACATTGGCGGGGTGAACGCCAACACGCTGCCCGTGCCGATGATGAACATCCTGAATGGGGGTAGCCACGCGGATAACTCGATTGACTTCCAGGAGTTCATGGTAATGCCGGTGGGTGCACCGACCTTCTCGGAAGCCCTGCGCTGGGGAACGGAAGTGTTCCACTCGCTGAAAAAGGTATTGAAAGGCAAAGGCATGTCCACCAACGTCGGGGACGAAGGCGGTTTTGCCCCGAACATTCCGTCGAACGAAGAAGCCATTCAGATCATTCTGCAGGCTATCGACAAAGCCGGATACCGGGCCGGTCAGGATATTTACATCGCGATGGATGCCGCTGCTTCGGAATTTTACGATGCCGAAACCGGAACCTATCATTTCAAAAAATCGACCGGCGACCGGCTCAGCTCGTCCGAAATGGCGAATTACTGGAAAGAATGGGTGGAAAAATACCCGATCATTTCCATCGAAGATGGTATGGCCGAAGACGACTGGAGCGGCTGGAAAGAGCAAACCGAACTGATTGGCAAGAAAACCCAGCTCGTGGGGGATGATCTGTTCGTGACCAATGTAACGCGTTTGCAGCAAGGTATCGACCAGGGCATTGCCAATGCGGTTCTGGTGAAAGTGAACCAGATCGGTTCGCTGACGGAAACGATCAATACCGTCAACCTGGCGAAACGCAATTCCTACAAAAACATCATGTCGCACCGCTCCGGCGAAACCGAAGATGCGACGATTGCCGATCTGGCCGTTGCGTTGAACACCGGGCAGATTAAAACCGGTTCGGCTTCGCGTTCCGACCGGATGGCGAAATACAACCAGTTGCTCCGCATCGAAGAGGAACTGGGCGAAACCGCCTATTTTCCCGGCATCAAAATGTAATTCAATCGCCCCCAATCGACCCTGGTTGGGGGCTTTTTTGGTTTTCAGTCAGCCTTTTATCCCATGTTCAACAAAATCTTGCGAATCGCCAAAAACTTCTACGTCGCCACCGGGGTCGGGTTGCTCATCTGGATGGCTTTTTTTGATGCCAACGACATCATTTCGCAGTTTAACAACAGCCGGAAACTGAGCGATCTGGAAACGGATCTGATTTATTACGACGAAAAAATCCAGGAAGTCGAGGAGCAGCGGAAGGCCTTGCTGGGCAGCCCTCGTTTACAGGAAAAATACGCCCGCGAGAACTACCTCATGAAAAAACCGAACGAGGATGTTTACGTGCTGGTCGACGAGAAAAACGAACCCATTGAAAAGTAAAGCTGGGCGTGCCCATCATTCATCGTTATGATTAACGTGCTGTTCGTCTGTCTAGGCAATATTTGCCGGTCGCCCCTGGCGGAAGGCATTTTTCGGGAGTTAGTCAAAGAGCGCGGGCTGGAAGCGTCGATTCAATGCGACTCCGCCGGAACGTCGTCTTACCACATCGGCGACCTGCCCGACCGGCGGACCCGCGAAAATGCCCTCGAACACGGAATTACACTTACCCACCGCGCCCGTAAGCTGTCGGGCGAGGATCTGTCGCTGTTCGACCTTTTGGTGGCGATGGATGAATCAAATTACGAAGCCATTCAATATTTCAGCCACCGCAGCACGGGCCTTTACAGCGAAGAAAATACGGTTTTACTGCGCGAGTTCGACCCGCAGCCCGATTCCGGGCCGGGTGGTCTGAATGTTCCTGACCCCTACTATGAAGACGCTGCGGTTTTTGAACAGGTCTACCAGATTGTATCCCGCTGCTGTGTCAATCTGCTGAATTACCTGATCGAACAATACGCGCTAAAACCGCAATCGGAAGACCAGAAAGAAGCCTGATTTTGGCTCCTTAAGCGGCTGTTTAGGCCGTATTTATTCCATTTTGCGATGTCGCATGGCGGTTTTACGCGGAGCCAGCGGCTTTTCGTTTTAGTCTGACAATTTTCTGTCGATTGGCACCGTCTGGCAATTCTTTTGCGCGAATTACAAAACGATATATTCTTCCAACCAGTCAGCGTACATGATGAAAATTAAAAAAGCCGTGATCACGGCGGCCGCCCGGGGTGAGCGACTGTATCCGGTTGCCGATACCATCCAAAAAGCCATGTTGCCGGTGATCGACACCGACGGTTTGCACAAACCGGTCATCCAGATTATTGCCGAAGAAGCCTTTGACAGCGGCATCGAAGAACTGTGCGTGGTTTGTGCGCCCGGCGACGGTGAGCGGTACCTGAAAGCCTTCGCGTCGCTGCGCGACAATCTGTTCAACTCGTTTAAAGGGATTGACTGGGCCCGGAAAGAAGCCGAGAAAATCGATCATCTGATCAACCGGGTCCAGTTTGCGGAACAACGCGAACCGCTGGGCTACGGGCATGCGGTTTTTTGCGCGAAGGATTTTGTCGGCAACGAACCCTTTCTGTTGTTACTGGGTGATTATCTGTACGTTTCCAACCTCCGGCAGAAAAGCTGCGTGGCTCAGCTGATCGAACTGGCCTCGCAGGAAAACTGTTCGGTTTCGGCAGTGAACCCAACGATTGAACACCAGATCGGGCGCTACGGCACGCTCACCGGCAAGCAGGTTGCGAGCCAGTCCGGTGTGTACCAGATCGAAAAAATCATCGAAAAACCGCCCCTGAGCGTGGCCGAGCTTGAGCTGCAAACACCGGGCTTGCGGGCCGGGTATTACCTCTGCTTTTTCGGGATGCACGTTTTCACACCCACGATTTTCACGGTTCTTCAGAAATACATTGACCAGAACAGCAGCAACATTTTACTGACGCCCGCGTTGCAGGAACTGGCCGAAATCGAAAACTACCTGGCCCTGGAGGTCAAAGGAAACCGCTACGATTTGAGTCGACGGCACGGGCTGCTGCGGGCGCAGATTGCGCTGGGACTGGCGGGCGACGCCCACGGTGAAATCTTATCAACCCTGGTCGAATTACTGGCCGAAGCCAACAGCCGAACCGTCTGATCCATGAATGTTTTTATAGAAACCATTACCTCGACAGATCCCGCCAAACGTAACCGCTCGTTTTACGAACTAAGTCGGCGGTTTTCGGCCAAAGAGCTGCTGGCAATGCTGCGGGAATTGGACGATTTTCGGAAATCGACGCCCAACCTGTACGATAAAGTCCGGGCTATTCTTTTTCTCTACGCGGGTTTCCGGTTTTTCTTGATGGAGTCGCCTGAAATACCGACCACCGGGAAAATTCCGTACGCCGGTTTTGAGGATTTGCTCTCACGCCGTTTCGAACAGGCCATTGCCACGCTCTGGCAGGAAGTTGACAAGCAAGGCCCGAATGCAGCTCTGTTCAGTGGCCTGGCCGAAAGTTACCACCATCTGTCGTTCCAGATTCTGGCGGGACAGGTGCGCAAAAGTGTGCGTTCGAGCAAAGGAAATCAGTGGATGTTCCGGGTCGGCCACCGCGAGGAGCATCCGATCCGGATTCATGCGGCCTTGCTGAAACGGCCCGAAGGGTCGCTTTTTTACCCGATTCTGCACGAACAGACGTCGGTGCGGATGGACCTGACGCATAGTGGCTGGTCGGATATTTTCTTTCTCGGAATGGATTACCCGGAAGGCGCGCGGGTAATCAATATTTCCATCGATCTGGGCGTTTTCGGCCGGGATGCCGACATTCGCCCGCCCTTGAATTGTTACGTTCGGGTTATCCCGGACCCGGTTCTGCGCCTGACGAGTATCGACCTGAACACGACCAAAGACATCGATGATTTAGCGGATCTGTTCAATTTCGGAAACGATTACCTGAGTCTGGTCAAAGCCGGGGTCATTGCTTCCGGCTTGATTCCGCCTTCGTTTGAAGGCACGAACCAGTCGCTGCCGGATATTCTGTCGCGCATTGTCGCGCCGGGCATGGGCATCGAACTGGTTACTAAAGTCAATGACATTCCGAAAGGCTCGCGGTTTGCGGTTTCGACGAATTTGCTGGGCTCTATCATCAGCCTGCTCATGCGGGCGACCGGTCAGACCCAAACGCTGGAAGGCGGTTTGCAGGAAAGCGAACGGCGGCTGGTGGCTTCGCGGGCTATTCTCGGCGAGTGGATTGGCGGTTCGGGCGGAGGCTGGCAGGATTCCGGCGGGGTTTGGCCCGGCATCAAAGCCATTCAGGGCACGTTCGCGCAGGAAGGCGATCCCGAAGCGGGTATCAGCCGCGGAACGCTCTTGCCGCGTCACCGGGTCTTGCAGGGGGAGGACATTCACCCGGAAATGGGTGAGAAAATCATGCGTTCGCTGGTGCTGATGCACGGCGGGATGGCGTCCAACGTGGGGCCGATTCTGGAAATGGTGACCGAAAAATACCTGCTCCGGGGCGAGAAAGAATGGCAGGGGCGGCAACAGACCAACCAGATTTTCGATAACATCCTGGCTGCGATTCGGGAAGGCGATATCCGGAAACTGGGTGCCAATACGGCCCGCAACTGGGAAGGGCCGATCAAAACGATCATTCCCTGGGCGTCGACCTATTTTACCGAACAGATTATTGCCAGGGCTCAAAAAGAGTTTGGCGCCGATTACTACGGTTTTCTGATGCTCGGTGGAATGTCGGGGGGCGGCATGGGCATGTTTGTCAATCCGGCCGGCTACGAGGAGTATAAGATGAAGGTACTGGAGATTCTGCGGAAAACGAAAGCGGAGTTGTCGGCCTCGCTGCCGTTTGCGATGGAACCGGTGGTCTACAACTGGAGCATCAACCACAAAGGCTCCTGGGCGAACCTGAAAGAAGGGACCGACGCGCTGATGCCGGAGCAGTATTACGGCATTCACGTCTCGGAGCTGGTCCGGAAAGATCCGGCTTCGATTTCGTACATCCGGCGGGCCGAAATGGACGTATTTACGACGTATTGCGAAAAAAATAACCTGGCGTATCCGCTCCTGCGCACGATCATCAGCAACCTGTTCAAGGTGTCGGACCCGACGTCGCAGACTAACCGGGGGGGCGAAAACGAAAAGGCCGAACGGATCAAGAAGCAAAATGGGTTCGACTACATCCAGCACGAGGAGATTCGGGAAGATTTGCAGAAAGGCCGCATCGGGCTATCGCGTAACCGTCTGCCGGCCGAAACCAGCATCGATGACGTGCAACCGGGTGATCTGGTGACGTATGAGGAACTGACCGCAGCCACGAAAACCGGTGAAGCGGCCATTCGGGCCGGAAAAGTGGCGGTTTTGAGCCTGGCCGCCGGGGTCGGCAGTCGCTGGACGAAGGGGGCCGGGGTGATCAAGGCCCTGAATCCGTTCGTGGAAATTGCCGGCAAACACCGGAGTTTTCTGGAGATTCACCTGGCGAAAAGCCGGAAAGTGGCGGAAAAGTACAACAGCCTGATTCTGCACCTGGTGGCAACGAGCTACCTGACGCACGAACCCATCCGGCAGACGCTGGCCGAAACCGGTAATTTCGGTTATTCGGGCGCGACGTACCTGTCGCCGGGTCGCTCGATCGGGCAGCGGTTTGTGCCGATGGAACGCGATTTGCGGTTTATGTGGGAAGAAATGCCCCAGGAGACGCTCGACGAAAACAAGCAGAAAGTGCGGGAAGCGGTTCGGCAGACGATGATTGGCTGGGCCAAATCAAAAGGCGAAGGCTCCGATTACGTCGATAACATTGCGGCCCAGCGGTTTTCTCCTTTGGGGCACTGGTACGAAGTTTCCAATATGCTCCGGAACGGGACACTGGCCCGCGTACTGGCCGAACACCCGGAAGTGGAAACGATCATGCTGCACAACATCGATACGCTGGGTGCGGATGTCGACCCGGCGGTGGTGGGGCATCACCTGGAATCGGGCAATATGCTGACGTTTGAAGTGGTGCCGCGCCGGATCGAGGACCGCGGGGGCGGTTTGACCCGCGTCAATGGCCACCTTCGCCTGCTGGAAGGACTGGCGCAACCCCGCGAGGAAGACGAACTGAACCTGAGTTATTACAACTCAAACACCACCTGGATTCAGGTCGATTCGTTGCTGGACTTGTTTGGCCTGACGCGGCAGGACTTGCAGGATGGGGACGAAGCCCGGCTGGCCAAAGCCGTACGGAGTGTGGCCCACCGCATTCCCACCTACGTGACGATCAAGGAGGTGAAATACCGCTGGGGACACGGCCAGGAAGATATTTATCCGGTAGCGCAGATTGAGAAACTCTGGAGCGATATGTCGGCCCTGACGGATGTTTCCTGTGGTTACATCGCCGTGCCCCGGATGCGCGGGCAGCAACTCAAAGACCCCGCCCAGCTCGATGCCTGGGTCACCGATGGCAGCAAGGATTACATTGCCGGCCTGGGGACGTTTGAATGATAGGCTGGATGAACTGGATGCTGGATGAGCTGGATACTCGATGGCCGATGGGTTTATTCCAATGTATCTTACAAATCAGCATCCAGTATCCAATTATCTAGCATCCAGTATCCAGACTTTAAGCCATCTTTAACCCTAGGATTGCGGCTTTTGCCGCTAATGTTGTTAATTTCGAAGCATGAATAAGAAAGTTATATTGATGATTCTGGACGGCTGGGGAATTGCCCGAAAGATCGATGTCTCGGCAATCGATGCCGCCAATACGCCCTTTGTGGATTCACTATATACGAAATACGCACACAGCCAGTTGGAAGCCTCCGGGTTGGCAGTTGGTTTGCCCGCCGGGCAGATGGGCAATTCGGAAGTGGGGCATATGAACCTGGGCGCGGGCCGGATTGTGTACCAGGATCTTGTCAAGATCAATCTGGCCGTTGAAGAGCATACACTCGATACGGAGCCGGTTTTGCTGGATGCGCTGAAGTATGCCAAAACCAACGGCAAGAACGTTCATTTTATCGGACTGGTTTCGGATGGCGGGGTTCACTCGCACATCGAACACCTCAAAGGATTGTGTACGGTGGCTCACCAGCAGGGGCTGACGGATGTGTTCATTCATGCGTTTACCGACGGACGTGATACCGATCCCAAAAGCGGATACGGTTTTATCGCTGATCTGGAAAATCATTTGAAAGCCACTACGGGGCGGATTGCCACGATTGTCGGGCGGTATTTTGCGATGGACCGCGATAATCGCTGGGAGCGCGTAAAACTGGCCTACGATGCGATGGTGAAAGGCATTGGCCACGAAAAATGTGAACAAGGCGGGGAATTGTCGGCGATTCATAAATCGTACGAAGAAGACGTAACCGACGAGTTCATTAAACCGATTATCGTTACGAATCCCGACGGAAGCCCGCTGACCACCATTCAGGACGGTGATGTGGTGCTTTGCTTCAATTTCCGGACGGATCGGGGCCGGGAAATTACGCTGGCGCTCAGCCAACGCGATTATCCGGAGCAGGATATGAAAAAACTGAATCTGTATTACGTCACGATGACCAATTACGACAACGATTTTGTGGGCGTGAAGGTCATTTACGACAAGGATAACCTGACCCAGACGCTCGGCGAAGTGGTATCGAAAGCCGGTCGGAAACAGATCCGGATTGCCGAAACCGAGAAGTATCCGCACGTCACGTTCTTCTTTTCCGGTGGCCGCGAGGAAGTTTTTGAGGGCGAAAGCCGGTTGTTGTGTCCGTCGCCAAAAGTAGCGACCTACGACCTGAAACCGGAAATGAGCGCGTTCGACATCCGCGACGCCATTATTCCGGAACTGGAACGGGAGCAGGTCGATTTTGTCTGCCTGAATTTTGCCAATACCGACATGGTGGGCCATACGGGCGTTTTTTCGGCGGTTGTGAAAGCTGCCGAAACCGTCGATCAGTGCGCGCAGGCGGTTATTACGACGGCCCTGGCGCACGGTTATACTACTATTGTGATTGCCGACCACGGCAACGCCGATTACATGATCAACGAGGACGGATCGCCCAATACGGCGCATACTACCAACCCGGTTCCGTGTATTCTGGTCGATGATCATTACCATCCGAAGCTGAACAATGGCGTGCTGGCCGACATTGCCCCGACGATTCTGCAATTGATGGGCATCGAACAACCCGCCGTCATGACTGGCCACAGTCTGATTGCGGGCTAAAAAGGGAAGAGACGAGAGACCATCATTAACCGTCTCTTTTCTCGACAAAAACTTTTCGGCTCGGGTTGGTGTTCGCCAACTGAGTAGTACTTTACTCCCCTGGCTCTAAAAAGTCAGGGGTATTTTTTGTCCAGGATGAAATACCGTTACGCATTTGTTCTGCTCCTGGGGATAGGCGCTTGCAGCAACCCCGCCAAAGAAGCCCCCGCCGGAACCTACTACGATTTGGAATCGTACCTGGAACAGCAGATCAGTCAGTTGAAGGCCCGGAACCCCACGGTTGTCAAACAGGCCGGTTTTGGCAAGGATCAGGAACAGCAGACCACGAAAGGAATCGACTGGAGCCGGGAACTGGATTTGTTTCTTCAGGCCGATATCAACAAACAGGCGTACCAGTCCAGTTATCAGAAAAACCGCCCGGATTCGCTGACGTACGAATACCGGCTGAAAGCGGGCGAGAATCTGCCGGTGCAGGTTTTGCGCGTTGAACTGGATTCGGTGACTCATCAGCCACGGTTGGTTAAAGCAACGCTGCGGACGAAAAATTCACTCTACGAATCGGAACGGAACCTCTGGCTGGAGAGTGAGCAGGGCGTGATCAAACGCTATCACATCGACGGTTTCCAGCGACTTGCCTGGCTGGACGAAAAGCGGTTTCTGATTGAAGGAGAACTGAAGGAGTGAATGAGTTAAGAATGAAGAGTTAAGAGTTGGCTGACGCATTCAACTCTTAACTCTTCATTCTTAACTCCTAATAATCTCCGCCGGCGCCACCACCGCCGAAGCTGCCCCCGCCGAAACCGCCGAAGCTGCTGCCTCCGCCACCTCCGCCCCAACTGCCGGACGAACTACCCCAGCCCGAGAACGTGGAGGTGGGGAAGGGAACCGGAAAGAAACCGCCCCCGCGGTTGCGGTTGTTGCCGCCCCCCCGGTTTCGGCTGATCCAGATGATGATGACGATGACCACGAAAATGATCAGGAAGAAAATAATGCCGTCGCCCACATCGCCCTCACCGGAGGCTTCGGCCTGGTATTCACCAGTGGCCCGCCGGATGATTTCGGTCGTCGCGTCGTCCAGACCGGCATACCATTCCTCGTTTTTGAAGTGGGGCACGATGATCTGACTGACAATGCGCTTGGCGATGGCGTCAGGAATGGCGCCTTCCAGCCCGTAGCCCGTGGCAATGAACACCTTGCGGGTCGAGGGTACCCAGGTCAGCACCAGGCCATTATTCTTGCCTTCCTGCCCGACCCCCCACTTTCGGCCCACCTGAAAACTGAAGTCGCCGATTGGGTAGGGATCCGTGGATTTGACAATCAGGATGACAATCTGCGTGGACGTTGAGTCGTTGTAGCGCCGTAATTTTTCTTCCAGTTGCGCCCGTTCATTCGGTTTCAGGATACCCACATAATCGTTCACCAGACGGGGTGGATTGGGTTTGTCCGGAATGACAGTATCCTGTCCGTAGGTTTGCAGGGAAAAAAACGCAACGAGAAGAATCAGCAGAATTCGAACCGGGAATGCAACGCGATATGTGACAACGCTATACTTCATTTAGTGTGAAATTTCGTCGGAAAGCTCGTTGGAGTCGTCCTCCAACCGGGGAAAAAACTGCCGCAATTGCTGTCCGGCCCGTTCGATGCCCTGACAAAAACCGGTGGTAAACTGACGTTGGCGAAAATTCTCGCGCATAATGTCTTTGGTGGTTTCCCAGAAATCTGCCGGAACCACCCGGTTGATGCCTTCGTCACCCAGCACGGCGAACTTCCGGTCGTCGGTGGCCAGATAAAACAGCACACCGTTGCGCTGGGCGGTTTGTTCCATACCCAACTGCCGGAAGACCTGCACGGCACGGTCCATGACGTTGGGCGTCGGGCAATGCTGTTCGAGGTGTACCCGGATTTCGCCCGACGTCTCCAGCTCAGCCGACCGAATCGCCTGAATAATCTGCTGCTGTTCCTCAGCCGTAAAAAGGTTAATTGCGGACATAAAAGGAGTTAAGAATTAAGAGTTAAAAATTAAAAGTAATGATGCGTCAGCCTACTTTTAATTTTTAACTCTTCACTTTTAACTTAAAATTGGACCGTTGGGGCACTTTGGGCGGCTTGCGAGGCTTCGAAGAAACCTTTGGGCGAGAAGCCGAAAATACCCGCGAAAATATTGGCCGGGAACGTCCGGACGGAAACGTTATAGTCTTTGACGGCGGCATTGAAGTCGTTCCGGGCCACGCTGATGCGGTTTTCGGTGCCTTCCAGCTGCGACTGCAATTCCGAGAAGTTCTGGGTGGCCTTCAACTGCGGATAGTTTTCCGAGACCGCCAGCAGACGCGACAGCGTCCCGCTTAACTGATCCTGCGCAGCCTGAAACTTTTGCACGTTTTCGGGCGTCAGCTGGTCTGGGTTCAGTTGAACACTGGTCGCTTTGGCCCGCGCTTCCATCACGGCGGTTAACGTACTTTTTTCAAAATTGGCGGCTCCTTTGACCGTATTGACCAGGTTCGGAACCAGGTCGGCCCGGCGTTGGTATTGTGTTTGGACCTGCGCCCATTTTTCGCCGACATTGGCGTCCTTACCAACGATGCCGTTATAGGTACTGCATCCGAAGAAACCAAAAATCAGAGCCAGAACGATGACAACAATAAGTCCTTTTGACATGGTAGTTATTCGATTGTTTGTTTGCAAATCTCGTTAAAAACCGGTTGATACCGCAAGAAATTACAGGATCGGATGCTTTTGACCAGAATCCCGTTGCCGGGGTTGATGACCGGAAAAGCACACGGATGGCCGGAAGAATCCCCATTAATAACTCGGTATACCAACCAATTGATTGGTAAATTAGTAAAAAAACGGCCGTAAAAAGGTTATTTCGTATAAACCATTCTGTTATGAATCTTTCGCTTCGCGGAAAAACCGCCATCGTCTGCGGCAGTACGCAGGGAATTGGTTACGCCACCGCTATTGAACTCGCATTGCTGGGCGCTCAGGTGACCTTACTGGCTCGAAATGAAGAAAAGCTCAAAGAAGCCGTTGCCTCGCTGGATACGCAACAGGGGCAGCACCACCAATACCGGGTGGCCGATTTTACGAAACCGGAGGAAGTCAAAACCGCCATCGATGCCTACCTGGCCGACTTCCCGGATGTTCATATCCTGATCAACAATACCGGCGGCCCGGCGGGTGGCCCACTGATCGATGCTCATCTGGACGCGTTCACCCAAACGTTTGCCGCGCATCTGTTGAACAACCAGCAACTGGTGCAGGCGGTTGTACCGTCGATGAAGCGGCTGGGCTATGGCCGGATTGTGAACATCATCTCGACCTCCGTCAAGCAGCCCATTGTCGGTTTGGGCGTCTCGAACACGATTCGTGGAGCGGTGGCGCAGTGGGCGAAAACGCTGTCGCTCGAAATCGCTAAAGATGGGATTACGGTTAATAATGTGCTGCCGGGATATACCAAAACCGCCCGACTGGAATCGACGCTGGAAAACCGCTCAAAAACGCAGCAGAAGCCGCAGGCGGAAATTGAAGCGCAGATGCAGGCCGAAATCCCGATCGGGCGGTTTATCGAACCGGCGGAAGTCGGGGCAGCCGTCGCGTTCCTCTGTACGCCCGCAGCCGCAGCCATCAACGGCATCAATGTGCCGGTGGATGGCGGGAAAACGGGAGGCCTATAAGCCGGGATTCGGTGTAGGTTTCTGTAGTTGCCTCACGTAGGCGGTTTTTAATCGGCCGAGGGGAGGACAGAGCGAAGTTTGTAGTATAACTATATTTGATTGGTAGATTAAATTCATTTTGTACATTTGCATCAGTTCACCGTATAACTTTTAGCATCCAGTAGCGTGAATAGTTCTCGACATAAGCCAGCCCTGGAAAATGAGGAGTTTCTATGGGAATTGTTTAGGGAAGGTGATAAAGACGCTCTGGGTAATCTGGCACGGATATACTACCGGGTTCTGTATAATTATGCAAAGAAGTTTTCCCGGGATCCCGAGTTTATCAAGGATTGCATACAGGAGCTTTTTCTAAAGCTTTGGGATAAGCGGGAAAATATTTCGAAGACGGTATCCGTTCGGGCGTATTTATTCAAAGCGATACGGAATACGATCCTGGATGAAGTGGCGAGGTTACAACGGTTCCAGCAGGCAATTGAGCCCTCCTTTGATACCAATCCGATGGAGCCGGGCATCGACGAAGTCTGGATCGAGAATGAAATGGCTGATTACCGGATCACATTGCTAACGGAAGTAATTGCCCAGCTTTCGAAAAGGCAGCAGGAAATAATCTATCTCCGTTTTTACGAAGGCTTAACGACGCAGGAAACCGCCGAAATAATGGGCCTGGGTTATCAAAGTGTCTCCAATTTACTGTACCGCACCTTAAAAGAATTAAAGGAGGCTTGGGTATCTACCGGTTTCCTCCTTTTCCTTCTCTCTTTCAGCCCTATCTGCTGAGCTTTGATAAAAATAATTCTATTTTTTTGGTTATAAATCCGATTTGTACCCGTATACCAGGTAGTGAGCAGAGTCTATGTTGCAGACCACGCAGGTAGAAATAGGGTTATGGGTACTAACTAATTATGAAGGAAAACGAACGGGACAATCTGGAAGCGTTTTTGACCGATAGCACATTCCGTCAGTGGGTTTTGCAGCCAACTCCGGAAGTATCTACGTATTGGGAGCAATGGAGTAAGGATCATCCCGCGCATCAGGAACTCCTGAACCAGGCCCGAACCGTGCTGCAGACGTTGGAATACGGAATGGGGCCACGCAACAAGGATGCCCCCCATATGGATGCCGGTTTGGAAAGCTTGCTTCATATGCTTGATACGTCGTCAGATCGCCAGGCTATTCGTATCCCGGTTCCGTGGTATCGTGGGAGATGGAGTAGGCTGGCGGCAGTGATAGCTCTGGTTGTCGGTATTGGGTGGATGGTGATGAAAACATCCACGCAAACGACCCATAACACTCCTTCAGGGTCTGCTGGGATGCAGGTAATTACAAATGATGCTTCGCTTTCCAAAGTTGTGGTTCTTCCTGATGGCAGTATAGCGACCATGGAAAAAGATAGCCGGGTAAAATTTCAGGGCTCTTTCACGGGTCATTCGCGCCATGTTGAGGTGGAAGGCGATGTTTTTTTTGACGTAGCACCCAATAAAGAAAAACCCTTTCTGGTTTATGCCAGCACAGCAGTCATAAAAGTCGTAGGGACCAGCTTTCGGGTGAGAGCCTCCCAGAAGGATTCCGCGGTTCTGGTGGCAGTTAAGACAGGTAAGGTAGCGGTTCGGGTGCAAATGGAAGGCGAAAGTAAAAAAGGTATAAAGTTGCCGGATTCGGGCTGGGTTAATCTGATTCCAAATGAGCGGCTTGTGTATACGAAACTGGAAGCAAAGCTCACAAAAGACCGCGTACCGGATCGCGAGATCATTATCAGTAAGCTGGACCAGCAGGTATTTCATTTTGAAGAGGCCCCCGTTGCCGATGTCCTGGAAGCGTTGGCAAATCATTATCATATTACCATAGAGTTCAATCCGTCTGAACTGGCGAACAGCCGGATCACGACGGAGTTCAGGGAAGAAGGACTTCGGCAAAAACTGGATGTCATTTGTGAAGCCATTGATGCTTCGTACCAGGCAACGAATAACCTGATCGTGATCAAGCGGTCGTCCAGCATAGATAACCAGAAAAGATAAATGGTATTAATCAGCTAGCTTCCTGCCTATGATAAGATAAAGAACCTACTAAAAAGAAATAGCCAGCAGCGCTACCAACACTGCTGGCTTGAAACCCCTTGTTACAATTGACGCTTGTGAAATATCCTCCGAAAGGAGGGCAGGGGGAGAATTGTCCTCACTTTTTCAAATGATGAACGAATCGAAACAAAAATATGAAAAAACACCCGAACCGTTATCTGACCCCGCGTAAACTTATGCAGGTATCGTTTTTGCATCTTCTGATTACCTTTTTTCTCGCAGGGGCATCGGTCGCTAATGTTACAAACGCCCAGGGAATACTGAATAAAAAGGTCACCCTACCCATGGGAGAGCAATCGTTGAAGAATGTCCTTCAGCAGCTTCAAAAGGAAACCGATCTTCGGTTTACGTACAACTCCATCGAAATTGCTGTCGAGTCGAGGGTGCGGGTACAGGCGGTCAATAAACCCGTTTCTGAGATCCTCGACGAACTCCTGACGCCCTTGTCCATTACCTATAAAATTAATGGCAAACAGATTATCCTGAAAAAAGTACCAAAGCACAGCAACCAAACCGCATCCATAGCCGGTATCGGGCAGAGTGTATTACCACTGGATCGGGTGATTACGGGGACCATTACCGATGAAAAAGGAGAGCAGCTGCCGGGCGTAAGCATTGTGCTGAAGGGCACCCAGCGTGGAACATCCAGCGGAGCCGATGGAAGCTTTCGGTTCGAAGTTCCGGAAGACGGAGATGGCATTCTGGTATTCAGTTATGTGGGGTATAAGACCCGTGAACTACCGATTGGTAACCAGTCAGCGGTAACGGTTCGTCTGGAACCGGATGAGAATTCACTTGACGAAGTATTGGTAGTCGGGTATGGAGCCGTACGGAAATCGGATCTGACTGGTGCCGTTGGGGTTATAAAAGGGGAGGTTTTGCAGGAACGTCCGGTTGCCACCTTGAATCAGGCTCTTTCCGGACGGATTACGGGCGTAAATGTTTCGACAAATTCAGGGCGTCCGGGTGGCCGGGCCAATATCCGGATTCGGGGTAATACCTCAGTCAGTGTGACTAATACCCCTTTGTACGTGGTTGACGGCATTATCCTGAATGCGGATAATCTAGCCAATGGCAGTACCCCGATCGACTACATCAATCCGGGCGATATCGCTTCCATCGAAGTATTGAAAGATGCCTCTGCACTGGCTATTTATGGGGCCAGGGGTTCGAATGGCGTTATTTTAGTGACGACCAGACGCGGTAGCCAGTCGGGTGGCCGGGTATCGTATGATACCGATTTCAGCGTCGGAATTTTGGGGCGTAAACTAGACTTACTGAATGCCAAAGAGTTTTTAGCCGTCGAGGATATTGCGTATCAGAACGCACAAAAATACGATCCTGTTGGCTGGGCAGCAGGCAAATACATCGATCCCAAAACCAAGCGCAACGACCCTCGTTTGTTTGATCAAAATGGCCAGCCTTTGTATGATACTGACTGGCAAAAGGAAGCCACCCAGCGGGCGTTTACCCAGAAACACCAGCTGTCGTTTACAGGTGGAAATGCCAAAGATAGTTACGGTGTTTATTTAGGCTATCGCAATGAAGATGGCTTGATCAAAGAGTCGTGGTTGAAGCGGTATTCGGCCCGGTTTGTCTTTGATAGCCAGCTTAAGAGCTGGCTAAAAGTGGGCGGAAGTTTAAGCTATAATGATCAGACTGAAAAGCAGATTGATCAAATGGGCAATGCGGGTATTACCGCTTTGCGGCAAATTGTCGAAGCCATTCCCATTATTCCCGTCAAATACAGCAATGGTAGTTGGGGAAGTAATGAGGATTATCGGGGGATGGAAGGCGGAGGAAACCCGGTCAACATCGTCAACGAACAAATCTATCTGCTGAAAACCCAAACGTTGCTGGGGAATATTTATTCCAACATTTCTTTAGCCAAAGGCCTGGAATTGCGGTCGGTTTTAGGAACGAACATCATTAACCAGCGCAATGATTATTACTCGGGCAGAACCCTGAATTACATCTCCCGCAATCAAAACGGTATTGCTTCTGTCGAAAATGCGCGGTTAAACTCCTGGCAGTTTGAAAACTACCTGACGTATGCCCGCGAGTTGAAAGGCAACCAGTCGATCAATGCGTTATTGGGCGTGTCGTGGCAGCACGTTGATCGGTTTACGGCCCTTGCCCAGTCGCAGAATTTTCAGGATGACTACTTTCTGTACAACAATCTGGGAGCGGGTGCAACGACCTTGCCACCTTCTTCCGGGGCTTCGGCCTATGGACTGAACTCCTATTTTAGCCGAATCAATTACAACCTGCAAGATAAATACCTGCTAACCTTTACGGGGCGGGTGGATGGCTCGTCAAAATTTGGTGAGGCAAAGCGCTATGCGTTTTTTCCGTCGGGGGCCGCGGCCTGGAGACTTTCCAACGAAGATTTCCTGAAAAACAATGCTCACATCAGCAACCTGAAACTGAGAGCCAGTTATGGAGTAACCGGTAACTCGGAGATCACGGCCTACCAGGCGCTGGCCGGAATGGGTAGTTATTCCGTAGTTTTTAATGGCGTGCGGGCCGTGGGCAACGGGATTAACCGCCTGGCGAATCCGGATCTGGGCTGGGAAAAAACGTATCAGGTCGATGCCGGCGTGGAGTTGGGTTTGTTAAAAAACCGTATCACGCTGGAATTTGACGTTTATAGCAAGAAAACGACCGATATGTTGCTGAGTGCGCCGGTACCGTTCAGCAGCGGGTATTCCACCGTGAGTAAAAATGTGGGAAGCATGGTAAACCGGGGTTTCGAAATAGGTCTTAATACGGTCAATATCGAGAGCAATGACTTCAGTTGGAGCACCCATTTCAATCTTTCGGTGAATAAAAATAAAGTATTGGCACTGACGGATGGTGCCGATATTTTCCCCGGCCCCCAGGATATGAGTCTGATCCGGGAAGGCCAACCCGTCGGAACATTCTGGGGCTATATCCGGCAGGGCACCTGGGGAACGGCGGAAGAATCGGAAGCGGCTAAATACCTGAAAAGGCCCGGCGATATTAAGTACCAGGATTTGAATAAGGATGGGGTTATCAATAACAAAGACCAGACGATTCTCGGAAAAGGGATTCCGGATGGATACGGCTCGCTGATCAATACGCTGAAGTTCAAACGGCTGGAACTGACGCTCGATTTACAGTTTATGTACGGCAACAGTGTGTATTCGTTTGACCGAAGACCCGCGGAAATGCGGCAGGGAATCGCGAATAGTTACGCCAGTGTCCTGAATGCGTGGACTCCTGAAAATCAGAATACGCCGATTGCCCAGTTTCGGCCAGTCTCCGCCGGATACGATGCCTTTTTAGATAGTCATTTGGTGGAAGATGCTTCCTTTATTCGGGGGCGGAATTTGCTGCTTGCCTATACTTTCTCACCGGAGTTGTCACAGCGTTTGCACGTCAGTCGCCTGCGGTTGTTCGCATCCGCCCAGAACTTCTTTTTACTTACGAAGTACACAGGCTACGACCCGGAAGTTTCCTCGCACACCCAGACCTTTGCCCAGGGCATCAAATTGGTTGACTACCCGAAACCCACCGTCTTGATGGCTGGCCTGAATGTTAGTTTTTAATCCCGATGAAGACATTGATCATGAACTATATACCTGGAAAACCGCTGGTTGCTATTGGCTTATCGCTCTTCCTACTGATGCAGGCGGGTTGCTCGGAATTTTTGACCGAACCTGATAAGTCCAATTTTACCATTGAGAATTATTTTACGAAACCGGAACACGCCACGAGTGCGGTTAATGCCATCTACGAAAGCCTGAAAACGACAACGGGGGGCGGTTTTAACGGAGCGCCGTGGATGATGCTGGAGTTTGCAACCGGTTTGGCCAATACGGAATTGGGGCAGGCTCAGAACAGCATTTTTGTGCGGAATCTGAATAACAATTCCGATAATGGGTACGGTGTTACCTACTGGCAAAGCAGCTACCAGGGGATTGCCAACGCCAATGTTGCGATTACCCGGATTCCCGCCATTGTCATGGACGAAGCGCAAAAAAAGAAAGCCCTGGGGGAAGCCTATTTCCTGCGGGCTCATTTCTACTACAATCTGGTTCGGATTTTTGGCAAAGTTCCCTTGATTACCGACCCGGTTGATTTGGCATCCAAGGATTTATATCCTGAACAGGCAACGGAAGAGGCTATTTACCAGCAGATTGTGAGTGATTTGACCACGGCAGAAGGTTCGGGGTTACCGATGACCGACAAGTCCGGACGCGTGACCACCTTAGCCGTAAAATCCTTGTTAGCGGATGTGTATCTCACCATGGCAGGTCATCCGCTCAAGAAAGGACGGGAGTATTACGAAAAAGCCGCGACCAAAGCCGCCGAAGTAATTGCTTCGAATCAGGCGTCACTGTTTACGTCTTATAACGATCTGCACGATCCGTCCAAAAAGAACACCGGTGAAAATATTTTTATGGTGCAGTTTGCCACCAATATTCAGCCCTCGGGCTGGCAATCGTCGATTATTCCATATAATCAGGGTATTTCGGCGTATTCGGATGAAACCGGGGCGATTTTTGCCAACAAGGAGTTTGTTGAATCCTACGAAGCGGGGGATAAACGAACCCGGGAAAAAGAGTTCTATTTCCAGACCTATACCCTCAGTAATGACCGGACCAAAACCGTTAATCTGGGCGGATACTACCTGTACAAGCACTTCGATACGAACGCCCATTTGACGACTGCAAACAGCGATTTGAACTGGTCCCTCATTCGATATGCCCAGGTATTGCTGACACATGCCGAAGCCGTCAACGAAGTAAATGGACCGACGCCAGAAGCCTATGCCAGTGTGAACTTGATCAGAAAGCGGGCGGAATTACCCGCGCTGGCGGGCTTAAGTCAGGAGGTTCTGCGAGAAGCCATCTGGCGCGAACGCTGGTTCGAATTGAGCTTTGAAAACAAAACCTGGTTTGACATGGTACGGCTTCGGAAAGCGTTTAACGTTTCGACCCGCAAATTTGAGGAGTATGTCGGGCATAAGTTTTCCTATGGCCCGGTCGTAAAGGAAAGGGAGCTCTTATTCCCGATTCCTACGGCAGAAATTCGGAACAATAAAAATCTGGTTCAAAATCCGGGTTATTAAAATGAGAAGGATCATGAACGCACTAAAGCGCATTATCGGGCTGATTGGAATCTGTTGGCTAACGATCTTGAACGTGAATGCACAACGTCCCAACATTGTTCTGATTTTGACCGATGATCAGGGCTATGGAGATTTAGGCTGTACCGGTAATCCGTGGATTCAGACGCCTAACATCGACCAGTTATATGCCCGCAGTATCCGGTTTACCGACTTCCATGTGGCTACAACCTGCGCCCCGACCCGGGCGGGTTTACTAACGGGTAAAAACTGCAACCGGGTGGGCGCCTGGCATACCATTCAGGGGCGTCAGATACTTCGCAAAGAGGAACAGACGCTGGCGCAACTTTTAAAGAATGCGGGGTATCGAACGGGTATATTTGGCAAATGGCATTTGGGGGATAACTATCCCTTCCGGCCGCAGGATCGCGGTTTCGATGAAGTGCTGATTCACGGTGGGGGCGGGGTTACGCAAACGCCCGATTTCTGGGAGAATGACTATTTTGATGATACCTATTATCACAATGGCAAACCCCAAAAGTATGCGGGCTATTGCACGGATGTCTGGTTTCAGGAAGCCACAAAGTTTATTCAGTCCAACCGGAAAAATCCGTTTTTCTGTTACATCGCCACCAATGCACCCCATAGTCCGTTCAATGTGGATGAAAAATACAGCAAGCCGTATGAAAATAACCCGGCTATCCCGAATGCCAACTTTTATGGCATGATTACCAACATTGACGAGCAGGTGGGGCGGTTAGTCGAGCAACTGAAAAAGGATGGTTTATACGAAAACACCATCTTCATCTTTATGACTGACAACGGAACCAGCGCCGGGGTACGGTTTGATGAAAACCGGAAAGTCGTCGCGGGCTACAATGCGGGGATGCGCGGAACCAAAGCATCCCCCTATGACGGAGGGCACCGGGTTCCGTTTATTCTGCATTGGCCAAAGGGAGGCATTAAACAGGGTAAGGATATTCATCAGCTAGCCGCTTATACCGATGTGGTGCCAACCTTGCTGGATCTGTGTAAAGTGCCAAAACCCAAGTCGATTGATTTCGATGGAATAAGTCTCAAACCCTGGATTCAGCAGAACCCGGTCAAAACGATTGAACGCGTTCTGGTGGCCGATGTGCAGCGGGAGGAATTTCTGGTCAAATGGAAGCAGTCGGCCGTGATGACTCCTCAATGGCGGCTGATTAATGGCACGGAGCTGTACGACATCACCCAGGATAAAGCCCAGGAGAAAAGTGTCGCGCAACAGCATCCGGATGTGGTCGCCCGACTTAAAGAAGCCTATGAAAAGTGGTGGGAAAAGGTGTCAATCAAAGCCGATGAATATAGCCGGGTTGAAGTGGGAACTCCTTTTGAGCCCATTACCCAGCTAACGGCGCATGACCTGCATACCGAAGCAGGGTTTCCCGCCTGGAATCAGGATATGGTGCGTGGTGGTACGGGTGTTGGCGGTTTTTGGGCATTGAACGTAGCAAAAGCCGGACGGTATCAAATCGAACTGAGACGATACCCCATCGAAAGCGGATTGTCGCTGGGGGCATCAGCGAAGCAGGGGTCTGATGTTCCGGGTGGAAAACCGTATACCGCCGGAAAACCGCTGACGATTCAAAAGGCGCGCCTTAAACTGGGAGAAAAGCAACTGGAACAGGCGGTATCAAACACCGAAGTCGCCAGTGTGTTTACGCTGGAGCTGGAAAAAGGCGATTTGGATTTGGCGGCATCCTTACTGGATGCAGAGAACAAAAGCTATTCGCCGTATTATGTCTATATAAAACCGCTGTAAAGCGGACCGTTTACTAATCGGGAAGTCAAGCCGCCTGCTCGTTTTGAGGGGGCGGTTTTTCTTTTTGGCGGGAGGCATCATTCGCCGATACTTCTTCTATCCGCAACGTTCAACCTAACTTTTCGGTGGTAGTAAACCGAACAAACGATTCCTGCAAAGGCTTGAATCGCTCTTCGGTGATCGGAAAATCGCCGTACCAGATGTATTCAAATTGCGTCGTCAGTGTTTCAAACTCCGGTTGCTTCGGCGAGTGCGCCAGTTCGTAGACGTAGCTGCGGTTGGTTTTGTTGGGCTTCCAGTCGATCAGGTTGCGGTTGCTGAGGTGTTTGAGCGTTTGCAGATACAGCAGCCGTACTGCCAGCCGGTAATTCCGTTGTTCGATGGCGGCCTCGATCTGCTGGTCGAAGTTGATTTCGTGAATGTTTTCGGTCAGGGTTTCATACGCCAGATCCAGATGCTGCGATTTCTTGCTGAAAATAAACCCCAGCACTTCGGCTTTGATCAGCAGGCGAATCACGACCCCGGCCGCCAGCGCGAGAAAAACGTACTGCCAGAAATTCTGGTACGACTCACTCTGGAAAAACGTATTCACTTTGCGCCAGAGCCAGTTCCAGAACTTGGCCCAGGGACTAGTGGCCGGTCGAAAATTCGTTCCATATTGGTAATCACGGTCGTTGCGGTAGGCGTCGATCCGGTCGGCTGCGGGCCGGCGGATTTGGATGGCGCTGCGGTCGTCGGGGGCCACCTGCGTCTTCACCGTATCCGCGGCCGGAATGGCGGGCACCTGGGCCATACCCGAAAACCGGGTTAGCAGTAACAGCAGTAAGATGCCCGTCAGCCGGTTTTTAATAATCACCTTCATCGTTGGATCGGGGAATGGGCGGGGGCGGAGGAGAACCAATGCTTTCGATGGCCGCTATAATGCTGCGGCCGTCCCGCCGTTCGACCAGGTTAAAGTACTGAAAGGCAATAGCCAGGGCGATGATGGCCGACACCAGGACGCTGCCGATGGTGCTCAGAATGCTGGTTAAAACCGTAATATACGTGGGCATGCTGGGGGCCAGCTTCAGCGAAACCATCAGGCTGACGGCGGCTGCCGGAACGTTGAACGCAAAGCTGAGGATGTAGGCAATGAAGCTGATGATGATGATGAGTCCGAAGGTAGACCACCATTTGTCCCGGATCAATTCAAAACACCGGCTCATGAACGTGCCCACCGAACCGTTTTCGAACACTACCGTTACCAGCGCCAGCGAAAACACCACGCCCAGGTAAATACCCGGAACGATAAAAAACATTGCCCCGATGATGACCAGTATGCCGACGGCCAGCCAGGTAACGAAGGCTCGTCCGAAGGCGTTCTGGACTTCGGCCCACACCGCTTCGACCGTCACCGGTTCGCCGTGGTTGCGGTGGTACACTTTCAGGTGGCTATACACCGTCAGGTTCACCAGCAGCGGAATGAAAATGGCTACGACCAGCGCGACGATATAATACGGACTCGACATTTGCTGCGCTAACCAGTAGCCCATCCGGTAGCTTCCGTTACCCGTAGGCGGCATGTTGAGCAGGGAGGCCGATGCAATGCCCGACGCAATCCCGGCGATCAGGGCGGGCGCTCCGGCAATGTAGACCAACGCCAGGCTGAGGCTGCGGACCTGCTTGACGGCGTACTGGATGGTGGCATTGATTTTCTCGCCAAAATCCCGGGTTTGGTATAGGTTCATATGCGTTGTCGCTCGTTGGCGGTGTACGGTTTTCGGTTTACAGGATACGGTTTTCGGTGCGGTTTACCGTCGGAACTGACGCAATATAGGCGGATCGGGAGTTGTAATCATAGGCTGATCGGGGTTTGTGATCCCGATCCTCTCTGCTTCGGATTACAAATCCGAAAAACGATCTGGTAAGGCCGATTACAAATCGGCGACCGTAAGGAGCATGATGGCAAATCCCGATCAGCCCACCGTAACTTGATTACTGAAAACCGTCTGTCGCTAGGTAAACTTCTTTTCCAACTGAATGGGATACCAGATAAAATACCAGATGATGAAAGCGGCCGAGCTCAGGATGATGGCTGAACTGGCTACTGGATGCAGCGGCAGCCGCGTCACGAAACTTTCCAGAAAACCGGCCATAATGAAAACCGGCACCAGCCCGATCACAATTTTCAAGCCCTGTTTGGTTCCTCGTTTGAACGACTCCAGCCGCGACCATGTCCCCGGAAACAACAGACTGTTGCCGACCGTCAGACCGGCGCAACCCGCAATTACGATGGCCGAAATTTCCAGCGTACCGTGAATCCAGATCGTCAGCACCGACGGCAGCAGCAAACCGCGTTCGTAGAAAAAATACTGAAACGCTCCGAGCATCACACCATTCTGGAACATGACCGCAATGGTGCCAAAGGACGCAAACAGGCCCAGCACAAACGCCATGAACGCCACCCGGATGTTATTGACCGTGATCGTCAGAAACATATCGGCCTGTCCCCGGCTTTTATACACCGCCAGCGGATCGCCTTTTCGGATGTTTTCGAGCGTCATGTTCACGTACTCGTCGCCCAGAATCAATCGCACAAACAACTCATCGTTGGCCGCCGACAGCCAGCCCAGCGCAGCCGCCACCAGAAACACCACGAACGACACGAGCAACAGCCGGTGTGACCGGCGGAACAGAAGCGGCAATTCGAGGGTCCAGAACTGAACAAACCGGTTGCGGTCTTCGCGTTTATTCCGCATCAGCCGCCGGTGCATCGTGGCCGCCAGCCCGTTCAGGTAGCGTGTAACGGGCGAGCTCGGGTAAAACGTCCGGGCGTACGACAGGTCATCGGTGAGTTCGATGAAATGGTCGGTCAGTACATCGGGATCGGCGCGGTCGTTCTGCGTCACCGGTTCGCGCTCGATGGCTTTCCACTTTTCGGTATTTTTTTTGATAAAAACAGCTTCGCGCATGAAAAAACCGATTTTCGGGCCAGCACCCATTGGCTGGATTAAGTTGCAAAGCAAATCCGAGATTTCAAAACCGCTGATCAAAACCTCCGTTTGTAAAAACAAATAGCCATTGTCAGAGGGTTTCTCCGTAAGTTTGCAGCTTTCGTGTGCACAGGAATCCGGTATGAAAATATTGTTTGATCATCAGGCCTTTACGGGAGTGCGGTATGGGGGCGTTTCCCGGTATTTTTACGACCTGATGGTAACACTTCGGCAAAAAGACGTTCAGACGCAGCTTTCGATTTTGTTTTCCAACAATGCGTATTTACTCGAAAGTGACGCCTTCCGGGTGCAGTCGTTCCGGTATTTTCTGGGATTTATGCCCACCAATATGCTATTTTCGCAGGTAAACCGCCTGTGGAGTATCGCCCAGTTGCAGCGAAATCAGTACGATGTGTTTCATCCGACGTTCTTTCACCCGTACTTCCTGAAACACACGAAAAAACCGTACGTACTGACCTACCACGACGCCATCAAGGACAAGTTCGGCGAGCAGTTCGGGCACATCGATAATGCCTCGAAAGACTTGAAACAGCAGCTGTTCGACCGGGCGGCCCGGGTGATTGCGGTTTCGCAAAACACGAAAAACGACCTGATCGAACTCTTTCGGATCCAGCCGGAGAAAATCACCGTGGTGCACCACGCCACGGCGTTTCAAACGCTGAACGTACCCGAAACTTTCCGGATTTCGGTGCCCGATGCGTATTTGCTGTACGTCGGTACCCGCAATGATTACAAGAATTTTATCCCGTTTCTGAAGGCGATTGCCCCCACGCTGCAGACATACTCCCACGTTCACCTGCTTTGTGCGGGGGGAGGGGCGTTCACGCCGGAAGAAACGCAGACCATCCGGCACCTGAAATTGACGGATCGCGTCAGCCAGCGTGGCATTGACGGGGATTGGATGCTCTACCGGTTGTATCAGAATGCACTGGCGTTCGTGTATCCGTCGCTGTACGAAGGTTTTGGCATTCCGATTCTGGAAGCGTTTGCGGCCGGGTGTCCGGTGGTGCTGAGCCGGGCCTCTTGTTTTCCGGAAGTAGCGCAGGAAGCCGCTCTGTATTTTGATCCCGAATCGGCCGCGGATAGCCAGTCGCAAATTGAAAAAATCATTCTGGATGAGTCGCTGCGCCAGTCGCTGCGCCAGAAAGGACGGGAGCGGGGTCGGGATTTTTCGCTGGCAAAAATGGCTAGTGAGACTCTTCAGGTTTATCAACAGGTTGTATAAGTGAACAGAGCGAAGAAAATCCTGCTTTTTGATACGATTATCGACGGACACCACGCTGATTATCTGACGCATTTAATTACCTACTGGGTGAAAAACCGGCTTGCTGGCGAACTGGTGGTGGTCACGCAACCAGCGTTTCGCGGGCGGTTTGAGAAAGTGACGGCGCAGGAACCGGGTGGACAAAATGTTCGCTTTGAGCCGATTCCGCTGGCGGAGGTGGAGGCCGTTCACCAGGCGTCAATGCTCACGCGCTCGTTCAAGGAATGGAATCTGGTGCTGAAATACATTCAGGTCTACAAACCGGCACACGTGCTGCTCATGTATTTCGATATTTTTCAGTTGGCTACCTGGCTGGGTCGGTCGGCGCCGTGCCCGGTTTCCGGCATCTATTTTCGGCCCGATTTTCATTACCCGCGCCATCCCGGTTTGAAAGCCCAGTTGAACGGGCTGCGCAAAAAGGTAACCTTGCAGGGGGCGTTGCGGCAACGCGGTCTGGCAAATCTGTTTAGTCTGGATCATTCGGCGGTGGACGGGCTGCGGCAATTGAATCCGCGCGCCCAAATCTGGCCCCTGGCCGATCCGGTGGAATCGTACGACGTTTCTCCGGTGGAAACGGAGCAATTACGGGCGGAACTCGGGATTGAGCCCGGTCGGCAAATCTTCCTGCTTTTTGGGCATCTCGACGAGCGGAAAGGCATCGAACCACTGCTCGAAGCCCTGAAAGACCTGCCGACCGGGCAGCAAAAAGAGGTGTGTCTGGTACTGGTGGGCCCGGTTTTACCCGGTTTTCGGGAAAAAATTGAACAGAAAATGGCCGAAATCGGAAAAGATTTGCAGATTGTCCGGATTTTTAACGAAGTAAAAGGGCGGCAAATTCAGGTGTTTTTTGAATTGTCGGACTATGTGCTGGCGTTATACCAGCGGCATGTCGGCATGGCGTCGGTGGTCGTTCGGGCTGCGGTTTCCCGAAAACCGGTACTGGCGTCGGATTACGGGTACCTGGGCCAACTGGTGCAAACCGAGCAGTTGGGTGCGGTCGCCGATACCACCTCGCCCGCAGCCATCCGCACGATGTTTCAGCGGGTTTTGACAACGGAAATTCCGTATTCCAAAGCGAATCTGCAAAAGTTGGCCGACCGGAATTCGGACGTTTCTTTTGCGGAGCGTATTTTTAACCATCTAAGCCCCTGAGGGCGGGTACGATCGTATGGCGGTTTCCATTCAGACATCCCAAAATGTGACGCTGGAGTACGAGCCTGCCAGTCTGGGTGACCGGATTCTGGCGCTGCTGCTCGATTACCTGATTTTTCTGGGCTGGCTGATTTTGTTTCTGATTCTGGTGTCGCAGTTTCCAGCCGCGTTTCGTAGCAATTTCTGGACCGGTTTATTGCTGTTGTTGCCGTTCATGCTCTACGATTTGCTGTGCGAACTGTTCCTAAACGGGCAAAGTCTGGGGAAAATAGCGATGAAAATCCGGGTGGTCATGCTCGATGGTTCTCCGCCGGGCCTGGGTGCCTACCTGCTCCGCTGGTTGCTCCGGCTGATCGAATCGCCCCTGTTTTTCAGCGGGTTGGTTCCGCTCATTACGGTGGCTATCAACGGCAAAGGGCAGCGGCTGGGGGATATTGCCGCCGGAACCACAGTGGTGAAGCTGACCCGCCCCGTTACGCTCGCGCAGGTGACCTACAACGCCCTGCCCGTGGATTATCAGGTGCGGTTTCCGGAAGTAGCCCAGCTTTCGGATCGTGATCTGAACATTATTCGGGAAGCCCTACGCGTGAACAATCCCGAAGTAAGTGGTTTAGCCGCCAACAAAGTAAAACAAGTCATCGGCGTTCGCTCGGAACTGGACGATACCACGTTTCTGCGGACGCTAATCAGTGATTATCAGTTTTTAGCAAATTAAGTACCCACGGGCTGAAGGCCGTGTTTCTTGAAGGTCTTAACTGACTAGAATTTTAAAACACGGACTGAAGTCCGTGGGTACATTCAGGCTATGAAAGAACAAATTAAAGCACTGGCCCGGCACTACGCGGCCGACATCATTGCCAACCGGCGTCACCTGCACGCCCACCCGGAACTGTCGTTCAATGAATACAATACGGCCCGATTTGTGGCCGAGCAGCTCAAAGCCATCGGTCTGACGCCCCAGGAAGGTGTGGCCGGTACGGGGCTGGTCGCTCTGATCGAAGGACGCGGTGGCAACGGCGCGTTGTCGGAAAACCGGGTGGTCGGTCTGCGGGCCGATATGGATGCCCTGCCGATTCACGAAGCCAACGACGTGCCCTACAAATCGACGGTCGAAGGCGTCATGCACGCGTGCGGCCACGATGTGCATACCTCGTCGCTGCTGGGAACGGCGCGCATTTTGCAGGAACTCCGCGATCAATTCGAAGGAACCGTCAAACTGGTGTTTCAACCGGCGGAGGAGAAAGCCCCCGGTGGTGCTTCGCTGATGATCAAGGACGGCGTCCTGGAAAATCCGGCTCCGGCCAGCATGATTGGTCAGCACGTGGCCCCGAACGTGCCCGTCGGGAAGATTGGTTTTCGGGAAGGAATGTACATGGCCAGCACCGACGAACTGTACCTGACCGTAATCGGTAAAGGGGGCCACGGGGCCATGCCCGACCAGTTGGTTGATCCGGTTTTAATTGCGTCGCACATCATCGTGGCGTTGCAGCAGATCATCAGCCGCAACCGCAAACCGGCGAATCCGTCGGTGCTGTCGTTCGGGCGGTTTATTGCCGACGGGGTGACCAACGTCATTCCAAACGTGGTAAACATTGAAGGAACGTTCCGGTGCATGGACGAAGAATGGCGGGAAGACGGTTTACGGCGAATGAAAAAAATGGCCGAAGGCATGGCCGAAGCGATGGGCGCCCGCTGCGAATTTACGGTCGTACGGGGCTATCCCTTCCTGAAAAACCACCCCGAATTGACCCGGCGCATGCGTTCAGCCGCGACCGAGTATATGGGAGCCGATAACATTGTCAACCTGGATTTGTGGATGGCGGGCGAGGACTTTGCCTTTTATTCGCAGGTGGTCGATTCGTGTTTCTACCGGCTCGGAACCCGCAACGAAGAACGCGGCATTGTCTCCGGTGTGCATACGCCCACCTTCGATATCGACGAATCGGCGCTGGAAATCGGAGCCGGTTTGATGAGCTGGCTGGCGGTTGAGGAGTTAAGAGTGAGGAGTTAAGAGTGAGGAGTTAAGAGTGAGGAGTGAAGAGTGAAGAGGGAAGAATAGAAGAGGGAAGCTGATCGGAATTTGCAATTCCGATCTTTGCGGTTTCGGATTTTAAATCCGAAACCGGTAAACGTTCACATAACTTGTTGGTAACACGATGAAATATAGCCTGTTGCTGGCTCTGTTCCTTGGTCTGGCATCCTGCTCGACCTCCAACGTTTTTATTGTCCGGCACGCGGAGAAAGTCAGCGAGGCCGATACCAGCAGTTTGACCCGGGCAGGTTTCGAGCGGGCGCAGGACCTGGCCGAGCGGCTGGAAGACGAACGCATTAGCCTGATTCTGACCACGCCGTACCGCCGGACGCAGCAAACCGCCGGTCCTCTGGCGCACCAGCTCAACCTGCCGATCACCTCCTATCCGGCCACGCCAGCGAGCGCCGTGGTCGAGCAGATACACCGGGCAAAAGGGAAAAATATACTGGTGGTAGGCCACAGCAACACCATTCTCGACATTGTCAAAGGACTGGGGGGCCAGCCGGGCCGAACACAGATCGAATCCGGTGATTTCGATAATTTGTTCATCGTGACGCTGCAAAAAAGCCTCCTGGGCCGGTCGGTTCGGCTGCGGGAAGAAACGTACGGCCAACCGACTGCTCCCTAAGGAATCCAATTAACTGCCTGTTTGTCTAAAAAAAAGGCAATTTTTTGGCCGGTTTGGGAGTTAAGAATATAGTACTAACCCAAATTCAAATTCGTTTAATGAGTTTTCGAAGAGTGCCGTTGTTCTTTGTTTTTTGTTTGGTGTGGCTGCTGAAAACCGGTAGTGCGTTTGGACAGGAAACCGCGTCGGTGACAGCCGGCTCGAATTTTCCCAACCGGTTTACCGGTCGTCAGATTGTGGTCGAGTTGGGCAGTGGCGAAAACCGCTCCGAATACCGCTTGCTGGATACCGGCTTGTTGTATTACCGGAAAGGCTCCGAAGGGCCGTTTACGCAGTTGGGGCAGCAGAAGAAAGACAGTACCCAGAAGATGTTTGCCCGGCTGGAGCAGGACTGCAAGATTAAAACCGCCAAACAGGAAAAGCCCGAAAAACCGGATGTGACCATCACCTGGAAAAAGGCCAAAACCGAGTTTGCCGTGGGGTGGGAAAATGGAAAAGCCCCCGATGTATGCGAACGGTTTTACGAACGGTTTATGGAAATGTTTCCTAAAAGCCGGAAGAAGTAACCCGCAAAAATCCCCGGCACCAGCAGCGTCGGGGATTTTTGTGTTTTTATAAACCAATCGTTAAATCATCAGGGGTTGGAAGGCGTTTTGACCGAGATATACACGGTTTTGTTCTTTGTGTCGAAACTGCCTTTGTACGCGTATTGATCCTGTTGAACATACTCGTCAAAACTGACTGACTTGCCGTTGACGACAAACCGGTTGTAATCCTGGCGGATTTCTTCGTAGAATTTAGGGTCCATTTTGCCGTCGTCCTCCGTGGCCGCGGCCGTGGTTTTTGGAGCTTCCGCCAATTCAAACCGGATCGGCAGGTTGTATTTTACCCGCACTACTTTTCCGTCCTGCATGGCCGGTTTCCAGCGCGGCATGGCTTTGATCACCCGAACCGCTTCTTCGTCGGCCCCGAAACCAATGCCTTTCAGAATCTGGATATCCTGAATGCTGCCGTCGGTGTTGACCACGAATGAGACAAACACTCTTCCGCTAACCTGCGCCCGTTTGGCCGCTTCCGGGTAGCGTATGTTTTCCGACAGGTATTTCCCCAGATTGGCTATCCCGCCCGGGAATTCGGGATTCTGTTCAACTACGGTAAAAATTTCACCGTTGCCATCATCCACGGGTTTCCGATCAAGCAGATCCGTGATGTGGCTGTTCCTGACGTGCTTCGGAATTTTGGGTGTGCCGGTCCAGTAAGTGGATGGTGTACCGTCGGTGGGCTGGGCGAGCCGGACGTAAAGCGCATCCCGGCCATTGACCGGCACTTCGATGCTCTGGTGTCCGACGAACGAAACAACCAGGGTCCCGTTGCCGGGCACGTTGAATTGGTACTCACCGTTGGCGTCGGTGCTGGTGCCCGTCTGCGATCCTTTCAGCACGATGTTGGCCCCCGGGATCGGTTTGTCATTGGAACCAAAAATCTGCCCGGAAACCGTTATCGGCTCAGTACTGACTACCTCTTTTTTTGACTGATCTTCGCAGGCGGCTACGAAGACGAACAGACTGGCAATCAGCAGGGTTGCAAACCCGTATTTGGCGATGGCCCAGCGACTGGTTTCGGATTTCTGTAACATGAGAATGCGTTGTTTTAAGGTAGCAGATTGGAAGAATGGCGTTACAAATGCCGACGGTTTCGGTCCGAAGGTGTAGGCAATCAGCCGGTTGTCGAGCCGCCGTTGGCAGAACCGCAGCCGCGTGGATAAGGGTTTGGGGGCTTTCATGGCAGCGTTATTTTTTGGAGGTAGCCTTGATGGTAAACGAAGGTTGACCGTGGTCAATCTCGACGCTCTGGATGCGCTTGGGGTCCAGTTTTTGAAACTCTTCCCGCGTAATGGTTTTATCGTCCAGCATATAAACCGCCGGTTTGCCATCCGTATCCGGTTGACTGGCCTGCCGGATGGTTGCCCCCATGACATTCTGTTTGGTGGTCACCTCAATCACGCCATTTTTACCTTCATCGCCGTAAAGCGAGGTCGCCGAAGCGCCTTTCAGCACATTAATGGACTTAATGCCGTTCGGCTCGACCGACGAGTTTAAGGATTCGGTAGCGGCCAGTTTTGTACCATCGACCACAAAGAGGGGCCGGGTCTTGGGATCATCACTGAGCCCATTTCCGAAACTAACACTGACGTTAGGGTTGCCTTTATCTTCCCAAACTCGTCCGGTTCGTTTGTCTTCTTTTTGCTCCTTTTCCAGCGCAAAATGAATCGGGAGAACATATTGAGCCGATACGGTTTCTCCGTTCTGGATACCCGGTTTCCAGCGCGGCATCTGGCTGACCACCCGGACGGCTTCTTCGTCGCAGCCCGATCCGATGCCCTTTTTCACGCGCAGGTCGGTGATGTCGCCCGTCTTTCCGACCGTGAATTGCACGAAAACCGTTCCCTGTGTATGGGCCTGACGGGCCTCCGCCGGATACCGAATGTTTGTTGCCAGGTATTGCCCCAGCGCCTGCATACCTCCCGGAAACTCCGGACTTTGCTCGACCACGGTAAACACGGGACCATTTCCGGCTGGACGGGAAGCGGGTGGGGGCGTTGAGGTAGCTGCCGGTTTAGAAGAGGGTTCATACCCCACGACTACGACGGGTTGCAGCGATTTGACCGCGACGGTCAGCGTAAAATCCAGCGTTGTCTGGCCAGAAACTGTTCTTTCCTGACTTTCATAGCCCACATAACTGGCAACGAGTTTGGCGCCTTTGGGAACCTCCGTTAGTTTATAATGGCCCTCGGCATCGGTTTGGGCTCCCTTGGTTGCGCCCCGGATAACGAGTGTAGCACCCGCCAGCGGTTTGCCCTCTGCGTTCGTTACTTTGCCGGAAACCGTAATTTTTTCGTCCGAAACCGGGGTTACCAGTTGCGAGATTTGGTCGCGGGCGGTGGTCATGGCCAGCAGGCTCAACAGCAGCGGCAACACCAGCACATATTTTCCCAGCGCCCAGCGGCTGGTGGTTCGGCGTTGCAGCATCCGAATCCGTTCCTTAATCAGCGAGGGTTTGAAAAAACCGTTCGTTAAGGTATTGGGTTGGACGCCAAAGGCATACGTAACCAGAAAACGGGCATACTCATGCTTGTCTTCGGCCTGGGCGTCGGCCAGAAATTCGTGCACCTGCTGAATCGACCGTTTATATAAAACCAGAACCGGGTTCATCCAGAAGAAAAGCTGCACCGCTTCCAGCAGCAGCACATCAAAACTGTGCCATTGCCGGATGTGCACCAGTTCGTGGGCGACAATGGGCGTATTGTTGGTCTGAGCATCCCGGCGACACAGCACCAGATACCGGAAAAATGAGAAAGTAGGCACCCGCTCGTCGGCCGGCAAAACCAGCGTGTAATCGTCTACCTCGTGCCGCTCGGAGCGCCGAATGAGCCGGCCAATGCCCGTTACCTGAATCAGCAGCCGGAACAGCAAAACCGCAGCGACCAGGCCGTACGCCCAGCAGCCGATGATTTCCCAATCCGGCCCGGTCGGTTCCGCGGGCGCCATCACCGAAACCGGCAGCGAGAAAGCCGCAACGGGCACCGGAATCGTCTCCACGGTTTCCTGGGGAAGTTCGATGAAGGGCAGCACCAGTGAAAGCAGCACCGACGCCAGTAAATACGCCCGGTTCAGCCGGAAAAACGTGTGTTGCCGCAGCCACAGCCAATAACAGGCGTAGAACAGCACCAGAAACAGATTGGCTTTCAGCAGGTAGTCGAGGGCCGGGTTCATGATTCTTTTTTACGGTTTAGGAGTTCGATGATTTCGTCGGTTTCTTTCAGGCTCAGGTTGCGGTCCTTGACGAAAAACGATACCAGTTTTTTCAGGGAATTGTCGAAATAACCGGACATGAGCTGTTCCATTTCGAAGCGTTTGTATTCTTCCTCCGTAATCAACGGGTAGTATTCGTGCGTTTTGCCGTAGGCGCGGTAGCCCACTAACCCTTTCTTTTCGAGAATGCGGATAATCGTCGAAACCGTATTGTAGGCCGGTTTGGGGTCGGGGAGTTCAGCCAGAACATCTTTAACAAATCCCTTTCCCAGTTTCCACAATACTTTCATGATTTCCTCTTCGGCATTGGTCAGTTCGCGAACTTGCATATCGGATCAATTAGCGTTGCTGGTTGAGATAATCAAACGTACGACTAATAAATTAGTTTTACAACTAATTTATTAGTTTTTTGTTTGAAAAAATGTTTTTGTTGGATTTCAGGCATATTCAGCCTGCGGTTTTAACCGTGGGATTGGTGCCAAAAACGAATGCGGCAGGAACCGTTGAAACGGTTCAGGAAGGCTAAACCGTTTCAACGGTTCGGGCAGTTGGGGAGATTTTTTTCATAATTTATTGGTAGATTCTCCGTCCTTTGTAAACCAGCCTGGTGACTATAACATTGGCCTATAACCCACCCGATTTATGAAAGATCCAATGCGGTTTGACCCAAACGAGCCACTTCCGAACCGGCTCAACTTAACGAGTGCCGAAGCAATCGGCCTGTCAGAATTTGAGGGATTTCTGAGGGCGGAGCTCCTGCTAACCGAGGAGCTAACCAGCCGGACTCGGTTTAGCTGTCCGTACATTTGTAAAATGCATAAACTGGCGCTGGGACATTTATACGACTTTGCCGGTAAATGGCGCGATGTCAATTTATCAAAAGGCGGTTTTGTCTTTGCGGCTGCTCATTTTTTGCCAAACAGTATGCAATCACTGGAAACTGCGGTATTGGCCAAACTACCCAATCGTTATTCCGATCCGGACTCATTGATTCACGATCTGGCCGTCGTACACGCCGAATTACTCTTCATTCATCCGTTTCGGGAAGGTAATGGCCGGACTGCCCGTCTGCTGGCTAATTTAATGTGTCGAAAGCAAGGACTCAATTCGTTGCACTGGGAGAAAATTGAGCCGAATGAAGGGGCTGAGATTTCGTTTACGAGTTATATCCACGCTGTTCAACAAGCAGCGGGACAACAGTATGAGCCCATGAAAAACATCATGAAGACTATTTGGCCCGCGTAGTTTCGACTTTCCGCAGGGTAGCAGCTGCCTGCTCCGGTGAAATCTGGATTTTCTCGATTCGGAAAGATGCCACCGCCGAGCGCAAAATATCGGCCCGAACTTCGGAAGTAAGGATGTGCTTCGAAAGCCGTTTCATAGAACAAATTTACGCTTATTCTGGCGAAAACCCGTACCGAAAACGGGCCGCAAGCAAAATTAAAACCGGGATTTTTTGAAATATTTCGGGGTTTATTACAATTTTGTTGATAAACTTCTGCCTGATGTCCCTACAATCGTTCACCGACGCCGAATTGTTGGGTCTGCTCCGTGACGATGACGAGCAGGCTTTCAGGGCGTTGTATGATCGGTACTGGTACAAAATGTACGTGACGGCCCACCGTAAGCTGCGACGGAAAGATGTGGCCGAGGAACTGGCACAGGAACTGTTCGTGATGCTCTGGCAGAAACGCGATTCGCTGCGCATCATCAATCTGCCGGCGTTTCTGGGCGTGTCGCTCAAGAATTTAATGATCGACTACATCCGCCGGAACATTCAGGAAGAACACTACATGGATCAACTCCGGCAGTTTTTTCCCGCCGAAACGTTTTCCACCACCGAAACCGTGCAGTTGAACGAACTGACTGAAGCGATTCAAACCGCGTTGGCGCAACTCCCCGAGAAAACCCGCGAAGTGTTTATTCTCAGCCGATTTGAACACCTGACCATCCGCGAAATCGCTCAGCGGCTGGACCTCTCCGAAAAAACCATCGAGTACCACCTTTCCCGCTCAACGACTTTTCTGCGCCGGAATCTGCGCGATTTTGTAGCGGTCTGGGTGCTGTTTTTCCTCTCCTGACCGGCTGATTCTGAGTCATCTGAAAAAAAATCGCAAAAAAAGTCTATTTCGTCCTAGGGAATTTTCGGGTTTGTTCGTCTAGGCTTTTGAACGAACGACAAAAGCCGATGGATCGCGCACATTACCAGGAGCTACTGGCCAAATACCTGAAAGGAGAATGTTCCGACGAAGAACGGGCATTGCTCGACCAATGGTACGCATCGCTGGACTCCAACGTGGATCTACCGGCCACTGATTCCGAAAAACAGCGGCTTCTGGATCGCAACTGGCATTCGCTGGCCGATCGGACGATTCGCGATCGGGCGGTGATCCCGATGCACCAGCGGTTCCGGTTGCGGCCCTACTGGGCGGCTGCGGTTGTCCTGCTGGTGGGCTGCGGCTTGGGGTGGTATCTGGCCCGACCGTCCGGCTCGGAAATACGGGCACCGCGCGAATCCGTTTTGGAACCACAAACGACGGTTCTGGAACGCATAAATCGCTCGACCCAGCCCGAGCGTCTGGTGCTGAGTGACCAGAGTGTGGTGACGCTGCAACCGGGCAGCACGCTACGGTATCCGGCGGTTTTTGCCAGCGAGAAACGCGAGGTGACGCTGATTGGCGAAGCTTTTTTTGAGGTCGAGAAAAATCCGCACCAACCGTTCCTGGTCTATTCGCACGACCTGATTACGAAGGTGTTGGGAACCAGTTTTCGCATTAAAGCCTATCCGACCGATCGGAATGTGCAGGTGGCGGTTCGGACGGGGCGCGTGTCGGTGTATTCGCCCAAGCTGGTGACCGAGAACCGGGTTAAATCCGATCCCGAAACCATCGGCGTGGTGCTGACTCCCAACCAGCAGGTCACGTATCTGGATCAGGAACACCGGCTGGTGAAAACGCTGGTGGAGAAACCGGCCATCCTCGTTCAGCCGAAGCAGGTGCCGACGTTCACGTTCCAGAATGCGCCGGTTGCGGACCTTATAACCGCGATCGAAACCACCTACGGGGTGGATGTGGTGTACGACGAGGAACTGATGGCGAACTGCCACATAACCACCTCGCTGGACCAGGAAAATCTGTACGATAAATTGACCATCATGTGTAAGCTCCTGGGGGCGACCTATAAAATTATTGACGCCCAGATTGTTATTTCCAGCCCGGGCTGTTCGTAGCACCGCTACGGTTTTCGGTCTTCCGTTTACGGGTTGTCGTCGATGGTTGATAGAAAAGGCAATCAGACCAGTGAGAAAGATGTAAAAAGGACCTCGTTGATTTTCAGTTGATTGATAGATAGTTCAATTTGGCAGGCATTCACTAATATATCCAATTATGCAGTATAAACCGTAAACCGAAAACTGTAAACCGAAAACCCAAAAAAGGAAGGTCGGCGATGGGTCCAAGCATCGCCGACCGGATTTGGCCCCTACTGACGGTTTCCGAGCCGACGCATCCTCGCAGATGGGTACAGGGGCGTTTTGTCTTTGCTTAAATCCCTAAACAAAAACGATCAAAGGTATGAAATTACCTCGACTCAATCACGCATTCGTCCGAACCCTTATGCGGATCACATTTATCCAACTTCTCTGTGCCTGGCTGTTCGTAGGAATGACCTATGCCGAAACCGCCAGAGCGCAGGCTGTACTTGAGCAGCCCGTTACGTTGTCGGTTGCCAATCAGGAGCTTAGCGCTGTATTGTCCCGACTGGAAAGGGTTGCGAAAGTGACGTTTTCCTATATCCCGCAGCAGATTCAGGCCGACCGGCGCGTGTCGATCAACGTCGTGAACCAACCCTTATCGACGGTTTTGGACCAGTTGTTCCGGAACGCGGCAGTCAATTATGAAGTAGTGGGCAAAAAACAGATTTTGCTCAGTAAACCGCCCGCGTCGTCGCCCGCTCTGCCCGGTATTTCCCCCCGAAACACCCAGCTTCAGACCGAACAATCCCTCGACCGGGATCTCTCCGGGAACGTAACGGACGAGAAGGGGGAAGGACTACCGGGCGTGAGCGTGGTAGTGAAAGGCACGACGCGGGGAACGACCACCGACGGCGACGGTAAATACCGGCTGAACATTCCGGACGGGGAGGCTACGCTGGTTTTTTCGTTTGTCGGTTATCTCAATCAGGAGGTCGTTATCGGTAACCGGACCAGCCTGGATGTTCGGATGCAGGTGGATACGAAGAGTCTGGAGGAGGTGGTGGTGGTCGGTTACGGAACCGTCAAGAAAAGTGACCTGACGGGATCACTGGCGCAGGTAAAATCCAAAGAATTGAATGCCTATCCGGCCACGAACGTATTGCAGGCGCTGACAGGGCGGGCCGCCGGGGTGCAGGTGCAGCAAAATACCGGCGCTCCGGGGGCTGCGGTCAGCGTCCGGATTCGCGGCACCAACTCGGTTCAGGGGAGCAACGAGCCGTTGTATGTGGTTGACGGTTTTCCGATTTCGGGCAGCAACCCGACCATTCTGAACAATGCCGATATTGAGAGTATGGAAATCCTGAAAGATGCGTCGGCAACGGCCATCTACGGATCGCGGGGTGCGAACGGGGTCGTGATCATTACGACCAAACAGGGAAAATCCGGCAAAACCCGCGTCGATCTTGAAACCAGCTACAGTGTGCAGAAGCTCCGCAAAAAACTGGACCTGATGAATGCGAAGGAATACGCCCAGTTTTACAACGAACAGGCCACTAACGACAAGCTGAAACCGTATTTTACGCAGGACCAGATCAATAGTTTTGGCGAAGGCTTCGACTGGCAGGATCTGGTGTTTCAGAGTGCACCGATGAAAAACACCTCCCTGAATGTGAGCGGAGGAAACGATAAAACGCAGTTTTCTTTGTCAGGAAGTGTTTTTGACCAGGACGGGATTGTGAAGGGCAGTGATTATAAACGTTACTCGTTGCGTTCCAACGTCAATCACACGATTAGCCGCAAATTCAGCGTGAATTTTTCCGGAACGTTATCGCGGCTGAATACGGGCCGGAAAGATAGCGGGGGCGGTAGCCGGGGAAACTCGATGATTGCGGGCGGTCTTTCGGCCCCCCCTACGCTGACGCCGTATAACGAAGATGGCAGCTACCGAATTCTGGCAACGGCGTATCCGTTTGTGGCCACGGACATGATCAATCCGCTTAACTTTATCAACGAAGAGAACAACCGGACCAAAGCCAATGTTGCCCTGCTCAATGCAGCGCTGGTGTTCAAACCCATCGAGGACATTACCATTAAAATTTCGGGCGGTATCGAAAACCGGGACGACCGGACCGATAACTACCGGACGCGTAAGTTCGTCAATTCGCAGGGCAGCGCCAGTGTTTCGACGGCTCAGGAAATGAGCCTGTTGAGCGAGAATACCATCAGCTACAACAAAACCTTCAACCAGAAACACAGCGTAGCGGCTGTCGCCGGTTTTACGTACCAGGACTTTACTCGAACCGCCCTGTCGGGAAGTGGCACCGGTTTTCTGAGCGATGCTTTCGAGACCTATGATCTGTCGGCCTCCATTACGCCGGGGATTCCGGGGTCGGGTTATTCCAAATGGAGTTTACTGTCGTACCTGGCGCGGGTCAATTATTCCTACGATAACAAGTATCTGGCCACCGTCAGTTTTCGTCAGGATGGTTCCTCCAAATACAGTGAGGGCAGCAAATGGGGCTCGTTTCCATCGGCAGCCCTGGCCTGGCGGGCATCGAATGAAGAATTTCTGAAAAACCACCCCTTCATTTCGGATCTGAAAGTGCGGGCGAGCTGGGGTCTGACCGGAAGCCAGGCCATTTCGGCCTACGCAACCCTGAATCAGTTGAATTCGGGCAAGACGGTTTTTGGCGACGCGCTGTACAATACGTTTGCCCCGGGAACGCTTTTGCCGGGCAACCTGAAATGGGAAACGACCGAACAGAAGGACTTCGGGGTTGACCTGGGGCTGTTCAGCGACCGGATTGTGGTGACGGCTGACTATTACGTGAAAAATACCCGGGACCTGCTGAATACCGTTGCGTTGCCGTCGTCACTGGGCTATACCAGCACCATCAAGAACGTCGGCGAAGTTCAGAACCGTGGTTTGGAGTTGGGGATTGATGGCCGGATTCTAACCGGTGAATTCAAATGGAACGCTAACGCCAATATTGCCTTCAACCGCAACAAAGTCATCAAATTATACGATGGTCAGGATATTCTGGGCGGGCAGGTTGGTGTGGTGGTCATCAACGACGTGACCAGCATTCTGCGCGAGGGGCGGCCCATCGGCCAGTTTTGGGGGTATGCCGAAGACGGCTATGACGAAAAAGGGAAAATCAAATACAAAGATCTGGATGGCGACGGAAGCATAACAGTCAAAGACAAAACATACATCGGCAATCCCAATCCGAAGTTTATCTATGGCTTCAACTCTACTATGTCGTATAAGAACTTCGAACTAAACCTGTTTTTGCAGGGTGTTCAGGGGAATAACCTGTTCAATGCCAGCGCAATGGGGAGTACTATCGACTACGGTTTCGGGTTGAACATGCCCCGCGAGGTATTCCTGGATCACTGGTCGCCAACGAATCCGAACGCCAAGTATCCGATTATCAGCAACAGCGTCAACGCCCGGGCGTCGGATCGCTACATCGAGGATGGTTCCTTCCTGCGTCTGAAAAATATTCAGTTGTCATATACGCTACCCCTCCAGGCCTGGAATGTGAATTGGGTACGCTCCGTACAACTCTACGCCAGTGGGCAAAACCTGCTGACGTTCACCAACTACTCGTGGTGGGATCCGGATGTTAATTCGCGGGGCGGCTCCAACTCGACGGCGCAGGGGATCGACTTTTACAGCTATCCAACCGCCAAATCCATCACCTTCGGCCTGCGGGTCGGCTTTTAACAATGAGCGAAAGAGTGGATGAGCGAAAGAGCGAAAGCTTCACGTTCATTCTCTCACTCTTTCGCTCTTTCACTTTTTAACTACATGAAAAAGATATTATTCCTTCTCCCGGCTTTGTTTCTGATGGCGTGCGAAGATGCGCTGAAAGAAGAACCGAAATCACTGGTCGTTGAAACGTTTTTCAACACGGCGGCTGAAGTGGAAACCGCAGCCAGCGCCATTTATTCGCCCCTGCGTAACACGAATATGAGCGTCTACGAAGCCACCCTGGAGTCGCAGACCGACTACGCGTTCGGACGCGGAAGCTGGGCTCCGCTGAGCGATTTTCAGGGCTTTAATGATGCGAATATCACGCGGGTGGCCGGTTTATGGAACACCTTTTACCTCAGTATCCGCAACGCCAACCTGGTGATTCGGAGCGCGCCGAAGGGGGCGGCCATCAGTCCCGCCGATGTCGCTAAATACGTGGGAGAAGCCAAATTCATGCGGGCTTTCAATTACTTCCAGCTGGTGCGCAACTGGGCGGGTGTTCCGATCCGGACCGAAGCCAACATGGACGACATTGATCTGAAACGGAGTACGGCGGAGGAAGTCTACGCCCTGATTCTGGCGGACCTGAAAGAAGCCGAAGCCAGTTTGCCGGACAATCCCGCCGTTGCGGGCCGACCGACGAAGTGGGCCGCTAAAACCCTGCTGGCGGATGTCTACCTGCAACTGGGCCAGTTTGCCGAAGCCCGCGATAAAGCCGATGAAGTAATCAAATCCAACAAGTTCTCGCTGGTGCCGGTGGTCACCAAGGAGGATTTTCAGACGAAAGTGTGGGGGCCGGATCTGGTTTCGACCTCCGAAGAAATCTTTTACCTGAAATACGCCCGGCAGGTCAGCCAGGGCAATTACATGCTCTGGATTTCGAACCACCCCAACACCAAACTGTTCAACTTCGGCGGGGCGTATGCGGTGTATGGCGACGCGTCGAATTCGGTGTATAAAGCCTGGGATGACAACGATTTACGGAAAAAGCTGTGGGATATTGTCGATTTTGGTCTGGGCGCAACCACGCTGGTGAGTTCCAAATTTATTGATACGCAGGCCGTTGGTCAGAATGGAGCCGGAAATGATGATCCGGTCTATGGCTATTCGGATGTCCTGTTGATTTACGCCGAAGCGGCTAGCCGGGCGGGCAACGGACCAACCGCGGCCGCGATGGAAGCGCTCAACCAGGTGCATCGCCGGGCCTACGGAAAACCGGCAAATGCACCTTCAACCGTTGATTATAAACTGGCCGATTATAATGCCGCCACCTTCTGGGATCTGGTGTTGCGGGAGCGGGCGTACGAATTCCAGCTCAGTGGCAAACGCTGGCTTGATCTGAAACGTACCGGCAAAGCCAAAGCGGTTATTCTGGCGGCTAAAGGCAAAAACGTTGTGGATAAACACCTGCTGTGGCCCATTCCGGTTTCGGAAATGAACTACAACAAAGGACTCGACCCGGCCAAAGACCAGAATCCGGGGTATTAAAAAGTGAGCCGGTTTACGGTTTTCTGTTTACAGTGGGCTGACACCTGACTGAACGCGTTAGCCACCTTAAACCGTAAACGGAAAACCGTAAACCAAAAACCGCAAAATCATGGAAAAGGTAAAAAGAAGATCGGCTCTCACGGCGCTCGGCGCACTGTCGCTGGGGATGACCACGCCGGGGCTGGCGAAAGGGGAGGTGGTGGCCGAACCCTATAAATTACAGAAGAAGACCCTGAAAACCGATATTCTGGTCGTCGGGGGTGGAACGGCGGGCGTGGTGGCGGCCATTCAGGCGGCCCGGGCCGGTCGGAAAGTTATTCTGGTCGAAAACGGCAGCCAGCTGGGTGGGACCACCACCACCGGTGGCGTGGCGTTTCCGGGGATTTTCTTCGCCTGGGGCAAACAGGTGATCGGCGGTATTGGCTGGGAAATGGTGCAGGAAGCCGTGGCGCTGAACGATGATACACTGCCCGATTTTTCGATTCCGCACGGTCGGCATCATCCGCGCCATCAGGTGCGCCTGAACGGCCAGCTGTATGCCATGCTGATTGAGGAGAAAACCATTGAAGCGGGGGTGCAAATCCGGTTTTACGAAACGCCTACTTCGGCGGTTTTCCAAAAAGGCAACTGGGTCGTGCAAACCGTCGGAAAAGGAACCAGTACGGAAATTGTGGCCAATCAGGTGATCGACTGCACGGGCAACGCCTACACGGCTTCGCTGGCCGGGTTTACGCTGCTGCGCGAATCGGTGACGCAGCCGGGAACGCTCATGTTTCAGATTGGTGGCTACGATTTCAAGTCGCTGGACCTGAAGATGATTCAGGCGCGTTATCAGGAAGAAATCAAGAAAGGGAATCTGGTGAAAGCCGATTTCCGGAACAACATTGTCGGTTTGCTGAGAAGCGCCGGGGATAACATCCAGCACGTGATGGGGGCCGATTCCACGACCTCGGAAACACACACGAAAGCCAATATCGACGGCCGAATGTCGCTGCTGAAAACCCTGCGGTTTTTGCGGACGCTGCCCGGTTGCGAGAAGACGAAAATTATTGACGTTCAGAACGAAACCGGCGTGCGCGAAACCTACCGCATCGATGGGTATTACAAAATCACGCACGAAGATTACGTGACCGGCAAAGTGTTCGACGATGCGGTTTCGTATTCGTATTATCCCATCGACGTGCACGACGAAAACGGTGTGGTCCCCGATCATTTAAAAGAAGGGATCGTTCCCACGATTCCGCTCCGGGCGCTGGTCCCGAAAAACAGCCGGAATTTTCTGGTTGCGGGGCGTTGCCTGAGCAGCGACCGGCTGGCGAACTCGGCCCTGCGCGTGCAGGCATCGTGTATGGGCATGGGGCAGGCGGCCGGGGCGGCTGCCGCGCTGGCCAGCAGGCTGAACAAAAGTCCGCTGGAGGTGCCGTTCGCGGATCTCCGGAAACTGATTGAAGAACACGGCGGGATTGTACCGGGTTCGGCGCAAAAAGGCTGATTTTAGCGTATGAAGAGCATTCAGAGATTCGGGTTACTCAACGTACTTTTCGCGGGAATGCTGCTGTTTCCGGCCTACCGAAGCCAGGAAACCATTCGTTATTTTCAGACGCAAACCATTTCGTTACAGCCGGATACCATTCAGGCGTATATCGTCGATTTCAAGGATGATGTCGACAACGACACCTTGTTTCAGGCGCGGTCGAAAGAAGGGTATCCGGTGTTGTATTTCCGGAAAATTAAAACTAGTGTCTGCTTCGACAACAAATGCCGGTTGCTGGACATTGTGGTGTACTGGAACGTAACCGGTCGGTATCTGGGGTATGAATTGCCGAAGGGGGAATTTCTGAGTAAAACCGAGCATGAACCGTTCAAACCGGAGGAATACAACCGTCTGAGCGATCTGCTGTCCGACCCGCTCTCTCCGCTGGCGAATTTTTCGTACGAGGAACTGGTGCCAAAGCCTGCTTCGGCGGCTGGTGATCTGGATGCGGTTTCGTCGGCTACGGCCAAAAACGTACTGGATTACGTGGTCGAAGGCGCGGTTTATACGACGTATAAGCTGTGGCACATTGTGTATGGACCGGCGCAGAAAGAAGTGACGGAGCTGACCGAAAAGCAGCTATCGCCCGGTTTTTTACTGAAAATTCTGGAAAGTCCGGATGCCAGCGATAAACTCTGGGCGCTCAACCACATCCGGAGCTACGTTGAGCTAACGCCGGAATTGCAACACGTCCTCCTGGGTTTTATCGATAACAACCAGTTCAACCGGGCCGAACGGGCCATTCATGCGCTCAGTCCGGAAGCGCTGAAAAACGATGCCCTACAACTGGCGCTGCTGGAAAAATATGGCCGGGTAAACTACGCCCTGAAAAATCAGCTCATTACCAAACTCAGGGAAGCGCCCCGGCTGAGCAATCCCCTGAAAACCGCCCTGGCGCGGTCGCTGGTCTCGGCCAACGGGGAGTTGCTGAGCAATACGCTGGATCTTTTCCAGCACCACCGCGTGGCCGATCCCGAAACTGGCCGGATCATTGCCGGTCTGTTGCAGAATGACAATAATTTCCTGTCCCGAAAAGCGTATACCTACCTGAAAAATGTGAAAATTGAGGACCGGATCGTTGAGGAACAACTCAATGCTTACCGTGTCAAACACAATTTGTAGCGCCGGAAATTCATGAAAGAGGTAGCGTTGATAATCGGTTTTTTTCCGGTTTTCATATCGTTTTGGGGCAAACCGGCCCAGCCGCTGCGGCTGGTGGAAACGCCGATGGTCAGCCTGGAAGGCGAAGCGCAGGGGACGACTTACCACATCAAGTACCCGGATGCCCAACAGCGTAATTTCAAACGTGCCATCGATTCCATTCTGGTGACGATCGATGAATGTTTGTCTACGTACCGCGCTGATTCGGAAATTTCGCGGTTTAATCGCGCAGAATCGCACCGGTTTGAACGGCCGTATTTTTATCCGGTTTTGAAGAAGTCGGCGGAGGTGTATGAAATCACGCAGGGAGCCTTCGACCCAACCGTCAAACCGCTGGTCGAAGCCTACGAGCAGGGTAAAAAATCCCGCGAACCCTGGTTGCCCAATGCCGATTCGCTGCTCGACTACGTGGGTTTTCAGTACATCCGTTTCGATGCGGTTTCGGTTCGGAAGCTCAAGAAGAACGTCCGGCTGGATTTTAATGCGCTGGCGCAGGGCTATACCGTCGATGTGCTGGCGGAGTTTCTGGAAAAACAGGGCATCGACCGCTACCTGGTGGAAGTCGGCGGAGAATTGCGTTGCCGGGGCCAGCGGAGCGAAGGCCAGTGGTGGAAAGTTGGGGTTGAAAGTCCGGTCAGGCCCGGCGGTTTGCAGACGACCGTCCGGATGGCGAACCGGGCCATGGCCACCTCGGGCAATTACCGGAATTATTACCGGCAAAACGGGGAGACATTCGGCCACATCATCAACCCCAAAACCGGTTTTTCCCGACCCGATGCCCTCCTGAGTGCAACGGTTTTTGCAAAAGATGCCATGACAGCCGATGCCTTTGCAACGGCTTTTCTGGTCATGGGGCTGGAGGAAACCCGGCGGTTTCTGGCCCGACACCGGGAACTGGATGCGTATCTGATTTATAAAGATGAAACAGGAACCTTGAACACCCTGATAACGGACGGGATGAAAGGCTTCGTGGACTGAGCTATTTTACTTCCCCCGCTAGCGGCTTTTGCCCCGCTTTCGCCCAGTGGCGCAGTTGATCGAAAACCGCTTCGGTTTGTCCGGGCGTAAACCGGCAATGGCCCTGCCCATCGGTAAACTTCATAACGAACAACTGATCGTTGCCTGCCTGTCGCACAATGGCATCGTAGGCAGTTCCGATTTCGGGCGGAATCAGTTCATCGTAGGTCGTGTGAACGAGCAAAACCGGGTCGCTGATCTTCCCGCTAAAAGCGGTATAAGGCCCCAGAAACGAACGGGCTTTGGGCTGGGCCGTCAGCCGCAGCGCCTGGCGATTGACCCGCGCATCATCCGGAAAACCGCCGTACAGCGCGTTCGTGTTGTCGAACGGATTGCCACCTGCCTGCTGGCTGATATCGCGGTAAATTTCCTGAAAGAACCAGAGTACACTCGGTACATCCTTGTATTTCACCGCAAACCGGCGGGCAAATTGCTGCCCCGTCAGCGAGTCGGTTTGCAGCGCCTTCTGGATCATATCTGGTGCAACGGGTTTGGCGGTGCCGGCGGCCAGTTTTGTTAAATCCAGGGTGTTGGAATAGAGGGCATCGAAGGTGACCAGCATGGTAAAGAGATGGTTCTGTAGCGACTGGTAGATATGACCGGAGATAGGGCAGAAGGGCAACGCACCCTGATAATGCTGCGGGTATTTCTCGATCGTCGCCAGCGTGATCATGCCGCCCATCGAGTGGCCGGTAATAAAGGTGCTATCGGGCTGACCGTATTTTTTTACGAAATACTGCCGCAACGCTTCCGAATCGTCCACGCCTTCCGCCACCGCCCATCCCTGCCGCCGGTAGGCCGACTGCGCCACGGCAAATCCTTTTTTCAGGAAGGGGGTTAGCATGTCTCCGCTCAGAAATCCGCCTTTATGCCCGATGGTTTCATACCCGTGGGCGTAAATGAGTAACCGCTTGGGGTTTTTAGCCTGGCCCCACGATGCCGGAAAATCGATGCGGTAGCGCGCTCCGTTGATGGTGCCGGTATCGACGCGGGCCACGGAAGCAGGTTGACTCAGAGCGGGTAGCGCCAGGCTTAAGAAGAGAACTAAAAGGAGTGGTTTCATTGTCGTTAAGGAAAGGAGTCGAGTTAGCAGAACGGTTTGAGAAAAGCAAGCCGGTTTCACAAAAGAAATGTTTATAGCAACACGGCACCTTTTTAGCTTGAATGATTGTTCTGCAACAATAGAACTTTGAATTAATAAGCTGAAAGCATAATGAAATTGAGTGTTTTAGATCAGTCGCCCATTCGGAAGGGAAGCACTGCGCGTGAAGCCTTGCAGGAAACCGTCGCGCTGGCAAAATGGACGGAAGAGTTGGGGTACACCCGGTTTTGGGTCGCCGAACACCATAATGTTACTTCTTTGGCCGGAACGACACCAGAGATATTAATTGCTCACCTGGCTGGACAGACGCAGTCGATCCGGGTCGGATCGGGCGGGGTGATGTTGCCGCACTACAGCGCCCTGAAAGTTGCCGAAAATTTCCGGATGCTGGAAACGCTCTTTCCGGGTCGCATTGACCTCGGTATGGGCCGGGCGCCGGGCGGTGATCGGGTTACGGCCAGTCTGCTGAATCCGACCAATACGTTCAATGAGCAGGATTTGGTGCAGCAATTGTTTGATTTGCAGAATTACCTGAATGACCGGTATGCGCCTGGAAGCGTACAGGCGAAAGTGCGGGCCATGCCGATCCCGCCCTCGGTTCCGGAACAATGGTTGCTGAGTTCATCGGGGCATAGCGGGGTACTGGCGGCTCATTTTGGCATGGGCTTTTCGTTCGCGCATTTCATCAATCCGCACGGCGGACCGGAAGCGGTGGCGAATTACCGGGCGCGGTTTCAGCCGTCCGAGAATCTGGAACAGCCGCAGGCCAACGTAGCGTTCTTCGTCTTCTGTTCGAACGACCCCGAAACCGTGCACCGGCAACAGGCCATGATCGATTACCGGTTTTTGCAGTACGAAACCCGCGGCCGGGTCGATCCTTTCGATTATGATGACATCAAAACCGTGGACTATTCACCGGCTGAAGAAGCCCGGATTCAGCACAACCGGCAACGGATGGTGATGGGCAACGCGGAGGAGGTCAAACAACAACTGGAGAAATACGCCGATCGGTACGAAGTTGATGAAGTGATGCTGGTCAACGTGGCGTCGGAACTGGACGAACGGCTGGAATCGTACCGCCTGCTGGCCGAAGCGTTTGAATTGAAAAGCGTGGTGGTTTGAGGTTTACGGCCGCTGATCGGGATTTGCAATCCCGATCCCAACTGATAAGGATTTACAATCCGAAATCAACGTCAGTATGCCGATTACAAATCGGTGGCAGATAGGATCGGGATTTGCAAATCCCGATCAGCGGCCGTAAAACTCAAACCGCCACTATTTCTTCTTGTACGCAATCCGGAAGATGGTGCCGTTCAGGTCGTCGGAGACGTACAGCGAGCCGTCGGTTCCCTGGGCCAGGCCGCAGGGGCGGTGCTGAACGGGACCGGTGGGTTTGGCCAGATCGATCCCGGCAAAGTTGTCGGCAAAAATCTCCCACGGACCCGATGGCTTTCCGTTTTTAAACGGCACAAAAGCGACTAAGTAGCCCTTTTTCAGTTCGGCCGACTGGCCGTGAAACGCGATGAAAGCGCCGTTTCGGTATTTTTCGGGAAACATCGTGCCGGTGTAAAACAGCAACCCGTTCGGGGCCAGATGCGCCGGGAAAGCGGCTGTCGGATTGATGGCCTTTTCGCCCCCGGTTTTCTTGCCATCACCCCCGTATTCCGGGGCCAGCATTTTCTTTTTCTGAATATGGTCGTAATAAATATACGGCCAGCCCGCGTCGGCGCCTTTTTTCAGTTCATACATCGTTTCGGCGGGCAGATCGGTGCTTTGCTGCGCGGTATAATACTGCGGATAGAAATCGTGAAACTTACCCCGGCCGTGCTGCATGACAAACAGTGAATTCGTCTTCGTATTCCAATCCAGCCCGACCACGTTTTTCAAACCGGTCGCAAACCGCACACCGTCGGGATAGGACTGGTTGAGCCGGTTGGTTTTGAACTGCCAGATTCCGGCGGCCGAATCGAGTAGCGGACAGGGCATCAGCCCTTTACCGGTTCCGGCTTCGCGGCAGGCGTCGTTGTCCGATGCGATGTTCACGTAAATCATCGACTGGTTATCCACCGCAATGGACTTGGATTGGTCGCGTTCTTTTACCCGTAAACCAGATACGATTTTCTCCGGCTGCTCGGGCTGGATCACCTCACCCTTGTCGTTCAGTTCATAGCGGAATACCTCGCTGTTCGACGAGGCATACAGGTAGTTGTCTTTAATGAAAATGCCGGTACCGGGGTAATCACCAAAGCCGGTTATGTCATCAATTTTGCCGTCTTTATTCGTGTCGCGGAGCCGGTAGATGCCTTTGCCGTCTTTCAGTTTCGCCAGTTTGACGTAGAGATCACCGTTTTTGCTGACCGCCATGTGCCGGGCTGCACCCAGGTCGGTAGTCAGAACGCTGGCCGAAAAACCGGCGGGCAGTTTAATCGCGGCCGGTTCGACCGTTGTCTTTTTAGAAGCAGAAGCGGGCGCATCACCGGGATGGGCCCAAAGGGTATTGGCGACGGCCAACGCACTCAACAGACCGACGGTCCGAACGTAAATTCGTTTCATGAATGGGTTTAGTGAGTAAATAGGGAACCGAAATCTAAAGATTGCTATTTTCTCCGTATTTTGGCAGAAACGCTTGAGAAAATCCTATTCTTCCTACGAACATGACCCTGAATCGCCGAAATTTTCTTTACCAGCTGGGGCTGGGTGTGGCCGGTGTTGGCCTGGTAAGTGCGCTGCCAGCCACCTTGCCGGCGGCTCCGCTTCGTTCGTTCCAGTTACCCCGTAGCCTGCCCGAAGCGCAGGGGATTTCGTCGGTCGGTTTACTGGATTTTGTCAATGCCGTCGAAACCGCTAACCTCAATCTGCACAGTTTGATGGTGGTTCGGCGCGGCATGGTCGTGGCCGAGGGCTGGTGGGCTCCCTACGCGCCCGCGCTGAAACACACGCTGTATTCGCTCAGCAAGAGCTTTACGTCCTCGGCCATTGGCCTGGCCGTCGCCGAAAAGCGGTTGACTGTGGAGGACAAGGTGGTTTCGTTTTTTCCGAACGAGGTGCCCGCCACGATTAGCCCAACTCTGGCCGCCATGCGGGTGAAGGATTTGCTCACGATGTCGACCGGTCACGACAAGGATTCGACGCCCTCGCTGCGGAACGATCCGGACGGCAACTGGGTGAAGGCGTTTCTGGCGCTGCCGGTCGAGCACGAACCCGGGACATTCTTCGTCTATAACAGCGGGGCAACGTACATGCTGTCGGCGATTGTGCAGAAACTCACCGGACAAACCGTGCTGGATTACCTGAAACCCCGGCTCTTCGATCCGCTGGGCATCGAGGGGGCCGACTGGGAAACCGACCCGAAGGGCATCGATACCGGCGGCTGGGGGCTGCGCGTGCGGACGGAGGACATTGCCAAATTCGGTCAGTTATACCTCCAGAAAGGGATGTGGAATGGCAAACCGTTATTGCCAGCCGCCTGGATTGCCGACGCGACGAAGTTCCAAATTCAATCGAAAGGCGGATCGCGCCCGAAGGAGGAGAACGACTGGTTGCAGGGCTACGGCTACCAGTTCTGGCGCTGCCGCAACGGAGCGTTCCGGGGCGATGGCGCTTACGGCCAGTTCTGCATTGTTCTGCCCGAAAAAGATACAGTGATTGCGATTACCAGCGAAACCGGCAACATGCAGGGGATTCTGGACGAGGTCTGGAACCATATTTTACCGGCCATTCAGCCGGAGGGCGTTGCGGCCAAAGCGCCGGTGCCCTTGAAACAGAAATTGGCCGCTTTGGCCTTGCCACTCCCAACCGGACGAGCTATGTCGCCCACCGTTGCGAAGGTGAGCGGAAAACCGTATCAAATTGCCGATAATGCCCTGAACATTAAGAAGGTGTTGCTGGCGTTCCAGAACGGCTCCTGCGTCTGCACCTTGCAGGACGATCAGGGTGAACACCGCGTGGTCTGCGGTTTGGGCAGCTGGAAGCAGGGCGATACCGATTTGTCGACGGCGCCCCTCAAACTTGTGCCAACCTCGGTGCCGAAAGAAACCCGTACCAAAATTGCCGCCAGCGGGGCCTGGAGCGACGAAAATACGTTCACAATGACGTGGCGGTTTATCGAAACGGCCCATTACGAAAACGTCATCTGCCGGTTTTCGGGTGATGAGCTGAAACTGGAATTCCAGAAAAGTCTGGCGGTTTTGACCAACTCCAAAGACAACCGCCCGGTTTTGGAAGGGAAGCAGCTGGCTGCGGTTTCGCAGGGAAAATAGGCGGCTTTTAGTAATTTTTGACCCCATCCCGTACGTACTCGTAGTGATCTTTCAGGGAGTCATCAAAGCCCTCCCAGATCACCCGTAAAAAATTTTGACGGTAACCCATTGCCCAATAAAAACAATTATTAACTTTGAAATACAAAGTACTTTATGTAAATGTTTTCGTCCGCTTTTTTATGCATCAAGACATCCTATTACACATGGGGGATCCCCGGGAGCTGGAAAAGCTGTACCGGGGCAACAGGCCGACGTTCAAAACCGCTTTTAACGCCCTGTATCCCCAGCTGAAAGGCGACCCGCTGGCTGAAGGCTGGTACCAGCGACTGAACTACAGCCAGGAAGATTCGTTGTGGGGCACGCCCAGTGACCGGCTATTTGTGGTAAGCGCTTCCCTGCTGGCGGCTCTGCTGGCGAGGCTCCCGGACTTGCTGTCGCTGGATAAAGAGTTTTTTTATGTCCGGAATGGGGGCTTCATCGTTTTCCCCCTGCTAATCGCCTATTTCGCATGGAAAAACAAAATTTCCCGGAAAACCGGTGCCTGGCTGGCGGGGCTCACGCTGGCCGCAATTTTGTTTATCAACGCGCTTCCCCAGACCAAACCCGGCGATACCCTGGTTTTGTCCTGTATTCACCTGCCCCTGTGGCTGTGGTCGTTGCTGGGTTTCACATTTGGCGGAGGAAAGCTGAAAACCGGGGTCAACTGGCTGGGCTTTCTGCGGTATAACGGGGAACTGGCGGTGATGACGGCGCTGCTGCTGATCGCGGGCGGGCTGACGACGGCCATCACCATCGGGTTATTCGAACTGATCGGCCTGCACATCCAACAGTTTTACTTCGAGAACGTCGTCGTATGCGGTTTGGCCGCCGTGCCCATCGTCGGCACCTTTCTGACCCAGGCCCAGCCCACCTTAGTCAACAAGGTCTCTCCGGTCATCGCCAATTTATTCAGTCCGGTGGCGCTGGTCATGCTGGTGATTTACCTGGCAGCGATGCTTTTCTCGGGCAAAAACCCCTATCAGGACCGGGAGTTTCTCCTGCTGTTCAACGTGCTGTTGATCGGTGTCATGGCCCTGATTTTCTTCTCGGTCGCCGAGGGCACACCGACCAGCAAAAACCGCACCCAGCTTCTTATTCTGTTCCTGCTCTCGCTGGTGACCTTACTGGTGAATGGCATTGCCCTGTCGGCCGTTCTATTCCGGATTGCGGAATGGGGCATTACGCCCAACCGGGCCGCGGTTCTGGGGGCGAATGTATTGATGCTCAGTCATCTGGTAGTGATCGGCGTACGGCTCATGGGGGCCGTGTCGGGCAAATCCAGCCTTTCGCTGGTGGGCAGCACCATGTCGCTGTTCCTGCCGATTTACAGCCTCTGGACCGCCATTGTTACCTTTTTATTTCCGCTGTTTTTTGGGTTTCAGTAAACGATTAAACCGCAGACTGCGCGTTGCAGGGCCGGTTTTAGTATTCGATCAGGACTTTTAGAGTTTGCGATTGCCCGTTGTTGGATAGCCGTAGTAAATACAAACCGGGGGCGGTTTTCAACGAAACCGGCACTGGTTCGGGTGGAGGGCTACCGTAAAACTGGCTGTAGACTTTGCGGCCCAGATTATCCAGCACATCGAGCGTACCCGAGCGGAAACCGGCGGGCCATTCGACCCAGAAGGTGCCTTTGCCGGGATTGGGGTACACGTTGAGGGACCCCAAAACCGGCTCGTTGGCCGTCAGTATCATCGGGTCAGAGTCGTTGTAACAGCCACTTTGTGCCGTGACGCGGACGGAATACGTTCCGGCACCCGGGTTGCGCAGCACCTGGCGGGTCGAGTCCGGCAGCGGCTGGCCGTTCCGGTACCATTGGTTGCCGGTCAGGCTGCTCGACCGAAAACCGTTGCTTTCCAGGGTAATGGTTGGCTTGGGCGGTTTAGGGGTGAAGGTCATGGTAACATAGTCTGACGTCGGGCCCTCCAGATTGCCCCGTTTGGGAATCACGGCGACGGACGCACTTTGCTTGTAGACCCGGATGTTGCTGGTGGTGGTCACCGATGGACCGTCTTTCGTCAGCCAGGTGTAGGAACTGAAGTTGTCGGGCGCTTTCAACGTGACGCTGTCGCCCGCGCAGAGGGGCACGGGGCCGGTTAGGGCCAATACCGGCCGCTCAATCCGGACCGAAACCGGTTTTGACAGCATCGAGCACCCGTTCCTGAATACCTTCACGGAATAATCGGCCAGGGAGAAGGCACGGATCGTGTCCTGCGTGGTTTCCTGCCAGCGTTCGCCGTTGAGATACCAGCTAAACGTAGGATCGAACGCGCCGGCTGGTGTCACGCGCAGCCGGTACCGGTCCGGGAACGTCTCGACCGTCAGCACCGGCGTTTCGGGACCCGGTTTTACCGTGACGGTAACGCCCTGCTCGCTGCTCACGTCCTGTCCACATAGTTTGGCTTTGGCCGTATACAAACCGCCCTGCATGATAGCCAGCGTAGTACCCGTTGCTCCGCTTACTGCCTGCTCATTGCGAAACCAGCGGTAATCGGTGAAGCCTGGCGGTAGTTTGAGCGTAACCGTATCGCCGGGGCAAAGCTCGGTCGGGCCGCTGGCCGAAATCGTTAGCGGTTGGTCATTGTTACACAGGGGAGGATCGAGGAGCAGGAGCGGGTCGCCTAACAGATATTGGACGATGTCGGCGGTATGACCGTGGCGGTATGCATCGCTGATATACGATCCATTGGCAAACGCATGAAACGTTTCCTTTTGTTTGAATTTGTATAATAACGGTGACTGATTTTCAATCACAGCGACGGAAATCGGTGTCGAATAGGAATTGACAAACAGGGTATTGCCTTTATTAAGATAGGTGCCTGCCAGATAATCCTGAAAATCAACATTACCGACCGAGCAGGAAGTAAAGTCGAAAAGCAGTGTATTGAGCTTTTCAAGGTTATTGATCTCGTTCGGATTAATTCCATAATAATGCATTGTTGGTTCACCATGACCCGAATAATACGCGATTTCGTACGAATTACTCCCCAGTTTTTTGAGGTAATCCGTTTTCCAGACCGGGTCAAAACCGTGGAAGTTTGGGCCGTATTTCTGAGGCACATTGATCGTGTCAGTATGGGTCCAGCGTCCGGTCAACTCCTCAATCTTTTTTGGATAGGAGCCATCATTGTAAAAGGTATCGGCCAGTAGCACTTTTTTGTCAAACTTCAATTTACCAGTTTTGAACTGGTGCAGCTTTTCAAAATACCTCAGAATATACGCTTTCCCTTCTTCCGGCCGGGTTGGTACGACAGCGCCGTAGGAAATATCGGTGATGGAAGACTGGAAAAAAATGGGGGCAATGTCGTTGGGTAGGGCTTCTTTTCCGGCCAGTTGACAATCGTAGCGTTTGTTGATGAACCGGTTTTCCTGCCTATCGAAAGGAAAGTCCTGGATCAGAATTTTTGCGTATACGCCCAGGCTGGAGAACCAGTTTTGCCGTCCTGGAATTGGCTGATTGGTTTTGTGGTCGAGCATATCGGATCGGACACTGGCAGGGGGATTCCGACCGATAAAAAACAAGTAATGAAGCGGGACTTCGACATCGTAAAACCGGGTCTTGATTTTCTCGTACAGTTGCCCCTTTTCGGCCGGATTGTCCGCAAGATAGGTTTGTTCGAAAACAAGGGTGGGGTCAGAACGGGTTGCGTCGGCTTTGTAAATCGATAAAGCCCGTTGGATTTCGGAATCGTTTTCATACTGATTATCCAGTACAAGCAGGACTTTCTTGTTTTTTTTCGGAGCCGTTCCTGTTCTGTAATGAGCCTGAGCAACCTCTTCCCCGTCGCAGCCGTTAAAATGGATGAGGGTGAAATAATAGTCGGTATTTTCCTTCATACCGCCCACCGGGATTTGCATCGTTCGGGAAGCTTTGTCAATGGCCTTGCTTGAAATAAAGGCGGTTTCCCCAAAATCCAGAAATTCGGGAGAAGTTTTAACGATCAGCACGAATGAGGTAATGGCGTTCAAATTCAGTTCGGCATTGAACGAAACTGTCAGCAAAGCCGCATTGGTTGGTCTTTTCGAATCGTCCGTAATAGAAATGGTGGCTTGCTGCGCCTTGCGGGCCGTTGAGGCCATTGCGTTTCCGGTTTTCCGAATCTGGTAAAAACCGTTCGGATCTTGCTGAACGGAATAGGATTGGCCCCGAACCAGAGACGTGCCGGAAAGAAGCATGAAACCGCAAACCAGGAAGCGATTCAAAACGCTGCTTCGTGCATCAGAAATTCGTTGGGTCAGGAGGAGTCGTAGGGCCATACCTGAAAGACACCGGGTCTGAGTAAAAGGTTGGATAACAGGAAGCTAAAAATACAAATTCTGCCAACTATAAACCTATTATCCTATTCTGTAACTAAAAACCGGGTCAACGTCCTTACGATTGGCTGTTTCGGATCAGGGTGGCGTAAAACCGGATCATATTCTGGTAATCTGTCAGACTGATGCGCTCGTTGGTGCCGTGCACGCGCTGGGTATCTTCGTCGGTCATCGGGGTGGGCGAAAACCGGAAAATCTGCGGACAAACGCGGGCGTAAAACCGGGCGTCGGTGCCGCCCAGCGTTAAATAGGGCGTGACGATGGTACCCGGAAAAACGCCCTTGATGGTCTGGTGAATCCGCTCAAACCCCAGCGCCTTCGGGTCGGAAACCGGCGACGGCTGACTAACGAATTTCTGCAAGACCTTAATCTGAATCCGTTCATCGTCAATGATTTCCTTGATCCGTTCCACCACGGTTTCGACGGTTTCGCCCGGTAAAATCCGGAAGTTGATGGTCGCGGTCGCATCAATCGGGAGCACGTTGTCTTTCACGCCGGCCTGAAAAATGGTGGGCGCTGTTGTGGTGCGGAGAGCGGCATTACCCGAGTTCGACTGCGCCATGATCCGGGTAATCAACGGGGCAAACAGCCACCGATTGGCAAATAGAATCCGCTGGCCAAGCGGCATTTCGGGGCCGATGTAGGTAAACATCTGGTCCAGGCCCGCATCCAGCCGGGCCGGAAACGGTTTTTTTTCCAGCTTGCTCACGGCTTCAGCCACCAGCCCGATGGCGGTTTGCCGGGGCGGCATCGACGAATGCCCCCCTTTGCTCACGGCCGTCAGTTCGATGCTGGCGTACCCTTTCTCTCCAATGCCGATCAGCGCCACCGGTTTGCTGAGTCCGGGAATCCCGTCGGTTTTCAGAATCCCGCCTTCGTCGAGCACGTATTCGAGCGACATTTTCCGTCGTTCGAGTTCGGCCGCGATGGTTTGCGCCCCCCGAAAACCGGTCACTTCTTCATCCTGTCCGTAGGCGAGCAGAATCGTCCGCTGGGGCTGAAAACCGGTTTTGAGCAGCCATTCGACGGCTTCAAGCTGGGCCAGCACGCTGCTTTTATCGTCCAGCGTGCCGCGCCCATACAGAAAACCGCCTTCCACCAAACCGGCAAAGGGCGGGCGTTTCCAGAGTTTCTGCGTGCCCTGAATCACCGGAACGACGTCGTAATGGCCCATCAGCAACACCGGTTTCAGGGCCGGATTGCTACCTTCCCATTCGTAGAGCAAACCGTAGCGGTTAAAGGTCTCTCGTTTGAGCTGGCGGTGAATGCGGGGAAACGATTGCTGTAACAGGCTCAGAAACTGCTCAAACTGCGTGGTGTCGGTCAGCGCATAATTCGAGAACGAAACCGTCCGCAATTGCAGGGCTTTTACCAGACGAATCACGGCCGAATCGCCGACCGAAACGGCGGGAGGGGGCGGCACATCCGTCAGTTGTTTCGACGAAAACCGGAACGTGTTGACCAGAAGAACAACGAGCAGGACAACCAGTCCAAGCCCCAACCAGCGAAGTCGTTTCATGGGATTTTAAATCATGCCCCGGGCTTTCAGTTCGAGGTATTTATTGATGGTGTTGGCCGTCAGGTTCTGCGGAGCGGTCAGCATGGCCTGAATGCCGTATTGTTGTAACTCTTTGACGATCTGCTTTTTTTCGTAATAAAACTTCTCGGCAATGGTTTTCTGGTACACTTCCTCCGTGGTCGTTGCCGGATTATTCAGCAAGCTTTTTAGTTCGGTGTTTTCAAAGAAAACGACGATCAGCAAATGTTCCCTGGCCAGCCGACGCAGGTAGGGCAATTGGCGGTGCAGGGCGTTAACCGTCTCAAAATTAGTGAAAAGCAGTAATAAACTCCGCTGGCGGATGTGTTGCCGAATGGTGGTGTAAAGGGTTTCGTAATCCGACTCCAGAAACCGGGTTTTCTGCCGATACAGCACCTCCAGAATCTTCTGCAAATGCCCCGGCCGACGCTCGGCGGCCACCAGTTGCCCCATCCGGTCGGAGAAAGTCAGCAGTCCGGCGCGGTCCTGCTTGAGCAGGGCGATGTTGCTCAGCACCAGCGACGCATTGATGGCATAATCCAACAGACTGAGCCCTTCGAAGGGCGACTTCATGACGCGGCCCTTGTCGACGAGGCAGTAAATGGCCTGCGATTTTTCGTCCCGGAACGCATTCACCATCAGGTCGCTCCGGCGGGCGGTGGCTTTCCAGTTGATCGTCCGGACGTCGTCGCCCCGGCTGTAAGCCCGCACCTGCTCAAATTCCATGCTGTGCCCCAGCCGCCGGACTTTTTTAATCCCAATTTCCGACAAGCGATTGGAAATTGCCAGCAGTTCGTACTGCCGCATTTGCAGGTAGGACGGAAAAACCGCCACCTGCTTGTCCTGCGAAAACTGGTACCGTCGTTTCAGGAGCCGTAAAACCGTCATCGCGTACACGTTCACCGCCCCGAAGTGGTATTCTCCGCGTTTGGTGGGCCGCAGTTCGTAGCGGAGCGTTTGGGTTTCGTGGGCGTTCAGCGTGGCCGTAAACAGCACATCCCGTTTCTGGAACTGGAACGGGATTTCGTCGATGATCTCCAGGTGCGTCCGAAACGGATAGCGGTTTTCCAGGTAAATCGTCACCGGATTTTCGTCGCCGTTCGACAGCCGGTCGGGCAGTTCGCGCCGGGCAAAAAAAGCCGCCCGTTCGCTGGCATTTCGGAACAGCAGAACGCCATCCACCAGACACAAGGCCACAAAAACCGCCAGCGCCAGCTTAACCAGCGGAAAAAGCACCGGAAAAACGTAAGCCGTCACAAACAGCAGCACGAACCCGATCAGCAGCAGCCAGACCCGGACGGAGACGTAGAGCGCGCGGAAAATCTTCATCGCGGCACTTCGATCTTCTGCACGACCTGCGTGATGACTTCATCCGCCGTGCCGCCTTCCATCTCGCGTTCGGGCGTGAGCAGCACGCGGTGGCGCAACACCGGGGGCGCCAGCTCCTGGATATCTTCGGGGGTGACAAAATCGCGGCCCCGGAGCGTTGCTAGGGCTTTCGAACTGTTCAGCAATGCCACCGAGGCCCGGGGCGAAGCCCCCAGAAACAATGCTTTATTTGTCCGGGTGTTTTGCACAATCTGGGCGATGTATTCGAGCAACTTGTCTTCGATGTGCACCCGGTGAACCTGCGCCCGCAACGCCTGCAATTGCCCCGCCGTCAGTGCCGACTGCACCGCTTCCACGGCGTCGGTCAGGTTTCGGCGTTCGTGGTGCCCTTTGAGAATGTTGATTTCTTCCGGAATCGTCGGATAACCGACCACCACTTTGAACAAAAACCGGTCGAGTTGGGCTTCTGGCAGCCGGTAAGTGCCTTCCTGTTCGACGGGGTTCTGCGTGGCCAGCACCAGAAACGGGTCGTTCAGCAGGTGCGTGGTGCCGTCGTTGGTGACCTGCCGCTCCTCCATGACCTCGAACAAAGCCGCCTGGGTTTTGGCCGGGGCGCGGTTGATTTCGTCGATCAGAACAATGTTGGCAAAAATAGGCCCCCGGCGGTATTCGAAATCCGTGGTTTTCGGGTTAAAAATCGACGTGCCCAGCACATCGGACGGCATCAGGTCGGGCGTAAACTGAATCCGGCTGAAATCGACCGAGATGGTTTTGGCCAGCAGTTTCGCCATCAGGGTTTTGGCTACCCCCGGCACGCCCTCGATCAGCACGTGGCCGTCGGCCAGCAGGGCTGTCAATAGCAGATCAATAGCTGGCTGTTGCCCGACGATCACCTTGCCGATTTCGGCCCGGATTGCGTCGACGGCGGTTTTCAGTTCGGTCAAGTCCAGGCGGTTTTCGTAGGGAGACATGGTGGGAAATCGAAGTTAGGCTTTCGCAGTGGTATAAAAATTTTCAATCAATTCATTCAGCCGGAGCAGGTCGTATTCGCTCATGAGCTGTTGCTGGCTGAAGGCAATTTGCCGGAACAGTGCCTGCACGTCCGGTTCGGAAACGCCACTTTTCCGGGCCAGCGCCCGTTTGAATTCCTCATCCGGTCTGGAGGTGTCGAGCCCAAACTGGTCGCGGACGTAGGCCAGAAAATACTGAATTTTTTTCTGAGTCAGGTTGCCGTGATCCGCCCGCTGGAAATACAGTTGCCCAACGGTTTTAACAAACTCCAGCGAGGTGTTCCGCAACGGCTCTATCACTGGAATGACGCGTTGGGTGCGTTTCCCGGCAAAAATAAGGTACAGCAGCAAGCTCACAACGGTCAGGTAATAAGCCCAGGTCAGCGGGGGCTGTGTCAGAATGTAGCGCAGCAGTGATTGCTCGTTTTCGTCGAACCGGCCCTGTTTCTGGTATTCATCCCAGTAGGTGGGTTGTGGAGGCAGGTACGACAGTGCTTTGTAACCATAATCGGCGGTGGCCGAGTCGAGCACGTAAAAGTTGGTCAGTGCCAGTGGCAGGTTGTGGATGTAAAAATCCCCCTTGCCGTAGCGGATTTTCAGGAAAATCGGTTCGTTGCGGGCGTTCCGGCCCAGAACCGTCATACGGGCGGTTTTCGTGGTGACGAGAAAATTCCGTCCGTCGTCGTGCCGGAAATGGTAATCGGCCACGGCTTTCAGCGCCGGATTCGTAAAATTCATGCCGAGCGTCGTATCGCGCAGGGTAGGCGCTTTCAGTTCGGCCCGAAAACCGAGCAGGTGCGTCAGCGTATCCGGAAATTCGTAGGCCGACAGAAAAACCGTATTCCCCCGCTGCACGTAGTTCAGCAGTTTTTCCCGATCGGGGTCACTAAACCGGAGGGTTTGACAAATGAAAATATAGTTGCTGCGCACCGGCAGGGTGCTGTCGGATAAATGGGTATAAGTGGGAAGACGAAGGCTTTTCACCGGATGGTGATTCATAATGTCGGGTAAAAGGTCAAAAAGCACCTTGGTTCCGAACGGAATCTTGTCCTTGTTGCTATACGTAGGATTCCAGTCGATGGGTTTCGGGCGGTAATATTCAACCAATCCGTACCCCATGACGGTCGCCAGCAGAAAAAGCAGGTATTTATTCGGTTTCAATCGGTATCGGGTTATTTCGTGCGGAATGCCTGACGCGCTGGTGCCGACATCCGGTCGGTTCGTATTCGTTCAAAACGCTCGCGGGATCGGTTGCCAATTATCACGACCTGAGAAACCGCAACCAAGCAAATTTTTATAACTTTCCAGCTTTCCAGGTAAAAATGATTAATGTATGAAAAAAATCTTATGGATCATCGGGATTCTGGCCGTGCTGGTGCTGGTCGGTTTTTGGGGCCTTCGGTCGTATACCAAATCGGCCAGTCCGGAGGCTACTGCCGAAATTAACCAGAATGGCGTTCAGGTAAAAGTAGAATACTGCCAACCCTATAAAAAAGGACGTAAAATTTTCGGCGGCCTGGTGCCCTACGGCGAAGTGTGGCGGACGGGGGCCAACGAAGCCACTCTTATCACGCTCGAGCAGAACGTGACCGTCGCGGGCCAGCCGCTCGACGAAGGCGAGTATTCGCTCTGGACCATTCCGTCGGAGGGCAACTGGATCGTTATTTTTAACCGCGAAACCGGCCAGTGGGGGACGAGCTACGATCCGACGAAGGATGTGCTGCGGGTGCCGGTCATCGCCCGAAAACGCAGCGCCGTCGCCGAACAGTTTTACATTAGTTTTGCCCCTCAATCGGACGGAACCGACATGCTGCTGACCTGGGATCAGACCGAAGCCGTCGTACCGATTCGGGTTCGGAAAAATGAGTAAGCGAGCCTGGCGCTTCCTGCTTCCTGGCCTTTTCCTGTTTACCCGGATCGCGTCGGCGCAGTCGGTGCCGCTGAGCCCGCGGATTGCGAACTATCAGATTGCTGTTCGGCTGGATACGGAGCGCAAACGGCTGGAAGGTAGTGAAACGCTGGTCTGGAAAAATCCGTCGAACGAGGTGGTGCGGGAACTGCAATTTCACCTGTACCTCAATGCGTTCCGCAACGAGCGATCCACCTTCATGCGCGAGTCGGGCGGGCAGCTGCGGGGCGAGTTCATCGATAAAAGCGATAAGGAAGCCTACGGCTGGATTGATATTCTGTCGATAAAAAGCCGGGCGGACGCGTCGCGCAAGGCCGAGGATCTGACGGCTCACTACCGGTTTTTCCAACCCGATGACGGCAATCCGGACGATCGGACGGTGATTCGCATTCCGCTCAGCCAGCCCGTGGGACCCGGCCAGCGCATTACCCTCGATATGGCTTTTCGGGCCAAACTGCCCCGGATTTTTGCCCGCACCGGCTACAGCCGCGATTTTTTTCTGGTGGCCCAGTGGTTCCCCAAAATCGGGGTGTACGAACCGCCGGGAACCCGCTACCAACCCGCCCAGCCCGGCGCGACCGGGCGCTGGAATTGCCACCAGTTTCACGCGCATTCGGAATTCTACGCCGATTTCGGTACGTATGATGTGTCGATCACCGCGCCCGCATCGTTTCAACTAGGCGCGACGGGACACTTGAAAAGCGAGCGGAAAAACCGGGATGGGACGCAAACCCTCCGCTGGCAGGCCGACGATGTGGTCGATTTTGCCTGGACCGCTTCGCCGGACTTTGCGGTTTTCACCGATCGCTGGCGACACGTCGCTATTCGCGCCCTGATGCAACCCGCCCACGCCAGCCAGGCGCAGCGCCATCTGGAGGCTGCCAAAACCGCCCTGGCCTATTTTGACAAACACCTCGGGCGCTATCCGTTCACCACGCTCACCATCGTCGATCCGCCCGTGTGGGCGCTGGGGGCGGGGGGCATGGAATACCCGACCTTCATTACCACCGGCACCAGCTGGGGCATGCCCGCGGGCATGCGGTTTCCGGAGCAGGTGACAATTCATGAGTTTGGTCATCAGTACTTTATGCAGTTGCTGGCAACCAACGAATTTGAGGAAGCCTGGATGGACGAAGGCATCAACCAGTATTACGAAGGCCGGATCATGGACGAAACCTACGGCCTGAAATCGTCGGTTATCGACTGGTTCGGGTACCGGATGGGCAATCTGGAGGCTTCCCGCGCGTATTACGCCCACCTGGATTTGCCGGCGGCTGAACCTTCGTTTGCCCCGGTCTGGCAACTGCCCGACGATTATTACGGCGAACTCGTCTATTTCAAACCGGCCACCTGGCTCCGGACGCTCGACGGTCTGGTGGGGCGGCCGGTGATGGACGAAATCATGCGGACGTATTTTCAACGCTGGAAATTTAAACATCCCAGCAGTCAGGATTTTATCGCCATCGTCAATGAGGTCGTCGCCAAACGGTTCGGCAACCGCTACGGCCCGGATATGAACTGGTTTTTCGAGCAGGTACTGTACGGCAGCCGGGTCTGTGACTACGAATTACACACGGTTCACAGCCGCGCCCAGGGCCATCAATACCAGTCCACCATTACGGTCTACCGGCGGGGCGACGCGCAATTGCCGGTCGAAGTGCTCGTGCATTTCGAGGACGGCAAAGAGCAGCTTCTGCACTGGGATGGGCGGGCCCGCGTCCATCGGTTAACCGTTACGTATCCGACGCGGGCGGAGTGGGCAAAAGTTGATCCGCAGCAGAAGATTTACACGGATATCAACCTGAATAACAACAGTTACGCGGTGCAGCCACCCGCCAGTCCGGCGGCTAAATACGCGGCCAAGCTGATGTTCTGGGTGCAGAACTGGATGCAGTGGCTGGCCTGGCTGGTGTAACGGGAAATGCTAAAGGATGGATGTCTTCTTTTTCAAGTCGCTTGAGGCAATATGTTAATTTTTAGGGCTTTCTCGGTAGTTCTTCGCTCCTGGCGCATGGTAGTCTGGCTATATGGGATCAACTTTTGTATCGGACTGCTGATCATGTTGCCGACGTACGCAACTCTTCGGCGGGAAACCGGTTTTTCACGGGAATATCTGAAACTGCTCGACGGGTTCGACTATACGGTTTACAACGATTTTATGCATAACCACGGGTCGGCGGTCAACCCGTTGCTGAGCGTGGGCCTGTGGCTTGGCGTTTTTTACCTGTTGCTGAGCCTGTTTTTTGCGGGCGGGCAATTGCTTCAGGTATCCGCGACAACCGACCAGCGGCAACTGTTTCGGCTCAGCCGTTTTCTGGCCGCCAGTGTGCAGTATTTCGGGCGGTTTTTCAGGTTGTTCCTGTGCGTGGCCGGTTTTATCGCATTGGCCGGTTTTGTATTTGTCTGTCTGGGTGCTTTGGCAGGGTTGAGCTTGAGCGAAACATCGGATGAGCGGGCTGTCTTTGGCGTTCTCCTGATTTGTTTTTTCCTGTTTGGAACGGTGGCACTGCTGGCGGTTTGCGCGGGCGATTATGCCAAAATCCTGTTATTCCGGCAGGACGAAAACCGGGCTTTCCCCGCTTTCTGGCAGGGCATGCGGTTTGTGGTACGCAATTTTCGAACAGCGTTTGGCTCATATCTGCTGCTGGTCGGGCTGGCTGCGGCCGGTTTCGGCCTTTATTTCTGGATCGAATCTTGGCTGGTTACCAGTGGCTGGGCCGGTATTGCCATCTTGTTTGTTGTCCAGCAATGGTTCGTTTTTTCGCGGATCTTCCTGAAAGTCTGGATACTGGCCACCGCCGGACAAAGGTTCGCAGAAAAAGCCCGATTCCCTCTCCTGGAACTTCCACGAACAGGCTGGGAAACAGGTGGTTCGGTAAGGTGACTGAGCGGGTTATACGACTTGGCGAAAGACCCGAAGGAAGCCCCGAATCTGGTTGCAAAGCAGCCGGAGAACGTACAGGAACTGGCCCCCTTAATGAAGGAAGCCCACGGAGCTTCGGTCCTTTTTCCGTTTGATAACGAAAAACCGTTACGGTTTTCCCAACGGAGTCCCATCGGCCCATGGCGAATCGGTGAGGGTAAACAACGGAGGATAATCGGTACTACCTTGGTTAATAAGTTGGTCAAATGTGGCTAAATCGGTAACTTGCCATCTATTATTTTATCCTAACATCCTTTTACCAAACGAATGCAGTCTACCGTACCTCCGCCGACGAAAAATTCCTATAAATCCTTATTCGGTCTTCCCGTTATTGTAGCCGCTTTGGGCTATTTCGTAGACATCTACGACTTATTACTCTTTGGTATTGTGCGCGTTCCGAGCCTGAAAGACCTGGGGCTCAACGGCGAACAGATTTCCAGCGTGGGTGCAGTCATCATCAACTGGCAGATGGGCGGGTTGCTCATCGGTGGTATTCTCTGGGGCGTACTCGGCGATAAACGCGGCCGACTTTCGGTGCTGTTCGGGTCCATCATTACCTATTCGGTGGCTAATATCGCCTGCGGTTTTATCGACAAGGTAACTTTTATGGACCCGGTCGATTATTACGCCCTGATGCGGTTTGTAGCCGGGGTGGGGCTGGCCGGTGAGCTGGGCGCGGGCATTACGCTCGTTTCCGAAGTCTTGCCGAAACAGTTACGGGCCATTGGTACCTCGCTGGTGGCAGGGATTGGCCTGTTCGGGGCCGTTGTGGCTTATTTTACCGTGGAGTTGTTCAACTGGCAAAATGCGTATCTGGTCGGTGGGGGCATGGGTATTGGGCTGCTGTTGCTCCGGGTCGGGGTCATCGAATCCGGCATGTTCAAGGAAGTTTCGGAACAGAAACACGTTCAGAAAGGGAATTTCTTTGCCTTTTTTACCAACGCCAGCCGGTTTTCACGCTACATGAAATGCATCGGCATCGGACTGCCCACCTGGTTTGTGATCGGCATTCTGGCGACGTTCAGCGACGAATTTGGCAAGGCATTTGGCATTACCGAACCCGTTAAACCGGGCCTGACCATCATGTGGTGCTATATTGGTTTGGCTTTCGGGGATTTGGCGAGCGGACTGATCAGCCAGGGGCTGGAGTCACGCAAACGGGCCGTGGCCTTGCTGATGGGCTTTACGCTGATTGTCAGCCTGATCTACATCTATATCGCTCCTCAAACCGCCACCGGTCTGTATCTGTATTTTCTGGTGATGGGCTTCGGGATTGGTTACTGGGCGATGTTTGTCACCATCGGGGCCGAGCAGTTCGGTACGAACCTGCGGGCCACGGCCGCAACGACAGTGCCGAACATGGTACGCGGGATGGTGATCCTGATGACGAGCCTGTATACCTACCTGAAACCGTCGGTCGATGTGATCAATGCGGGGGTTGCAGTCGGGATCCTGAGTTTTGCCATCGGTTTTTATTCGATTCTGACGATTCCCGAAACGCACGGGAAGGATTTGAACTATCTGGAGGAGTAAGGAACAGGGGAGGAAAGGAAGCGCGTAGTTTCCTTTCCTCCTTCGTTTTTCTCCGTTTTCTTCCTCTTTTTTATGACCACTGCTTCGCCCCCCGTAACCTTCCGGCCCTTGTTTACGCTGCCCGTTATCGTTGCTGCACTGGGTTACTTTGTGGATGTGTATGATCTGCTCCTGTTCAACATCGTGCGCGTACCGAGTTTGAAAGACCTGGGGCTGGATGATAAACAGGTGTCGGTGATTGGCGGGACGGTTTTGAACTGGCAACAGGCGGGTTTGCTGCTGGGCGGTATTCTCTGGGGCATTCTGGGCGATAAACGCGGGCGGCTTTCGGTCCTGTTTGGTTCCATCATTACCTATTCGCTCGCCAACATTGCCTGCGGTTTTGTGCAGGACGCCAACACCTACGCCCTGCTGCGGTTTGTGGCCGGACTGGGGCTGGCCGGCGAACTGGGGGCTGGTATTACGCTCGTTTCCGAAATTTTGCCGAAAGAACTCCGGGGATATGGCACCTCGCTGATTGCGGGCGTCGGCCTGTTTGGGGCCGTGGTCGCCTATTTTACCGTCGTTTTATTCGACTGGCGGACGACCTACTTTATTGGGGGTGGTCTGGGTCTGATGCTCTTGTTGCTCCGGGTGTCGGTTTTCGAGTCGGGAATGTTTCTGAAAATCAGGGAGCAGGCCGTTCAGCGTGGGAATTTCTGGTCATTGTTTTCCAACGCCAGGCGGTTGGGAACCTACCTGCGGTGCATGGGGCTGGCCGTCCCGACCTATTTTGTGATCGGCATTCTGGCGACCTTCAGCAATGAGTTTGGCAAAGCATTCGGGCTGGCCGAACCGATTGCGCCGGGCCGGGCCGTGATGTTTACGTACATTGGTATGGCGGTTGGTGATTTGGTCAGCGGGCCGCTCAGCCAGTGGTTCCGGTCGCGTCGGCGCGCCATTGGAGCGTTGATGACCTTAAACCTGGTTTTTGTACTGTTTTATCTGTTTGCCGGCATTTCGTCGGTTTCGCTGTTCTACGCGGTTTGCGTGGGCCTGGGCTTTTCCATTGGCTACATCGCCTTGTTTTTAACGGTTTCCGCCGAACATTTCGGTACCAATTTGCGCTCGACGGCCACTACGTCCATTGCCAACAACGTTCGCGCAACGACGCTTCTGACCATTCCTCTCTTTCAAACCCTCAAGGCCTCCGTTGGCGTCATCGGTTCGGCCGCCATCGTGGGCCTGATTTGTTTCGTGATCAGTTTCTGGTCACTGGCAACGCTGGACGAAACGTACGGGAAAGATTTGAATTATACGGAATCGTGAACGTGGCATTCCACGGCCCCGGCGGTTCAGAACCGTTCATCCTTTTTTTCGGCCACTGCTCCTAACAGGCCGCGCTGCCGCCCGTCGGGCAACATCTTTTCGGTGAATTTAGAACAGTGAACAACAAATCTAATAAACACCATGAAAACGATTGTGCGCACGACCCGTGCCTTGCTAGTAGGCGCTTTTCTTCTGCTCGGAACTTCTTCTTTTGCCCAAGTGAAGCTGGATACCAAAGCGTTTTTGGTCGCTACGTTTCCTTCGGCCGACCCCTTGAAACTGTGGATGAATATTCAGAAGAACGATGCCAAAAGTAAACTCATCGTTCGGCTGATCGACGGGAATAACCGGGTTTTATTTGCCGAAACCCTTCCCAAACACACGGACACATACCGGCAGCGGTTTGACCTGAGCCAGATGGCCGATGGAGCCTATACACTACAGGTTACCAACGGCAGCGAAACGGTTGAAAAAGCTTTTCAGGTAAAGACGTCCGGCATTCAGGAGCGCACGACCCAGCGGCTGCTGACGGTAGTGCCCGTGATCGAACCCCAGACCGGGATGTAAGGCAGGAGGTAAACGAATGAGAAACAGAAGGGGTGAACGGCCTACCTATTCATCCCTCCCTCGTTCGTTGCCCAGCCCGTATAAGCGGACGAATTAACGTGGCGCCGGATCAATTGGGTCGATTTTTCGTCGTATTCGGCCATATCACCCGGTTGCAGGGGGTATTTTCTCATTTCGCCCAGAAGCCCCGAATGATCAACGGTAAAGTTGACCTTCCCCTGCTCGACGACGACCTGGTTTTTCTGTTTTTGGTAGTTAACATAAACCCGGGCCTGTTGGGTTTCGGTGATAACGCGGTCGGTCGGGGCGTTTGAGTGAATCAATAGCCGGAAGCCGAGGGGTTGTTTCGAGACAATAACCACAGCCTCGCCCTCCAGCCAGATGTTACGGTTGGGTCCCGACCAGTCGGACGAAATCCGCACGCTGGAGTTCTTATTGAGAAGAACCGTCGACTGGTCCGGCAAATCGACCCGCATATACTGCTCCGCACCGGACTGGTAGACGATATCGGCGGGCAATTGGGCCTGACGGAGCAGACGAATACTCAGCCCGAGGGCAATAATACAACCGATCCAGACCGCAATTCGCACGATTTGCCGCCAGATGGTCCGGTAGAGAGGCACATCGGGTTCCGTCGGTAAGTCTTTGGTTTGCCGGGTAATACCCACCCACATGCGCTGCCAGTCGGGGGGGGGCTCAACGGACACGGCCGGATTATTCCATTGTTTCCGCATCAACCCGCGCAGGTATGATTCGTTATCCGGATTTTGCAGCCAGCCAACCACCCATTGTTCCTCCTCGGGACTGCATTCGTTCCGGGCGTATTTCTCCAGCAATTCCTCCATTTCAATGACCGGGTCGCCGGTGCGATAAAAGAGGGAACTGGGCGGCCAGTTTTGAGCCTCTGCGGAGCCTTTCACTCAGTCGCTCTTTCACAATTTTAATACGTATGTTGTTGAAAATAAGCGCCCAGAGTATCGTATGCGCGGTCTAAATGATCGTCGATCGTTTGGATTGATAAATTCATGCGATCAGCGATTTGCTGGGATGTATATCCTTCATGACGGCTCAGCAGGTAGATTTCGCGCCGACGGGGGGGGAGCTGGGCGACGGCCTGCTGGTAAATCAGTTCCAATTCCTGGTAAAGAACCTCTTCTTCCGTATCGGTTCCCGACTGGGTTGTCAGTCGTTGCAGAATTTCCTGCGGCTGGCACAGGCTGTGCCGTTCGCGAAACGTAGTCAGCATGAGCCGGTAGGTCATGGTGAATAAATAGACATTGAGCGGAGTATCTTCATCCAGTGTACTCCGTCGCTCCCAAAGGTAGGTGAACACATCGCGTACCATTTGTTGAGCGGTTTCCGGCGACTTGAGAAAACTCAGGGAAAAGTGATACACCCGTTGCACATAGCGGTCGTAAACGCGCCGAAAAGCAGTTGGATCTGCGTTCCTGAGTTGTCGGAGGAGTGTTTTTTCGGCTGGCATGCTGCACACGGTTAAGAAAGTCTGAAAAGATTAATTATCAGACATTGCATTCAACGAGCTCGTCGCTAAAGTTCCGACGCCCTGTTTATAAAGTATATCAGTTATATTTATGAAAATCTTCTGATAAGATGAAACACTGGTAACAACCTGGGAATATGTCGGGAACATATCAACTTTTTTGGTTGTACAGATTGTGGAGGTAAATATACACAGAATTGTCAGAATTGCGGAAAATAGGGAAACCGTTAAATAAACCGAAGCCGTGGCATGCCGCTCCATTTGTCCGAGAATTCAAATTAGTTCAGGATTTAATTAATGGGTCGGAATTTACTAAATTATTTCGGTATTCTGCCTACTTTTACTCTTAATTCCTATAGTTTTATCAGTTATTGTCCAATTTTGAATCACCAACGAACCACACGCATGAATTTACAGGAATTCACCGACGAGATTCGCCGTCGGATTGGGGCCGACAGCAACCTGGGTGCAACCGTCAAACTGGCGACGGATCAGGGGGTAATTTACATTGACGGACGGCAGAACCCGCCTGTTGTTTCGAACGACGACGCCGAGGCCGACAGTACCATCAAGGTGTCACTGAGCGATTTACAAAAATTAGGAACCGGGGAGCTGAATCCCATGACGGCTTTTATGTTTGGTAAAATCAAGGTTCAGGGCGATATGGGGCTGGCCATGAAAATCGGACAAAAACTAGGCTAGTGTTTAAGCAAACGGCAGTGTTCCTTTAACCCTGAACTGGTGTCATGAAATCCGCTTCCCTTTCCCGCCGAAAATTTATGCAGGGCAGCGCGCTGGCGGCTGCCGGTTTTACGATTGTCCCGCGGCACGTGCTGGGCGGACCCGGTTTTATTGCCCCCAGCGACAAGCTCAATATCGCAGCCGTCGGCTGCGGTGGTAAGGCCGACGTCAACATTCGGCTGGCGTACAACAACGGCTCGGATAACATGGTCGCGCTCTGCGATGTCGACGACCGGCAGGCGAAAAAATTCCGCGCGCAGTTTGCCAGTGCGCCGTATTTCAAGGATTACCGTCAGCTATTCGACAAGGAAGCGAAGAACTTCGATGCGGTGATCATCTCGACGCCCGACCACATGCATGCCCCCATTGCGATGGCAGCCATGCAACTGGGCAAGCACGTTTATTGTGAAAAACCGCTGACACACGACATTTACGAAGCCCGGATGCTGACCGAAGCCGCCCGGAAATACAAGGTGGTGACGCAAATGGGCAACCAGGGCAGCAGCGGTGACGATACGCGCAAAGTGGAAACCTGGATTCAGAAAGGCTTGATCGGGCACGTTCATACCGTCAATTGCTGGACCAACCGGCCGGTTTGGCCGCAGGGCGTCCGGTCGCCGAAAGATAAAGGCGAGTCGCAGCCGGTGCCTCCGGAGGTCGACTGGGATTTGTGGCTCGGCACCGCCCCGCTCCGCAACTACCACGAAGCCTACATGCCGACGCGCTGGCGGGGCTACTGGGATTTTGGGACGGGGGCGCTGGGCGATATGGGCTGCCACTTCATGGACGTACCGTTCCGGGCGTTGAAACTGAAATACCCAACTTCCGTCGAATGCAGCGTGGGGTCGGTGTATTCGGACTTCTTCAAGGAAGCCTTCTACGACGACGTTTGTCCGCCTTCGTCGGCCATCCACCTGACGTTTCCGTCGGACGACCGGAAGGTGAAGGAAATCAAATTTTCGTGGTACGATGGCGGCATTCGCCCGCAGGTCCCGGAAGGGATTCCCTACGAGAAAGTCTTTACAAACATCGACGGGGGCATCATGTTCATCGGTAGCAAGGGCATTCTGGTGGCCGAATTGTTTGGCAACAACCCGCGTTTGTTTCCCGAAGAGAAGTTTGACGGTAAAAAACTGCCCGATCCCGAAAAACCGCTGGTCGAAGGCAAAACGGAAGGCCATCAGCAGCAGTGGGTGAAGGCCTGCAAACAAGGTTATGGCGCCTATACCAGCTCGTCGTTCGACGAAGCCGGGCCGCTGACCGAAACCGTGTTGATGGGCAATCTGGCCACGCGCAGTTACCTGTACCGGGAACCCAAAACGGGGGGCGGCTACACTTTCCCCGGTCGGAAGAAGCTCTTCTGGGACGGCGCCAACATGAAAATTACCAACTTTGACTACGCCAATCAATTTGTGAAACGGCAATACCGGGGTAGTTATTCGCTTTAAGCCTGGCCCTGTCGGCCTGACAGGGCTCGCTTATTGGCTCCCTTTTCGAATCGCCACCGCTTCAAGTTCAATCAGAAAACCGTAGTGCAATTCCCGGGTCGGTACTACGGCGCGGGCGGGTTTATGTTCCCCGAAAAAATTGGCATAAATGGCGTTGACCCGATCCCAGAGCGCAATGTCGGCAATGTAAACCGTTGTTTTCAGGACGTGGTTCAGGTCGCTTCCGGCGGCTTCCAGAATGGCTTTGACGTTCTCCAAAACCTGGCGGGTTTGCGCGTCGATCGGTCCGGTGAGTTTCTCTTTGGTTACGGGATCAATCGGCAACTGGCCGGAAACAAAAATAAGATCATTCCAGATGGTGGCCTGGGCGTAATGCCCGGCGGGAAGCGGAGCGTGGGGCGTTTCGATGGTTTGAATCATGAAATAGATTTGAGAAGTAAGACAGGAGAGATGAGACAAAGTCTTTATTCCCTTGTCTCATCTCTTTACTCTATTCTACTCTAATTCTTTTAGATACAGTTGAATCGTGTTTTCCAGTCCGAAGTACAGGGCGTCGCAGATCAGCGCGTGACCAATCGAGACTTCCAGCAAACCGGGGATGTTCTGGTGGAAATACCGGAGGTTTTCCAGACTTAAATCGTGTCCGGCATTGAGGCCCAGCCCCAGTTCCTGCGCGACTTTCGCAGCCTGAACAAACGGCGCAATCGCAGCTTCCCGGTTTTCGGCATAGTGGGCGGCATACGGTTCGGTATACAATTCAATCCGGTCGGTACCGGTTTCTTTGGCACCCCGCACCATCGCGTCGTCGGCATCGACAAAAATCGAGACGCGAATACCCAAACGCTGAAAATGATTCACCAGATTCGTCAGGTGCATCCGGTGTTTGACGGTATCCCATCCCGCGTTGGACGTAATGGCATCGACGGCGTCGGGAACCAGCGTCACCTGCTCGGGCCGAACCCGCGTGACGAGTTCAATAAACCGTTCGTCGGGATTGCCTTCAATGTTGAATTCGGTGGTCACCACTTCTTTCAGCTGCAGCACGTCCTGATACCGAATATGCCGCTCGTCGGGGCGGGGATGCACCGTAATGCCCTGCGCACCGAACCGCTCGCAGTCGAGCGCTACCTTGACCACATCCGGATTATTGCCGCCCCGCGCGTTCCGCAGGGTGGCAATTTTATTGATATTGACGCTCAAACGAGTCATATTTGAGTGAAGAATGAAGAGTTATGAGTGGTGAGTTTATAATAAGCCAGTCCTGTTTTCGTAACTTTGCCAAACTTTTATTGGTTCCGGGTGAAGTAACTCTTCACCCATAACTCTTACTTTATAACTCCTCATTTACGTATGGCGCTGAAACAACAGATTGATACGGATATTAAAGAAGCGATGAAAGCCAAGGAGCAGGACCGGTTGCGGGCGTTGCGGGCCATTAAATCATTGATTCTGCTGGAAGAAACCAAAGACGGCGCCACCGGGGGCGACCTCAAACCCGAAGAGGAACTGAAACTGCTGACCAAAGCCGTCAAACAGCGGAAGGATTCGGCGGATATTTACCGGACCCAGGGCCGTGACGACCTGCTGCAAGCCGAACTGGCCGAAATTGCCGTCATTGAAAAATACCTGCCGAAACAACTCTCGGAAGAGGATCTGAAAACCGCCCTCCAGGCCATCATCGCCCGCGTGGGCGCCACGGGTCCGTCGGACCTGGGCAAGGTGATGGGCGTGGCCACCAAAGAATTGGCCGGACAAGCCGACGGAAAAGCGATTTCTGCCACGGTAAAAAGTTTGCTGACGGCTTAAAGGTTCGGATGGCCGAATGGTTCCAATGATTTAAAAACCGTCTCGCCCTTTTGACTACCCGTCCAGCCCGGCAAGCCATCTCTTTACAAACTTGAAAATTCTCGACATTATTATTCTGATTACGCTACTGTATGGCGCGTACAACGGCTACCGCAAGGGCTTGCTGGTAGAAATTGTGGCCATTGTGGCGTTTATCGTCGCGATGATCGTCGGTTTTAAGTTTCTGGGCTTTGGCATTGACTTGCTGGCACCCTACATCAGTCTGGAAGTAGCCCGGCGGCTGTTGCCGTGGCTGGGCTTTTCCATTATTTTTTTTCCGACGGTTTTTCTGATCAATCGCATCGGTTTTTCGCTGCGCCAATCGCTGAAATATACGCTGCTGGGCACGTTCGATAGCCTGGCCGGAGCCGCCGTCGGAATTTTTACCTGGGTTTTCGGAATTAGTGTAATGCTCTGGTTGTTAACCTGGATGGGAATACGAATGCCCGTTAAACACACGCAGGAAACGTACCTCTATCCGGTGGTAAAACCCATTGCCCCTATTGTAATGGATGTGACATCCGGCTGGATTCCGGTAGGAACGAACTGGATTCGCAAACAGAAAGAAGATTTTTCGCGAAGCTGGTCCAAGGATGAACCGGATGGGAAAAGAGTGGAAAGCGACGACAAAGAAGGATGATTACCACGAAGCAGGACATACGAAAACTCAACGAAGACCAGTTGAAAACCTGGCTGACCGGCCACGGCGAACAGGGGTTCCGGTCGAAACAAATTCAGGAATGGCTCTGGAAGCGATCCGCACGGACGTTTGACGAGATGACCAACCTGTCGCTCAAAACGCGGCAATTGCTGGCGGAGCACTTCGAAGTGCGGACGCTGGCTGTCTCAAAACAGCAGCAGAGTGCCGACGGCACCATCAAATCCTCCTTTCGGCTTTTCGACGGCAACCTGGTGGAAGGGGTGCTGATTCCGGCTTTGCGCAAGGACGACCGTAGCGACGGACCGGACAACCGGATGACGGCCTGCATCTCCTCGCAGGTGGGTTGTTCGCTGACCTGCAAGTTCTGCGCCACGGGCTATATGGACCGCAAACGCAACCTGGAAGCCAGTGAAATGGTCGATCAGGTGGTTGCCATCGACCAGCAGGCGCGTGAGACCTACGGCACCGGTCTGACCAATATTGTGTACATGGGGATGGGCGAACCGCTGCTGAACTACGCCAACATGCTGGAATCCGTCGAGCGGATTACGTCGCCGAACGGGCTGGGCATGGCCGCCAAACGAATTACGGTTTCGACCGCCGGGATTGCCAAGATGATCAAAAAACTGGGCGATGATCAGGTAAAATTCAACCTGGCGCTGTCGCTGCATGCCGCCAACGACGACAAGCGGAACCAGATTATGCCCATCAACGAGAGCAATTCGCTGCCCGCGCTGGCCGAAGCACTGAACTATTTCTACAAAAAAACCGGTACGCGGGTAACGTTCGAATACATTGTTTTCAACAATTTCAACGACAGCCTGCAGGATGCGAAAGAACTGTGGCAGTTTACCAAAAAAGTACCGGCAAAAATCAATATCATTGAATACAATCCGATTGCCGAAGCGGATTTCCGGAATACTGACGCAGACAAGCTCGACCATTTTGCCGGTTTTCTGGAAGACCGGGGCGTCGTGGTGAATATCCGCCGAAGCCGGGGCAAAGACATCGATGCCGCCTGCGGGCAACTGGCCGGAAAACAGTGAGCGGTTTGGGTGCGGAACGGTCCAGGCGTCAGATAAATCCCGGTAAAGTACAAAATGGCACGATTTTAGAAGCGATTGCGGTAATTGCTTAACATTTCCTTAACATTGCCCTCGAAAGTTTACTGTACTTTTGCGCTAAAATAGATTGAGCGCTGCGACCAAGCTCAGTCTCACAGACTTGTATCTGCATGTTCGGATTAGAAACGGATATTTTTATCCTCCTCGCTCTTTGCCTCTTTGCTGCCTGCGCATTTGAATTTGTCAATGGTTTTCACGACACCGCCAACGCCGTGGCAACGGTTATTTATACCAATTCTCTGAAACCCAATGTTGCCGTTGTCTGGTCGGGGATCTGCAACTTTGTGGGGGTGTTGCTCGGTGGGATTGGGGTGGCCATGGGAATTGTCAATCTCTTACCGGTCGAATTGCTGGTGGATCAGAACGTTTACCATAGCATAGCCATGGTGCTGGCGTTACTCTTCAGTGCCATCATCTGGAACCTGGGGACCTGGTATTTCGGCCTGCCCAGCTCCAGTTCACACACGCTGATTGGTTCCATTCTGGGCGTTGGGCTGGCTTTTTCGACGATGGGCGCGGCCGGCGAACGCGGGGGTGTCAACTGGGAAGAAGCCGAAAAAATCGGGAAAGCACTGCTGCTGTCGCCCCTGATCGGTTTTAGCCTCGCCATCATTCTGATGTATCTGCTGCGGAAACTCGTGGGGAACAAAGATCTGTTTAAGGAACCCAAGAAAAACGCGCCCCCGCCGACCTGGATTCGATCCATTCTGATCCTGACCTGTACCGGGGTGAGCTTTTTTCACGGATCGAACGACGGACAGAAAGGCGTTGGGCTGGTTATGCTGATTCTGATCGGGATTACACCCGCCTATTTCGCCATCAACAACAATATCGACCCGACGACGATGCGGGGCAATCTGGTGCAGATTTCGCAGATCGTCCAAAAAATCGACACGACCAGTTTATCGGACACCGATCGACGCCGGATAACGGGTACGAAAGCCGAAATTGAGGATCTTCAGCGGGTCATTAACCTGCCACTCGATAACGGAAAGTTCAAAGCTGAGGAGCGTTTGCAAATCCGCCGGGACCTGCTGCTGGTCAATAATAACATCAAAAAGCTTATTGAAAGCGAAGATGTCGACCTGAGTGCCACCGACATCAGCACCCTGACGACGAATCTGGGCGAAAAAACCGGCTTGCGCCGGTTTACGGATTACGCGCCACTCTGGGTTATTCTGATGATTGCTCTCTCGTTGGGTCTGGGAACGATGGTCGGCTGGAAGCGGATTGTCGTAACGATTGGCGAGAAAATCGGGAAACAGCACTTAACCTACGCCCAGGGTGCTTCGGCGGAACTGGTAGCGGCCACCACCATTGCCCTAGCGACGCTTTACAAAGCGCCGGTCAGCACCACCCACATGCTATCGTCGGGGATTGCCGGGAGTATGGTGGCCAGCAAGGGGATCAAAAACCTGCAGGGTGGCACGGTTCGCAACATTGCACTCGCGTGGGTGATGACGCTGCCGGTTTCCGTCACGCTATCGTTTACGCTCTACCTGCTTTTCCGCTGGATGCTGGACTGATGTCCGTGGCGCCGTTAGAGCCACGTCATTTTTTCTTTCGGAAGTTCCTGTTCGATGGCTTCCCGTACTTTGTCGATCAGCGATTCGACGGATTCGTCAACACTGTATTCCAAAGGCGGTTTAAACCGCACGCTTAGTTGCGTATTCCGTTTTTTTAGCCGTAAGCCCTTTTTATCGAACGCCCGCCGGAAGCCGTTGATCACTACCGGTATGACAATAGGATGGGTGTTTTTCAGAATGTGGGCCGTGCCTTTGCGAATGGGTGCGTAAGGGCTGGTTGTCCCCTGCGGAAAACTGACGACCCAACCGTGTTCGAGCGCCAGCGCGATTCGCTCGTTGGCCGTATTATCAACGTCCCGTTTCACATCCTGTCCCTTTGCCCGCCAGGATCGCTCGACCTGAATGGCACCGCCCAGTGCAAAGATCCGGGGCACCAAACCCCCTTTCATCGTTTCGCTGGCCGCTACGTAATAACTCCGGGCGCGGGGCCAGAGCAAATACACCGGCGGCACAATGCGGTTCCGAAATCCCCATTTAACACTGCAGAAAATGTGAAAAAAGGCAATCACATCGGCAAAATAGGTTTGGTGGTTGGACAGGAAAATGACATTATTAACCGGCAGATTCTCCAGGTGTTCGGTTCCTTCAATCCTTAGGGTATTATAGAGTGTATAGCGAAAATACGTAACCCATCCCACGGCAGCCATCAGAAAACGTTTGATAAACAGTGAGTTGCCGAACGGATCTTTTTCGAAAAAACCCACAAAATCCAGTTTGTCCAGCGGTTTTGGTAAAAAGCTGTAGTGCGTTGGCGGTTTTACCTTCATGCCTCAAAAAGTCGGGAGCGGTGAATGGATACTACGGGTTAATAAAGCGAAAACAGTAAGACAATGTTTTCGGTAAAAAGTACTATTAAAGGGCAGCATTATAAAATTAATAGCAATAAAAAGGGCGGGGCATTAATCCATTTCGGCTGGGCGATGTCCAAGAGTCAACGTACAAAACAAACCGGGGCAGGTCCTCATCGACCGGTTTGCAACGAACGACCAACCTATTTTTTTATTAATCATGAAACGATTGACACTGGCCGGAATAGCCGCTCTGACTTTTTTATTGATTCAAACCGCATCGGCCCAGGTTCAGGTCGGTTTTCGGGCGGGGGCTAACTGGGGCGCGGTTTCGAAACCCGAGTTTTTAGATAATTTCTCGCCCACCTTCCGGTTGTCACCGGGTCCGACGGGGGCGTTGTTTCTCGAAGTTCCGGTCAGTGATCGGGTGAGCATTCGCCCCGAAATTTCGTATATCCAGAAAGGTTTTGTGATCGACGAAGGGTTCGATATCCCCATTGGTAACTGGAATATTCCGCTGGGAGCGCGGGTATCGTACCAGACGCGGTACCTTGAACTGCCGGTTCTGGCCAAAATCAACCTGAATGAAGGGCCGGTTCAGGTGTACATGCTGGCCGGTGCAGCCGCCGGTTATGCGGTCGACGGGCGTATCCGGACCCGGACGAGCGGAATTTTCCGGAGCAAACCGATGGATGTCAGCATGAATATGAATGCCATTAGTTATAACCGCTGGGATTTCAGCGCGATCGGTGGAATTGGATTGAGTGCCGAAGCGGGTCCGGGCAAATTCTTTGTCGAAGCGCGGTATGAACACGGTTTTTCACGCCAGTACGATCTGCCCGTCCTTCAGTTGCCGATCCGGAATCGGGGTCTGAGCGCGTCGATTGGGTATTCCTTTGCCATCAATTAAGGGGTTCGCCCTGAACAGGGCCGAGTGAATCGGAAAGCGAAAAGGCCGCCTTCATCGTATGTATTATATTCCTTACAGTATGCATTTAAAAGAGCGTTTGTGTGTGTTTAAGGGTTAGAGTTGAACTGGAAAAGCCCGGGGCGTCTGCACCGGGCTTTTTTGATGGGCTGGTTTTACTTACAAAATACCTTTCACAAAGCCGAGCACGCTGTCGAGCTGGCCTTTCACGGCGGGTTCGGCGGCTTTGGCCGTAACCCCGCCTTTGCCCAGTTTGGAGAGGCCGCTCAGGGCGGTATTGACCAGCGAATTCCCGGAACTGGCGCTGCTGCCGCCCAGGGCCGAAAGCCCGGTTTTAACCAGATTCAGGTTGCTGGTTAGCCCGCTGACTTTCGAAATCAGGTTGCCCCCGCCCATCAGCTTTTCGATCTGGCTGGCTCCCAGTGCGGTTTTGGCTAGACTGACAGCTTTTTGCAGGATATCCCCCTTCAGCAAACCGCTTTGCGCCAGGGGTAGCAGCTTTTTCAGGTTAGCAACCTGCCCCAGCAATTTGTCTTTGAAGCTGCCCGAACTGCTTTTGGCTTCGGCTTCGAGCGCCGTGGTGCCAGCCTGCAGGGCTTTTACGGTTTCGGCTTTGGCCCCCCTGGCATTGGCGGCTACGGCCTGGTCGAGCAATCGGGCCGTTGAATCAGCACTGATCTGGTAGAGGGCGGTTTCTGGGGCGAAAGACAGAGGAATGGCGGCCGATGCGGTTTGTAAATACCCTAGGACGGCAACAGAAATGGCCAGACCGGCAACGATTTTTTTCATAGGAACAGCATTTATAGGCGTTAGGTAATGACGCTTGGATGGATTATCGGCCGGAAAGTTAATGGTTTTACAAACAAGAATAACAACGAACGCAAACTAGTTTTTCAGTCCGGTTTTCGGGCGTACACTTTTGTCCGCATCTGAACAGCGGGTGTCCGACTTCGTACACTTATAAAGTAGGTGTTATTTTTTGTTGCCTTGATTATGAGGGTATTATGAAATTGGCACGCTGTTGGCATATTCATAAGCGAACCTGTAAACAACGGTACTAATCAACGAACAACATACTACTAAACAACAAATACCATGATGACTTTCTTAAATACGCTGATCTGTACGGCCCTGTTGAACACACCATCGGTTGATCCGGCTGCGGCTCCCAAATCCCTTTCGTTCGACGCCAGCGCCTACGTTACGGTTACCAACCAGATTCGGGTCGCCGTCGAAAAAACAACGGCCGAACCGGTGACGGTTGTCTTGCGCGACCAGAAAAACCGGGTTTTGTTTGAGCAATTCGTTGGCAAAAAAGAACAGAAATACGCCGTGAAGCTGAATGTTGCCGAACTGGCCGACGGAACGTACGAACTGGAAGTGCGATCAAAAGACGGTAGCATCCGCAAAGAAGTAAACCTGGGCTCACAAGCGGTTGAAACGTCTACCCGCCTGGTGGTAATGGAGTAAATGTCTTTCGATTCCTTCTCTATAAAAAAGGCCAGGTTGTTCCTGGCCTTTTTTAGTTTTACCGGATGTATTTTCGCCGGTCGTTTGCCTGGCGCTCAATCATCCAGCCGGGGTATTCGGGTGGCAGTTTACTAACGTCATCCAATTTTTTCAGCTCGTCGGTGCTCAACACCACCTCAACGGCTTTCAGGTTGTCTTCGAGTTGTTCCGGTTTTTTGGCACCGATAATCACCGTCGTTACGGCAGGTTGGTGCAGTAGCCAGGCCAGGGCAATCTGAGCCACCGAAATGTTTTTTTCGGCCGCGACAGACTCCATCACATCGATGATGTCGTACGCTTTTTCCTTGTCGACCGGCGGAAAATCAAACGTAGCCCGCCGGGCGTCGTCCGGTTGGCGGTTGCGACCGTATTTGCCGCTCAAAAAACCGCCCGCCAGCGGGCTCCAGACCATCAGCCCCACTTGCTGATCCAGCAGCAGTGGCACGATTTCGCGTTCGAGATCGCGGCCCGCAAGGGTGTAATACGCCTGCAATGACACGAAGCGCGCCAGATCCTTGTGCTCCGAGTAGGCCAGAGCTTTCATCAGCTGCCAGGCGGCCAGGTTGCTGCAACCGATGTAGCGTACCTTGCCGCTGCGCACCAGGTCATCGAGGGCGCGGAGGGTTTCTTCCAGGGGCGTCAGAAAATCAAAACCGTGAATCTGGTACAGATCGATATAGTCGGTCTGGAGTCGTTTCAGGCTTTCGTCGACCTGCTGCAGCATGTGTTTCCGGCTGAGGCCGATCTGGTTGGGCCCTTCGCCCATTTTGCCCCGGACTTTGGTGGCCAGTACCAGGTCGTCGCGCTTGAGCCCCAGGTTTTTGATGGCCTGTCCGGTTAGCTGTTCCGATACGCCCTCGGCGTACACATTCGCGGTATCGATGAAATTAATGCCGGCATCCACCGAACGTTTCAGTAAAGCGTCCACCGGTTCCTGGCCCAGTTTGCCAATCGTGGCCCACATCCCACTGCCGCTTCCGCCGAAGGTCATGGTACCAAGACAAAGCTCGGAAACTAGTAAGCCGGTGTTTCCAAGGAGGTTATATTTCATAGTAGACAGGGAGTTTGGGGTATGAATGTGCGTAGCGGTTTCCCGCCGGATCACACTGTTGGTTCTAACAAAAGCCACCGCATTTCGTTTCATTGAAAAACGATCTTTTGGGTATGCGGACGGTTTTGTGTTTTCTCGTTTTCAGTTTTTCGGCTGCGGTTTGCCGGGGTCAGACGGACACGACCCGGCAGGTCAATCCGCAACGGCCCACAACCATTGCGCCCGTGGTGACCCCTTCGAACAGTGCGCCCCTGACCAGTCCGGCAGCCGAGCCTCTGTCAACGCCCGGCACGGTGATCAACCCGCGCGAAAACCGGGGCAGACGCAAAATCCGCGTTGTGCCGCCGAGCGAGCCGAATGCCTTTGGCATTGGTGCCACGCTGGAAAAGCGGGATACCACCCGCCGGAAAGACAATTGACAAAGACGAAAACGGATCACTTCCCGGATCATCGGGCCAATGGGTTTCGTCCGGGCCTTAATGCCTTACCGGGCCTGCAAAACGACCTGACCACCCGGTTGGAGGGTTAGCGTAACTAAACCGGCTTCGGCGGGTTCGATACTCGCCCGGTTTGCCGTTTTGACAACGTACGACGGGAAAGGTACTTTCAGGCGGGTTGTTCCGCCTTTTTCCGATTTGATGGTCACGTCGCGGACCTGGCCGTTCTGTTTTTGAGCGCTGACCAAAAAAGCCCCCTGCGTTCGTAAATCCGTAAAACCAGCCTCGTTCCACTGGGCCGGAATGGCCGGAAAGATCTCGATGAAACCGGCGTAGCTCTGGATCAGCATTTCCTGCAAACCGGCGGCAAAGGCAAAATTACCTTCCAGCGTAAACGGCCGGTACGTAAATTTCGACTTGCCGGACTTGGTCTGGTCGCCGTTGAGGTGAAACGAGTTGACGGAGCAGAAGGCGGACGCAAAGGTGCGCAGGGCGTCGGCGGCACCCGTTCCGTCTTTGGCCCGGGCTTTCAGATTACCCAGCCAGGCGTAGGAATACCCGCACCACCAGTCGGGCCCGACGCGGTCGAGCAGGGCCAGTGAATTACGGATAATCTGCTGCGAAGCTTCGCCATCTTCCCAGCGAATCAGCCCCAGCGGATGAATGGCCATCAGGTGTGAAAAATGACGGTGCGATTCATTGTACGGCAAACCGGCAGCAAACATGAGTTCTTTTTGATCACTCAGGGCAAAATCGCCCCACTGCTTCTGAACCGTTTCCCAATGGCGGGCATCGGTTTGGAGACCCAAAACCGTCGCCAGCTCCGCTGCGGCCTTGAACACAAACTTCATCAGTGCCAGATCGTAATTGGTGTTAGTCGAAAACCAGGCTTCGAGGCTGTTGTTCTTAATTTCCGGACTGGAACTGATGGGTAATTTGCGTTTCCCGCTTTCGTCCAAAACAGTTAGTTGCTCTAAATGCTGAGCGACGTCTTTCAGCCACGGATACGCTTTTTGCCGGAGAAACTGCTGATCCTGACTGTATTGCCAGTGTAAATAATAATGGTGGGCCAGCCAGGCCGAAACCGTGGGCGAAAGCGAATACTGAATCCAGCCACCCATTTCCTTGCCCGTCAGCGTCGTAACGCCGGGGACTGCCAGGCCCTCGGTGCCAAAATAGCGGTTGGTATAATCCCGGTAAACCGGCCGGTTTTCTTCCAGGTGGTTGATGTACCCGATGCTTTCGTCCAGATGGTTGCCGCTATAGCTGGGCCAGTAACTCAGTTGCGTATTCAGATCGTGGTGATAATCACCTTTCCAGGGCGGAATCCGACCGTTGTCGGCCGTCCAGACGGCCTGCAACGAAATCGGGGGGGCATCGGCCCGGGCCGTAGCGCCGAACTTGTAAGTCTCCAGAAACCACTGTTTCAGCAGTAGCGAGTCGGGCACCTGGACCGACGATTTAGCCCAGAACCGTTGCCACCAGGTACGGTGCGACGCCAGATCATCGGCATACGTTCGGCCCACCGGACGGATCGGAACGAGGGTTTTCTTTTTCTCGGGATACTCGGACGTAATGGTCCAGGTTCCTTCTACGGTATCGTTTTTCCGGGTCCATTGAATCGTTACGGTATACGAAAAACCGCCCCAGCCTTCCTGGTGGTACGTAATTTTGTTTTTTTGCCGGACCACGTCGCCCTGACGGTAGCCCAGCCGCACCAGATCATCGCCATCGACCACGGTATTTTCGGCCTTCCCCTGAATGGGTTTTCCGTAAGCGGGCGGCAGGAGTTCAAGCGCGAATTTTTTGGGAAGTTGCTCGAACCGAAACCAGCCCACCGGCTCGGTCGCGTGGACGAAAGCGTACAAAACCGTTCCGTTCTGCCATTTTACTTCCGCCACCGCATCCCGGATCACTAACCGCGCGGACTGGACGCTTCCCCACGGTTTGGTGTTGAATTCCAGCGCGGCCCCGGGAATCTTGGTCGGCCCCGGTTCCTGGTCGTACGGTTTATCGAAATATTCCTGAACAATTTTATACTCCTTTTTTCGAACCTGCTCCTGCACCCAGCGGTAGCTGAATTCGGGTCGGTCGAGGCCCTTCATCGGGCGTAAATCCCACAGGTCGGCCCGGTCCAGCGAAAACCGCAGCTGGCCATCTTTCTGCCAGATCAAAGTGCCGAGCATCCCGTTTCCGAGCGGCAGGGCTTCATCCCAACGGGTGGGCAAGTGGGTAAACCGCATGTCGTGCGGGCCGGGTTGCAGCGATTGGGCCGGAGCGGGGAGCGTTGCCAGGGAAAAAACGCAGAGGAATCCGGCGATCCACCGGCGGAACGGATGCGGACTGGTATGGGTTTGCATCATGCGAATTCGGAAGGGTAGTGGCTTCAGCGGGCAAGGTGGACAGGGGTTGGCAAAAAAACAAATGAAATGAGCGGATCCGCAAAGGCGTTGCCATGAACCCATGATCAAACGAGAGCCGTACGGTCTTTTTTCGGAATCCGCACGTCTTTTTTCGTCAAATCCAGATATCTTGCTGTCCGATAAAATTATGCCCTATGAACCTTTTTACCTCCTTTCGTTTCGACGCGATGCGTCGTGTGGCCTCCCTTTTCATCCTTATCGCTTTCTGCACCCTGTTGCATCCGGCCGTGCGGGCTCAATCCAAAGGGAGCCTGGCCGATGTGAGTTTTATGGAAGGCCGCTGGCGGGGTACGTTCAACGGTGGACCGATCGATGCGGCCTGGGCCGCCCCCGAGGGCGACAACCTGCCCGGTTTTATGCGTATGATGAAGGACAACAAAGTAACGATGTACGAAATGCTGATTTTCGAACAAACCGAAAAAGGCCCGATTGTGCTCGTCAAACACTTTAAACCGGGGCTGATCGGATCGGAAGAAAAAGACGTTTCGGACCGCTATTCATTCATCGAAGCGAAGAAGAATCAGGCGTTGTTTGAAAAATCAGACGGCCAGGTCCGGATCATTTACGAAAAACGTTCGGACCATCAGTTGGTCATCCAGCGCGGCAGACAGGAGGGGGGCAAATGGGTGTTTGCCGATCTGTTCGTCTTTAACCGCGTTCGGTAAGGAACTTGGCAGAGGACCAGGGTGTTGTGACGGGGAGCCGTTTTTGGCGCAATACCCACTCCATGAGAAAAGTACTTAAAAGAATGGCCCTCGTTCTCGTTAGCTTCCTGGTTGTCCTGATCCTGTCCGTTGTTGTCTTTGTGAATTGGGCTCCGCAATTTGGGGCAAGCGCTACCGGCGAGCGTCTGAAACGCATCCAGGCTTCACCGAATTATAAAGATGGTACGTTCCAGAATCTGGTACCGACCAGTCTGGATCTGTCCTTGAGTAAAATAATTCCGGCAACCTGGAAAATGCTCACGGGTGTACCGGGTGCTGAACCCGCCGATACCATTCAAACCGTCCCGTTTGACGCTGCGGTTTTTGAAGGCAACGGTGGCCCGGATCAGGTGGCCATCAGCTGGTTTGGACATTCATCATTGCTGATCCGGATTCAGGGCAAAACATTGCTGACCGATCCGGTTTTTGGCGAACGGGTGTCGATGGTGTCGTTTAGTGGCCCGAAGCGGTTTCCCTACGATCGGTACATGGATGTGGATGGATTGCCGCACGTGGACGCAGTTGTGATGTCGCACGATCATTACGATCACCTGGATTACGAAACGTTTACGAAGCTAAAAGGCAGGGTGGGGCGGTTTTTTGTCCCGTTGGGCGTGGGCGCTCACCTAGAAAAATGGGGCATTGCGCCGGAGCAGATCACCGAACTGGACTGGCACGAATCGGCCAAACTGGGCGATCTGACGCTAGTTTGCGCCCCCGCCCGGCACTTCTCCGGCCGTGGACTCACCAACCGCAACGGCACGCTCTGGTGTTCGTGGGCCTTGCTGGGAACGCAGAAACGGGTGTATTACGGCGGAGACACGGGGTATTATCCGGGTCTGAAAACCGTGGGCGAGCAATACGGCCCGTTCGATGTGGCCCTGCTGGAATGCGGTGCCTATAACGAAGACTGGATCGATATTCACATGATGCCCGAGCAAACCGCCCAGGCCCAGCTGGACGTCAAAGCCGACTTGCTGATTCCGATTCACTGGGGAAAATTCAACCTGGCCCTGCACACCTGGCGCGACCCCATCCAGCGATTGCTCAAACGTTCGGCGGAACTGGGCACCAAAGTGGCTACCCCGCAGATTGGCGAAGTGTTCGTGTTAGGCGGCTCCATTCCGGAAGCGCACTGGTGGGAAAAACTGCCCTAGGTTTGTTTACAGACGCGCCAGCAAACCCTTCATTAATTCCACGAAATACGCACCGTTCTCCGGCCCGAACCAGTTCATGGTCATCGTCTCGTAGGCTTGTTTGTGGTAATATTGATCGGGGGTAATGTAGCCAATATAGCCGCCGTTGAAGCTGGTTACCATCAGGTTCAGGCCCTTTTGCCGAGCCTGGCTTTCAAGGTCGGCCACCAGTTCGCCCGAAAAATCGCAGGGGGTTCCGAGCAAAACCGTCTGACCGATGCGCAGCGCTTTCAGGTCGGACGGATAATCGCCGTAGGCGGCACGAAACAACCAGGGGCGCACCCGCCAGCCGTCGATGACGCGGGCGTGGGGCTCGCGCAATTCCAGTGGCAGCGTCAGTAGTTCCAGGGTACTATCCGGTTTTGTGGTCAGACGCGCCAGCGCCGGTTCGATGCGGTTTTCCAGACTGTCGGCGTAGGTGTGGATGGTTGTAAAAATATCGGGATTTTCCGCCGTTTTTGAGCCGGTGCTGCCCACCGATCCGGCCATGAAAGCCACAAAACTGCCGGATTCTTTTTCCAGTTCATCGACGAGCTCCCCCGGATAATCGCGGCTTAAATATTTTGCGTCGGCCAGCGCCCGGAAAATGGTCGCGTGCCCCCCGTACGTACAGAGTAGGGCCGACTCGCCGGTTTTTTTCCGGAGTTTCAAAAGCCGGATATCCCCGTCTACCCGGCCCTCCTTGTTCATTCGGTTGTAAACCAGGTCAGCCGCCGGAACCTGCGAAAAACCGACTTCGGCCGGGGCCAGTTGCCGCTGGGCCAGGGTAATCGATTGCAGAATGGCGTTCGTGATGTGATCGACCACCCGCTGGTCAAACTCGCCCGCAAACAATTCGCCGGCCAGCCCCGGCGCCCAGCCTCCCAGGCTGTTGTGGCTGTGAATGGCCCCCGTAAACAAATTCTCCCACCGGAAACCGATTTCCGGCAATCTTTTTTTGAGTTGTTCTGTTACGGTGGGGGGGGTAATCAGTAAATCCAGCGCTACAATTGCCACTTTTGTACTGCCGTTGGTCAGGAGCAGGGTCCGGACATAGATGGAATCACTGACGATTTTCCAATGTTCGCCTTTGCGGGCACCGTAGCCACCCGTGGGCGTCGTGAACGAGGGCGTGAGGTTGACTTTGGCCCATCCGGCCCGCAAACCGGTTTGGGGCCGGGGCGGAGCTGCCAGCTGGGCAAGTCGTTGGCGGGTTTGCGTATAATAGTCGGTTTCACGGTAAGGGGTGTCATTGACCGGGGCCACGCTAACGGCCAGAAATAGCAGGATAAAACCGACCAGGCCCAACAGGATTTTGAAGAAAATGCGCAGGTATTTCATGATTTTCGAATTCCAAATCTAACAAAATCTAACCTTGTATCCTTAAAACCAGTTTATAGGGTGTTGTTTACGGTTTTGGAATACGGTTTATGCCGCCGAAAGAGCGATCAGGAACGGTGTAATCCGACGACAAACCGTAAACCGTATCCCAAAAACCGTTTGCCTGATTCCACTGACCATTACTGATGCAAGCTAGCACAACCCCGTCCAAAAGTGATTCGTCGGCCAAACCGGTTGTATCCCGGCGGCTCGACCGTATGTTTCTGGCGCTAAGCGATGTCGCATCGTTTATCGCGCAGTTCTTCAAAGAAGTTTTTGTGCCACCCTATGAAGGGAAGGAAATCATCCGGCAATGTTACGAAGTGGGCGTTCGCTCGCTGCCGTTGATATCGCTGACGGGTTTTATTACGGGCATCGTATTCACGAACCAGTCGCGCCCGTCGCTGGCGACATTCGGCGCCACCTCCTGGCTCCCGTCGCTGATTTCCATTGCGCTGGTTCGGGCGCTGGCTCCGCTCGTCACGGCTCTGATTGCCGCCGGCCGGGTGGGTTCCAATATCGGGGCCGAACTGGGCTCCATGCGCGTCACCGAGCAGATCGAAGCTATGGAGGTTTCCGGAACGAATCCGTTCAAGTTCCTGGTTGTCAGCCGGGTCGTCGCAACAACATTCATGATTCCGACGCTGGCGATGTTCTTCGTCTGTCTGGGGGTGCTGGGATCGTACGTTAACGTCGCCCAGAACGAAAAAACGAGTTTTATGTCGTTTATCGAGTCTTTTTTCAGTTCGATTACGTTCCTGGACATTAATTCGACGGTGATTAAATCGATCGTTTTTGGTTTTACGATCGGCGTGGTGGGCTCATACAAAGGCTACCATTCGTCCAAAGGCACCGAAGGCGTCGGCAAAGCGGCCAACTCGTCTGTCGTTACCTCGATGTTCCTCGTTTTTATCGAAGAACTTCTGGCTCTGCAAATCATCAACGCCATCCGTTCTGCCTGATCCATGACGACGAAAAAAACGGAACAACGCCGGAACGAAACCGTCATCGAAATCCGGAACCTGAAAATCTCCTTTGGCGACCTGCACGTGTTGCGGGGTGTTGACCTGGATCTATACCAGGGCGAAAACCTGGTCGTGCTGGGCCGGTCGGGAACGGGAAAGTCGGTTTTAATCAAAATCATTTCCGGTTTGCTCGAACCAGACCACGGTTCGGTGGTGGTGCTGGGGCAGGATGTTCGAAAGCTGAACAACAAAGAGCTGGATGCCCTGCGGCTGAAGATCGGTTTTTCGTTTCAGAGCAGTGCCCTCTACGACAGCATGACCGTTCGGGAGAATCTGGAGTTTCCGCTTATCCGCAACGTCCGGAACCTCAGCCGCGCCGACATCAACAAAGCCGTGGAAGAAGCCCTGGAAGACGTGGGCCTGAGCCAGACCATCAACCAGATGCCGTCGGAACTGTCGGGTGGTCAGCGGAAGCGGATCGGCATTGCCCGGACGCTGATCCTGAAACCGGAAATCATGCTCTACGACGAACCTACTGCCGGTCTGGACCCGATTACGTCCAACGAAATCAACAACCTCATTAACGAGGTGCAGGAACGGCATAACACGTCCTCGATCATCATTACGCACGATCTGACCTGCGCCAAAACCGTCGGTGACCGGATTGCGATGCTGCTCGACGGCCGGTTTGAAAAACAGGGGACGTTCGAAGAAGTTTTCGACGATCCAAACGATGAACGCGTAAAACAGTTTTATGAATACAACTTTGTGGATTAAGGAGTGATAGTGTTTTAGTTCTTTTGTTAAGGTTTGATAGACAGTATGTTGTCGGTTAAGCTATGAACGATAGACCTTAAACTTTAGTAAGCATTTTGGGAGTACCTTCCATACCTAACAAGATACACAATGAAAGCAGCAGAGAATAAGCGGGCGGTTTCCGTCGGTATTTTTGTCCTGATCGGAATCGTCATTCTGGTAACCGGTATTATGGTGCTGGGCGGACAACAGAAACGGTTTGTCAAAAGCATCCGCGTGAATGCCATTTTCGATAATGTAGGCGGTTTACAGGCCGGGGCCAACGTCTGGTTTTCCGGCGTGAAAATCGGAACGGTTCGCAAGATTCAGTTTTACGGGAACTCGCAGGTCGAAGTAACGATGAATATTGAAGAGTCGTCCCAGCAGTATATCCGCAAAGATGCGCTGGCGGCCCTGAGCACGGACGGTTTGATCGGGAACAAAATCGTGGAAATCGTAGGCGGTAGCACCAAGGCCGAAACCGTGGAGGATGGCGATATCCTGCACGCCAAGGCGTCGCTGAACACCGATGAAATCATGGCGACCTTGCAGGAAAACAACAACAACCTGCTGCGGGTGACGACCGATGCCAAAAAGATTCTGGACGAAGTTCTGAAAGGAAAAGGCGTTGCCGGGGCGGTTTTGCGGGATTCGACCCTGTCCAACCGGTTTAAAAATACAATGGCCAATTTACAGGCGGCTTCGAGCAGCGCAGCACAGGTTACCAAATCGCTGAGCACCGCGTCCGGTTCGTTGAACCAGTTTGCGGCCAAGCTCAACATGAAAGGCACGTTAGCGAATGACCTGGTGTCGGACACGCTGATTGTCAGGGATTTGCGCGCGTCTACGGCCCGGCTGCGGGATGTGTCCAATACGGCGAGTGAAGCCACGGATAATGTGAAAAAGGCGACGGAGAAACTTAACAGCAGCAACAACGCCATCGGTTCGCTGCTGAACGACGAGGTGGTAAACCGCGACCTGAAAAGCACGATTCATAACCTGGAAACCAGCAGCCAGAAACTGGACGAGAACATGGAAGCCCTGCAACACAATTTCCTGTTCCGCGGTTTTTTCCGGCGCCGGGCGAAGGAGGAAGCCAAACAAAAAGCAGCCACGGCGGCTGCCAGCCCCGATACCAATCTGAAAAAGTGACAAAAGCCGTATCTTTACGGCATGTCATCGACTCAACCCATTGGCGTGTTCGACTCGGGTTACGGCGGCCTGACGGTCCTGAAATCCATTGTTCGGCAACTGCCGCAGTATGATTACGTCTACCTGGGCGACAACGCCCGTACGCCCTACGGAACGCGCTCGTTCGAAACGGTTTACCACTATACGCTCGAGTGCGTTCAACACCTGTTTGGGCTGGGCTGCCGTCTGGTTATTCTGGCCTGTAACACGGCTTCGGCCAAAGCCTTACGGAATATCCAGCAGTTGGATCTGCCGACGATCGCGCCTGACCGGCGGGTGTTGGGTGTCATCCGGCCCACAACGGAGGTGATCGGCACTTATTCGAAAACCGGCCATGTCGGCATTCTGGCGACGCGCGGCACGGTCACCTCGGAATCGTACCCGGTCGAAATCGAGAAGTTTTTCCCGGAACTGCACGTCTACCAGGAAGCGTGCCCGATGTGGGTGCCGCTGGTCGAAAACGGCGAACACAACAGTCCCGGCGCGGACTATTTTGTCCGGAAACACCTCGACCAGCTGCTCAGCCAGTCGCCCGCCATCGACACGGTTTTACTGGCTTGCACGCACTATCCGCTGCTGCTGCCCAAAATCCGGCAATTCCTGCCGGACAACCTCACCATCCTGAGCCAGGGCGAAATCGTTGCCAACAGTTTGCAGGAGTACCTGCACCGCCATCCGGAAATCGACGCCCAGTGCACCAAAGGCGGTACCTTGCGGTTTTACACGACCGATTCGGCGGACGAGTTTGCGCAGAAAGCCGGTTTGTTCTGGGGGGAACCCGTGCGGGCCGAGCGGCTAAAATTGTGAGGAGCGTACTGGTAGCACCCCCGCAGGTTGAACTATGGGCTGTAGCCGTTAGACCTGGTTTGATGAGCGTGATTAGTTGATCTTCAGGATAGTAAATGCGGCCTGGTTGGGTTGCCGGGTGGTAGTTCCTACTGTCGTTGGCGTGGTATCATCGTCGTGGATCACCAGCAGGTGGCTGGCGTCGGGGAAGGTGAGGTCTTCGGCTTTGTGGTTAAAATGAATCGGTTGGCCGGCCGCATCGCGCACCAGTGTTAGCGGCTGGTTGTTGAGAAGCTGGCTGGGCGTGGCTGTCCACAGGTAGGCATCCAACTGGCTGGTTTCGGTTTCGATGGAGGTAAGAACCCAGAACAGATTCCGTCGGCGGTCGTACTCGATGCTGGACAACGCCAGCGGCTGGGGTAGTTCAGCTACGGTTTTAGGGTCGAAATCGGCCACCACGCGCCACTTGTCTTTTAGCCGTAATCGCTCACCTTCGGCGGTCTTTTCGGCGAAAAACGGCACGGCCACCACCCGGACGCGGTAGGCAAAATTTCCTTTTTCGTAACTTTTTCCTTCTTCCCGAATCCCGAATAGCAAGAGCGAATCCATCACCGCCAGCCCTTCCACTTTGAAATACGGCATCCCATCGGGGAAATCGGGGCGGTTTTGCGAGAGCACCTGACTGAGTTGCTGCCGGAAGGCAACGGAGTTTTTCGCACCCGGTTCGGGAGCCAGCACCTGCGGATGGGCTTCATCGCCCTTTTTCCAGTACAGAATCGTGTTGTAATTATCCCAGTCGGTCGAGCCCGGTTTGACGCGATCGAAGCCCGTGGTTAGGAAAATATAGTCGCCGTTGGTCGCAAAATCTTCGTATTTCCGGTTGTTCCGAAAGGCCTCCGCCAGCAGGGGTGTGGGCCGAACGGTGGTGTCGGCCAGGCGGTTCCAGGGTTTGGTAAAAACCGGGCTCTGACCCGCAGGCATGTCTTTGTCGTTGGCGAGAAAAACTGTCCCGTTCTCGAACAAAACCGCCGACGTTTCGCACCAGAACGGTTTGCCATCGGGCATTTTCGTGCCGAAATCACAGCACGAAAGCCAGTTTTCGGTTTCGACCGAGGCACTGATTACCGGCGTCGATTTTCCGGCTACCGAACGGCCGGTTTTACATTCAACCAGCGAAAGCGCGATCAGAACCAGAGCAATCAAAGCGTAGGAGTTTCTCATTTGTTCGAAGGAAGTAGTTGAAAATGATGGCTTTAAATAACAAAAATACCGATGAGCGTTAACTCATATATTTTATGCAACACTTTTTTCGTATACTGCGTATCTTCAGTATATAGATAAAAAGGTTAGAATTACAGGCCCCGGTGCTTACCGGGGCTTTGTTTTATGTCATGGGCTTTTTCAAAACGGCAAGTAACGGATTTTGTGGATGATACGTAGTACGGCCCTTGCCTAAATGGAGTCCTGGATCTCTTCACCGGAATAAAATTTTATTCCGAATCCTCCGTTGTAGGAGAGCAACCGCATGACCACTTAGGGCCGGTTTTGCACGCTTCAGTTTCCGGATTTCTCAGTTGATTCCAGTTGCCATTGGATTTGCGTGGTTCGGTTATCACTTTTGCAGCCTCGTGCCAGATAGGCCGCCAATAACCTCTTCCGAAACAGTAAACAATAGGTAATGATCAGTACGTTGTGACGAAACGACTACTCTACATAGCGCTGCTGGTTTTCACGACCACCCCCGGTTTTTCGCAGGCCGCCCGAAAAATTGATAAAATGATCAGTTTGGGGCTGGGGCTGCAAACGTATTCGCTGGGCGGGGTGCGCGAGGGCGCGTCCTTTGAGCTGGGGGTAACGGATCAGATCAGCGCGGGCGGTTTCCTGGATTACGCCTTGTTTGGCACCAAAGTCGGAAACCGGCAGTGGAAGTCGCAGTTTGTGAGCATTGGCGTCCGGGGGTCGTATCATTTAGGCGGTTTATTAGCCCTTGGCGACCGCAAATTTGACCCGTACGCGGGCCTCTCCGCCGGGACCCGCAGTTGGCTCTACCGGCATCAGGTGGACCAGAACGGGTATTTCATTCCCCGTCCCCGCGGTTTTTTCCCCGGCTTTCACGTTGGCGGTTTTTACCACTTCAGTAAAAAAATAGGCGGTTTTGCCGAGATGGGCCTTGGTGTGGCCATGGCCCGCCTGGGGATCACCGGCAAATTCTAACCCACGGCCCGGCGGCCGTTAGTCTTCGTAGCCGTCGTTTTTCATCAACGCCTGTTCCTCTTTCAGCCGTAACCGCTGGACGTAGCCCGACACCCAGATACTGACTTCATACAGGAGGGCCAGCGGGATCGCTACCAGAATTTGACTGTAAATATCCGGCGAGGGCGTAATCACAGCGGCCACGATCAGGATAACCACCAGTGCATGCCGCCGGTAAGATCGCATAAACTGGGGAGTCAGCATCCCGATTTTTGATAAAACAAAAGCGGCAATGGGCATTTGGAACGTCAGACCACAGCCCAGCGTCAGCGTGGCCAGCGTGGAGATATAGGACGTAATATCGAATTCGTTGACAATCCGCGGATCGAGCTGAAAATTAGCCAGAAAGTTAAGCGCCAGCGGGGAAACAATGTAGTAGCCAAAAAGAACCCCCGCAAAAAACAGGGTGGTTACAAAAAAGACGGCACCCCGGGCGGCCCGGCGCTCCGACGGGCGTAAACCGGGCATAATGAAGCGCCACAGTTCCCAAAAGGCGTAGGGAAAAGCAAACAACAGACCAATCATGAGTGAAGCCGTTAATCCCATGGTAAACTGACCGCCTACTTCACGACTCTGGAGCGTAAAGTTGATTTTATCCACACATAAATCGGCAAATCCTGTCTTTTCGGACAGCTTACACATCATCCGGTACGTCCAGAAATCGGGGCTTGACGGCCCCAAAATTACCAAGTCGTAAATCTCACGAATGTAAATGAAAGCAAGAATCGCAAACACGGCAATGGACGCAATGGCCCGGACAAGGTGCCACCGAAGCTCTTCCAAATGCTCCAGGAACGTCATTTCGGTCCCATCCTCAATCTCGCTCTCGCTATCAAACTCTTGGTCTATGGGCTTCATTTAACTTTTGAATGAGTGAATGAGTGATGGAACGATGACGTGAATTGGAGCTGAAGATTCCGCGTCTGATTACGGTCAGCCATTCACTTCATCGCTCCATCGCTCATTCGCAATTAATTATACAATGGAAACGCTTTCATCCAGGTATTGATTTCGTCTTTCACGATCTGGATTTTGGCTTCGTTATCGTGGTTCATCAACACTTCGTCGATATATACGACGATCTGCTCCATATCGGATTCTTTCATGCCGCGCGTCGTGACGGCCGCCGTACCGACCCGCATGCCTGACGTCACCATCGGCGATTTGTCGTCGAACGGAACCATGTTTTTGTTGATGGTAATATCGGCTTTGATCAGCGTGTTTTCCGCCAGTTTTCCGGACAGGCCTTTTGAGCGCAGGTCGATCAGCATCAGGTGGTTGTCGGTACCGTTCGAAATAATCTGGTAGCCTTTCGCCAGGAACGCTGCCGCCATGGCCTGGGCGTTTTTCTGAATCTGGTTGGCATAGTCGCCGAAGTCATCCGACAGCGCTTCGCCGAACGCTACGGCTTTGGCCGCAATGATGTGCTCCAGCGGACCGCCCTGCGTACCGGGGAACACGCCCGAGTCGAGCAGCGACGACATCATCCGCAGATCACCCTTCGGTGTTTTGAGGCCGAACGGGTTTTCAAAATCGTTCCGCAGCATGATCATGCCACCCCGGGGGCCGCGCAGCGTTTTGTGCGTCGTTGTCGTCACAATATGGCAATGATCCATCGGATCGTTCAGTAAACCTTTGGCAATCAGACCCGCCGGGTGCGAAATGTCGGCCAGCAGCAGCGCCCCGACCGAATCGGCGATGGCCCGCAACCGGACGTAATCCCAATCGCGGCTGTAGGCCGATGCGCCACAGATCATCAGTTTCGGCCGTTCGCGCCGGGCGGTTTCTTCCACCGTGTCGTAGTTGATCACCCCGGTTTCTTTTTCAACGCCGTAGAACGTGGGCCGGAAATACTTCCCGGAAATGTTCACCGGTGAACCGTGCGAGAGGTGGCCGCCGTGCGAGAGGTCGAAGCCCAGGATGGTGTCACCCGGTTTCAGACAGGCCAGAAAAACCGCCATGTTGGCCTGCGCCCCCGAGTGCGGCTGTACGTTGGCCCAGGAAGCTCCAAACAGCTCCTTGACGCGGTCGATGGCAATTTGTTCGATCTCGTCCACTACCTCACATCCTCCGTAATACCGTTTGCCGGGCAAGCCCTCGGCGTATTTATTCGTTAAGACGGTTCCGGCGGCTTCCATGACCTGTTTAGAAACAAAGTTTTCGGAAGCAATCAGTTCAAGACCGGACTCCTGACGGTGCTGCTCTCGGGCGATGAGCTCAAAAATCTGCGTATCGCGGGCAACAGAGGTGGCTGTAGTCGACATAGTTAGCAAGTAGCTATCAGTAATGGGATAACGATTTGTAGTACCGACGGACCAGAGCCCGTAAGTAGTACAAAAGTACGGAGAAAAACAGCATTCTCGTTCTCTTCTACTTATTATGTTGAAGCGATTGATATTTCAGGGGCGTCGTGCCGTTATGAAGCTTGAATTGCCGGTGAAAATGCGAAATATTATTGAAACCGCATTCGAATCCAATCTGGCTAATGCTCAGGTCCGACTGTACCAGCAGTTTCCGGGCGTGGCTGATCCGGAGTTCGTTCAGGTATTCGATAAACGACTTGCGGGTTCGCTTCCGGAAATACCGGCAAAAAGCTGCCGGCGCCATGCCGGCTACCGAGGCCATCGCATCGACCCGGATTTCTTCCCGGAAATGCGCCAGCATATAGTCCAGCACCCGTTTCATCCGCTCGGTTTCGGCTTCGCTGGCTTTCAGTTCATAATTGTCGCTGGCGAGCATCATCGCCGTGGGGTCGTCGGCCAGTTGCTGCAGCAGCGCCAGCAGTTGCAATAACCGCTCCAGACCGTCGGAATGCAGCAGGTTTTCCAGTGCTTTTTTTACCCCGGTCACTTTCTGCGGGCTGAACCGTAACCCGTAGCGGGCGCGGTTGAGCAGGGCGGAAAGCGGACGGGTTTCGGGAAGTTGCGGGAGCAGGGTCTCACCGAGGGTTTTGGCAAACTGAATCACGATGGCTTCGGCAATTTGGCCCGAATCAGGCTGGTAATACTCATCGTCGTTGCGCCAGAAATGCGGTAAATCCGGACCCAGCAGCACCAGATCACCGGCCTCGAACGGTTCGACATGATCACCGACAAATCGTTTGCCGTGACTCCGGACAATATAGGTCAGTTCGTATTCGGGATGAAAATGCCAGGGTGCTTCAAAATAGGGTAATTCCAGGTGAATGACCCGCAGCGAGGTATGATCGCCCAGCTCGATTTTTTCGAATAACGCTTTCACATCATGCAGTATTTTTACTCGTAGTGAGTAATTCGGAGAACAAAAAGTCAAAATTATACAGGAATTGGGATAATAATTAAATTTTTACAAGAAACAATTGAATCAATTTTGTACTACTGATTATTCCTAAACCCTTTAAATCAATGCAGGTAACCGTTGACAGGACTTCACTGCTGCAGGAACTGGAGGAAGAATATACCGTCAGTCCGGAAGTGGTCGCGTTTTACCGGAAAAACGGTTATGTCAAATTGAAAAACGTGCTCAGTCCCGAAGTACTGCAGTATTACGGGGATGTGATTACCCAACTGGTTTTTAAGCTCAACACCCTGACCAAGTCGATGGAAGAGCGGACCACCTACGAACGGGCTTTTCTTCAGATTATGAACCTCTGGCGGCAAGACGAAACCGCCAGGGAGTTCGTCTTTTCGCGCCGGCTGGCCAAAATTGCCGCCGATCTGATGGGAGTGGAAGGCGTCCGGCTCTACCACGATCAGGCGCTCTACAAAGAACCGTCGGGCGGTTTTACGCCCTGGCATGCCGATCAGTTTTACTGGCCCTTATCGTCTCCCAAAACTGTGACCGTCTGGATTCCGTTGCAGGATACGCCGATGGAAATGGGGCCGCTGGCCTTTGCCGAACAAAGCCAGAATGTGGAAATTGGCCGGAACATGGAAATCAGCGACGAAAGCGAAAAGGTACTGGCCGAAGAGCTGGCCAGCCGGCATTTCAATGTCAACGATACACCGTTTGAACTGGGAGAGGTGAGTTACCACGCGGGCTGGACGTTTCACCGCGCCGGTCCGAATACCTCCGACGCACCCCGGAAAGTCATGACGGTGATTTACATGGATAAAGAGCAGACCATTACGCAACCCCAGAATACGTATCAGGAAGCTGACTGGGCCACCTGGCTGGCGAATTACCCGATCGGGAGTAAACCCGAAAGCGCCCTGAACCCGATTCTGTTCGATTCGTAAGGGAGAGGTCAGACAGACACGAGATGAAAGAGCGCAAACCCGTCTTTCATCTCGTGTCTTTTTCTCCGCCTAAACGCTTTACTAATTATAGGTTGGTTGTGCAGAACACCCCGCTGGAGCTCCGGCAGGGTGTTTTTTTATGGCAGTCGATGATTTCTGAATCGATTGGAGATATTTTTGCAGAATTCGTGTTGTTAGGTCAGGCCATACCGTAAGCCATTACTATGAAACAAGTTGGTAGTTTTTTTGCTTTTCTGACGGCTTTTCTCGTCGCCTTGACAGCTTCGGCCCAGATTCAGCCGGACCCGACGCACTGGACCTTCAGTGCGTCGAAAACCGAGGCCAAAGTCGGCGATATTATTGAGATTCGGATGAATGCCACTATCGACAAGAATTGGCATATGTACACGTCGGATCTGAACCCGGATATCGGCCCGATTCCGACGACCCTGAAACTGAAAGAAAACGGCACCTTCGAAAAAGTGGGCCCCTTTGCCTCTCTTGGCGCGAAGGAAGAGTTTGAAGAAGTCTGGAATGCAAAGGTCCGGTTTTTTGACAATAAAGCTTCGCTGGTGCAGAAGGTGAAAATCCTGAAACCCAACCCGGTCATTGCCGGAACGCTGGAGTATCAGACCTGTTCGGGAACGACCTGTCTGCCCCCGGCTGAACAGGAATTTAGTGTAAGTATTAAAGCCGTCGCATCGGCTGAGCCCCCGGTTTCTGTAACCTCATCATCCGCCGTAGCCACCAACACCGTTCCGGCCCAACGGGATTCAACGGTTTCCAGCGTGGCCGTGTCCCCCTCGGCCGGGGCCGTTTCGACGGACTCATCGACCGTTGATGCGGCAAAAGCACCGGAAGCCGTTGTGCTTCCGGCGTTGACCCAACCGGAAAAAACCGATGAATCGCTGGTCGGCTTTATGATCGCGGCATTTCTATCAGGGTTGCTCGCCCTGCTGACGCCCTGTGTTTTCCCGATCATTCCGATGACGGTCAGTTATTTCACCAAGCAGGACCACGGTTTGTGGAAGGCCGTTCTGTACGGGTTGTCCATTATCGGAATTTACGTGCTGGTCGGCACCGTCGTTTCGCGCATTAACGGACCGGCTTTTGCCAATTTTGTCAGTACCCACTGGCTGCCCAACGTGTTGTTTTTTGCCATTTTCTTCGTGTTCGGGCTGTCGTTTCTGGGATTGTTTGAAATCGTGCTGCCGAGTTCGCTCGTCAATTCAATGGATGCCAAAGCCGAGAAAGGCGGAACGTTGGGCATTTTGTTTATGGCCTTCACGCTCGTGCTGGTGTCGTTTTCCTGCACGGGACCCATTGTCGGGAGTTTGCTGGTGGCATCGGCGGGGGGGGAGGTGCTGAAACCGATTGTCGGGATGGCGGCTTTTTCGGCGGCTTTTGCCATTCCGTTCACCTTGTTTGCGGCTTTTCCGCAGTGGCTCAAAAGTTTACCCAAGTCGGGGGGGTGGCTGAATTCGGTGAAAGTGGTCCTCGGCTTTCTGGAACTGGCGCTGGCGCTGAAATTCCTGAGCATCGCCGATCAGGTGTACCACTGGAACCTGCTCGACCGCGAAGTGTATCTGGCGTTCTGGATCGTGATTTTTGCACTGATTGGGTTCTACCTGCTCGGCAAAATTCGTCTGCCGCACGACAGTGAAACCAAAACCGTCAGTGTGCCGCGTCTGCTGCTGGCCATTGTGACGTTTGCGTTTGTCGTTTACATGATTCCGGGTTTGTGGGGCGCCCCGCTGAAAGCCCTGGCCGGTTATCTGCCGCCCGAAACCACGCAGGATTTCGGCTTTCGGTCAACCTCGGCCCCCGCGCCGGAACAGAATGCATTGGGCGAAAAACCCAAATACAGCGAACTCTTCCGGTTACCGCACGGTCTTCAGGGCTTTTTTGATTACAAACAGGCGCTGGCCTACGCTGCCAAAGTCAATAAGCCGGTTTTCATCGATTTTACGGGCCACGGTTGCGTGAATTGCCGGGAAATGGAAGCCCGCGTCTGGTCGGAAGAGCCGGTTCTACGCCGGTTGCAGAATGACTACGTGATCCTGGCGCTTTATGTTGACGATAAAACGGAACTGCCGGAATCGGAATGGTATACATCGACGTACGACCAGAAACAGAAGAAAACCATCGGAGCGCAAAACGCGGACTTACAGATTGTTCGCTACAACAATAACGCACAACCCCACTACTGCCTGGTCGATCATACCGGAAACCTGCTGGTTCGGCCGAAGAACTATGATCTGGACGTGAATCAGTTTGCCGGTTTTCTGGACGAGGGCAAAAAAGCTTTCGAAAATCCGGCCGTTGCCCGGAGCCCGTTACCCACCAGCCAGCGTACCGCGGTGGCCGCGTTGAAATGATCGGTTTTCGGAGTTGTTAACGGGAGGCTTCTTGACGAGGCCTATTACTGATAAAAATCAGGGGTAACCTTTTGTTTTCAACGCTGGTTAAGCAGTCTATACCCATCCACTATGGCCCAAACTGTGTTGATCACGGGCGGCACCGGGACCATCGGCCGCCGATTGACTGAATTGCTACTCGAGCAGGGTTTTCAGGTTTCACTTCTCAGTCGTTCGCCCGACCCAGGGAAGCAGTCGAAGGTAACGGTCTATCAATGGGATATTGCTAAGGAGCATATTGACCCGCAGGCTATTCGGACCGCCGACCACATCATTCATCTGGCGGGGGCTGGCATTGCGGATAAACGCTGGACCGACAAACGCAAGCAACTCATCCTGGAAAGCCGCACCCGATCGACGGCCTTGCTGGCCAGTGCCTTGCGGTCGGGCAAGCACCATGTTCAATCCGTGGTGGCTTCGTCGGCTATCGGGTATTACGGGGGCGATACCGGCGATCGCTTGCTGACCGAAACCAGTGAAGGGGGGCATGATTTTCTGGCGCAGGTGGTCCGGCTCTGGGAACGTTCCGTCGATGAAATTGCCGGGCTGGGCATCCGGACGGTTAAACTCCGGACGGGTATCGTGCTTACCATGGAAGGCGGTGCCCTGCCCGAGCTGGTGCGGCCGGTTCGTCTGGGAGCCGGAGCGCCCCTGGGGTCGGGGCAGCAATACATGTCCTGGATTCATATCGACGATCTTTGCCGGATGTATATCGCAGCCCTCTCCGATGTGCGTTGGCGCGGAATTTACAACGCAGTCGCATCCCAGCCTGTGACTAATTCGGCCTTTACACGTCAAATAATAGCATTGCTCAACAAACCGCGCCTGTTACCCAATGTCCCGGCGTTGGCAATCCGGCTGCTTTTCGGTGAAATGGCCATTGTGGTGTTGGGGGGTAACTATGTCATCAATAAACGAATCCGCGAAGAAACGGACTTCCAGTACGCATTTGATGACCTATCAGCGGCTTTAAAAGATGCCTTGCAAAAATAATCGGACTTCCAAGTAGAGAATTTAGTTTTTAAACCTTTACTTGCTTGTAAAAGCAACTTAAAAGCCGGTAATAATAAAGCACTGGCATAAACCGTATCCACCGGCCCGCAGAAATGATTGAACAGCTACTAAAAACGAGTGCAACGCGCTTCGCGTCCAGTTATCTGGTGCTGGGCATCGATGTTATCATTTGTATTATTTCCTGGTCGGTGGCCTATCTGCTGCGGTTCAATTTTGAAACGGGCGTACTAAACCGGGTTGATTTCCTGTATTGCCTGAGTGTCGTTGTCGGTGTTCGTTTTTTGTTTTTTCTCCTGTTGCGTTCGTACCAGGGTATTATCCGGCACACGAGTCTGGAAGATGTAACCCTACTGGTGTATGCGGTTTTACTGAGCGGATGCGTGACCGGACTGGGAGCCTTTTTACTCTGGCAATGGTCGGGGCGGGTTCAGTACTACATTCCGGTTTCCATTCTGCTGATCGACTTCTTCTGTTGTCTGGTTTTACTGTCGGTAAGCCGGTTTATGGTCAAAGCTATTTACCGGACGTTGATGGCCGGAAGCGGAAAGAGTCGCCAGCCGGTATTGATTTATGGGGCCGGCATGACGGGCTTGTTAACCCGGAAAGCGCTGGAGCAGGATTCGTCGCAGCGGTTTGTGATTCTGGCCTTTATCGACGATAACCCGTACAAGATTCAGAAAGTAATTCAGGGCGTTAAGGTCGTCTCCCGGCAGGAAGCCTACGAACGCTACATCCGGAACCAAGTGGTGTTGCCGCAGGTGATTTTAGCGATGGGAGCGGCCGATCTGCCCCAGAAAAACGAAATAACCGAGTTTTTTCTCCAGTACCACGTCAGTATCAAAACCATTCCAACCGTCGGCGAGTGGATTGGCGGAGAACTCAAGTCGTCACAAATTCGCGATGTGCGGATCGAAGACCTGCTGGAACGCGAGCCGATTCGGGTCGTCAATCCCGCTACGGGCCAGCAGTTGCGCAATCAGGTCGTGCTGGTAACGGGAGCCGCCGGTTCCATTGGCAGTGAGCTGGTACGCCAGGTTTTGCCGCACCAGCCACGCACGATCGTTCTGCTCGATCAGGCCGAGTCGGCCTTGTTCGATCTGGAATTTAACCTGCGCCGGGATTTTAAAACCGCACTGGGCTACACGACTCTGTTGCTGAAAATTGGCGATGTGGCTGATGAAGTCCGGATGCAGCATATTTTCCGGGCCACCCAACCGGATGTTGTTTTCCACGCGGCTGCTTACAAACATGTACCGCTGATGGAGCAACATCCATACGAAGCGGTGCGGACGAACGTGCTCGGTACTAAAATCGTAGCCGATCTATCGCTGCGTTACAGCGTCCGAAAGTTTGTCATGATTTCGACGGATAAAGCCGTGAATCCGACCAACGTGATGGGGGCCACGAAACGACTGGCCGAAATGTACGTCCAGAGTCTCAATCATCCCGATGAGCAATTGCGGCAAACCCGGTTTATTGCTACCCGTTTCGGTAATGTGCTTGGATCGAATGGGTCGGTCCTGACAGTTTTCCGGCAGCAGATCCAGGCCGGTGGGCCGGTAACGGTGACCCACCCGGATATTATCCGCTATTTCATGACGATTCCGGAAGCCTGCCAGCTGGTGCTTGAAGCCGGAACGATGGGCCTTGGGGGCGAAGTCTTTGTGTTCGATATGGGCGAGCCCGTTAAGATCGCCGAACTAGCCCGCAAAATGATCCATCTGTCGGGCTATACGGTTGGCAAGGAAATCCAGCTGGTCTTTACCGGGCTACGGCCGGGTGAAAAACTATTTGAGGAATTGCTGAATACCAACGAACAGACGCTGCCGACGCACCATCCGAAAATCATGATTGCCCGCATCAATCCGCCGGATACCCCAAAAATAAACGCCGTTCTGGACGAATTGCAGGATCGGTTGCTGGAAGATGACGCCAACAAAATGGTGCAGCTTATCAAATGCATGGTTCCGGAATACATCAGTAAGAATTCGGTTTTTACCGCCCTGGATAGCCCCAAAACCGAAGCCCTCGAACTATAGCCGCCCCGAATAGCGATTTCAGCCGCCGTTTTTAGACCGATCACTTGCGGTCTTTCCGTCATACCGGTAAGTTTGTTTTCCAGTGGTTGTATGTTCGCATACCGCTACTGGTTAAAACAAACGAAAGCCTATGGCTCATGCCTTCATTTATGATGCTGTCCGAACGCCCCGGGGTAGGGGTAAAAGTGACGGGGCGCTTCACGACGTACAGCCCATTCAGTTGCTGACCAGCGTATTACGCGAACTCAAAAGCCGGACTCAACTCGATACGAACCTCCTCGACGATGTGATCATGGGCTGTGTTTCGCCCATCGGCGAACAGGGGTGCGATATGGCCCGTACGGCCGTCCTCGAAGCCGGGTATGCCGAAACCGTGGCCGGTGTTCAACTGAACCGGTTTTGCTCGTCCGGACTCGAAGCCATTAACATGGCTGCTGCGTACATCATGGCCGGGCAGTTCGAGGCCGTGGTGGCGGGGGGCGTCGAGTCGATGTCCCGTGTGCCGATCGGATCCGATGGCGGGGCGTTGTTCATGAATCCGCAGATTGTGGCCCGACACCATATTGTTCCGCAGGGTATTTCGGCCGATTTGCTGGCGACGAAATACGGTTTTAGCCGCACCGATGCCGACCGTTTTGCCGCCGAATCCTACCGCCGGGCGGCCCTGGCCCAGCAGGAAAACCGGTTTTCCCGAACGCTCATTCCCATCCGGGACACCTTGGGGCAAACCCTGCTCGACCACGATGAAGGCGTTCGACCGGATACGACGGTCGAACGTTTATCGAAACTAAAACCAGCTTTTGAAACCGTTGGGAAGGCCGGTTTTGATGCGCTGGCGTTGCTGAAATACGCCGATATTAGCCGGATTAATCACATTCACCATGCCGGAAATTCTTCACAAATTGTCGACGGAGCCGCCGGGTTATTGATTGGTTCGAAGGCGTTTGGCGAAAAAACCGGGCTAAAACCCCGCGCCCGGATTAAAGCCTTTGCCGTTGTCGGTACTGAACCAACCATTATGCTCACCGGCGTCGTTCCGGCGACGCAGAAAGTGTTGAAAAAAGCCGGAATGCAACCGGGCGATATTGATTTGTTCGAGGTCAACGAAGCCTTTGCGGCCGTTCCGCTGTTTTACATGGATCAGTTGGGGGTTGAACACGATCGGCTGAATGTCAACGGCGGAGCCATTGCGCTGGGCCATCCGCTGGGCGCAACCGGTGCCATGATTGCCGCCACACTTTTAGATGAACTGGAACGAACCGGTCAGCAAACCGGTTTGGCAACCCTCTGTGTGGGCGGGGGGATGGGTGTTGCCACGGTTTTTGAACGGATACACTAAGCGATTGACCATGATTGACTACTCCAACGTGCATAGCGTTGCCCTGCTGGGCTGGAACATGACCAGTACGCCGATGAACGTGCTCAACGACGATTCGATTCCGGCGTTTGAGGCTGCTCTGCAACGGGCCTATAGTGATCCGACGGTGAAGGGCATCGTCATTACATCGGCGAAAAACGAGTTTATTGCCGGGGCCGATCTGAAAATGATTCTCCGCAATAACGATAAAAACCCCGCCGAAATGCTGAAGGTATCGGCCGAGCTCAACCGTATTTTTCGGGGCATCGAAACCTGCGGAAAACCGGTCGTAGCGGCCATCAACGGGACGGCACTGGGCGGTGGCTACGAAGCGTGTCTGGGTTGTCATCACCGCATTGCGCTCGACAGTCCGAAAGCCGTGATCGGGTTGCCCGAAGTAACGCTGGGGTTGTTGCCCGGCGGGGGCGGAACCCAGCGGTTGCCCCGTCTCCTTGGGCTGGAAACCGCCTTGCCGCTGCTGCTGGAAGGACGGCGGGTTAGCCCGAAAGAAGCGCTGGCTCTTGGTATGATCGACGAGCTGGTCACCTCGCGGGAGGAACTGCTGGAAAAAGCGCTGGCCTGGATCGAGGCCAACCCCAGCCCCCTGCAACCGTGGGACGAGCGCGACCCAAAAACCGGTCAGATTGTCGGAAAGGAAAACGTTAGACCACCGGGGGGCGCCGTTCAAAGCCCAACGGGCGCCCGCGTTTTTGGGGCCGGAACAGCGATGGTCATGGAAAAAACACGCGGAAATTATCCCGCGCCCATTGCGATTCTGTCCTGTGTTTACGAAGGATTGCAGGTGAATATCGACCGTGGACTGGTGATCGAAGGGCGGTATTTTGTGCAGGTGGCGACCTCGAAAGCTGCCAAAGGGTTGATTCAGACCATGTTTCTGGGGTTGAACGAAGCGAACAAAGGCGTCAGCCGCCCGAAGCACATTCCGCCGACGGATGTTAAAAAGCTGGGGATTCTGGGCGCCGGTATGATGGGCGCGGGCATTGCGTATGTTGCCGCGGGAGCGGGGATTCCGGTCGTGCTGAAAGACGTATCCGTCGAAGCCGCCGGGAAGGGCAAAGACTACGCGCGGGCGGTTTTGGAGAAAGCCATTGAACGCGGGAAAGGAACGCCCGAAAAGGCCGAAGCTACCGTAAGACTTATTACACCTTCCGCTGAACTTGCTGATTTACAGGACTGTGATCTGATTATCGAAGCGGTTTTTGAAAACCGGGCGTTAAAAGCGCAGGTAACCCGGGAGGCCGAACCGAAGCTGGCCGAAAACGGCATTTTTGCCTCCAATACGTCCACGCTCCCGATCAGCGGTCTGGCAATGGCGTCGGCCCGGCCCGACCATTTCATCGGCTTGCACTTCTTTTCGCCGGTCGATAAAATGCAACTGGTCGAGGTGATCCGGGGCCGGCAAACGTCGGACTACGCGCTGGCGGTGGCGCTGGATTTTGTCAAGAAGATTCGAAAAACGCCGATTGTGGTAAATGATTCGCGCGGCTTTTTTACGTCGCGGGTTTTTACGACCTACACGGCGGAAGGGATGGAACTGCTGACCGAGGGCGTCAATCCGGTTCTGATCGAAAATGCCGGAAAGAATGCCGGAATGCCCGTGGGGCCGCTGGCGGTTTCGGACGAAGTTTCGCTGGAGCTGATCTACAAAATTGCGGACCAGAGCCTTCAGGATGGCGCGCTGACCGAAGGCGATACCGCTTACCAGGTGGCAAAGAAGCTGGTCGAACGGGGCCGGTTGGGTAAGAAAGCAAAAGCCGGTTTTTACGACTATCCGGCGAATGAATCCAAATACCTCTGGCCGGGTCTGCACGACCTTTTTCCACCCACTGATCGTCAACCCTCGTTGGAAGAACTTAAAAACCGCCTTTTATACCGACAGGTGATGGAAACCGTGCGCTGTTTTGAGGAGGGAGTTATTCGCTCCCAGCTCGATGCCGACCTTGGCTCTATTCTGGCCTGGGGCTTTCCGACGTATACGGGGGGCGCTTTATCTTTTGTCGATTACGTGGGAATCACGAACTTCGTGCGGGAAGCCGACCGGCTGGCCGATGCGTACGGGGAACGGTTTCGTCCGACGCAGCGGCTGCGGGCCATGGCCGAACGCGGAGAAAACCACTTTAAACACAGCCTTCATTCATAGATCATCAACGAAATGCTCAAATCGTACCTCTTTTTAGCCGCCGGTTTTTTCGTCACGGCGACCACGCTGGCTCAGCCGGTTTCCAAACTACCCGAATCGAAACTCAGCCGAACGGAACTCGAAGCCCAGCTGCGTTTTCTGGCCGCCGATGAGTTGCAGGGCCGCCGGACGGGCGAACCGGGCAACCTGGTGGCAGCCCGTTATATCGCCGAACAGTTCCGGATGCTCGGTCTGAAACCGGTCGCGGGTCAAACCGATTATTACCAGAAAATTCCGTTTCTGCAAGCCAAACCGGCCGCTTTTGCCCGGCTCCGGATCGGGGCGGATTCGTTACAGGCGGGCAACCAGTTTGTCGTTATCAGCGGTCCTAAAACCGATCTGAAAGCCGAAACGGTGTATGTAGGCTATGGTCTGACCGATGGAGCCGACGGGTACAACGGACGCGATGTGCGGGGAAAAATTGTGGTGGCGCAGGTAGGATCGCCGGAAGCCACGACGAACCGGGCGTTATTTACCGCGTCCGAACAGAAGCGGCAACTGGCGGCCGAAAAAGGAGCCGTTGGGCTGATTGAATTGTATACGAGCGGAACGTATCCGTGGCCGATTGTCACGCGGTCGTTCCAGAACGAACAGCTCTCGCTGGCTTCCGCGACGGAGTTGCCGACGCTGTTGCACCTGTGGGTGGATAACGGAAAAAATCAATTGAGCCAGTTGAAAGACGCCGTTCAAACGGTGAGTGTGCAGACGTCGGGCCGGTCGCAGCGGATTATCGACGCGGTCAATGTGGCCGGGGTAATCGAAGGGACGGACCCCAAACTAAAAAACGAATATGTGTTACTGACGGCCCATTTCGATCACGTCGGCGTTGGCAAACAGGGCGGTCAGCCGTATACGTCGGCCGATAGCATTTTCAACGGCGCGCGGGACAATGCCTTCGGAACCGTCGCGCTGCTGGCGTCGGCAAAAACCTTGCAGGCCCAGCGTCCGAAACGGTCGGTTCTGGTCATAGCCCTGACGGGGGAAGAACTGGGTTTGCTCGGCAGTCGTTATTACGCCGAACATCCGCTGGTGCCGTTGAAACAAACTATTTTTAACCTGAATAGCGACGGGGCGGGATACAATGATACCACCATTGTTTCGGTGGTCGGCCTGAACCGGACCGGTGCCAAAACCGAAATTGAAACCGCCAGCAAGGCGTTCGGTCTGGGTGTTTTTGCCGATCCTTCGCCCGAACAAAACCTGTTCGACCGTTCTGATAACGTCAATTTCGCGGTGAAGGGGATACCAGCGCCCACGTTTTCGGCCGGTTTTAAGCAATTCGATGCCAGCCTGTTCAAGTATTATCACCAGGCAGCCGACAATCCGGATACCGTCGACTTCGGGTACCTGCTGCGGTTTTGTCAGGCATTTGCATACACGGCCCGACTGATTGCTGATAAACCGACGCGTCCGCAATGGGTGGCCGGGGATAAATACGAAGCCGCGTCGAAAGCCTTATATGGTCATTAAACGACAAGGCGGGCTTTAGTGTTTGTGTTGAGGCTGTGCAAGGAATCCCTGCCCCAAACGCATCCACGAAAGCCCGCCAGGAATTTTACTTTTTAATAACTTCGCCCAACCCCAAAGCTATAACCGAGGGTGAACGAAAAAGTAGAGTTGCCGAGCCAGGGCGAGGCATTCGTCCGGACATTCGTAAGGCCGAGCGTATAGCGGGCATCGATCAGAAAACGCTGCCGATCTTTCACTTTAAAGTTCGCTTGAAAACCGGCGGTTCCGCCCAGATCAAGGGGTTCAAACTCATCATCGGTTTTCGCATCCGGATAAGATTGTCCCTGATTAATGGAATTCGTCCGTTTGGAATTCAGCAGGATGCCCAACGAAGGACCCACAAAAAGGTTAGGCCGAAAATTTCCGCTTAGATTCAGGTAGTAGCGGGCTACAACCGGAATTTCCAGGTAGTTGAGAAACTGCGTATGGCTGCTCCGGTCGCTGGGATTATCGTATTTGCCGCCCCGCTGTGAATACAGCACATCCGCCGAGATGCCGAAGTGATTGATGGAGCTGTAACTGACAAAGCCACCCGCAACCAGCCCCAGCTTCGCATCATAATAACTGTTTTTCCCGTACAGACTGGAAATATTAAGACCAAGACGGGGACCTGCGCTCCAACGTTGCTTTTGGGCCATTAAACCCGATGCACTGGCAAGCAGAAAAACCATGCCAACGATTATTCCTCTTTTCATTGTGCAATTTAGTTGAGTCATTCTTATGTAGTGGATTTGATTCGCATTCATTAAACTGTTGTGTTTAGTAAATGTTTTAATATACGTCAAATTGCGCAAAGATACGGGTTTCATCCACATCACGAAGGTTTTTGTCCATGCGTTTGATTGAATCCCGAACGGTAAAAATGCAGGCTGCCCAAGCAGCCTTTTAATTTCTGTAAACGGTTTTAATTACCGGACATTTTCAAAATACAATTTCCTGTTCGACAACCCGCGCGTGCGGTTTGCCCTTTCGGAGGGCGGGTTGCCAGCGTGGACCTTCCTGAATCAGTCGGATGGCTTCTTCGTCGCAGCCGTAACCGAGTGACTTCACCACCATAATCCGGCTGACAATCCCATTTTCCGTAACGGTGAATCGGAGCCGTACCGTACCTGAAATGCCTTTTTCCTTTGCTTCGGGGGGCATTCGACGGTTTTTGTCCAGATAGGTTTGGAAGTTGGGCGGAGCCTGCGGGTTGATGAGTTGGGAAGGTTTTTGGGCCATACGTCCCGTCAGTGCAACCCGTTGCTGGACTTTATCCCCCATTATAACCACCTCCGCCAGGGTCTGGGTGTCGGGGTGTAACTGGAGAGAGGTGACTGGCAGATCAGTAGCCCTGACTTCCTGTTTGAGGTAACCCAGATGAATAAACTGCAAGGTGTCGGTTTTTTGCAGCTGAGTCAATCGAAATCGACCGGTTGTATCGGTGATCGTTCGACGGGGGGAATTTTTAATCAGCACCGAAACGCCCGCCAACGGCAGATTATTTTCATCGATAACGCGGCCCGTAAAGCCAGGGCGTGGGGCCGATTCGGCTATTCTAAATGCCTGGGTGCGGGCCCCGGCGGGTGCCGGAGTTGCCGAAAACCGCCTTTCTTCCACTTCCGCCGGGTGGGTCGAGGTTGCCACTAGCTCATTTGGCGAAACCGCCCGGTTGTTGTGCGGTTCTGCGGTTTTTCGAGTGCTCGGTGGACGGTTTTGCTCCACCACTTTTTTAGCAAGCGGTTCCGGTTGGCGGGTTGGGGGATCGTCGATGGGCAGGGCCGTTTTTGGGGAAGTGGTTACCCGGGCGGCAGAGCTTGTCTCCGGTGTTTCCAGGCTTTTCGGTAACCAGACATACAAGCCCATACCGAGCACCAGCACGACCGAAGCAACAGCCGCCGGGATCCAGAACGGCAACCGCCGTCTGTTTGAATTCTGCACCCGGTTTTGCAAACGCCCGCGCAGCTCATCCGATATCCGGTTCAGGGCAATGTTCTGATTTTCAATTGCTTCAAGGCCGTCCAGCGCTTCGGCGTAAAACGGGTTTTCGAGTAACAGTCGTTCCACCCGATGTCGTTCGGCCGCGGAGAGTGTTCCGGCCCGGTATTGTTGCAGGTCGTCGGCGGTCAGGGGGGCGGTATGTCGATGGGTGTCACTCATGGCGTTTTTCCATGCAGATTTTCAGGTTGCGCCGGCCATTTTGCAGGTGGCTCTTCACATTTTTGAGATCATAACCCGTTAGTTCGGCAATGTCGGCGTAGGTTTTCTGGTTCAGGTAAAACAGCGAAATACTGGTGCGTTGTTCGTCCGACAGCGTTTTCAGGCAATCGTCCATCTGATGTAGTTTCGTCTCCAGATCCGGACCGTCGGTTTCGGGCCAGACCGTCAGCGGCATCGGCAGGATGTCGGCGTCTTCGTCGTGTTCGCCCGTAACGGTTTTCCGCTGGCGCAACTGCATCAGGCAATAATTGCGGGTCGTCGAATGGAGCCAGCTTTTAAAATTCTGAATGTCGTATTTCCGCACATCCGTGATCAATTGCTCGAATAACTGCATGACCGCGTCTTTACTTTCTTCCTCGTCGCGCAGGTACTTGTAGCAAACCGCAAACACCAGATCCATATACCGTTCGTACAATTGACCGAGCAATTCCAGGTCGCCCGTGGCCTGGTAGGCCGACACGTATTCGGCATCGGTAACGGGTTTTGGTTTACGGAACTGCTTAAAAAACATAGTATTAGCACGGCTGCCTTGCGAACTTACAAAAAAATAATCCCGTACCGTATGGAATTCAAACCGGGTCTGCATCCATAGGAGAAAAAAGCCACGCTAATTCCATACGACCATGCGCACTATTTTTTCACTTCTGCTGCTCGGCCTGCTGTTTGTTGCCACAACTCGACCGGGCCGCACCCTCACCGGTCGCGTTACTGATGCCAGTTTCCACCGGCCCTTACCGGGTATTACGGTTTCGTTCAAAGGGGCTTTGGCCTCCACCTCTACCAATGCCGACGGACGCTATACCATTGCTGTTCCGGATGGCCCTCAGGTATTGATTTTTCAAGGCATCGGTTTTCAGAAAACGGAGATGAAAGTCGATACGCAAACCAGTGTCGATGTAAAGCTGAACGCGGACGTGCAGGCTTTGCAGGAGGTGGTAGCGGTGGGCTACGCCACGCAGCGGAAACAAAGTGCCACGGGCGCGGTCGGAAGGATGGCATCCGGCAGGCCGTCATCCGTGGTCTATAAAATGCAGTCCGCCCCGGTTTTCAATACCGAAGATTACAGCAAAATTGACGAAACCGGTTTTCGACAGGTTCGGAATCAACCCGTTACTACTTTTTCTGTCGATGTAGACCGGGCGGCTTACGGCAACATCCGGCGGTTTCTAAACGGGGGGCAGCTGCCTCCCAAAGATGCGGTTCGGATCGAAGAAATGGTCAATTATTTCGAGTACGATGATCCGCAGCCCCGCGGACATGATCCGGTGGCGGTGAAAACCGAGTTGTCCGAATCGCCCTGGAATCCGGGTCTGCAACTGCTTCGGATCGGTTTACAGGCCAAAACCATTCCGACCGGCAACCTGCCCGCGTCGAACCTAGTCTTTCTGATCGATGTATCGGGTTCGATGGAGTCCGAAAACAAGCTGCCGCTCGTGAAATCGGCCTTAAATCTGCTGGTCGATCAACTGCGGCCGCAGGACCGGGTCGCGATTGTCGTCTACGCCGGAGCCGCCGGGCTGGTCTTGCCGTCAACGCCGGGCAATGAGCGGCAGAAGATCAAAGATGCCATCAGCCAGTTGACGGCGGGTGGTTCGACGGCGGGGGGCGAAGGTATCCGGCTGGCCTATCAGGTAGCCCAGGAAAACTTCCGCCAATATGGCAATAACCGCGTAATTCTGGCAACGGATGGCGATTTTAACGTGGGCGTTGCGAGCGATGGTGAGATGCAGCGGCTGATTGAGGAAAAACGCAAATCGGGAGTTTTTCTGAGTGTGCTGGGTTTCGGGATGGGCAATTATAAAGACAATAAACTCGAAACGTTGTCTGATAAAGGCAACGGGAATTACGCCTACATCGACAATTTACAGGAAGCGCAGAAGGTGTTTGGCAAGGAATTCGGCGGCACCCTGTTCACGGTGGCGAAGGATGTAAAACTGCAACTGGAGTTCAATCCGGTGCGGGTGCAGGGCTACCGGCTGATAGGCTACGAAAACCGGATGCTGAATAACGAAGATTTCCACGACGACCGCAAGGACGCGGGTGAGATGGGCTCGGGGCATACCGTCACGGCCTTGTACGAAATCATTCCGGCAGGGGTTGAAAGTCCGTATCTGCAAAAAATCGATGCGCTGAAATACCAGCGCCAACCGGCGACGACGGGCGCTTCAAACGAACTGTTAACGTTGAAAATCCGGTATAAAAAACCGGATAGCGAGACCAGCCAGCTGATGACGCAGGCCGTCGGCAACCAACCGCAGCCGTGGCATACGACCTCCGCTGATTTCCGGTTTGCGGCTTCGGTGGCCGAGTTCGGTTTACTGCTCCGCGATTCCGAGTTTAAGGGCAGGGCCGACTACAAACGGGTTGAAACCAACGCCCGGCAGGCCCTGGGTCGTGATCCGGAAGGCTACCGCAGTGAATTTATTCGCCTGGTGAAACTCGCTCATTCTCTGTCGGATGGTTCGGAGGTGGCCAAAAAAATGGACAAAAAGTAAACCGGATTCCAACGGTGTTTTTAAAACCGGGGTCATTGAATCGGTAGCTACCACACCACATTTTTAACAAAACAGTATCCCTATGAAGTTAGTAAAATGGACAGTTGCCGCCTTCCTGATCATGGTGGGCGCAGCCTGTCAGGATAGTGAAGTGGGGCCGGATGGGCCGACAACGATCGTTAATTCTAATTTTGAGGCTAGTACCGATGGGTGGGTCGCCGAATTAACCGATTACCCCCTGGATCAGAAGGATATCCTCGAATTTCAGTCGGGACATAAGGCTTTGCCAGCGCCCCTGGATTCGTCTAAGAAAGCATTTATGGTTTCCAGCCATAATCGTCCTGACGATCTGTTTATGTTTCTGAAGAAGAAGGTGACGGGTTTGCGGCCGAACCAGACCTACAAAGTAAGTTTCGAGGTGGAACTGGCGTCGAAGTATGCCAACAACAGCGCGGGAATCGGTGGCTCGCCGGGCAGCGCGGTATACCTGAAAGCCGGTGCATCCGTCATTGAGCCGAAGTCGGTGAAGGAGGGCAACGAATACCGCCTGAACATCCCGAAAGGAAACCAAGCCGAGGATAGTGACACCGTGCCGGTATTGGGTACGATTGGAGCTGGGGACGATGTTACACAGTATAAACTCATTCAGCGTAAAACGGAGAAACCCATTACGATCAAGACCAACGATGCCGGGGAGTTATGGCTGCTGGTCGGTACGGATTCCGGTTTTGAAGGGGTGACGACCTTGTATTATACGAAGATCAAGGTGACAGCCGAGTTATAATCAAGTTGAGTAAGAAGGCCCAAAGCCGTCCGGTTGTTTCCGGGCGGCTTTTTTTACTCAGTCCGTTTTACTATTCATACGGTCCAATAACTCCATCCGCACAAAATCCGGTTTTTGAATGGCATGATTTGTGTGAATATCGTTTTGTTACCAGTAAGGGAGTAAATGGTGCAGCAATAGTCCGGAAATAGAAGGTAAAAATTTGTTTTTACAAGCAATATGCTCCATTTGTTCTTGTAAATGATACAATGGCATAGTTATGGTTCATAACCGGCGCCGGGTAGCTGATAGAATTAACGACTGAACCTGGTCTGATGGAATTCGTTCGCCAGATCATCCTTTTACTATGGGCATATTTATCTTAAAGTGCTGGCAAATGCTGTTGTTGTCCTGCGGTCTGGCCGTCTGGGCGACAGGCCAGTGTACCGCACAATCCGACACGCTGCTGCAACAGGCCAACCGCCAGTATACCCTGAAAGCCTACGGTCGGGCTATTGAGCTCTATACCCAACTGCTTACTGATTCGGCAGCGAAACTGACCGCCGAACAACGCATCACGGCCCAGGCTAACCGGGCGCATGCCTATCAACTGGCCGGTGATCTGAAAAAAGCCGAACAAGCGTATGCCGAAGTAACAACCGCGACGGAACTCACGGGGCCGCAGGCCGTGGTCTACCTGCACTACGCGCAGACACTGGCCAGCAACGGAAAGTACACCGAATCGCAGAGTATGTACGAGAAATACAACAAACTGCGGGCAAAAACCGCCGAAATAGAACGTCCCGTTTTGGTTGGCTCTGGTACCGGGGGCATCGGCAAAAAAACGCCGACTCGTTACCGGCTGGAAGTGCTGGCACTCAACACCGCCAATGCGGAGTTCAGCCCGATGTATTACCACGACGGGTTGGTGTTTGTGTCCGGAAAAAAGGGTAGTGCGGCCCTTGAAACCGCCAGCAAGGGCGGGGGAAGCAGTTACCTCGATCTGTATTACGTGCAGGATCGCCAGCAGTTGAACGTCAGTCAGATTATCAAGGCGGACGGTACACTGGTAAAACCGGTTTCGAAAGCTGGTCCTAAAAACCGGGCGGAGAGTCTGCGCAGCCGCGCTTCGGCCAATGATTCGCGCACGATTGGCGGGTACGATGGCGTCAGCATTTCGGAAGGTCTGCGGTATGCGAAAGGCGTTCAGCCCTTCAGCAAGTCGATCAACAGCCGATACCACGAAGGACCGGTTTCGTTTTTCAACGACGGCTATCGAATGGTTTTTACCCGGAATAATTACGATGGCCGCCGGGTGCGCCAGAGTAGCGAAGGGGTAACGAACCTGAAACTGTATACGGCCGTGCAACAAAGTGGCACCTGGACGAATATCGAAGAATTACCCTTTAACAGCAATGATTACTCGGTTGGGCACCCGGCCCTGAGCAAAGACAATCGGATGCTGTTTTTTGCTTCGGATATGCCCGGCGGTTTTGGCGGAACAGACTTGTACGTTTCCCGGAATGAAAACGGGAAGTGGACCAAACCGGTTAATCTGGGTAAAGAAGTCAATACGAAAGGCAATGATTTATTTCCGTTTATCGACGAGCGGGGCAATCTCTATTTTGCATCCGATGGCCGGAAAGGGCTGGGCGGGTTGGACATTTATTACGCTCCGCTGGTCGATGGGGTTGCCGCGGGGCCCGTGGAACACCTCGAAGCGCCGATCAATTCGGACATGGACGATTTTGGGCTGATTACCGACGGAAACCGCACCGGCGGTTATTTTAGTACCAATCGCCAGAAGGGCAACGACGATATTTTCCGGTTTGTGCGGGAAAGTTCGCTCTATGGCTGCCGGAACCTGACGCTGCGGTTCTACGATGAAGTAACCCAACAACCCATCGACAGCGTTGTCATCGACATCAAAGCGCAGGGTGAAGGGCAGAAAAGCCGGACGGTGGTCACGAAAAAGGACGGTTTGGTCCAGCTATGTCTGGAGTCCAACAACGATTTTATTTTTCGGGCTTCCAGAGACAGTTATGTTACCAGCACCGTCGGATTTTCAACGAGTTCACTCACGGACGATTCACCTTCCCGACTGGAAGTTGCGCTGAATCAGCCCCCTAAAGTGATTGATACGGTTCAGTATGCACCGCCCCGGCCAAACGACAACGACGGCTGGGACATTGCCGATTCGCAGAAAGCCCGGATTCGGGGAACCGTCATGAGTGAAAAAGACCGGAAACCGATCGAAGGCGTAACCATCAATTTAAAGAACGACTGCGATGGCGCGATTCGGCAACTCGTCACCGGTTCCGACGGGCGGTATGAATTCGAGCTGACAGAAGGCTGTGATTATACGCTCAGTGCCTCGAAAGAGCGGTACGGAACCAACACCAGCCGGATCAGGAAAATAGGTTCGAAGGCAACGGCCAAAGTGCTTTCGGCGGATCTGAATATGCTGCGGGTCGGCGATATCGTTCAGCTCGATAATATTTATTACGATCTGGACAAGTGGACCATTCGGCCCGATGCTTCCCGCGAACTGGATAAACTGGTGGCAACGATGCAGAAATATCCGTTGCTGACGGTCGAAATCCGCTCACATACCGATAGCCGGGGCGATGCGATTTATAACCGGTATTTATCGGCGCAGCGGGCCAATTCAGTGGTTAGTTATTTGGCATCCAAAGGCATTAGCCGCAAACGAATGATTGCCGCCGGTTATGGAGAGTCGCTTCCGTTGAACAATTGTACCAATGATGTCGATTGCACGGAAAGCGAGCACCAACGCAACCGCCGGACGGAATTTAAGGTATTATCGATCCGGTAAATACCGGATCGTCGTAACAAAAAAGCCGCAGATGATGAGTCTGCGGCTTTTTTGCACTATAAATGATTCTTTAGCGATTGATCAGAACACGCTGGATCAGTTGTTGTCCGCCGGTTTTCAGCTGGACAAAGTGCAGGCCGGTTCCGCCCTCGCTCAAGTCGACCGTTTCGTGCTGCACCTGCCCGTTTCCAACAATACCGTGTTGCCACATAATCCGGCCCAGTACATCCACAACCTGCAACTGGGCGGTTTTCTGGTCGGCCAACCGGTAGCTAATCATAAACCGTCCGGTGGTGGGGTTGGGGCTAACGGTCAGTTCAGTCGTCAGTTCGGCGGTGGGAGCAGCCTCCCGGCCTCCGTTGGGGCAGTTCAACGTTTTGGGCGATCCTTTTAGCAGGAAGGTGCTGTTGGGCACCCGGGCGCTGATGGTATGGGGTTGGCCATCTTTAATCGAAGCCGGAACCTCAAATGCATACCCGTGGATACCATTGCCTTTTCCGGCATTTTTCAGGTCGTCGCGGTAAATATTGGCATCGACGCGACCAATCACGGTCGACCCATCCAGGAACTCCAGGGCTATGACGGTATTGGGTTTATCCCGATCCCAGACCCACCCCTGAATACTGCCAAAGCAATTAACGACATCCAAGTAGCCATCATAATTCCCTGGCCCTGACACACCGCCGGCTGGCGGTGTCGCATTGGTAACGGTCAGGGTCACCGTCACGGTGACGGGGGCGCTCTTGTTGTCGGTGGCCGAGTAGGTCAGATTAACACTGCCAGTTGCCGTTGGCGTTCCCGAAATGGTGCGGGTGCCGGTGTTGAAACTCAAACCAGCGGGCAGTCCCGTCAGGGTGTAGCTCAGGGCATCGCCATTGGGATCGGTGAAGGCTGGCAACTGCACACTGTAGGCCGCGTTGACCGTAGCCGTCAGGGTGGAAACCGCTGGGGCTGCCGGAGGCTGATTGGCCGGCGGGGTGCCTGCCGGATTGACCACCAGGGTGAGGGTGACCGGAACCGGGGCACTCTTGGTATCGGTGGCCGAGTAGGTCAGCGTCGCATTGCCCGCCGTTGTGGGGGTTCCCGAAATGGTGCGGGTGCCCGTATCGAAGCTCAGGCCCGCAGGCAGCCCCGTCAGGGTATAGCTCAGGGCATCGCCATTGGGGTCGGTG